>CAXEVV010000119.1:0-1544 GCA_963999845.1 uncultured Rhodobacterales bacterium | reverse complement strand
TTAACGTTCCAAACAATCACATTGTTCGGTACGGGCGATCCGAAGATCATGGCTGGTAACATCTCTCTAGCTCTTGTAACTACAGCGCTAGGTCTAATTGCTGCACTACCACTTATCCTACTTCATTCAATTGTTGCAGGTCGTAGTAAGTCAGTATTACATATCCTTGATGAGCAAAGCGCGGGTATCGTTGCTACTCACGCGGAGAAGGAGAAAGCCTAATGCTAGTCCTGATGGAGATATGGGAATCTATCAGGGATTTTGTTGGCACAGGCGGCCAGGTTTTATACGTGGTCGCGATAGCACTCTTTCTTATGTGGGTTTTAATGATTGAGCGCTATTGGTTCCTACTTGCTGAATTTCCTCGTTTAACGAAGGATATTGTAGCAAAGTGGGATGCCCGCCAAGACACTACGTCTTGGTACGCACACAGAATCCGTGAAGCATGGATTTCTGAAGCGTCTGAAAAATTAGATCAGCGTATGTTGTTGATTAAAACATTAGTAGCTGTTTGTCCTTTAATAGGCTTACTTGGAACTGTAACGGGTATGATCGCGGTTTTCGAAACCATGGCAACCCAAGGTACTGGTAATGCACGTTTAATGGCATCAGGTATTTCAATGGCAACAATCCCAACAATGGCTGGAATGGTTGCGGCACTATCTGGAGTTTTCTTTAGCTCACGCCTTGAGGCAAGAGCGAGAATGGTGAAAGCCAAACTTGTAGATAGCATGCCTCATCACTAGAGAGAGAATTAAATATGGCACGTAAACAACGTTTTCGTGAAGAAGAAGAAGCAGCGGTAGATATGACGCCAATGCTTGACATCGTATTTATCATGCTTATTTTCTTTATCGTAACTACATCGTTCGTTAAAGAGGCTGGTATCGAGGTCAATAAACCTAAAGCGGCCCAAGCTACGAAGCAAAAAAATGCTAACATTTTTGTTGCTATTCGCAGTGATGGTGCTATCTGGATTGATAAACAGCAAGTTGATGTTGAACGTGTTTCAGCAAAAATCGAAAGTTTATTAGCAGAACAACCTACTGATGTTGTAATTTTGCAAGCTGATAAAGAAGCAAAACACGGTACAGTGGTTAAAGTTATGGACCAGATTAAAGCGACAGGTGATAACCTGAGAATTTCAATAGCTGGAGATCAGTAATGATTCGTTTTCTGTTTTCACTGATTGCAGGTGGGGCAGTTACTTTCGGCTTGTTCTACTTCATGGCTTACCTCATCTCTGGTGGGGCTGACCGTAATACGGAACAAAAAGAGCAGATCATAGTCGAAATTATGACGAATCCGCCTGAATCTAAGGTGCAGGAGAGGAAGCGTGTTCCGCCTCCGCCTCCGCCACCGCCAAAGCAGCCGCCTAAACCGCAGCCGCCACAGCCGGAAAATAGCAACCCAAGTACGAGCTTGTCGTTTAATATGCCAAGCATCGATGTGGGAAGCACGGCTGGTGGACTAAGTGGTCCAGGTGCATTTGGACGAGATGGTGATGCGACACCTATCGTTCGTATTGAACCAAAATATCCAAC
>CAXEVV010000118.1:0-1888 GCA_963999845.1 uncultured Rhodobacterales bacterium | reverse complement strand
CCAAAAAGAGGAAACTAATATGAAATTTCAACTAGCTGTAAATCTTGAACGTTTGGACGACAGTCTCGCTATGGATGACGTTGCCCGCCATACGCTCGAGATGGTACAAATGGCGGAGGATGGAGGTTTCAATATAGTCTGGGCTGCCGAACATCATGCGTTAGAAATGACGATTGCGCCTAATCCTTTCCAGATACTTACTTGGTGGGCTAGTGAGACAAGTAAGATTCGTCTTGGAACAGCTGTTGTAAATGCTGCCTATTGGCATCCCATAAGGCTGGCTGGAGAGGCGGCGTTCCTTGACTTGATTAGCGGTGGCCGCTTGGAGTTTGGTCTTGGGTCTGGCGCTTATCAACGTGAGTTTGATCGAATGCATCCGGGTCTATTACAGACAGATGGTTATAAGTACATGCAAGAAATGTTGCCAGCTGTCCTGGCTTTGTGGAAGGGCGATTATGCCCATGATGGAGAATACTGGAAGTTTCCAACTTCTACCTCAGTGCCAAAGCCAATTCAGACTGACCCACGTATTTGGGTGGCCGCTAGATCACCTGTCACATATGATTACGCAGTAGCCAATAACGCTAATATAATGTGCTGGCCGTTCACGCGTCCTCATGCTGAAGCTGAGCTTTACAAGCGCCAGTTAGATGAAGCTATTGCAAAACATGGCGGTAGCGCGGATCCAATTTTTGCATTAATGCGTCATACCGCCGTTTATGATAATCAAGCAGATCGCGATGAAGCCATAAATTCCATTACTCGTGTTTTGGGGCAATTCGAAAATTTATACCGTAACTTGGATGACGTGAAAAATGGCTTTCCAAAAGAAATCCCATTGCAGGAGCTTGAGGGGCGGGAGCAATATGAGCCATCAATGTTAGAACAGAATCTTATGTTCGGCTCCCCTGAAACCGTAATCGACAAAATTAAGATCTACGAAAAGCTTGGTGTTGATGAATTTATTTACTATGCTTCGATGGGTCGAAGTCACGCCGCACAGAAGCGTTCGCTTAAATTATTTTGCGACGAAGTCATTCCCGAATTCCAAAAAGGAGGCCTTTAATGTCTGATGGAGTAAAAACCCGTCGTGATGGGCATATATTGGAGGTTACATTAGAGCGAGGGAAGGTTAACGCCATTGACGTGCCAACATCCCAGGCGTTAGCAGCAGCTTTCAAACAACTCCACGAGGACAAGGATCTACGTTGTGCAATACTCACTGGCGGCGGAGAAAAGATTTTTTCTGCTGGCTGGGACCTTAAGGCTTTAAATGATGGCGAAATGCAGCTCGATAACTGGTGGGAAGCTGATGAGTACGGATTTGGTGGTTTTACCGGACTAACCGAAAATTGGGTATTGAATAAGCCCGTCATTGCGGCTGTTAACGGCCTTGCAATAGGCGGTGGGTTTGAGATGGCCATGGGATGTGATTTAATAATTGCTTCAAATCACGTGGAATTTGGGCTTCCTGAAATGCCCTTGGGCATTGTACCTGATGCAGGAGCTCTTCAGCGCCTACCACGTCGTATCCCTCACAACATAGCTATGGAAATGTTTTTATTGGGGCGTCGTATGACAGCCACAGAGGCTGCGCATTATGGTTTGGTTAACAAGGTTGTTCCCAAAGAACAGCTCATGGACGCAGCGCGCGAATGGGCAGCATCAATCGCTTGGTCAGCGCCGTTAGCAATGCAGTCTGTTAAGGAAGTGCAACGTGAAATTGAATGTGTGCCTTTGGAAAAAGCATTTCATAAAATGCGTACTGATCCAATGCCAACATATCGAAAGATGCTCAAATCGTCCGATGCCAAAGAAGGCGTTGCCGCATTCGTAGAAAAACGTAACCCAAATTTTAAAGGTGAGTGATGTATTCCGATCCCAATTC
>CAXEVV010000117.1:0-1894 GCA_963999845.1 uncultured Rhodobacterales bacterium | reverse complement strand
AAATTGAAAACACTATATAATATTGTAGTTCTCAATTTTTTTGCTTACGTAGGTTCCAGGCTATGTTGGGAGATTACGTTATAAATTGATTTGTTAAGTCACACGGTTTCCTAATGAAAATTTTTGCGTAAAAAAAAGACTTTATGAGCAACACTATAAATTTAGTTCTTGTTGGCCTTGGGCTTGTAGGGAAGCGGCACGCTGACATTATAGAAAAAACTGAAGATGCAAAATTGCTAGCAATTGTGGACCTATCTGAAGATGCTCACAACTATGCAATTGAAAAAAATTTACCAATATATGGGTCATTAGAGGATATGTTTTCGGAGCAATCTCCAGATGGAATTATACTTGCGACCCCGACACCGTTGCATAGCAAGCAGGGCCTAATCTGTATAAATAAAAAATGTCCTATTATGATTGAAAAGCCAATTGCAAATTCTTCACAAGAAGCTTGTGAGTTAGTTGAAAAAGCTGAAAATATGGGGGTCCCAGTTCTTGTGGGTCACCATAGGCGCTACAATCCGATAATACAAAAAGCAAAAAATATTATTTTATCTGGAGAAATTGGAATAGTACGAGCAGTACACGCAAATTGCTGGTTTTATAAATCTGACGAGTATTTCAATGTAGCGCCGTGGAGAAAAAAGGCGGGAGCTGGTCCAATTTCAGTTAACCTTGCACATGATATTGATCTTTTAAGACATTTTTGCGGTGAAATTGAGACAGTCCAAGCGCAAGCCGTCGATTCAATTAGAGGATTTCAAAACGAAGATGTAGCGGGCGCTTTATTAAAATTTAGAGATGGTGCTATAGGAACAATATCTGTCTCAGATTCGATTGTTTCACCGTGGAGCTGGGAAATGACATCCAAAGAAAATCCTATTTACCCCTCAGCCCAGGAAAGTTGCTATTTAATTGGTGGGTCACACGGATCTCTTTCCATTCCTGATTTAAATTTATGGTCTTACAAGAGTGAACGTGACTGGTGGCAACCCTTGAGTTCGTCAATAATAGACTTTAAAATATCTGATCCTTTACACAAACAGATCACTCATTTTGTAAATGTTATTAAAAGAGAAGAGGAACCCTTGGTGTCTGGCAGAGAGGGGCTTCTGACACTAAGGGTTATTGAAGCCATACAAAAATCTGCGCTGACACAAAAATTAGTAAAACTTGAAATGTAAACAAGGTTTGTTTTCAAATAGGAGGATTTTGTTGAAAAATATCATATTTTTAAAGTTAAAAATTGCTAAATTTAGAAAATATGGTTACAAATTGTAGAGCACGAAATGTGCTACAGCGTATAATGGGAGTAATACTTTATGATAAATAAATTAACGCGACGTTCAGTGCTGAACGCGATAGCAGTGGCAGGAATGCTTGCTGGTACTACGGCCACAACTGTTGCCGCAGACCAAATGAATTTTACTTTAGCGACAGCCGGGTCTGAGACAGATATGAGATCGGCAGCCATGGCAAAAGTTTTTGCACCAATGGTGGCTGGATTTGCAGACTACCAACCTGGATATAATGCAACGCTATTTGCCCAAGGAACGGAGCTTGACGCTATCAGCAGAGGCAACTTGACCATGTCAATTGCGTCCGCCCAGGAATTAGCGCAATTTTTCCCTGAGTTTTCAATTTTTGCGACTGGGTATGTGCACCAGGATGCTGCACATCAAGTTCGAGTTTTCAACGATCCTTTGATGGATCCCTTCAAGAAAACTGTTGAAGACGAGCTTGGAGTAAAGTTGCTTTCTGTAATGTATCTGGGACGTCGTCATGTGAATTTACGCCAACCTAGGTCTGAACTTGATGTTCAAACCCCAGCTGACTTAGCTGGTGTTAACCTTAGAATGCCAGGAACAGATGCTTGGCAATTTTTAGGTGC
>CAXEVV010000116.1:0-1940 GCA_963999845.1 uncultured Rhodobacterales bacterium | reverse complement strand
ATTGAAAAATTTATAACTATAAATAGCCCATGGATACCAAGGATAGGCGAAACTATCTCCACCATAAGTATTCAAGGAAAGATAAAAGAACTCACTAATGGGTATGGTGACAAACCAAGTCTGTCTATCACCTTGGAAGAGTACAAAACCATATCTCACTGTAGTGGTTTAGACGTTTCTGTGGACATAAATTACTGCGACTCTATCCGAGCCTGTAAAGATCTTACAGACCCAGATGATGCAATAATTGTTCACCAAAAAGGAAGACGTTATATAGATGCAGAAGATGGTAAATCAGTAGAAATAAAAGATATAAAGTTTGATGGCAAAGCGTTTGATAAAGAGTTCGGAGATTAGGTTACACTAAATTTTCTGATTAGCTTTGGTGCCCAATACGGCAGAGTATCTAGTTAATTATTTCATTTTTTTGTATTTTTTAACAATGGTGTAATGGCTATAATAATATGGCTATTAAAATAAATTTTTAACAAAAATATTTGTATTTTATCACGAAATTTTTATCATTCCTTCAATATCTTTGTAGTTATTTAGACTTATCGAGTTTCGTCATAATCTCAAGGCAACCTGCAGATTATGCTGCAGGTTTGCACAAAAATCATAGCAACTTCGAAGTTGATTTACATCAATCCCTTCATTCGGTTTATGCCCATCGCAAGCCATTGAACCAGGACCAATAACAGCAGTTCGCAATCCAATATTAGCAAAAAAACCAGCTTCTGTCCCAAAAGCTACTTTGATTGGTCCAGAAACAGTAGTTATTGTCTGAAAGGACTTCCATACAGGATCATTCTCGCTTGTATCTAGTCCAGGGTAATGATTGATTGCCGCGATTTCTATGCCTTTAGGGCCAATGGCAGCCAGTTCAGCTAAAAGCTTCGCCGGTTCTTCTGTGGCCAAAAAACGGATTTCAAAGCTAATCTCCGCTCGATCCGGTACGATATTCAGGGCGGTACCACCTCTAACAAGCCCAGCGTGCACGGTAGAATAGGGAATGGAAAATTCATCATCCTTTGCGCCATTTTTAGCAAGTCGACCTTGTAAATCGGAAATTGCCAAAATAAATTCTGCCGCAACGTGAAGTGCGTTCTTAAACTTAGGAGCAAGAGCCGAGTGTCCTGCCTCTCCATAACAAACGGCTTGATAAGATACCTTTCCTTTATGTCCAATACAAAGCTTCATTTCTGTGGGTTCGCCGACAATGACAAGATCAGGGCGACCAAGAACTGGAATAATGTGATCGATCATATGAGGAATACCGAGACACCCCATCTCTTCATCCCAAGACAAGGATATCATGAAAGGTTTAGAAAGTGGCGCATTCTGACATTTTTTTGCCTGCGCCAGTACACAAGCCAGGAACCCTTTCATATCCGTAGTACCGCGACCGATGACCCTATCACCTTTACGCTGCAGTATAAATGGGTCAGCGCTCCAGTCTTGCCCGGTGGTAGACACCACATCACTATGCGCTGAATATAAAATACCACCATCACCATCACCAAATTTTGCAAGTAATCCAGCTTTAAGACCACAGGGGGAAGGAATACGTTTTACTCGAAACCTTGCTGTAGTTAGGAAATCTTGGACCCAATCAATCAGATCAATATTCGGCTCATTGGTGATTGTTTTAAATCCAACAAGCTTAGTAAGTATATCAATGACATCACTCAAGTCATCCATGTCTAACCTCTTAGAGTTTAGTATTTGACCCAAATAGTCTTAAGTGCCGTGTATTTGTCAAAAGAATGAATTGATAAATCACGTCCAAAACCAGATTGCTTCATCCCACCAAACGGGGTCATCGCAGACAGCGCATCTACGGTATTTACTGAAACTGTACCAACGTGAAGTTTATCTGAAAAATCCATGGCCCGGGTCAAATCAGCCGTCCAGACAGATGCCGCCAAACCATATAAGCT
>CAXEVV010000115.1:0-2081 GCA_963999845.1 uncultured Rhodobacterales bacterium | reverse complement strand
AAAAACAAAACTAATATTCTTGGGAGGGAATTTATGGTTATAAATACAAAATTAACAGTTACGGCAGCAATAGTCGCTGCTACTTGTACATTCGGAAGCATTTCTCATGCTGACGGTCATGCTGATGTTTGTGCAACGCCTACAAAACTGGGCGATATGGGAAGTTTTCCTGGTGAAGTCATAACCGTTCAAGGCTCGCTACTAGGAACAGACCAGGAAATGTTTTTGAATACCGTTAGCTGTTTTGAAAAGGCTACTGGAGCAAAAATTCAATATTCAGGATCACGAGATTTTGCAGCTTTAGTTGTTGCTGACATGCGATCAAACAATCCACCGAACATAGCAATATTTCCTCAGCCAGGTCTTGCCGCAGATATGGCAGCTGAAGGTCACCTAATTCCAATTGGTGATGATGCAGCAGCATGGATGAAAAACAACTATGGAGCCGGCTCTTCATGGGTTGACCTAGGCACATATGCAGATGCGAACGGGAATGATCATTTCTATGGGTTTGCTTACAAAATGGATCTAAAATCCTTAGTTTGGTATTCCCCAGAGCAATTTGAAGATAATGGTTATGAAATACCAACAACCATGGAAGGGCTAATCGAGCTCTCAGACCAGATGGTTGCAGACGGCAATACGCCTTGGTGTATTGGTGTAGAGTCGGGTAATGCCACCGGATGGACTGCAACTGACTGGATGGAAGACATAATGTTGCGCACAACATCTGCAGAAAACTATGATCGTTGGGTTTCAAATGACCTTGCCTTTAACAGTCCTGAAGTAATTAATGCAATGGAGCTGTATGGTAAATTCTCTCGAAACGATGATTATGTCGCCGGTGGGGCAGCATCAGTTGCCACTACATCGTTTGGAGATGCACCAAAAGGTTTGTTTACATCTCCACCGAGCTGTATGATGCATCGTCAAGCATCCTTCATTACCGGATTTTTCCCAGACAAAGGTGAAGAGGTTGCACGTGGTGAAGCTGACGCTTTTTACTTCCCACCATTTGCATCAGGGAATTTGGGTAACCCAGTACTCGGCGCGGGAACTCTTTATACGATGGCTAAAGATTCCCCTGCAACTAGAGGGTTTTTCAAGTATCTACAAGAAGCGTCTGCGCATGAAGCTTGGATGCAGCAAGGAGTATTCCTGACTGCCCATAAAGGCGCGGACTTATCAGCATATGCAACACCGCTTCTACGAAAGCAGGGCGAAATATTGGCAAACGCTACTACTTTCCGCTTTGATGCTTCTGATTTAATGCCTGGTGCAATAGGAGCTGGTGCTTTCTGGAGTGAAATGACAGCTTTTGCGAATGGTCAAGATGCGAATAAAACGGCTGACAATATCCAATCAGCTTGGGACGCTATAAAATAATAATAGCAACGATATGATCTATAAGGGCACGGGGTAAACCTGTGCTCTTATTCTATTGATCTTAGGTAAACTACACATATGCGATCAATCCAGTCTATAATTTTTAGCAATAGCTTGGCTATCGTATTAACCATTGTCTGTTTGCTACCCATAACTGCTGTTTTTATTTTTTCACTATCTGCTCCTATAGACGACGCTTTTGCGAGGTTTGGTCTGTGGCTTCATAATAAATATGGATGGTCTGTTTCAACTTTTGTAACAGAGCTCAGATTTGCAAAGGTTGGATTTGCTTTACGCTCTGTGGTCATAGCACTATTCATTTCGTTTCTATACTATTGGATATCCAATTGGCTGAATTTTGGGTTAGCTAAAATTAGATCGAATAAATCAATAGCTAGAAGATCGATAGTCATTGAAGCCATACAACCGTGGATATTTGTTGGACCGGCTCTGGTACTACTTCTACTTTTTTTACTAATACCCGCACTAACAACATTAAAAATTTCTTTTACGGAACCTGGTGGCACAGCTTCATTGAGTAACTATTCCTTTCTTTGGGACTCCGAGGCTTTGGGTTACCTTCAGTTCAGGCTGGCGATGAGGAATAGTTTGATGTGGCTGATCCTTGTACCATCACTTTGCATAGTTTTTGGCTTGCTAATTGCTGTCCTAGCAGACTCAGTAAGTTGGGGCGT
>CAXEVV010000114.1:0-2324 GCA_963999845.1 uncultured Rhodobacterales bacterium | reverse complement strand
ATTTGATGATACATATCAAGAAGATCAACCAATACCCAGTTTTCACGGATCAAACCATTTTCAATGCGCCAAAAATCGAGACTACACATCTTAATTCGTTTGCCTGAAGGTGCGATTCCCATCCACCCGTCATCAGATATAGTCTGGATCATATTAGGCCAACCGGTAACCGCAGCATAATCACCATCACCAAAAAAGTGATACACTATTTCTTCTTTAAATTTACCTCGGTCGGGCATTCCGTTTAAAAATGGAATTTGATGCCAGTTTCTAAAACCTGGTATACCACGCCCTGTTCCTATGCCAGCTGGACCATACCAATTCATTTTAGGATGCCAAAACCTCTCCATTTCCATCACTTCAGGGCCACCAGTGCTTGGATGAAGTTTCATATATTCAAGCATTTCAACAATATGAGAACAGCTTTTATTTGATTTTTGCTCATCCCAATGGCCAGTCACAATGCCATCAAGAGTTGCTGGTCCGGGGATGTGATACTCTCGTCCTAGAGAGGGAGCCATTGGCCAACAACCCCCCTGCATCATGACTTCGGGAATATCCCATATCGCTTGAACTTCTATAACTTTACCCTCTTTGAATTTGTAGAATTCGTGAAAGCGCATATGCACTATGTGGCCTGTTGGAGGTATATCAAGCCAAGGTGCTAAAAATGTTCCGGTGTAATGACCGCCGCAACCAACCCATTCATCCCCTATGTCGGTCAGTCCTCCAACTACTATCCAATCACGCCTCTCTAAATCAGGTATTGATTTAGCCAAAGGTGCGAAGCAATTATTGTATAGCTGGTCTGGTCCGCGCATATCGCCAAAAGGCCAGGGCATGTGAACGATTGCATCAGGCGTGAATAAATAAGATAAAGCGTTGCGAGTATTTTTTTCATCGAAGTTATACATAGCTGTTCTTAATTTATTCAGCGATGCTTTATTTGATGTATGAACACAGGCCACTTTAAGAGTCCTTAAAAAATAGTCTTATTTATTCCGCAGCAGTACCATAGGCTATATTTTTGCCACCATATCGCCGAACACGAACGTTGCATTGCTCCGCGTGTCCGACAAAACCTTCTAGCATACATAGACGAGACCCATATTCTCCCATAAGGGCTGCGGCTTCGTCAGTCATGATTTTTTGGTAGCTATGTGTTTTCAGGTACTTTCCAACCCAAAGGCCACCAGTATATCTACCTGCCTTTTTTGTGGGCAGGGTGTGGTTAGTTCCAATTACTTTGTCGCCATTAGCCACGTTTGTACGAGGACCAAGAAAGAGGGCACCGTAAGAATGCATGTTTTCTAAATACCAATCATCTCGATCAGTCATGACCTGAACGTGCTCATAGGCCATGTCATTCGCGACTTCTAACATTTCTTCATGACTATTACAGATTATAATATCTCCATAATCACGCCAACTCGCTTCTGCCGTTTCGCGTGTTGGGAGCAGTTCTAGTAATCTTTGTATTTCGCTCAATGTATCACTGGCTAATTTTTCACTATTTGTAATCATACAAGCCGGCGAATTATATCCATGCTCAGCTTGTCCCAACAGATCGGTTGCGCAAATTTCAGGATCTACAGTTGTATCTGCGATAATCATTGTCTCCGTAGGTCCTGCAAACAGATCTATTCCAACCTTTCCGAACAATTGTCTTTTTGCCTCGGCTACGAAAGCATTTCCTGGACCCACAAGCATATGTACAGGCTTTATAGTTTCTGTGCCAATGGCCATAGCGCCAACTGCCTGTATACCACCTAAAACATATATTTCATGTGCTCCTGCCATATGCATTGCAGCCACAATGGCGGGGTGTGGTTCTCCATTTACTGGCGGAGCAGACGCTATAATCCGTGGAACACCTGCAACTGATGCCGTTAGTACAGACATGTGCGCTGAAGCCACCATTGGAAACTTACCGCCAGGGACATAACATCCAACTGATTGTACTGGGATATTTTTATGCCCTAAAATGACACCAGGCATCGTTTCGACTTCAATATTATTCATCGAGCCTTTCTGCTCCTCTGCGAAACGCCGGATTTGCGTCTGTGCAAATTTGATATCTTCAATGTCGCGCGTAGAAACCTTTTGTACTGCAGCGAGAACTTCAGATTCATTTAGCTGGAAATTTTCTGGCACATATCCATCAAACTTTTGGCTCAGTTTTCTTACAGCAACGTCGCCGTGGCGTTCAATTTCTTGCAAGATATCTTCAACCGTTGCGCGTACTTTTGCATCATCCTCTACACGCTCGGATTCTGGTTTTGATTTTTTTAAAAACTTAATTCCCATAGTTTCCTCAGTTTTCT
>CAXEVV010000113.1:0-2331 GCA_963999845.1 uncultured Rhodobacterales bacterium | reverse complement strand
TTTATATTTCCCATTATGGACCAGGCTTCACCGTGCTCTCTCTCCATATATGACCTTTTTCCAGATCCAATTCCATGCTCACCAGTCACAGTGCCACCAAAGTCTAAGGCAATGTCATTTACTTGTGAAGCAAGGCTTTTAGCCCGCGAAAGGCCATCGTCGCTATCACCGTCAAATAATATCATCAAATGATAATTACCATCGCCGACATGACCTGCGATCGGGGCAAGTAAGCCAGATTTTTCAATGGCCTTCTTTGTTTTTTCAATTGATGCAGAAAGTGCAGATATAGGAACACATACATCAGTTACTAATGATAAGCCACCTGGCATAAGTGATTTTGCGGCATAATAGGCGTCGTGTCGAGCCTTCCATAAACGGTTTCTCTCTTCAGTTTTAGTTGCCCACTCAAAGTTGTAGGCACCGTATTCTTCGGCAATTGACTTGAAATCATCTATTTGTTCTTGCGTACTCGCAGATGACCCATGGAATTCAAGAAAGAGATGTGGTTTTTCAGGAAATTTCAAATCTTTGTTATAATTATTCATTCCACGCATCTGAGTTTCATCAAGAAGTTCAACGCGAGCAATCGGAATGCCCGATTGTATAGCGAGAATAACCGTGTTTACAGCATCTGAAATCTCATCAAAAATACAACTTGATGACCGTATGGAATCTGGCTGACCAAAAAGCCTGAGTTTTATTTGGGTAATAACTCCAAGCGTACCCTCAGAGCCAACAAAAAGTCGCGTTAGATCATAGCCAGACGCAGACTTTGGCGCGCTCGACCCAGTTGTGATAAGTCTTCCATCCGGCAAAGCAACTCGTAACGCCAAAACATTTTCGCGCATCGTGCCATATCTGACCGAATTAGTGCCGGAAGCTCTTGTGGCGCACATTCCCCCAATTGAAGCATCGGCACCAGGATCGACTGTGAACATAAGCCCTTGATCTCGCAGATACTCATTCAATTGGACCCGCGTCACGCCAGGCTCTACAGTAGCTATAAGATCTTCATTTTCAACTGAGATTATTTTATTCATTTGTGAGAAATCTATGCTCACTCCCCCATTTACAGGTACTACCTGACCCTCTAAAGAACTGCCAACACCAAAAGGCACCACAGGGCAGAAATGTTCGTTACAGGTTTTGACAATCTGGCAGACTTCTTCTTCAGACTGAGGGAATACAACCATATCTGGCATTCTTGGAGTAGCGTATGCTAAGTCTCTTGAGTGAAGATCTCTTACACTTTCACCGCGCGAACATCGTTCGCCTAAAATAACCCGTAAAATTTCAAAAATTTTATCAATATCATACATTTTTTTCAACTAATGGGTGACCTTTATGTCTGAAATTTGGAATATTCACCTATTTATATACATGGGTGATTATCCTGCAAGCGCAATGCCGTCTGACCGAGCGTCAGATGCCGCTTCTACTCTACCATCAGGATGGCTAACCACAGATCCTGCATGCCCCATTAAACTATTATTTTCAGATACTATCTCGACTTGGTGATTAGCTTCACGCAACTCATTTATTAGTTTCGCATCAAATGAACTTTCCAACTTTAAACTCGTTGTATCATCACCCCAAGTTTTCCCCAAAAGCCATCTGGGTGCAGAAATAGCACGCTGCAGATCGACTCCGTGAAATGCATATCTAGCAAATATCGCAGCTTGTGTTTGGGGTTGCCCCTCTCCTCCCATAGTCCCATAGGAAACGATACGACCGTCGTTCATGACAGCCATTGCTGGGTTCAGAGTATGAAATGGCTTTTTTCCTGGTGCAAGACAGTTGGGACCGGGGGATAAGGAAAAACCAGCACCTCTATTTTGGAAAAGAACTCCAGTTTCAGGGCAAATCACTCCACTGCCAAATTCCCAAAAAATACTTTGAATGAAACTTACGACCGTTCCTTCAGAATCCACTGCTCCCATCCAAATAGTATCACCTTTTTTTGCAACTTCTGGCCAATCCATTGCCTTGGTGAGAGAAATTTTCGAAGTGCTCTTGTCTAAATATGAGTCAGAAATGAAGCGCTCAGGGCTTGTTCGCATAGTAGCTGGATCGCCTAGCTCCAAATTTCGTGTAATGAAAGCCTGCTTTGTAGCTTCTACAAGTCTATGCACAAAATTGAAGTCGTCATGACTTTCTGTTTTTATTCGATCATAAATTCCAAGGATTGCTAGTGACGACATTCCTTGGGTTGGCGGCCCTAAGTTGAACAATTTCCCTACTGAGGTATTAATTGACAGAGGCTTCTGAACCTCTGCTCTAAATTTTTTAAAGTCGTCATGGGTTAGTGGACTACCTTGCTGCTGCAAA
>CAXEVV010000112.1:0-2467 GCA_963999845.1 uncultured Rhodobacterales bacterium | reverse complement strand
GATTTAATGGGTGAGGATAATGTTGGTATTGGGACAGACCTATGCCAAGACCAGCCAGATAGTGTTGTGGAGTGGATGCGAGTTGGACGCTGGACAAAATCAATAGACTACGGCGAAGGCAGCGCTGAAAAACCAGGTTTCCCAGATATGCCGAGCTGGTTTGGTGGCAACTTAGACTTTGAAAATATTACTACTGGCTTAAGAAATACAGGCATGGATAGTTTGCTAATCACAAAAGTGATGGGTTTAAACTGGTGTAAATTTTTTGAGAGCAGTTTCGAACCTAAAACTTAAAATTATCAATTCTCATCCGATGCCAGGGCTCTTTCTCGAGCCCATACATAAACGCCTGCTCCCACTATAATGACTGATCCAAAAATAGTCCAAAAGTCGGGAAAACTATTAAATAATATTGCACCCCATACAGTTGCAAATAATAAGCTAGAATAAGAAAAAGGTGCTACCAAACTTGCTTCACCCAGTGAAAGTGACTTTATTAACATGAGGTGTCCTATGGTGCCGATTAAACCTATTACTGCAGTTAAAATAATTGCGGTATTAGTCATAGGGACCCAATTAAAAATTATATATACCGAATAACAGAAGGCACCAAAAAGTGCTGCATAAAATAGCGAAGTCCAAGGACTTTCATCTACCCCCACAAATCGTGTGGCAAGATTATAGCCAGAGTAGCACACCGCTGCAGCTATCGGAAAAAGAGCGTAGATCGTAAAGACCCCACTCCCAGGCCGGATGATAATCAGTGCGCCGAGTAGTGAAACAGCTATTCCGATTACTCGCTTTGGGCCAATTTTTTCTCCCAAAAATAGAAAAGCACCAAGGGTAATTAATACAGGGCTTATATTAAACAAAGCCGTTGCTTCTGCTAAACCTAATTTGGATATTGCAAAGAAAAACAGTGTTGTAGCCATCATTAAAGCAATAGATCTAGACAACTGGAGTTTAGGATATTTTGTTCTGGCATACACATTTATTCGTGGGAATATTAAGATAGTTACAAGTACCGCTTGTACAGTGTAGCGTGCCCAAATAGTTTGTGCGGCACCAATTTCTTGCATTAGATACTTTGCTACAGCATCCATTGAGGCGAAGCAAAATATTGCTCCAACCATTAGAAGGATTGGTACGGTTTTTTGGTTCATTAAGATGCTTTATTTAAAGAGAGATCTGCTTTAAAAGATGGTGGTAAATTATTGCGAGTTTAAATCATATTCATCCAGCTTTCAAAAGTATTTGTTTCCAAATTGCTACTTCATCATACAACACATATTCTTTTCTGATTTTTGGCATTCCCTTTACCAAAGCTCCATATTCGGCGTGTGCCATTCCCATTATATAAATATCAGCGCCCGTCGGCTTTCCAAATACTCCCCATCCGTCATGTTTGCCCTCTAAAGACCATCTAAGGGCTGCGCGAGGTGGCATATGTTTATCTTCTCGACCAATTTGATGGTTGATAGAAAATTTTGCAGATGGGAAAGATGATCTTAATCCAATCCAAAACCTATCAACTTCCTGCCACCCCCGTGCAAGAACCTGTCCAGCATATTCGCCTAGGATCGCACGATCATAATCCTTTTGTATTGCGGAAAGCTCTGCAGACATAAGTGAATGAATAGTATCAGCGTATTTTCCGCCCCATTCATTATCATTTCCCCGACCCTTGTATGGTCCTTCTACGTAATTTGAGCTGTTTAACGGCCTAGTACATTTATCTGGCCCGCCCTCATCTTCAATAATCTTTGCGGCGAGGTCTCTAGAATTCCAGCCTAGTTGTTTAGCAATTCCACCATAATCTCTGACCAGCCACTCATCTGTTATTGAGTTGTTAATGGCATAACAATCTGCAATTGCTCGAAAAACTACTTTTTTACCTGTGGCAGGGCCAAACATACTGTCTCCAAGATGTGTGCCAGTGCAGAAAAGTCTATGAGAACTCAGCATTCCGTCGTCTTCATTTCCTGACCATATCACATCTTCCCCTAAAAGTTCACGGTCTGGAAATTCAACGAGCGTTTCCATGGTTTTTGCAATTACTCCAGAGTTTCCGCGAGAAGTACCAAGAGGCATACGAAGGTACATGTCTTTTCCATAGTAATTATGTAATGTTGAAATGCCCCGATCTTCCCAAATTTCTTTCGTTATACCTAAGATATAGTCTGGAAAATCTTTAAATTTCTGATCAAAACCCTTCATTTAAACCATCCTTAATTTTTCTACTGGACCCTCTAATTATTAAGGGCCCATCTATTTTTACAATCCTTGGTTGAGAGTCTTCAGTTTCAATTTCTTCAAGAAGAATATCAATTGTTATATTTACCATTTGTCCTGAGCACTGTCTCACTGTTGTTAAATCATACGATGGCCATTCAGCGGCTGGAACATCGTCGTACCCTACGACAGCCACATCTTCAGGAATTCTCAGTCCCAATTCATAACGGAGCGT
>CAXEVV010000111.1:0-2488 GCA_963999845.1 uncultured Rhodobacterales bacterium | reverse complement strand
GATGGATCCTCGGCTGCAAGCCTAGCAAGCCCTTGGGACATTTTCTCCTGGTCACCCTTAGTCTTTGGCTCAACAGCAATTTCTATCACGGGCTCAGGAAACGTCATTGTCTCCAACACAACTGACTCTTTTGCGTCACAAATCGTATCGCCAGTTGTTGTGTCTTTCAGACCCGCTAAAGCTATTATGTCACCAGCAAAAGCCTCTTCAATTTCTTCCCTATTGATTGAATGCATCATCATCATTCGTCCAATACGTTCTTTTTTTGATTTGGTAGAATTTAGAACTGTGTCACCCTTGTTAATAACTCCAGAATAAACCCTAGTAAACGTTAACGATCCAACAAATGGATCATTCATTATTTTGAATGCAAGCCCAGAAAACGGCATATTATCATCCGCTCTACGCGCTATATTTCGTTCTTCTGCATCATCTCCTGGCGCAAACCCCATATAGTCAACAACATCCAAGGGACTTGGTAGATAATCTATAACTGCATTTAATAAAGGCTGGACCCCCTTATTTTTAAAGGCAGAACCTCCCAAAACGGGAACAAAAGTTAAACTAAGAGTCCCTTTCCGCAGTAGGCCTCTCAAAGTGCTAATATCTGGCTCATCCCCCTCAAGGTAAGCCATCATAGCCTCATCATCCATTTCGACAGCAGCCTCGATCATTTTTGAACGCCACTCTTCCGCCATGCTTTTCAATTCAGGACGGATCTCTGCTTGAACCCATGACGCACCCAAGTCTTCACCTTGCCAAAGCCATTCCTTCATGGTCACCAAGTCAATCAAACCCTCAAGCTCAGTCTCAGCACCAATAGGAATTCCAACAGGTACAGCACGTGCACCAGTTCGATCCTCTATCATATTGACACAATTAAAAAAATCTGCGCCAATTTTGTCCATTTTGTTTACAAAGACAATACGAGGCACTTTGTACCGGTCAGCTTGACGCCATACGGTTTCAGTCTGTGGCTCCACGCCCGCGTTGGCGTCCAAGACGCAAACTGCCCCATCTAAAACCGCTAAAGAACGTTCAACTTCAATTGTAAAATCTACGTGACCGGGCGTATCAATGATATTCAAACGATGCTTTGGCGTGTCAGCTTTATCTCCATCCTCGGTTCGTTCCCAAAAAGTCGTTGTAGCGGCAGATGTAATCGTTATTCCTCGCTCCTGCTCCTGCTCCATCCAGTCCATGGTTGCGGCGCCGTCATGAACTTCGCCTATATTGTGCGATTTCCCTGTATAATAGAGAATTCTTTCAGAACAGGTTGTTTTGCCGGCATCAATGTGCGCCATTATGCCAAAATTACGATATAAATCTAAAGGGTATTCTCGTGCCATTTAATCAGCCTTTACTTTTACCAACGATAATGGCTGAAAGCTTTGTTTGCATCAGCCATTTTATGTGTGTCTTCCCGTTTTTTTACGGCAGAGCCTCTAGAGTTTACTGCGTCCATCAACTCACCGGCTAGGCGCTCTTCCATAGTATTTTCGTTGCGACCACGGCTGGCCGAAATTAACCAACGAATTGCCAGAGCTACTCTACGCTCAGGACGAACTTCAACAGGCACTTGGTAAGTAGCACCACCTACTCTCCTAGACCTAACTTCTACTGTAGGCTTGATATTGTCTAAGGCTTCATGAAACACCTCAACCGGCGCACGCTTAAGTTTACCCTCAACACGATCGAGGGCATTGTATACAATATTTTCAGCTATAGATTTTTTACCATCTACCATAAGATTATTCATAAATTTACTTAATACGCTATCACCAAATTTAGCATCTGGTAGGATTTCACGTTTTTCCGCCGCATGACGTCTAGACATATTCTATATCCCCTATTTAGGTCGCTTGGCGCCATATTTCGAGCGGCGCTGTTTTCTATCTTTTACACCTTGGGTATCCAGTACCCCACGCAAAATGTGATAACGCACACCAGGCAAATCTTTTACCCTACCACCCCTAATCAAAACAACTGAGTGTTCCTGCAAATTATGTTTCTCGCCTGGAATATAGGATATTACTTCGTACCCGTTAGTCAGCCTGACTTTTGCTACTTTCCTCATGGCCGAGTTTGGTTTCTTAGGCGTGGTCGTATAAACTCTTGTGCAGACGCCTCTCTTTTGAGGACACTGTTCTAAGTGCATCGATTTAGAACGCTTTATTTTTGGCTGCCGCGGTTTACGTATCAGCTGTTGTATTGTAGGCATTCAGGCATTCCCCGTTTGACTCTTGCTTTTAATTTTGCGTCTGGCATAAACCAGATGCGACGAATTACTTGCATTATGTTTTCACAAACGCAAAAGCCGCTTTTGCTCTCTTTTAAACGAGAACTAGGCGGTAGGTCTCCAGAGGATCGGGGCACAACCCGGATCTTGACCACTATATATTTGAATTAGAAGTGAGAAATCCCACTCCATTTTCCGTGCGTATATGAGGAGTCGATTAATTTGTCAACAGTAGGTATCTTTTTATTA
>CAXEVV010000110.1:0-2528 GCA_963999845.1 uncultured Rhodobacterales bacterium | reverse complement strand
GTAATGAGAGGAACAAAATAATGTGGACACTATTTATCGTTTTTTTAAGTTCGGGCTGGAATGAGCCAGTCCAATATAAGGAAATAAATCGCTTTGAAACTAATGAACAGTGTGAGCTTCGAAGAAAAGATTTGGCTGCAATCAGCCTGGATACACCCTCAACGGCATTAAATCCTCAAGATCTTCGCACAGAGGTTCCAGTACCCATGATGTATGCTTGTGTGCTAGGCTGATACTTAAAACCAAAGAAAGGAAAAGCTATGATTGAAATGCACAAGAGGCAAATCGAATGGTTCAAAATGAAACTTGGTATTAGTGATTACACAGTTGCCTGGATTGGCTTTATAAAAGGTGTCGCACTTGGGCTAGTATTCTACCACTTTTTTATAAGCTAATCAAAGTCATAAAAGCGTCATAACATTTCAAAAAGGCTATCCGTAAACTATTTTAACGCTAGGACGAATACTGGTTTGTTGTGTAATGCGTTGAACATTTGGAAAATTACTCAACGAGGGATGATCTCGTGATGGTTCAAGCCAAGTACTAAGCATGTATAAGTATATATCAGCAGCGCTAAAGTACTCACCCAGAATCCATTTCTTCTCACCAATTTGATCATCAACTACCTGCAAAGTCTCTGCTAATCTTTTTTGACCCCGTCTTTGTATCCCCGGTTCACCTTCGACCGTATCTGCAAACCTATACGGATGATAATCTTGCTGAAATGCAGTTTGAACTGAGCTCGAAAAGTATACGAGTGTTTGCAGGAAAAGACTCCGCAAAGGTGAATTAGGTGCCGGCGCTAGATTTATTTCTCGATGCTGATCACACAGAAAAATTATAATAGCTGCACATTCGTACATTGCTCCATCGTCCCAGACAAGAACAGGGACCCATCCATTTGGATTTATTCTCAGCTGTTCTGGTGGGCGCGGCATGTCTCTGAGTGTGGTAGTCGATAGCAGTTCATATGGCGCACCTATCTCCTCTAACAGCACTCTGACACCCATAGATGCGGTTCCCTCTGCATAGTATAATTTATAGTTCATACTAAATTTTCCTTTTGGGACATAGGTTCTGGGTTATTTTCCCTGATCGCAAAATGCTTTATGAATGGTGGTGTAATTTGCTGCTACATCGGTGGCCCATTTAATTCTTAAAGTATGATCAAGGTGATCAGGTGTTCCCTCCGGATTGCTATCTAATGCTTTCCAATTGTCGTCAGCGACTGAAAGTAAATAAAGTATTCCGTTTTTTATCTCATCGCAGTCGTTCTCTGATAGTATATCATTGTTGTTTGCCATTGCCGTATTAATCCAGATTAATACTGACATTAAGGATAGCAATTTTTTCATTTATTCAACCAGTTTTCATAAGACAGATGATCAGACATCTATCTTATGTTTCAGTAAGTAATAAAATTTAACTAACGAATGAGGTATTATGCTTAATCACTGTGCTGACTTCCGCGATTTCACTCGCCGGCACTCCCGCACGTTCTGCATGTTCCTTTACAAGTTCTTCGCTATCAGCATTATAAACGCAGTAAATTGCATCACCGATCACGTAACTCTGCTCTTGCACAATGTTCTTACCTTCAGAACGCATCGCTTCCAGTACTTCTTCTGAGCCTTTGCCTGCATTATTTAGATCATTTTTAGGAAGGCTCCCAGCGCCTGCCATTTCCCTTTTTATTAAAAATTTTTTCATTTGAATTTCTCCTATTAAAATTTACTAGTCTCTAATTGATTAATCCGAAGCAATTGACATTGAGATTGCTTCAGGGCCGCTATTGCCACCTGCTACTTTCTTCCTTGAGACTTGGACTTTAATTACAGTAATCATGAAATTCAACTTTTATAGTACAGCTTTTGTAGTCCTGTTATTTTATTTAAAATTTTCATATATAGGTATCAACAATCTGATATCTGAAAATCTGAACAATTAATGTAATGATATGAAAAATTTGTATATTTAAAAAAACAGAGACAAAAGCCATCTGGAAAAGAGTGAATTGATATAATGTTAAAACTTATCTATTTCAAAATGAGGGCATTAGCTGAGGCCCCTCAGTTACTTTTAAATTATGGTAACATAGAATATGATTATCTTATGTCTTGGGATCACTTCGACGGTGAGTGGTCAAGCGTTAAATCTAAAGTTGCTTTTAAACAGTTACCATTGTTGGAAGTCGAAGATAGCACTCAGATTTGTCAAAGTATTGCTATTCTGCAATATATTGAAAGTATTGCAGGTTTAACGATTAAAGATCCGGTAAAAGCTGCTGAAGCTATGGCAGTTCTGCAAAGCGCTCAAGAATTATTCGCCCCGCTAAATCCAACTGTGAACTTTGCCACCGGACAGGATTTTAAAGATAAACGCGACAAAATGAGGAGTGGGCTAGAAAGTAGGTTCTCTGATTTAGCTCGATGCTTGGAAAAGTATGAAGGTAGGTACTTCATTGACAACACACCAAGAGCGGCGGAATTTGCTTGTTTCCATCATCTAGATTTGTCAAAAAAGCTTGA
>CAXEVV010000109.1:0-2600 GCA_963999845.1 uncultured Rhodobacterales bacterium | reverse complement strand
TCCGCCTTATTGTATGTACGCCCAAAAATACCATGACTAAATGCACCAATAAAAAAATCGGTATATAGGATTTTATATTTTCGGGAGCCGCTGTTGCTAAAAGTAAGAAGGCAATAGCGGAGGCAACGATAAATAATCCAGATAACCACTTAGGAAAGAGCTCCGTTCTAAAAATTCCTATTCCGCAAATTAGTGCACCAAGCATAATTGAAGAGTAGGCAGTAACCGAAACCGTATCTGACATTTTTGTAAATTCACTACTTGCACCAAGAGCATCCGCAACCATGCCCATAGACATGCTGGAGACTAGTACAAGCAATCCAGCGTCCAGAAAACTGTTAGTTTGAACGTTTCTTGTCATCATAAACGCAATAGGCAAACTAAAAAATAAGTAAGCAAAAAGTTGTTCCGTACGAGCCATATCCAGTATTCCTGACCCATCTGGCCCTAATCCTAAATAGACTACTGGTGGAGTTACGCCCGCTAGAATAAACATTAAACCATTTACCATCTTAGCATTCATAATGCTTCCTTCCTTATTTATGCCAGTCCGTACAAACTTACGCCGTCCAATTAAAATGTGGTGTAACAATTTCAATCAAGGAATTTGCATAATGGACTTGAGACCATGCACATTATCATATGATAGAAATATTATGAACGCTGATTGATAACAACTGCAAAGTTTGTACTAGTCTGCCATAATTGTGAATTAAAAAATCAACCAAATATTTTGAAATGGGAAAAAGTATAATAGCAAAGGCGCTGTCTACACAAATTGGAAGTTTAACCATTTTCGTTAGACTTATCATAATTTAAAGATCCAGGCAGATGGAAAGCGCTCAATTTGATCTCAGTAATTTTATTTCTTGAAAACTGACAAAGGCAATCTAGCCTTTTACGTAGGAATATTAGAGGGAAATTGGATGTTTTTAGCCCATAAAATTGTTGCTGCAAAGATTGTGATTACCGGTGCTGTGTTAGTTACGGCAGGAACAGTCCTCACTGCCGCCGCATTATCAGACCCGAAATGTAGAGATAAACTAAAAGAGTATGCTGAGAAGTTTCGCAATGGCACGAAGAACACATGAAGCAGATGCTGAGCTAATTGAAACTGTCGATGACCTCGAGGAATTAGTCCAGGACAAGAGAAAGAGTTGGCGAGCCAATTCGAGTAAAGCAAGGCGAAGGCAAAGAAGATATAAAAATCGTCTTACTAATGAACTTATTCGTTTAGATTTCGAATTGATTGACAATTGTGATTAGCGAACATTCCAACCTAGGAACTTACATTTGATAAACAAAATATACATTGCCGGCCCTCTTTTTAATTTTCATGAGAGAAATTACTTAGAGATGATTGCAAAAGCATTGGAAGACGATGGTTTTGATTGCTTTCTCCCTCATCGGGACCAAATCGGAGTTACTGAAGAAGAGCTGAGCCAGCATAATATGACTGCAACAACAAAACAGAAAATCTTTACTAATGATCTCAATGCATTAATAGCTTCTGACCTAACTGTAGCCTTATTAACTGGACAGGATATCGATTCTGGAACAGCAGCTGAAATAGGTTATAGCTTTGCAAATAAAAAACCAATTATTGCAATAACAGCTTTCGAAAGACGTTTTAGGAATTTATTTGTAGAAGGCATGATTGACCATAAAGTTGATGAAATTAATCAATTAGCCTCTAAAATCAAAAACCTTGAAACATAAATTCTGTCTCAATTGAACCATCAATTATCTATCTGAGATACGTGACAAATGGTTTGACAGAAAGTCGCATTGAATATGTTTTTTTCAAACCTAACTTTCTCCTATAACAGAGGAGAAGAGTATGAAATATTTAATTACAACGGTATTTGCAGTCATTCTGTCAACATCCTTTTCACTAGCGGACGGTTGTGGCAACCATGGCGACAAAACAGCTATGACATGTGATTTGGGGCAAGAATGGAATGCCGAATTGGGCATGTGCATGGATACAAATGCATGAGTGAGAATCCATCGAATACCAAGGGGCTAGGCTGGGCATTCATGAGCTGTATATTTTTTATACTAGGAATGCCTATACTAATGCTTTTGGCTATCGAAGGATCCACGTGGTACGAGACATTCAGTTTGATGAACCCAATGTTTTGAATAACACAAATTTTCAAAGTATCTAGGAGAGTTAATATGGCAGATTGTAATTGTGGGCGCAGTCCCACTGGTAAGTGCGTGGGCTGGCATGGATTGTCAGAGCAGCAATATCAAGAAAAAAAGTCTACTTATGAAGATAAGCAAAGGTTAAAAGCCGCCGCTGATTAGGTGGTTCTTGGGGGGGCTGAACCACTTCAGCCTTCTACCAGCCTTGGCGAGCAAAAATGGTTAGGTCTTATTTACTCCTGTTGGATGAGCGCTGCCGTTAATTATTAACTTTGGCTCTTCCCCAACGCCTACTAATTTAGGCCTATTTTGTAGATAATTTTTTACTGCCTCAATATTCTGTATCTCATTCACAAATTGAACTAGCCGCGGAAACCCATGAAGGATCTCTGGATCAAGCTTTTTTGACAAATCTAGATGATGGAAACAAGCAAATTCCGCCGCTCTTG
>CAXEVV010000108.1:0-2654 GCA_963999845.1 uncultured Rhodobacterales bacterium | reverse complement strand
GCAGGACATCACTCACTCGATTATATAGACAAAAGCGTCAAATCTATAAAAGAGCAAGGGAATCAAAGACCTTTAATTTTTATTGGTGGCAAAATTCTAGATCTAGAGCCGGAACTAAAGGAAAAAGTAACGGCAGACGCTTACACCAACGACATTGAACTTGTTATATCCAAAGTAGAGCACCGTAAATCTGATAAAACGTCTGTAAAACTGACAAATAGAGCTAGTAGATGAAGACTAGCGCAAGTACTTTTTGGGATTTTGGCTCAATACCCATGATCGAGCCAGAATTCTTGGGAAACATCTTAGCAACTTCATCAGATATAGCCGTCATGATAGACTTAAAGGGCTCAATTAAATCAGTTCTCGTTAACCAATCTGAACAGTATTATGGGGATTTATCTCATTGGGAAGGTAAAAATATTACTAAATTCCTAACTATGGATAGTGTACCAAAATTAGAACGGGCATTAGGTAAGCTCAATTCAGGACAAACCATACTACATTCTATAGAACTCAATCATCAAGATAATGCTAAATGGCAGTTTCCGGTTCGGTATAATGCTCATTTGGTGGGCCAGAATGATAATATTTTGTTGTTGGGTAGAGATTTACGAAGTATATCGGAGACCCAGCAACAACTTGTAAAAGCACAAATTGCAGTTGAGCAAAGTCATGAGGAACGAAAAGAGTATGACGCCCATTATCGTTCTATATTTTCTACTGCCAACGAACCTATCTTTGTTCTGGATGCAAAGACTGCAAAAATAAGGCAAGCTAACCCGGCAGCATGCACACTGCTTGGCGAGGACATTGATGCCTTATTATCAGAGACGTTTGGGAAATTTGTGGCATTTAAAGATAAAAAGGACCTGACTGATAAGATGGCTAAGGCAGCCATGAGCAAAACTACGTTGAGTATTATAATAAGCCATAATGGCCAAGACACAGAAGCTAGTTTACATCCAGTTATCTACAGGGCATCTGGTCAGCAAGTGCTTCTTGTGAGGTTAAATCTAGATAAAAATCAAGCAAACCTTAACGACCCACTATCCCAAAATCTAATAGATTTGTATAAAAATGGCACAGATGGCATTGTGTTCACAAATGCAAGTGGTGTCATATCATTTGTTAACGAGAGCTTTTTGGAACTCATAAACATAGCGCAGGGATCTGAAATTGTTGGGAGAAGCTTAGGAGATTTTCTATCTAAAGGACAAATTGATTTAGCAGTTATGTTGGAAAATGTTCAAAGAGTGGGTCAAATGCGGATATACTCTACTGATTTAAAAAATGATTTTGGGCTCAAAACTGCCGTCGAAGTCTCAATGACTCAAATAGCTAGTAATACATCCAAACAAGTGTCATTTGTTATTAGGGAGACCTCGCGCGCTGAGCCACCTGGACCCATTAGACCGGCTATTGCATCGAATGATAATAACCCATCTATCGCAGAATTGGTTGGTAGTGCATCGCTTAAAGAAATCGTGGCCGAAACGACCGATGTTATCGAAAAAATCTGCATTCAAACAGCTGTTGAAACAACAAACAATAATAAAGCAGCCGCAGCTGAAATGCTTGGTCTTTCAAGACAGAGCTTATATGTCAAACTTCATAAGTACGGTTTAGTAGATACAGAAGAAGGCTAAATTTCTGGCTATGATTAGCAACACAGTAATTTGATCACAGTTTCAATACGGTTTCTCTTGAAACATACAAAATTGTCAATAGTATGTGACACATGAGTGTCAATTATATCAAACAAAATCGGTCGATTTCCAATCCGTTGGCGGTACTTGAGCTCATCAAGCCAATCACCTGGTTTCCACCCATGTGGGCTTACACCTGTGGCGTTATATCATCAGGAATAGATATTACCCCCAATTTGGGTCTAATAATTTTGGGTATTGCTCTAGCAGGCCCAATTGTTTGTGGAATGAGCCAAGCGGCAAATGACTGGTGCGATAGACATGTAGATGCAATAAATCAACCGGATAGGCCAATTCCATCAGGCCGTATTCCAGGGTTATGGGGATTATGGATAGCAATATCGATGAGCGCATTAGCACTGGTAATTGGTTGGCAAATTGGTGTCTGGGCATTTTACGCTACTATAATTGGCGTCACTGCTGCATGGGCTTATTCTTGCGAACCTATTAGGCTAAAAAAATCTGGCTGGTGGGGACCAGGTATTGTAGCTTTATGCTATGAAGGACTGCCTTGGTTCACTGGCGCTGCAGTCATGACCCAGACTTTCCCAAATTTGAATATCGTTCTAATTGCCGCACTTTATGCAATTGGAGCACACGGCATTATGACATTAAATGATTTCAAAGCTCTAAAAGGTGACAGACAAACGGGAATAAACTCTCTACCTGTTAAATTTGGGCCACATAAAGCAGCTAAAATTGCTTGTTGGGTGATGATTGCACCACAAGTGCTTGTCGTCATGCTGATGGCGAACTGGGGTGCATTTGCAAATGCACTGGTTATCAGCTGTCTCTTAATTGGTCAATTTGTCGCCATGCGCAAATTGTTAAAAGACCCTCTCAAGTTCGCTCCATGGTACAACGCGACTGGTGTTTTAATGTTTGTTTTAGGCATGATGGTTTGTGCGTTCGGCCTTAGAAATTTGGGAGCTTTTTGAGATGACG
>CAXEVV010000107.1:0-2736 GCA_963999845.1 uncultured Rhodobacterales bacterium | reverse complement strand
GTGGGCGCAGATGCTGCTGCAGTAGCATTATCAGAAGAACCTAATAAATCAGAAGAGTTAACTTTAATTGTTGATGTTGGCACTAATGCAGAAATATTACTAGGAAATAAAAAAAGAGTACTAGCTTGTTCGTCCCCGACGGGACCGGCGTTCGAAGGAGCTCAAATTAGCTCAGGACAAAGAGCCGCGCCTGGAGCAATCGAGCGCGTGGAAATTGACGCAAAATCCAAAGAACCGCGGTTTAGAGTAATTGGATCAGAATTATGGTCTGACGAGCCTGGGTTCGAAGAAAGCGTAAAAAAAATTGGTGTGACTGGAATATGTGGCTCTGGAATAATCGAAGCCGTAGCAGAAATGCGGCTAGCAGGGTTGCTGGATGAAAGTGGTTTGATTGGAAGCCCAGCCGCTACTGGCACAAAAAGGTCAAAACCTGACGGCCGAACATATTCTTATGAGCTTTATGACACAAAAGATGCCTCTCAACCTCCAATTCAAGTCACTCAAGGGGATATCAGGGCAATACAACTTGCGAAATCCGCTTTGTACGCCGGCGCTAAACTTTTAATGGATGAAATGGGCGTGGATAAGGTCGAAAAAGTTATTTTGGCGGGAGCTTTTGGAGCACATATTTCATCAAAACATGCCATGATTTTGGGCATGATACCGGATGTAGCTTTAGAAAATGTTACTTCAGCTGGTAATGCCGCAGGGACTGGCGCAAGAATTGCTCTTTGTAATATACTTGCACGCTCTGAAATAGAACAAATTGTGGGTAAAATAACAAAAGTTGAAACAGCCGTGGAACCTAAATTTCAGGAGCATTTTGTAGCTGCGAACGCAATACCCCATAAGACTGATTCATTTTCAGAATTGAGGAAGGTAGTACAAATACCAAATCCTTCTTTTAACTATATGTCTGAAAAAAAAGGAAAGTTAGGTCGAAGGAGAAGAAGGCCTGTCTAGCACACTAAATTGAACTTTCAAAAATAGATCTTAAAACCGTAGTTTTAAAAACGACTGTAAAGTCATAAAAGTAGTAATAAAAATCGACAAAGAAAAACTTACTTTGACTTAAGCTTTCCATCAATTCTGGCACCTTTTTCCGTTGCTATAGATTGATAAGTAACATCTGCACTAACCTTACCAGTAGCATTTACTGCCAAGTCTTGCACAGAAACTTTACCAGATACATTACCATCAACATTTATCGAAGTACCCGAAATACTACCATCTACAGAGCCTGATGATAAAATAGATATCGCCTCGCCAGACAGATTTCCTTTTACCTTTCCGTCAACCTCAATATCCCCTTGGCTGGATATGTCTCCTTCAACGGACATATCTGAACTTATAAATGTTTTAGACACACGCAGTACCTTCTATTTTGATTAAAATACCCGATCACGAATGACAGATTTAGAGTAAAAATCAAGTATAATTTGATAAATTCATGACCATAAAATGATAACTTAGGTAATTTTTTATAGGTATTTGCATTAGCTATTATATATATTTCTTTCAAATAACTATGATATTTACCTTGCCATCAATATTATAAATTAATAACTGTAACAAACATGGAAAACTTAGTAGACCCATTTAATCGCTCCATAAATTACCTTCGTGTTTCAGTGACCGATCGCTGTGATTTCAGATGTGTGTATTGCATGAGTGAAAATATGAAATTTCTGCCGAAAAAAGAGCTGCTTACTTTAGAAGAGTTAGATTTTCTATGTTCCTCATTCATAAATATGGGCGTTGACAAACTACGTATTACTGGAGGAGAACCTCTCGTACGCAAAAATATAATGAGTTTTTTCCAATCTATATCTCGGCACTTCCAGAGTGAAAAACTTAAAGAGCTGACCCTCACCACAAACGGGTCACAACTCAAAAAATTCGCTAAAGAACTATTTGAGGTTGGCGTCAGAAGAATAAATATATCTTTAGATACTTTGGACGAAGAAAAGTTTGCAAAAGTAACTCGCTGGGGGCGATTATCGCAAGTTTTGGAAGGAATAGAGGCGGCTCAAGCAGCTGGTCTAAGGGTAAAAATAAATGTTGTCGCCTTAAAAGGCTTTAATGAGGACGAACTATTTAGAATTGTTTCTTGGTGTAATGAACAAGATATGGATCTAACCTGGATTGAAGTTATGCCGATGGGTGATCTGGAATCAGGGGAACGAATAGGACAATACTGGTCTTTAAACGAATTACGGCAAACATTAAAAGAAGAATATACTCTGACAGACATGGCTGAGCGTAGTGGAGGTCCAGCTCGATATGTCAAGGTTAACGAGACTGGCCAAAAAATTGGATTTATTACACCGTTGTCACATAACTTTTGTGAAAGTTGCAATCGGGTACGACTGACTTGCACCGGTGAGCTCTACATGTGCCTGGGACAGGAGGACAAAGCGGATCTAAGACGTCCTCTCAGAGAGAAACCAAACGATGAAAAAAATCTCCAAAACGCAATTCAGTCTGCCATTGCAAAAAAACCAAAGGGTCACGATTTTAATTACACCAGGCAGAGTATTCAGGGGCAAATGACACGGCATATGAGCCATACTGGTGGATAAATTGCTGGAGCTGTAAAAATGGGAATTTTTATTGGTTTCAACTTAAAGGCATTCGTTTCTCAATTATCTCTGCCCACCAACTGCAGCCTACCGATATAGCTTCATCATTAAAATTGTAATAAGGGTTATGTACCGGAGCGCTATCACCATTACC
>CAXEVV010000106.1:0-2801 GCA_963999845.1 uncultured Rhodobacterales bacterium | reverse complement strand
CTGCAACTCGCGGTCGTCCGCATCACCGTATTGGAGATCGTTATTCGGACCTAGCCGCTATGGGGCGCGACGTAGAAAATCCCGCTGGCGTGAAGGATTAGAAGTAATATCTGAATTTTCTATACTCAAAATTTCTCAGTGGCTTTAATTTCAAAGATTAGCTTCAGTTTTTCTTTTAACATTTTCAGCAATCATAGAGATCATTTCAAACATAATTGAAGTTGCTGTCAACGCCGTAATCTGATTAGGAGCATCTTTCGTCGGCATCATGCAAACAACATCACCACCAACAATATTCATGCCTCTTACCGCCTGAAGCAAACCCACAGCCTCATCAATATCGAAGCCCTTTGCACCAGCTTCTATATTCGCCACACCTGGCGCTATGGTAGGATCAAGACAATCGAGATCGAAGGTTATATATATTGGGCGCCCTGCAAGAACATTTTTTATTTGATCCACCACATCTGCTAACCCGCGCTTGCGGAACTCTTTCATAGTCACAACATTGTATCCATATTTATAGGACGGCTCGAGCCAATCCAAGGTCCGGGCATGGCCTCGCAACCCTATCTGCATGGAATGTTTAGGGTCAACCTTCCCTTGATCGACAAGATATGCACCCCAATGGGCAGCTGATTTTTTTGCGCCCAGGAAATGATCCACTTTAGTAAATACATCGGTGTGGGCATCCAAGTGCAAGAAGCAAACGGGGGCACCCCCAGTAATTTTACCACATCCAAGGGCCTGCACAATTCCGCCAGTAATGGAATGATCACCACCAACAGAAACAGGCCTTGCTCCAGTTTCGTCTATTTCTTTAAAAAACCGTGTAATTTGTTCAATGCAATCCTCATTATCATTAGCACGAGGAAATGGGACATCACCAACATCCACAATTTTGGCAGCTTCCCAGGGATTAAGTTGGAAATCGCCATGCATTCGTCGACCCACAGAAGAAACATTACGAAGAGCCCTTGGACCTAAATGCTGGTCTCGCTCAGTTGTTCCATTACCCGTGGAGTGCGGAACACCGACTAGAGCTATATCTTGGTTAGTTGCGTCTTGATGGGGACATCTAAACATTGTTGGAATACCCCACCAATATAAATTTTCCATCATTGAATTTAAGTGTGCGTCTGCCATCAACTAATCCTTCATTGGTTTGGAACAAGATTTCGTTCACGCGATGCTATCTATAACGCAGCGTTAATCAGCCTGTAAAGCTCTGAAGATTGATACTAAAATTCTCAAGATAAAATATCTCATTTATGAAATGCGAGGTAATCATGATAACACGCAAAACTGCGGCAAATAGCATTTTTTTAGATAATTACATTTATGTATTTGTATGAATCAGAAAATCAGTGTTAAAATAACGGTTAAGCGTTATGCTTAATAAATTAGGGAGTTATTATGAAACTAAAAAATCTTACGGGAATTTCGATTGCGTCTGCTATGACGATTTTCGGTTCATCTGCTTTCGCCGAGTGCGGTGATATCACTATGGCAGACATGAACTGGCCGTCAGCGACGCTTATGGCAAATGTAGATAAAATAATCCTTGAAGCTGGGTATGGTTGCTCAGTGGAAATGGTAGTGGGAGCGACAACGACAACATTCGCGTCTATGAATGAAAAAGGCGAACCTGATGTTGCTGGTGAGCTTTGGATTAATGCAGTGCGCGAGCCTTTAAATGCTGCGATGGATGAAGGCCGCTTGCACTCAGCTTTAAATGGACCAATCACTGATTTGGGTGAGGGCTGGTGGATACCGCCATATACTGCTGCAAAGCATCCAGAATTGAAGACGGTTCTTGATATCCTAGACAACCCACAGCTTTTCCCAGACAAAGAAGATCCATCAAAAGGTGCCTTTATCGGATGTCCTGCAGGCTGGGGTTGCCAATTGTCGAACATCAACTTGTTCCGCGCCTTTGAAATGGAGAAAAAAGGCTGGGTATTGATTGATCCAGGTTCACAAGCTGGACTTGACGGTTCGTTGATCAAAGCCAATGAACGAGAGGAAAACTGGTTTGGCTACTATTGGTCGCCAACGTCGATCATAGGTAAATACGGCATGAAACTGGTACCATTTGGCGTTCCCTTTGCGGGGGCAGAAAACTGGGACGGGTGTATTGCGAAAGCCGAGCAGGATTGTGCGGATCCAAAGCCTTCCGCGTGGACTGCATCCGAAGTACACACTGTTGTAACAGACAGCTTTAAAAATAAAGCTGGTCCTGCAATGGATTACTTTGCAAAACGAGTTTACCCAGGTGCAGTAATGGGCTCGATGCTGGTGTTCATGGAAGAAGAGCAAGCTGACGGCGTCGATGCTGCCGCTGAATTCATGTCTCGTCATGAAGATCTATGGATGAAATGGGTTCCTGCTGATGTTGCTGCTAAAGTAAAAGCGTCACTTTAAAATAAATAAAACTAGAAAGCCTGTTGGCCATTGAGCTAGCAGGCTTTTTTACTGGACATAACGGGGTTGCAGTATGGATTTTCTTACCAAGTTTCCAGCAATGGAACGCGCAGATTTAAGAGACTTGAAAAAAGGAATAGACTCTTCATTTAAAGAATTTTCAAGGTCTTGGGGGGAAAGCATCGAAGTTTTTTTTGACCCACTTTTCTATTTTTTGGTTAGGTTCGAAAAACTTCTTTTAGCAACGCCATGGCCGATCATTATCTTGATTGTAGCTGCGTTAAGTTATGTCGGTTCCCGCAGCTGGAAACTATCTCTGGGAGCTGCAGTTTCATTTTTGTTAATCGGTTATCTAGGCATGTGGAATAATACCATGT
>CAXEVV010000105.1:0-2822 GCA_963999845.1 uncultured Rhodobacterales bacterium | reverse complement strand
GATCATTCTCTCTGATCGAAATTCTCAAGCATTTCCATAAGACGATCGGTTGTTCCATTATCCTCAAACGCTACTTTAGTGGAAGGCGCTTGCGGAATATTCTTGGGCTTTTGCGCTGTCCACAATTCAACCGTTGGAGTAAATTCTATCTGACCATCAAGCAAGCCTGCCGGTACATAAATCATGGGGTCTAGGAGATCTGGCTTATTATAAATAAAAGTACCGCAAGTTGGGCAAAAATTATAATGAAGCTTATTTCCGCTCCCACCTGTTATAAAATAGCTCGACAGCGCTCCAGAAACCTCAAGTTCATCCTGCGGCATTGCTATAGCATGCAAACTGTTACCAAAAACTTTTTGGCAAACATTACAATGACATTTAAATTGCATCATTGGATCGTATGGGAATTGAAAAGTAACAGCGCCACATAAGCACTTTCCCTTATACTTCATCTTTTACCTCTATCAACTTTACTCTTATTCATCAGTATTGGGGTGAAATTCCCAATATCTTATAAAATTATTGATCGTCGTACTTAAAAAATCAATGATTTTTGCTGATCCTAAAATTTTTTTAGCTTTTACAATCATTTCTTAAAAACTTACCCTTGTAAAATTCGGCAAACAATACATACCCAAAGGTAATTTATTTCTATAATTCAATGAGTATTATAGCTTAAACTAAGGATAAGATTTTGAAAGATTCTACACTCCAGCCAGTAGTATTCATGGTTGGCTCTATGGCTCTTTTTTCTTTAGAAGATTTTTTTATAAAACTTTTATCTCAAACTATTCCTGCATCTGAAATAATGTTTATTATGGGAGTACTTGGTTCAATATTTTTTATAATGATGGCCAAAGCTGCCCAACAACCAATATTCAGCCGAGATTTATTGGATAAGCATGTAATAATAAGAACTCTGGGTGACTTATTTGGTGCATTATTTTTTGTCAGTGCAATTGTGCTCACGCCGCTATCTTCAGCTTCAGCAATATTGCAAGGAACTCCGTTAGCAGTTACGGCAGGTGCCGCTATTTTTCTTGGAGAAACTGTTGGTATAAGGCGATGGTTGGCTGTCCTTATAGGCTTGCTTGGCATACTTTTAATTATCAAACCTGGCGTTGCTGATTTTAGTCCACTAAGTTTGTTGGCAGTAGCGGCCGTTATCTGTTTATCAGCTAGAGATTTGGCAACTCGAGCCATGAAAGATACTCTACCAACCTTAACAATATCAATTTACGCTTTTTTCGCATTAGTTTTAGCAGGTATTTTAGCAATCCCCTTTTACGGAGCGTTTGTCATGCCAGGTTTTTGGGAAACAACCTTATTTTTAATCGGTATATCATGTGGCGTAGCAGCTTATTACTTGGTCGTTGGAGCCACTCGTCATGGTGATGCTTCGTTAGTTGCACCATTTAGATATTCACGTTTAGTGTTTGCGATGATGTTATCGATATTTATTCTGGGTGAACGGCCTGATTTATGGACATGGCTGGGTGCTTTTGTTGTTGTAATATCCGGTTACTTTATCGTACTGCGCGAACGTATCGTTAAAGATGTAGAAGGATGATTGAAATAAGCGTTAATTCGTTAGTTAGAGGCTGGAGTAGGAATTGTCCCAGGTTTGAAAATGATACCTTATTGAAAAATTACTTAAGTCTTAAATCTACCTGTAATAGTAACTGCTTAGACCTTTCCGGGGCCAGACCAGATGATTTACCTGCATACTTGACTATACTGATCTTTGGCCACTTGATGGCACCTTTGCTACATTTTAGTTTAGTGAAATGGGTGCCAGAACCAATTGTTTTGTTCGTTCTATTCGCAGTTGGTTGTGTCAGCCTTTCATTATACCTTCTACCAAGAACTAAAGGCGTTATCGTCAGTTTGCAGTGGGAACGGAAAATGCATGCTTTTAAGAGTAGTAAGTGAGCCATCAATGAAAACCATACGAATATATCAAGAAGAAGATCAAAACGAGGTTCTAGCTTTGTGGCACGAATGTAATTTAATTCATTCAAAAAATGATCCCCAAAAAGATCTGAGACGAAAGAAAGGCTTCGGTGAAGAACTTTTTCTTGTTCTAGTAAACGAAGATAAAATTATCGGAACGGTCATGGGTGGTTATGATGGTCACCGAGGTATAATAAATTATTTGGGTGTACACCCTAATTTCCGCGGAAATGGACTGGCGAGAATGTTGCTGCAGGCAGTCGAGAAAAAATTAAGAGATTTAGGCTGCCCACAAGTAAATTTATCAGTTTGGTCAGATAATACGGAAGTACTAAAATTTTATGAAAAGACTGACTATAAGAAAGCAAATGATATTGTTTTACTCCGAAAGCGATTGATAGAAGATGAATGATCGAACTTATAACAATTCGGCCAATACTACCGAAGACTATAAAAATATGAATAAAGTTATGGCAATAGCTACCTATCATGACAGCAGGGCTGAAGAATACTTTTGGATGAGAATAAAATAACATTGGTGACGGCATATAGTTTGAAATCCAAAAGAAGCTTCAATTCTTTCACAACAATCATCAACTGCGTCGAGCTAATGCACCAATCTACCCCGAAAGATGCACCTCAGGCCTATTTTTGCTGCGTCATAACACAAGCATACTGAACTGGAAGCTCTACAAAATCTCTTTCTGTATTTGGGGTTAGGATCTCAGCTTGATCTCTCGAGAGTCGGCTTGCGTCCCAATTACACATCATCTTTTCCGGGTATGAAGTTAATGGCTCAAATTGAATAGGCTCTCCAGCAGAGCTTAAAAAAACTAAAAAGAGGGTCCACATTTTAAATTCCTTTTCTG
>CAXEVV010000104.1:0-2912 GCA_963999845.1 uncultured Rhodobacterales bacterium | reverse complement strand
TCTGATGAAGTTACCTCGATAGATACTCCACAGGTTGAAGGTTCAAATGTTTCTCAAAAACAAGCAACTATCAAATTAAATGATGATGCAAGCTTAGAGACGGAAGAGGGATTAAGCACCACTAACGAAGCCACAGGAAAAGTATCAAATGGTCAAAAGGAGCCGGTTAAAGATTTAACAGCTACTAATTCTGATCAAATAAGTATCGAAGACCTAAAAGTGATAGAGAAAGCAGATCTTGTAATTGATAGCACTGAAGGTAGCGATAGTAATTCTGTAGACAAAGGAAAAGATATTTCCATAGAGAACGCAGATGAAGATCTTAATGACAATACTGATACAAATGCGTTTCAGCCTAAAGTGGTAATTGCTAACAGTGATGGTGTTAAAGTAATACAAGATGAAAAAAGGAGCGATGATGAGTTGGCGCTGGACTCAATCGCATATGATCCGCTGGGTAATGTCACTGTTGGTGGACGTTCGAATCCAAGCGGACTTGTTCGTTTCTACATCAACAATGAGGCTGTTTCAGCCACAAAAACAAATGAAGCTGGTTATTGGGAGGCGGATTTGTCGGATATTATTCCTGGCACATACACTCTACGCATTGATGAGCTTAGTTTGAAGGGCGATGTAATATCTAGATTAGAGAGCCCATTTAAGCGAGAGGATAGAGAGAGGCTTGCCAACTTAATTGCCCCAAGTACCAGTCCTGTCCGTATTAATATCGTTACCGTTCAGCCGGGTAATACTTTATGGGCAATTGCGCGTAAGCGCTACGGTGATGGATTGCTATATGTTCAAGTTTTTGAAGCGAACCGTGATAAAATTAAAAACCCTGACTTAATCTATCCAGGTCAGTTATTTGATTTACCTGATATATATTGAATCGACTGACAAAATGGCAAAATCAGTGGTGTAATAAAATTACCCTATTGATTATTACTTAAAATGACAGACACAAGCGAACAATTAAACATAGAAGAGCAAAATAGTGGACGTTCAGAACGAACCTCAGGACTAAGAACTATAGTGCGTGTAGCACCATACTTATGGCCAAAAGGCCAATCGGAAATAAAATATCGAGTTGTATTTTCAATGCTTGCCTTGATATTTTCAAAATTAATTGCGGTGTATACCCCACTAATTTATCGTGATGCTGTTAACGCTTTATCAAACCAGGGCGTCGATAATCTTTTTCTTGGGGCTGTTGGCTTAACTATCGCTTACGGTGTCTCGCGAATTTTTATGAATGGTTTTCAGCAGTTAAGAGATATTTTATTTGCAAAAGTAGCGCAACGTGCGCTTCGAATGCTTGCATTGAAAACATTTCTTCACATACACGCTTTATCTTTAAGATATCATATCACGCGTCAGACTGGAGGACTCTCTCGGATTGTGGAGAGGGGGGTAAAGGGAGTTGAATTTTTACTACGGTACATTTTGTTTTCAATTGGTCCGTTAATTTTAGAGTTATTACTGATCGCAATATTGCTCTACGTCATGCTGGATATCAGATATTTGGGAATAATTTTTGTTACTATTGGTATTTACGGATGGTTCACTTTTAAGGTTACGGAGTGGCGGGTCAAATTACGAAAGAAAATGAACGATCAAGATACGGATGCAGCACAAAAAGCAGTGGATAGCTTGCTGAATTTTGAAACGGTCAAATATTTTAATGCAGAGCAAAGAGAGGCCAGTCGTTATGATATGGCTATGGCTGGGTATGAAGAGGCCGCTTTAAAGACAGCATATTCCTTAGGTTTTTTGAACTTTGGTCAAGCCGTTTTGATAACAATAGGCTTGATAGTTGTGATGGTAATGGCTGCTCTTGGCGTTCAGAATGGAACTTTGAACGTGGGTGATTTTGTAATGGTAAATGCGTACATGATCCAAATAACTATGCCATTAAATTTCCTTGGGACAATATATCGTGAAATAAGACAAGCATTAGTTGATATGGGTGAGATGTTTAATTTGTTGGACCAAAAAAAAGAAATTGTCGATGGACCAAATGCCAAGCCGATAAATGTTATCGAAGGTCACGTGAAATTTTCAAATGTACAATTTAGCTATGATAAAAAGCGACAAATTTTAAATGACTTGAATATTGATGTTGGTGGAGGAGAAAAAATCGCAATTGTTGGTTCGTCTGGTTCTGGAAAGTCAACAATTGGTCGTCTTTTGTTTCGCTTTTATGATGTGTCTGGAGGTTCTATATCAATAGATGGCGAAGATGTCAGAAATGTAACTCAGTCATCTTTACACAGTGCTATTGGGGTTGTTCCCCAGGACACGGTTTTGTTTAATGACAGCATATTCTATAACATTGCATATGGTAAGGACGATGCCACTTTAGAGGAGGTTCAAAATGCAGCAAGGCTTGCTCAAATACATGAGTTTGTTAAATCATTGCCAGATGGTTACGAGACCACAGTTGGTGAAAGAGGATTAAAGCTCTCTGGTGGAGAAAAACAGAGAGTAGGAATTGCTAGAACACTACTGAAAGACCCTCCGATATTATTGCTGGATGAGGCCACATCAGCCCTGGATTCTGAAACTGAGCATGAAGTACGGGATGCTCTCGAACGGGCGGGGAAAGGCCGGACTGTAATTTCAATAGCACATCGCCTTTCAAGTATATCAGACGCTGAAAAAATAGTTGTACTTGAAGAAGGTTGTATAGTTGAAATGGGTAGACACAATGAGCTTTTGAAAAAACGCGGTCGATATTATGACCTGTGGAATTTGCAACTTAACTGGGAGGAAAGTTAATTTATAAATAGCCGCAAATTTCACTCGGCTGCGTGGGTTTTCGCATTTACTTTAAATGCAGTCTCCATTTCATTTTTTTCAAATAAATTCTGTGTAAGAAACCCATCTCCCCAAATAATTTCTGTATTTTTCTG
>CAXEVV010000103.1:0-2944 GCA_963999845.1 uncultured Rhodobacterales bacterium | reverse complement strand
TCGATAGCAGAAACTTCAGCTTGATAGACAAAGAGAGGGTTAATTTCAATTTCTGCTATAGTTTGTATGTTCTCCTGATAAGTAATGCAGAGTTTGTATATTTCCGCAGCTATCTTTGGAATATCTACAGCTGGCCTACCTCGAAATCCTTCAAGCAAAGGACCCACCTGTAAACTTTTAAGTGCACGGATTATTTCAACTGGGCGAGTTGGCAAAAGCAGAGTAGCAGAATCTGCCAGCAACTCAACCAAAACGCCTCCACTACCCAGCACTAAAGCGGCTCCAAATTGAGGATCTTGGCGCAAATTTATAATGAGCTCAGCTGATGGAGTTGGTGACATCGCTTCAACCAAAAATAATTCACTAACAGCCTTTTCGTCATACGCAGTTACATCAATTTTCATCTTGTCAGCTGCAAGATTTAACGCATCTTCGTCATTTAGGTTAAGTACTACTGCTCCAGCTTCTGTTTTGTGTACCAGTCTCGAACTGATCATCTTTAAGGCCACTGGATATCCTACCTCGACTGCTGCCTCACTGAGTTGTTGGACAGATGCACTTCTCCCGTCTGGTATCTTAAAATTGTTCTTTTTCAACCATCTCTTACCCTCATACTCGGGTAACACTCTTTGGTCGCTCCGTTGTATCGCTGGAAGTAAATAGTCAGGCTCTTCAGATAAAATGTGGGAGCGCATTTCCATCCAGTTGGCTGCACCATGAATGGCGTTCAAAGTCTCATGAATGCCCTGCATCGGAGCAACTCCCTTCGCAATTAAAAGTTGGCGGGTCTCTAAATCCATATTTTCAGGTATGGTCGCGCAAATTATTGCAGGTAAACCTTCTTCCTTAGTGGCCTGCGCGAAGGCGAGAGCATCTGTCGTATAAAAAACTTTAGAGCTGTCGAGACCAGCCGCTGGGTAATCTTGTACAAAGACCGCAGTGTCTGCATCAATCGCAGAGATTGCCTTTGCAAATACCGGATAAGTCATATCTGCTTGTCCCCAGATCGGTGTTGTGTAGTCGAGTGGATTGGAAACAGTGGCAATATCAGGCAACAACTTCGATAACTCAGCTTCTTTCAAAGGGTCTACTTCCGGAAAGATTAGGCCAATCTTTTCTGCATAGTCTGCAAGCATCGTCGCTCCTCCACCAGAGCAGGTGAAGCCAGCTACCCGTTTACCCCTGGGCGTCCCAACTACGCAGAGGAGTTTCAAGGTTTCTAGTAATTGAGAAGGATTAGTTACGCTTATAATCCCAACACGCTGGAACAAAGCTTCATAAAGCTCAACTGAACCGGAAAGTGAACCAGTATGACTTACCGTTAACTCCGATCCAATAGTGGAGCTACCAGACTTTAAAACTACCACTGGTTTACCTTTGCACAGTGCTTTAACCGCTGCTCGTTCAAACTTTGGGATATTTTGCAATCCCTCCAGATGTAGTCCAATAGCTCTTACTGCCGGGTCATCAGCAAAGAAATCCAGAAAGTCTTCCGGTCCCAAAACTGCCTGGTTTCCCGCCGAGACCATATAGGCTAGCGGTAGTGACCGTTGGCTCATTGTAATGTCAGATGAAAACATTCCTGATTGAGTAATAATGGCAGCGCCGTAACCCGGGGACCATCCGCCGTGTTCAAAAGACCATAACGCTGAGTTGTCTATATAATTTATAATCCCATAGCAATTAGGCCCAATTAAGGCCATATCACCAGTCGCATCGACCAAGTCTTTTTCTTTTTGAGTGTTTCCCGCTTCTTTGAACCCTGCAGAAAAACAAACCACACCACCCGCGCCAACAGCTGCCAGGCAGCGCAACGCTTCAACGACTTCACTTGCCGGAATAGCTAGATAAACTGCGTCAGGTGCTACAGGCAAAGCTTCTATGGAGGCGACACACGGAACACCCGCAAGGTCAGACCGCTTTGGGTTAACCGCCCACATCTCCCCATCAAACCCCCGCCGGCGGGCTTCGTTAATAGCGATTATCGCATAACGACCACCAATAAAGGCAATGTGACGCGGCTTTAAAAGGCGCTGAAAATTCTTGCGACGAAGAGGTGTCATGCACCCAAAGGACGTAGAATTGAACGTGTGATAATGTGACGTTGTATCTCAGAAGTTCCGTCCCAGATCCGTTCCAAACGGCTGTCGCGCCAGAAGCGTTGTATGGGCATCTCCTCCATAAGTCCCATACCACCAAAAATTTGCACAGCATCGTCAGCAATTTTATTTAACATCTCAGAACAAAATACCTTAACCATAGCCGCATCAGCATCACTCATTGAACCCTCCTCTGCCCGCGACACAGCATCTTTAACCAGTAAATCTGCAGCTCGAAGGTTTATGGCTCCATCCGCCAAACGAAATCCTGTAGCCTGAAATGCACCGATGGGTTTACCGAATTGTTTTCGATTTGCAGCCCAATCTGTCGCCATGCTCAAAATACGCTCGGCTTTCCCGCAGCAAGTTGCTCCAACCCAAATACGGCCCATGCCTAGCCATTTTCCAGCAAGCTCAAGACCATGCCCCTCATCGCCTAAAACTTTTTCTGAGCTCAAGCGTACATTATCAAAATGCAATTCATAGGTATTATAGCCCCGATAGCTGACACATCGGGTCCCTTGACGGCAGACAAATCCAGCAGCCCCTACGTCAACTAAAAACGCCGTAATGCGCTTCCGAGGCCCTCTGGGCGTATTATCTTCACCAGTTGCTGCAAAAACGATAGCGAAGTCGGGCATACATGGTCCTGAAACAAAGTGTTTAGAACCATTTAAAATCCAGTCATCACCATCACGTCGCGCGTTTGACTTCATGCCCATAACATCTGACCCTGCATCAGGCTCAGATAAAGCGAATAGCTCTCTCTTTTCGCCTCGCACCGCCGGTAGAAGATATTGCTCACGTTGATCGCCCTCGCATGCCATCAGCAATTCCGTTGGACG
>CAXEVV010000102.1:0-3005 GCA_963999845.1 uncultured Rhodobacterales bacterium | reverse complement strand
GAAGCAGCCGCAGAAGCACCAGCTGAAGAAGCTACTGGAGATAAAAAAGAAGCAACATAAAATTGAACTGACAAGACATGGTATGAACCGTGTCTTGATCAACTAATTTTATCATTTGACTAACCGATTTCATTTTTGGAATTACAAAACCTAGGCCACACAGTGACAGAAAAGCTTAAATTGATATGTGTTGGAGCTATAGCTGGAGCGTTCGGAGTTAAAGGAGAGGTAAGGCTAAAATCCTTTACCTCTAATCCAACTGATATAGCAAACTATGCTCCGTTACTCACAGAAGGCGAGGACAAAAGCTTTGATGTTGTGATCACTGGGCAACTGAAAAATGGCCTCGCTGTCCGTCTGTCGGGTATTGTAAATAAAGAGAACGCAGATCAGCTGAAGGGAACAAAGCTATTTGTTCCGCGTGACCGATTTCCTATGCTACCAGATGATGAATTTTATTACAGTGACCTTGTGGGTATGATGGTTTATGATACTGGCGGAAACGAAATAGGCATCGTTCATGCTGTTGTAAATCATGGTGCGGGAGATCTGTTGGAAATAAATGGTGAAAAACTAAAGACGAGCGTGATTATTCCATTTACTAAGGAAGCAGTTCCAACAGTGGACATCGAAGCTAGACGTATAGTAACTGATCCTCCAAATGGCCTATTTCCTGGAGACTAACAGTGGTAAAACCGGCTAAATCTCACGGGCTGAAAAGGATAAGTGCAACGGATAAACCGCAATCACTTATCAAAGATAATGAATTTTTAAACGGCTCATGGAATGTACAGATCATTACTTTGTTTCCTGAAGCCTTTCCTGGAGTGCTAAATTTAAGCCTGACAGGGAAAGCCTTGCAGCATCGGATTTGGACTTTATCTACCATAAATCTCCGCGATTTTGGTGTTGGAAAACATAAAAAGGTAGATGACACTCCGAGTGGTGGAGGGCCAGGACTGGTGATACGAGCTGATGTTCTGGGGCCAGCAATAGAAACAGCATTATCTCGGGCAAAAGGCTCTACGCCATTGGTATACCTTTCACCTCGTGGAAAAACCTTTAATCAATCGCTAGCACAACAATGGTCAAAAAACGACGGGATTATTCTGATATGTGGAAGGTTTGAAGGGATAGATCAACGAGTAATAAATTATTATGAAATTGAGGAAGTTTCCCTAGGCGATTTCGTAATGACTGGAGGGGAGATTGCAGCTCAAGCTATGATTGACGCTACTATCAGATTATTACCAGGCGTATTAGGGAATCAAGACAGCTTAAAGAGTGAAAGCCATAGCAATGGACTTTTGGAACATGATCAGTTCACTCGCCCAGATGATTGGAAGGGACAAAAAGTACCAGAAATTCTTACTTCTGGGCACCACATGAAAATAGAAGATTGGCGAGAAAATCAATCAAAATCAAACACTAAGCGGTATCGAGCAGATATGTGGAGAAAAGTTAGACCAGAAAAGAGTAATGACTAAAGTTTAAACGTCAAACAATCGTCGGAACTCTATTAAGTACTTGAAATTTCTTTTTGCTGCTAATATACGCTGCTTTATCCATTTAAGTTTCACTATGAAATGATTTTGGATGCAATCAGCAGCCTGCTTTTCTTCGGCGTTTATGTTGCACATTGCTTTGAAATTATAATGGTTGTTTTATCTCTTGCGGACTAGCTTATTGTTGGGATCCGAGTGAAGACAAAGAGCTCTTAAACAATTTAACGTCGTGGATAAACCGCGAGTTTCATAGGAGATCAAGATGGATCTTATTGCTACACTAGAGGCCGAACAGGTCGCGGCACTCGGAAAACAAATTCCCGACTTTAAAGCCGGTGATACAATACGCGTTGGGTACAAAGTCACTGAAGGTACAAGGTCACGAGTGCAAAATTACGAAGGCGTATGCATTAGTCGTAAAAACGGCAAAGGGATAGCCGGCTCGTTTACTGTAAGAAAAATTTCTTTTGGAGAGGGTGTAGAACGTGTGTTTCCACTGCATTCTACAAATATCGAGAGCATCACTGTGGTGAGACGCGGTAGGGTTCGTAGAGCTAAGTTATACTACCTAAGATCACGCCGTGGTAAATCTGCAAGAATCTCTGAAGACTCAAATTATAAACCAGCCGATAAACAGGCTTAAGGAGTAGTTGTATGAGGAAAGATATACATCCAGAATATCACTCTATCGATGTAAAGCTTACAGATGGTACGATTGTTAAAATGCGGTCTACCTGGGGTAAAGAGGGAGATACACTATCGTTGGATATTGATCCAAGTTCACATCCGGCATGGAACGGCGGTAATACGAGGTTAATGGACCAAGGCGGACGAGTGTCGAAATTTAAGAAAAAATATGAAGGATTGGGATTTTAGGTCTGATCTCTTCGTAGGCCGCCAATTGGCGGCCTTTTTTATTTGTGTTAGACTATTTTGAAAAATATTATGCTATTAATTGATTTCAAAGACTTCTAAAATGCTAACTCCAAAGTTTTGGTATCCCAAAAATAATAAGATAAATGTTATAAGCTTAACACTCATCCCGGTAGGCTATATTTATTCTCTTCTAACCAAATTTCGGTTCCTCAAGTCTTTTCAACAACGTTTCGACATTCCGGTAGTTTGTATCGGCAATTTGAATGCAGGCGGAACGGGGAAAACTCCAACAACTATAGCGGCAGCCCAATTTCTAATTGAAAGTGGATACAATGTACATTTAATATCAAGTGGCTACGGGGGCACAACGAACGGGCCAATGTTAGTAAATGCTGAACAACATTCTGCAAGTGAAGTTGGCGATGAGCCACTACTGCTGTCTGCATTTGCTCCTACTTGGGTAGCAAAGGAACGGTCAGCTGCAATCAAAATGGCAATTATTGATGGCGCTCAAATCATTTTACTAGATGACGGTTTTCAAGATCCAAGTGTTTATAAAGATTTATCTATTTTGACGGTTAATGCTAACAAAGGTTTTGGAAATAAACGATGTATTCCCTCCGG
>CAXEVV010000101.1:0-3103 GCA_963999845.1 uncultured Rhodobacterales bacterium | reverse complement strand
GATGATACACGCAGAAGGAGAACTAACTCGGGGTCCATATTGAAGCTATAGAGCGCTGCCCGAGTTAAAATGGCATTTCCTGAAAAAGCCAACATTGTAAGTAAAACAAGTGAATATATGTAAATCACATTCATTCTCGACTATATTTCTTTCTCTAGACTTAACTTGTAGCAGTTAAAGAATTGATAGCCAGTACAATACTTGACTTAAAAAACATTTAAGCGCTTAGCATTACGGGATTACACAGATGCAAATTTGCAGACCCATCATTAAGATTGACAAATTAGCTATTTATCAGACAAACTTGTGATATGTGGAGGCACGATTAAAGTGTATCAGCTCGTGATCTGGCAAGAGTGTTCTAAAAGTGGTCAAAAGGGCCATATTAGTTTTTCAACAACGCAAGATTTCATCCCAAAAATCGGGGAGCTGTTTTCTGCCCCACCCTTGTCGGGTCATGTAATCGGCGTGACTCATGATTTGCACGATCAAGACTTTAACCTTTTAAAGTTTATACATTTTGTGCAGTTAGAAAAAAAATCATTAGAATTGGCTGATGCGTTTGAGCTTCCGGAACAACTGGAATTTGTTGAGTATTAATTTTTGCTGTTGAGCAAAAAAAAGGCTGCAAAAGTGCAGCCAGTAGGAGGTTATATGAAGCAGTTCTGTACTTTACCAGCAAGTCTTATGCCAAGTGAGCCTCTAAACTAATTTGATATGGCTACTTTTTGATATGCAGAATATTTTAATTACTGGCTTAGCGACGTTAGATTTAATTTTTAAATTGGATAACTTCCCTGTTAAAAATGAAAAATATAGAGCAGAAACTGCTGCTTTTTCTGGAGGCGGTAATGCTGGCAATTCATCTGTAGCCGCATCGCGGCTAGGTGCAAATCCGACAATATTTTCTGCTGTGGGAAAAGACCAAGTTGGATCTTTTATCCTCAGCGAGCTACAGCGTGAAAATGTTAATACCGAATTTGTTTTACAGTTAGAGAATTGGCAGTCTTCTTTTTCGTCAGTACTTGTAGATACAGATGGTGATCGGCAGATTGTGAACTATAGGAACGCACTCCCGGAGGATGCAATAAAAAGTATTTCAAATTTTCCAATTTATGATGCCTATCTCTCGGATAGTAGGTGGAACGAAGCTACTCTTGCTACCCTTTCCTTAGCAAAAAAACACATAAAACCTGGTATTTTAGATGCAGAAGCACCGGTCTCTGAACATGCAGTAGCTATTGCATCTCATGTTGCCTTTTCAAGGCAGGGGCTGCAGCATTTTACAAATGAAGATGACTTAATGGCAAGTCTGCAGGTTATTGAAAATGACTTCAACTCATGGGCGTGCGTTACTGATGGGCCAGGTGGAGTCTATTTTATTGAGGAAGGTGTTTTACAAAATTTGCCAGCACCTAAGATAAAAGCGCAAGATACTTTGGGTGCCGGTGATGTTTGGCATGGCGCGTTTTCCGTTTGTTTAGCTGAAGGGAAAAGCGAGAGAGAGGCAATCAACTTTTCTAACGTGGCAGCTGCAATTAAATGTACGAGATTTGGTGGGCAGTCCGGCATTCCAACACGTAGAGAAATTGATGAGTTTAGAAATTTACAATAGGTAAGGAATTTTTCGTATCCGATGAGTGTTGATAATTTTACGATCAAAGATGAAGTAATTCCTGTTGAGAGAGTGTCCAGTTTGGTCGAGGCCGATCATACTAAGGAATTGTCATCTCAATTAAATGAAAATGGTTATTTGCTTTTGAGATCTGTCTATAGGCCTTCAGATGTTAAAGCTGCTAGGGACGAGATACTAAAAAGGCTAGCGGAGGTCGGAGAGGTGGCTGAGCCAATATCTGACGCAATTTTTACAGGTACATCTGAAAGGCGTTTGCATTATCCGAGCAATGAAGAATTAGGTGCATTCTGGAAATCAGTCAGTGAAGGCTCAGCTTTAAGAAGGGTTATAAATGGATCCGAAATTACAGACGTAATGGAGAAAATATTTGGTGAGAAAGCCACTCATTTCTCGTTTGCATGGCTCCGTGCTATGCAGTCAGGAAAAGCTAGCCCAATCCACATCGACCATCCTTACATGAACAGGGGTACTAAAAACCTACTCACTTGTTGGTGCCCAATAGGTCCGGTAGGATTAGATGAAGGTACATTGTATATACTTGAGGATTCTCATAACTGGAATGATATTAAGGAACAATTTGAGGGTTTAGATGTTGATCGAGATAAAAATTCCGTAGGGCATATCAAAGATACTCCGCTGGATTTAGTTAAGAAAAAGCAGAGCCGATTCCTTACCACTTCATTTAATCCAGGCGACTGTCTTATATTTGGAATGTTCACAGTACATGGCTCATTCGATAATAATTCGTGTTTAGGCCGAATAAGATTATCCTGTGATACTCGTTTTCAACCGCTTGGTCAGCCCATGGATCCACGTTTTTCTGGTCAAAATCCGCTCGCCCATTCCGGGTTAGGGTATGGGTGTTTAGCAGCTTCGATGCCAATGAATGAAAGTAGGCATCCTCGATAGGTGAAAAAATATGAAAGGCATTTTGCCCAGTCTGAATACCCCATTTACAAATTCGGATGAATTAGATCTCGATTCACTAAGTCGTCTGGTAGAGCACACAATCACGTCTGGCTGTGGAGGGATGTTGGGACTGGCAGTAGCAGGAGAATACAATACCTTAAATTTTGACGAAAAAATTCAATTTGTTAACACCGTCACGAGAGCAAACAATAGCCGAATCCCTTTTATTTGTAGTGTAACGGCAGCTGATTTTAGTGAGAGTATTGAGCTAACAAAAATTGCTAAGTCTTTTGGTGCGGAAGGCATTTGTGTTCAACTACCCCCAGATCTCACATTTTCTAAAAAACTGCTTTTTCTGGAGCAGTTGGAAAATCTATCTCCAAGCATTTTAATGATACAAGATTTGGATTGGTCGGGAGATGGAATGGCTTTAGAGGAAATTGTTAAATTATTTCATTCAGTAGAAAAATTTAATTGGCTGAAAATTGAAACAGTACGTGCAGGTGAAAAGTATACTTCTGTTTTGCAAGAACTAGAGGGTAGGCTGAAAGTTTGTGG
>CAXEVV010000100.1:0-3104 GCA_963999845.1 uncultured Rhodobacterales bacterium | reverse complement strand
GGCTCATAGAATAGACCTGATTTACCCTCTGGTTGCTTGCCTCCCACCAATATCTTGGCGCCCTCCTGTGTGGCATTTTCCACCTCGACCTCAATATTTTCTAATTGTCCCAGCGTGCAAAGCGGACCCATTTGGGTATCTTCAGCTAAGGGGTCGCCAATTATAATTTGACGGGTCAAGCCAATCATCTTTTCAAGAAACTCATCCGCAATATCTTGATGCAAGTACAGGCGCGAACCAGCGACGCAGCTTTGTCCAGTTGCTCCAAAAATACCAGCAATCGAGGCATTAACAGCACTCTCAATATTTGCATCATCAAAAACAATGAAGGGTGATTTACCACCCAATTCAAGAGACACTTCTGCAAAATTACGTTTGACGTTTTCTAATACGTGGCGCGCGGCATTTGGGCCGCCAGTAAAAGAAACTCGGGCAACGTGTGGATGCGAAGTTAGAACTCGACCACACGGCTCTCCATGGCCAGTAACAATATTTACAACACCTGGTGGGATGCCTGCTTGCTCAATTAACTTGCCAAATTCTAACATCGCAGCACTGGCATGTTCGGAAGCTTTGAGTACAACAGTGTTACCAGCGGCTAAAGCAGGGCCAATTTTGACTGCCACTAAGAATAATTGAGAGTTCCATGGCACCACAGCGGCAACAACACCAAGTGGTTCTCGCTTGGTGAAAACAAACATGTCAGGCTTATCAATAGGTAAGGTTTCGCCACTCACCTTATCAGCACAGCCGGCAAAAAAATGGAAGAACTCTGCAATATACTTCGCTTGCCAGCGTGTTTCTTTCAACATTTTTCCAGTATCAATCGTTTCAATGCGGCCCAAATTTTCTGAATGGTCAGCGAGTAAGTCCCCGAGCTTTCGAAGGCACTTTCCACGCTCTGTTGGTGTAAACTTTGACCATGGGCCCTCGTTGAATGCATTGTACGCAGAAGAAACGGCTCGATTAACGTCGGCTTCAGTTGCCTCCGGAACCTGGCTCCAAACATTATCTGTGCTTGGATTTACACTATCGAACACACCTCCGTCCGATGCATCCACCCAATCACCATTGATTAGCATTTGATAATTTTTAATGTCCCCCATTTCGGAAATCCTTCTTTGGCTGATTCTTATTCAAGGACTCTTTGAATACTCCTGTTCGGGAAAAATCGACGCATCGTGGCGAAAAATCCGCAATTTACGACTTACTATCGGGGCACGGTGCTTGAAAAGGAAGCATGACAATGGCACAAAAAAAAGAAGTCATCGGTGGTCCACTTGAAATCAACGGACGCGTCCTGTCGTTGTCTCGGGCCATCCGTGCAGGTGATTTTGTTTTTTTGACCGGACAGATCCCAATGCGAGACGGGAGCCCAATGATAGATGGCTCAATTCAGGAGCAAACGCGCGCTATTCTGGACGATATTACTGAAACGTTGGCGGCGGCAGATTGTACGCGTGAAGATGTAGTCAAGGCGATGGTATGGTTGCGCGATCGTGCAGATTTCCCAGGGTTTAACGAAATATATGGTGAATATTTTCCAATTGAGCCTCCAGCACGTTCGGCGATTGTGAGTGACTTACTAGTGGACGTAAAAGTTGAGGTTGAAGTAGTGGCGTATCGTCCGTTGGGAGATCGTGCGTGACGACACTCGCACCAGACGGCACAAATTTTACGCTTACGGGCCCGAATACTGCGCCAGTTGTCGTACTAATTCATGGGCTCGGATTGAACAAAGACTGCTGGCAGTGGATGACACCAGATCTTAAAGATTCTTATCGTGTCCTTAATTACGATTTATACGGCCACGGTGACACTAATGATCCAGTCACCGAACCCAATCTATCACTTTTTTCAAAGCAACTGATAGATCTACTTGATTACTGCAAAATTCAAAAGGCTGTAATAATTGGTTTTTCGCTAGGAGGTATGATCGCTCGTCGCTTTGCCCAAGACGCCCCACAAAAGTCGCAGGGAATGGTTATTCTTCACTCGCCACACAGACGAAGCGAAGCTGCACAAGCGGCAATTCTCAAACGTGTCGATCAAGCTCGCACTATGGGACCTCAATCAACGGTGGAGGCGGCTCTGGAGCGTTGGTTTACAGATCCCTTTCGTAAAGCCAACCCAAACCTAATGAATAAAGTTAGAGGGTGGGTGATGGCCAACCGTAAAGAAGTCTATCATACTATTTATAAAGTGCTAGCGACTGGTATCGACGAAATTGTAACACCAAGCCCTGCTTTAATTTGTCCAAGTCTGGTCATTACAGGTGATCAAGATTTTGGCAATGGCCCAGAAATGGCCTTTGCAATTGCTGCCGAGATTTCGGGCGCCAAAGCCTTAGTCTTGCCCAATCTGCGACACATGGCTTTGGCTGAATCTCCCAAAGCAGTAAACAAACCAGTGAGAGACTTTCTGGATAGTTTGGATCTATTCAAATGAGTACTTTAACGCTTAATTGGGCAAGTATTGAATTAGTAAGTAAATACAGGTAACCATTGCATCCGAAAAGGGGTGACGACTTCAGAAACGATTTCGACACTGCCTTTAAAAGCAGACATTAATATTCAATTTGTTTGGAGAATAGCCGTGCTTCCTGAATTACGAAAAGTTGTAACTTTTGATGAGGATATTTACATTGAAGGTGGGCGTGCATCCGATCCTCCACTGCGTATGATTGGTGTAGCTGCTGTTGTAAAAAATCCTTGGTTTGGCCAGGGGTTTGTTGAGGACCTATCACCCGAGATCAAGCGCATGGCACCATATTTGGGGAAATTAATAACTGACAAGCTGATTTTTTTAGCAGGTTCTGGTGATGCCATAGAGGCTTATGGGAAAGCCTGCATAGCGGGTACTAGTTGCGAGGTCGAACACGCGTCTGCTTTGATACACACTCTACAATTTGGCAATTTCTACAGAGAGGCTGTCGGAGCGAAAAGTTACTTGGGTTTTACAAACACACGCGGTCCAGCAAATACTCAAATTCAAATTCCATTAATGGATAAGCATGACACTGGACGCCGCTCTCATTATCTTACCGTTCAGTTTTCGATTTATGACGCCCCAGCAGTGGATGAATTGGTTGTCGCACTAGGTGC
>CAXEVV010000099.1:0-3417 GCA_963999845.1 uncultured Rhodobacterales bacterium | reverse complement strand
CGCTTTGAGAACTGAAAGGAGCGGCGCGCTTTTCGCTTACCAAACTTTTTGCGCTCCACAACGCGACTATCGCGTGTAAGAAATCCAGCAGATTTTAGTGCAGCCCTTAAGGATGGCTCATACAATTGCAATGCCTTTGAGATACCATGCTTTACCGCACCAGCTTGGCCAGATAAGCCGCCACCTTTCACAGTTGCACTTACGTCAAACTGGTCTTCAACTCCTGCAACCTGAAAAGGTTGCCTAAGGATCATTTGAAGCACAGGTCTGGCGAAATAACTATTCATCTCTTTGTCATTCACCACAATCTTACCGGACCCCGGCTTTATCCATACGCGCGCGACTGCGTCTTTTCTCTTACCAGTGGCGTAAGACCTACCCAGATCATCACGAATAGCAACTCTAGGGGCTGCAATTTCAACAGCCGTAGTATCGTCAGATGGACTTACATCCAGATCGCTTAATGATTTTAAATCTTCGCTCATTAGTTTGTCACCCGTGTATTTTTAGAATTCATTGATTTAACGTCCAAAACACTTGGATCTTGTGCTTCGTGGGGATGATTAGATCCAGCATATACCCTGAGATTTGTCATTATCTGCCGGCTCAATTTATTACCCGGTAGCATACGCTTGACAGCCTGAGTAATAACACGCTCTGGGTGGGCGCCATCTAAAATTTGTTGTTTAGTTCTGGATTTTATACCGCCCGGATGGCCAGTGTGCCAATAGAAGTTTTCTTCTCTCTTTTTTCCAGTCATCTGAATTTTTTCAGCATTTATGACTATAACATTATCCCCACAGTCCATGTGAGGTGTAAAAGAGGGTTTATGTTTGCCGCGCAGACGCATTGCTATGATCGAAGCTAATCGGCCTAGTACTATTCCGTCTGCGTCGACTAATATCCATTTTTTTTCGATATCTGCAGGGGTCGCAGTATATGTCTTCATTAAAATACCACCTGATTTCATTATTTTTCTAAACTTAATTAAAGGCTTATATCGCCAATATTACTGAGGTCAAGAGTATTTGAATAAATATAAATTAATAAAAACAATAGTTTACAATAATGGTAATATATTACCGTATTAGTTTTTAATTAACCTATCTTATAGCAAGGAGAAAATAAAACTTGTTATGCATCCAACTCAGCGTCCCAGTACAAAAAGTCCATCCAACTTTCATGCAAAAAATTCGGCGGGAACTTTCTTCCGACATTCATCATTTGATGAGGCTCAGGGCGTACCGGCTTACGCCTTAAATGCAAGCCCGAATTTTGAAGGCTTTTTGATCCCTTCTTTAAATTACATGGGCTACACGCCGCAACAACATTAGCCCAATTAGTTGTACCCCCTTGAGATCTTGGAACCACGTGATCAAACGTCAAATCACCCTTGGAACCGCAATATTGGCATGAAAACTCATCCCTCAAAAAAAGATTGAAACGAGTGAAAGCAACTTTTTTTTGAGGTCTTACGTAGTCTTTCAAGACTACTACTGAAGGGATTTTTAAACTTATTGAGGGACTATGCACATAATCATCGTACTCTGCCACAATATCAACCCTATCCATAAACGCGGCTTTTACTGCATCCTGCCAACACCACAATGAAAGTGGATAGTATGAAAGCGGTCTATAATCAGCGTTCAGAACCAATGCCGGGTTGTTTTTGGTAGATGTAGGATGTCTTACAAATTCATTCCTAAAGTCTGCCTCCATACCAGTGTCCCTCAAGCAATCATTATCAGTCTGTTATAACTATATATTGAGTTGAGCTCGTGACAACCCCCATTTTGTGGCACGTTATTTAAAATTCAAAAATATATTTCCACCATTTAAAAGCCTAACTGATCACGCAAAAAGGCCAAAGAAACACCTAATCCATCAGGTGCAATACCATGCCCAGTACCTTTTTGAATATGAGCATAAACATCTTTGAAGCCTGCGGCCTGTAATCCTTCCACTCCCTGTGGCATTGATTGTGGCGGGACGACATCATCCTCGTCCCCATGCACAAACATAACTGGCATGTGACTTACTGCCTCATCAACAAGAAGTTCTGGTTCTAACAGTCTGCCTGAAATTGCGACAACACCAGCAATAGGATCTTCTCGCCGAGGCGCGACATGCAAAGCCATCATTGTTCCCTGGGAGAACCCAAACAAAGCGAGTTGTTCCGGCAATATGTCTTCATCGACCATTAGGGCGTCGAGAAACGCATTCAAATCATCCACTGCAGAGATCATGCCCTTTTTGCTCTCCTCCTCACTAGATCCATCTATCCAAGGGATTGGAAACCATTGAAATCCCATCGGACTGCCCGCACAATTTTCTGGAGCATCTGGAGAAACAAACAGTGTGTCAGGAAGATGCTCAGATAAAGGCTCTGCTAATCCCAATAAATCATCCCCATTTGCTCCATATCCATGGAGAAAAACCAAGACTGAGCGTATATCACCTGACTTTGGTTCGGTACGCTTAGATTTTAATACACGTGTCATACAACGCCTTCCCTATTTTTTTTAAAACCATAGTAATTCCATAGGAGAAGTGCCCCAACAGACCGCCATGGCGACCACTTTTTTGAAAGATTTCTCAGCTCAGCCTCAGTGGGCCGTTCGTCAAAGGAAAATAATAGTCTTGCCCCTTCCTTCAATGCAAGATCGCCCGCTGCAAAAATATCGGCCCTTTTCAAACTAAACATTGCATAAATTTCAGCCGTCCAAACTCCAATACCAGGCACTTCAGTTAAGATATTAATAACTTCATCATCACTTTTTTGTCTCAGATCTACATAATCTAAATTCGCTGCGGCCAAGGCTTTTGAATACCTAATTTTTTGCCTGCTGAGCCCAGCCTTTTTCAGACGATCCTCAGTGGCTTTGAGGATTTTATTAGGATCTGTCAGATTCTCAACGTCCAATCGGGACCAAATGGCATTTGCGGCTGCAACTGAAACCTGCTGACTTATAATTGCTTGTAGTAAAGTTTTGAATCCATCTGGCCTTGAACGTAGCTTGGGCAGGCCAGTGTGTTCTATGACACGTGCAAACCGGGGTTCAAGCAAAGTAAGGGCATCAATTGCTTGTACCAGTATCTCATCAGTCTCTATAAGAATTTTATCCGTCATTGATTAGTATCCACCCACTTCAATATTTCGAAAACTGACGAAATTACAAGTGCATTAGACCTTTGCGGCCTATCTATCATCAAAACTAAAATATTCATCGCGCGCGCTGCTTCAACTTTTGCAAAACTTCCGTTGCCCCCAACATTTTTTATAATCAAAACATCTATATTAAGGCATTCAAATAAACTTATCTCATGTTCAATTGAAAATGGAGGGTCTCCATAAATGAATTCGCCGTTTTTTAGCGAACACTGTTCTATTCTGTCACCCAATCTTCTTATGTAAAA
>CAXEVV010000098.1:0-3509 GCA_963999845.1 uncultured Rhodobacterales bacterium | reverse complement strand
TTCATCACTACTTCAATTTTGTAGTTATTAATTACTTTAATCCCAGCCTTTATAATTTCCGTGTTTGATCTTGTTTGCTCATCAGTAAATTCACCCCAGCTACACACTCTTCCAGCTGGACTAACTAAAGTTACTTCATGTCCTTGTCTTTTCAATTCAAGTGCAAGGACAGATCCAAAATAATAGTGGTCATCATCATATATTACGAATTTAGATTTAGATTTAATGGGGCTCTCAAGTACTTCGTCGCCAGAAACTATCATTTTCATATCTGCTTTTTTAAAGTCGCAATCGCTGTGCCTTCCTATTGGGTCTTTTGCCCATCTAGCGCCTGTCGCAATTACTACGTCCTCGTAACCCAATTCTAATACGCTATCGGCAGTCATAAAACTTTCGGGGAAAACCTCTATATTTTCGCATTTATTAATTTGGGTAATTCTCCAATCTCTGACTCTTATCCATTCTGAAAGTCCGGGCAGTTTTGCTTCGGTGATAATCCTTCCTCCAAGTTCACGAGATTTTTCAGCGAGAGCCACTTTGTGGCCCATTTTCCCAAGGACTCTACTGGCCTCTAAACCAGCTGGGCCAGAGCCGACTACTAATACTCTCTTTCTTTTTTTAGTAGTAACTATTTTTTCAGGGTGCCATCCATTGCGCCATTCTTCACCCATAGTAGGATTTTGTGTGCACCTAATTGGTACACCAAGGCTGTCATGCGCATAGCAAACATTACAGCCAATACACTCTCGGATGTCCTCAAGGTTTCCAGTAGAAATCTTATTTGGTAAAAAGGGATCTGCGATTGAGGGTCGCGCTGCGCCAATAAAGTCTTGAACTTTGTCTCGAAGGAGGTGAACCATTGTATCCGGAGACGTTAATCGACCGACCGAGACAACTGGTTTTGAGGTAAGTTGTTTTGCTTTTAAAACTGAGTCCTTTAGTGCTGCTTCTTTTATGAATCTAGAGTTGCCCATTTCTACGCTGTAGTCTGGTACTGTCAGATCCCATAGGTCAGGTAGTTCTGCTAGGAGCGCAAAAGCATCATAACTTTCTGGATCGTTGAGCCCAACACTAAAACGCGTGGCGACTGCAGCTTTCCCATCTACTACTTCACGAGTATCCTCGATAAGCTCTTTGATAAAACGCACGCGGTTTTCTAAAGATCCGCCATATTCGTCATTTCTTATATTTGTTTCTGGGTTTAAAAATTCAGATAATAAATAACCGTGAGTAGCGTAGACATAAACAATATCAAAGCCAGCTTCTAGCGCCCGTTTTGCAGCATCCCTATGCCATTGCCGGATATTTTTTATATCATTTTTATCCATGCAACGTGTTTGGCCTGGATGGTAAACTGATGTGTCTTGTTGTGGATGATTTCGTAATCCTAGTGGAGGTAATCTGGTGCCTAGGTTCACGATCAACGAGCCACCTATCCATAGCTCCACGCCAGCTAGGGCGCCATGTTTGTGAACTTCATCAGTCATTTTTCGATGGGAAATAATGTCTTCATTGTCCCAGAGTGCGCAGTAAGGAAAAGCGTCATTATCTGAGGTTGGATGAATAGAACAGTACTCTGTATTAACTACTCCCCATCCACCCTCGGCCTTTACCCCTCGCATGGCTGCAAGTGTGTTGGGACGTCGCCATCCCATACCAGAGCAATGGGGTACCTGATAGAAACGATTTTTTGCAGTCACTGGTCCAATTGTTATTGGTTCAAATAAAATATTATGCCGTGGGTCGCGCATTTTTTATACGTCGCCTCTTGCTGCCATTTGCTGGTCTATCAATTCACGCCTTTGCTGTCGTAACATTATGTAAGCAGCAATTGCGACAAGGATGGCTACGAAGATAATAATAATAGTAGCAAGTGCATTTATGTCAGGCCTGAGACCTAACCGTATTCTTGAAAAGATTAAGATTGGTAACGTAGTTGACCCCGGACCAGTTACAAAGCTTGCGATTACTAAATCATCCAGTGATAGGCAGAATGCTAAAAGCCATCCAGATAGTAGACCTGGAGCAAGGCGTGGAAGAGTTATAGAGCTTATTACTTTAAAGGGTTTTGCACCTAAATCAGCTGCCGCTTCCTCTAATGATACACCCATTCCGGTTAATCTTGCCTGGACAATTACTGCGACATAGGCAAGCGAAAATGTAATGTGAGCTATAGTTATAGTAGTGAAGCCTCGTTCCAGTGGCCAGCCGATTAACTCTTTTAGTGAAATAAAAAAAATCAAAAGAGATAAGCCTGTAATAACCTCAGGCATCACTAGTGGGGCAACCAACATGCCTCCAAAGAGTGTCCTACCTCGAAATTTACCAAATCGGACCATTGCTAGTCCTGCCAACGCACCAAGCATCGTTGCAAAAGTGGCATTGATAAAAGCTATTTGCAGACTTAGTCTGACAGCCTCCCAAACTTCTGGAGACTCAAATAAAACTTTATACCAACGTGTCGACCAGCCTCCCCAAACTGGTACAAGCTTTGAATAATTAAATGAATAAATAACAAGCAGAACCATTGGTATGTATAAAAAAGCAAGTCCAACGGTAAGCATAAAAGTTAGAAAACCAGATCTTTCATTATGCATTTATTTTACCTCAGCTGCTTTAGCTTGGTAGTGCTGATAAATGGCCATTGGTAGGACTAAAAGAAGAAGCAATACTATTGCGACAGCCGACGCTACAGGCCAGTCAATATTTCTTGCAAATTCGTTATATAGTTGACGGCCAATCATTTGTACGTTTCCGCCGCCCAGTAAGTCTGGAATAACGTATTCACCAGTTGCAGGTATGAAAACTAGTAAAGAACCTGCAATGATCCCCGGCAGACTTAATGGCAATGTGATTCTAAAAAATGTATTAATCGGGCCAGAACCTAAATCGGCTGCAGCCTCGTTTAGACTACCGTCTAGTTTTTCCATATTTGCGTATAGAGGCAATATCATAAAAGGAAGATATGTATAAACGATACCAATGTAGACGGCGAATTCAGTATATAATAAGCGAATAGGAGTATCTGTAACACCTAAATAGATTAAAATGTTGTTTATGGTTCCTTGGTCTGCGAGTAACCCCATCCAAGCATATACCCTTAGTAGAAATGATGTCCAAAATGGTAAAATTATTGCAAATAATAATAATTGTTTGGTCACTGGCTTTGACCTAACGATTGCATAAGCAATAGGATAGCCAATAAGTAACGCTAAAAACGTGGATATAAGCGCTATCTTAACAGAATTTAAATAAGTGCGTGCGTAAAGTGGATCGTCAAAAATATAAATAAAGTTATCGAATACCAATCTTATAGTAATTACGCTACCATCAACCCAATCTATCATTTTACTAAAGGGTGGGCTTGTAATAACAAGTTCAGCTAAACTAATTTTTGCAACAATAAAAAAGGGAGTTAAGAAAAAAAGCAAAAGCCAAGCAAAAGGAATAAATATTATAATAGTCTTCCACTTTGATTGCAGCTTATCTAGGCATAAAGTCACATAATA
>CAXEVV010000097.1:0-3545 GCA_963999845.1 uncultured Rhodobacterales bacterium | reverse complement strand
GCCCTTGCTGATTTAGCTTTTAGTGAGCGAAGAGATATATCCTCCCTTAGAGGGTCGGGGGTGCCTGTACCATAAAAATGCGTTGATCCCGTCTTGGGATAAACCATGTCACAACCTAAAATATCTATTGCTTCAGCTTTATAATGACCAAGTACCCAGTAAAGTGCTGTAAATGCCATTGTTCCGCCTGCGTAAACGAAACCTCCGTATTGGTTTTGAATGTTTACAAACTGTCTTTCTTCGACTTTCTGTTGCGATGACTTCAACATATTAGGTTTGTTTTGATTTGGAAAATCGTGAGGATAAATATGGTCTGTCCAATCTTCGAGAATCCTCCATGCATTGTTAATAACAACTATTTTATCATAGATAGAGAGATCTTGATCTAATATTTCGATTGCATTCGGGCCAGAGCCCAAGATCAAAATGTTGCCCATGCACATAGTAGTCAAGATTTTATAAAATATAAAATAACGTAGCCGTAGCTCATTTTCTGGAAAACCTAAGCAGTGATTGTACCGGAGATTTGCTCAAAATGCTTTAGCATGTAAATGCGTAGCCATGGCGTGAATTCATCTGGATTTAGTTTAACCTTGTTTGCCAACTCAATTTGGTCAACCCATTTAACTTCCATAACTTCTTCAGGGTTTGGAATGACCTTCGGGGGATTTGAGCAGGTTGCAGTGAATATCTCAACGACCTCGTGCTCAATGAGCCCTTTACCAACATCTGCACGATATTCAATTTGACCTCTATTTTCTAATTTAAGGTCACTTAAGTGTAGCTCTTCAAAGAGACGCCGGCTCGCACAATCTGTGTCAATTTCATTCCAATATGGATGAGTACAGCAGGTGTTTGCCCATAAGCCTGGTGTATGATATTTGCCCAGTGCACGTCTCTGAAGTAATATTTTGTTTTGATAAAATACAAAAACAGATATGGCTTTGTGTTTTAGACCAAGTTTATGGGCTTCAAGCTTCTCTACAGGCTGAAGTGAACCATCAACCCATGCTGGTATCATAATATTCATGTGAACTCTTTCGACACAATTCCAGTTAAATGAGCAAGGTTTTTGAACATAATTTTCAAATGTGCGAGAGGTCTTGCACTCACCAATTTTTTATTCATGTAAGCCTCAAATGTCAGTGTCTGCACATCCACATCATGGCATAAAGAAACAAACCGCTCTCTTCTATTATCTGATTTATAATATGCGTTTTGCATTGCACCAAGAACGTTAAAAACAGTTCCATGCTCCTTTAAAAAGCGTTGTCTTGCTAGTTTAAGGGCTTTTGGCGAATTTGATACTAAACTCTCTGTGATTGTTTCTGCTGCAATTTGACCAGCAGCCATCGCGTAGTAAATGCCTTCTCCTGAACTTGGCGCGACTACACCTGCAGCATCTCCCGCCACAAGTACGTCACTGCCATTATCCCATCTTTTAAGTGGTTTGAGAGGTATTGGCGCACCCTCTTTCCTAATTGTTTTACACTTGTCCAACCCAGCTCGGCTTCTTAGTTCTGAAGTCGCTGTTTTTAGGTCAAATCCATGGTGCCCTGTACCCATTCCGATTGATGCGCTTTTACCATGAGGGAATACCCATCCATAAAAATCTGGTGAGATGCTACCATCATAAATTACATCACACCGCTTGGGATCATAATCTCCAGTTTTCTCTGGGGCTTCGATAATTTCATGATAAGCAATAACATATGGTATCTTACCACCATCAGGAATTTCCGCTTTCGCCACGTTTGAACGAGCTCCATCAGCTCCTATGACGTATCTTGTCTTAAGCTGTTCTACATTTCTGTTGTCATGATTTCTAAAGTGTACTGTAGTTCCTAAATTATCACGAGTTATCTTTTCGAATGTTCCAGTATATCGCTCCGCACCTTTTTGAGCCGCGCGCTGCCTTAAAAATTCGTCAAATTCTTCTCGATCAACCATTCCAACATACCCATTTTCAATTGGTATATCTACTGAACGCTTTGTTGGAGATACCATTCTAGCTGTAGTTACCTTTGCCTTTAAAAGCTCGTCGGGAATATCAAAATCCTCTATGGCCCTTGGCGGTATTGCTCCTCCACAGGGTTTTATTCTACCAGCTCTGTCCAATAATGCGGTTCGGTGCCCCAAGCCCGCCAAATAGTTTGCTGCCGTTGAACCGCATGGTCCACCACCAATAATTACTACATCAAACATATTACTCTCCCACCATTTGAGTTGTCCCGTTATAAGCATTCGTAATGCTTCTAGTTGCTATACTTGCTGCCAAAGCGAATAGCGCAGCTTCAAAGATGAATACTGACCCGTATGCATCGGCGTGACTGAAATCTACAAGACGAAGAACATCAACGAGAATTGTTCCTAAAAGGCCGCCAAAACCAGCGGCGATAGCTTGTGCTGCGCCCCACAAGCCCATACGCGTGCCGGTTCTGTTGTCATTATTTTGATTAGCTAAAGACATCATTGATCCAATTGCAGCTACTGCGAACATTCCATTAAAAAGTCCAAGCCCAAAAACCAAAGGGGCTAATGGCACAAGATCGGGCGATTGCCCGGCTAGTGCAATGAGAATTAAACTTATGCAAGATCCCATACATCCTGCCCAAACCCAATTTTTTAATGCTCCAAATTTAAATCCCGTACAGGCTATTCCTACCGAAAGCATTCCTAGGAATACTCCGCCATTTTGTATGCCTGATAATGAGGTTGACTGGCCAGGGGTGAAAGAAAACACTATGCCTGCATAAGGTTCCAGGATCAATTCCTGCATAAAGTATGCCGTCATTGATAGGAATACAAAGATGGTAAAGCGTTTGGTTTGACTATTCGCCCATATTATTCTCAAACCTGAAATAAAGGATTGAGATTTGTCAATATTTCTGGTTGCGCTCGACAGCCCTCTTTCGATGTTGAAAGTCGAAATGATAGTAATGATGATTGTTAATAAGGTAAGAGCAAGGACAATTTTAATAAGTCTTTGTCCAGAGTAGGGGTCTAGCAATGCTCCCACAACGGTGGCGGTTACGGCGATTCCGAAAATCATCATAAGCCATGTGATAGTCGCAGCAGCGGCACGTCTACGCTGGATTGTATGAGCAGCTAAAAGAGCAAGTAATGAAGTCCCTGAAGCTCCAACCCCCACGCCTATTAAAATATACGCGAGGAACGAAAGTGAAATAGCGGCAGTTGCATTAATTGGATATAGAAGAATGCAAAGCGCGGCTAGGTTTGCACCAAGTGCCAGTATTAACATACCTATAATAATCCATTTAGTTCTATTCCCTTGCATATCAGAGATGAAGCCCCATTTGGGTCGCGAAACTTGAACCAAGTAATGTATTGCAACCAAAGCACCAGGTAGCGTAGCTGCTAGTGAAAGCTCGACTACCATCAATCTGTTTAGAGTTGATGTCATAAGAACTACTACTGCTCCTAAGCACATTTGCACTAAGCCCAGTCGAATAATAGAAAGCCAAGAAAGCGTCATCTCAAAAAGCTCCCAAATTTCTAAGGCCGAACGCACAAACCATCATGCC
>CAXEVV010000096.1:0-3636 GCA_963999845.1 uncultured Rhodobacterales bacterium | reverse complement strand
GACATCAAGGTGTGAAATTGTGAAATAAAATCATACCCGTATTGGCTTATTTTAATGTTTAATGAATTTGAAAATTGTGTTCTTAGTGATGAAGCTGAAAGGGTGGAAGAAGCATATGTGTAGGCTGGATCGGGCTCAACAACTAGAACTGATCCACTAAAATTAGGATTAGCAGCCAAGAAGTAGGCCGCAGCACAGCCAATAACTCCACCACCAATTACAATGACATCAAATTTTTCTTCCATCTTATTTCTATCCCTAAGATTGAAAACTCAATCTTTCTGATTATTCAAAGCCCTCTGTCTTATTTCACTTAACGATTGGCTCGGGACTAAAGACTCAGAAGAAACATGTAGATCCAAAACTGCTCCATTTTTAGAATTTAATGCTTGGCTAAAAGCAGCAAAAAACTCTTCAGTAGTCTTAACGCTAATCCCTAAAAAGCCAAAGGATTGCGCTAATCCAATAAAATCCGGATTTACAATATCGGTGCAGCTTACACGTCCAGGATAATTTTTCTCCTGATGAACTCGTATAGTGCCATAAGTGGCGTTATTGACTATCAAAATTATCGGAAATACCCGCGCTTGAGCTGCTGTTGCTAGTTCCTGACAAGTCATTTGAAAATCCCCGTCTCCTGCAAAACAAACTACTGTTCTGTCAGGAAATGTAGCTTTAGCCGCAATAGCCGCTGGAACACCATATCCCATAGCACCACTTTGTGGAGCTAATAGTCGCGATCCAGCACCAAATTGAAAAAACTTGTTTGGCCAAACCGCAAAATTTCCAGCACCATTAGTAATAATTACATCTGAAGGAAGAACGTTTTGTAAGTATTTCATTACTATGCCCATATCTACATCAGAGGGTTGTTCGGGAGCTACTAAGCTAGCTAAATAATTCTCTCGAGCGTTGGAATACCAAATCCCCCAACTACCAAAAACTCTACTCAGGCATATTGAAAACTCATTTGGATTAGCCTGGATTGCAATATCTGGCTGATATATTTTTCCTAACTCGCGTTCTGAGGTGTGAACATGAATTAATTTTTGATGAGGCACTGGTACGTCTAAAAGGCTGTAAGCATCAGTCGTCATTTCACCAAATCTGATATTTATTGCCAGTATCAAATCACTCTTTTTAATTAAATCACGAACATGTGACGGCATCCCAACACCCGCCTCACCACAAAATGCAGATGAAAAGTTATCAAATTGATCTTGATACCTAAAAGCAGTAATCACTGGAATCTTTGACGATTCAGCAAATTCTTTCAATGCATTTTGACCTGATCGATCCCAGTTGGTCCCACCGATTATTATCAATGGAAAATTACTCTCAGTTAGCAGTCTATCCACTTTATCGATGGATGTACTACTAGGGACAGTCTTTTCTACTACAATAGCACTAGTTAAAGGTGAAGCACTCGAATTTTTCGTTAAAATATCTTCAGGTAAAGCCACAACCACAGGCCCGGGTCGCCCAGACATTGCAGTAAACCAGGCTCTAGCGATAATTTCTGGGATCCTATCAACATCGTTAATTTCTACAGTCCATTTTGCAACATCGTTAAATGCACTCTCATAATCTATTTCTTGGAAGGCCTCGCGCCCTTTCATCTGAGTCCCAATCTGCCCAACAAACAAGATCATTGGGGAACTATCTTGCTTAGCCGTATGCACACCAATAGCTGCATTCATGGCTCCCGGTCCACGAGTTACAAAACACAGACCCGGCTCCTGCATAAGTTTACCATACGCTGAGGCCATAAATGATGCGCCACCCTCGTTTCTGCACAGAATAAACTCAAAATCTTCCTTTTTATCAAATAGCGCATCAAGAATCGCTAAATAACTTTCACCGGGAATCCCAAACCCTCTTTTAGCTCCAAGAGCCAAAAGGCAATCTATTAAAATTTTACCGCCGTTAGCCATAGCAGTTAAAAATTCCTTATGTTTGTGCTTATTGTTATCGAGTAAGCTTATCGCGTCAACTACGCAAAATAGAACTTTCTGGGTCAAATGGTGGCTCACTTAATACTGTGGCTTTATGAGGTTTACCCAAAACCATTACATCTACTTCTTCACCACTTTCGATGCCTTTAACAAACCCTAATGCTAAGGACATATTCACAGAATATCCGTAACCACCGGAGGTTACCCTCCCAATACCATTACCGTCTTTAAAAATAGGCTCGCCGCCTAAAGCATCGGCATTAGATTTCCGTACATCAGCTTCATTTAATTTCAAGACCACTAACTGTTCACGAGCCGGCAATGCCAGAACACTTTCAACCTCATTTTTATTAATGAAATTTGGTTTATTGGCAATTAATCGCTCTAATCCAACTTCATGAGGCCAGTACTCAGGGCTATATTCACGCCCCCAAGATCCATAACCTTTTTCTAACCTCAGTGACATCAATGCCCTACTTCCAACAGGTCCACCGCCAATTTGGCTAGCATTTTCAATCAGGAGTTTGTATAACTCTAATTGATTATGCTTCTCACAATAAAGCTCCCATCCTAAATCTCCTGTAAATGACACCCGCAGAGCCAAGCACTCAACTCCAGCTATGGTTAAATTCCCACTTTTAAAGAAGGGCCAAGCTTCGTTGGATAGATCTTTGTTACTTAACCGTTGGAGTAATTCCCTCGACTTGGGACCTGCTACATTAAATCCACAATAATCCTCGGATTTACTGATAAATTCAGTCCCATTACCAAGCTTTACCAAATTATAAAATCGTTGCTGGAAACCCTCAGCCGCTCCAGAACTTACTATCCAGAAGCTATCCTCACTTAATTTTGTTATAGTTGCATCGGCAGCAATACCGCCCATTTTTCCAATTATAGGACTTAAACATGACCCCCCAACGTTTTTAGGAATTTTATTTGCAAAAATGCCGTCCAGGAATTCATAGGCGCCATCACCACAGCAAAGATATTTACCAAAATTTGAAATATCTATTATTCCAACATTCTTTCTGAGCAGTAAGGCCTCCCGACGGACACTCTTCCACCAGTCTTGCCGTGTAAAACCTGCCGTGTCAGGTGTATCAAAATCAAAATATAATGGATGTTCCCACCCATAATTTAATCCAAAAACGCCACCTAATTCCTTTTGAAATTGAAAAGCCGGCCTTTTTCGGAGGGGGCGACCCGCCTCTCTTTCTTCTCCAGGAAAATGTATTTTAAATCTATTAGCATATTGATCTCTCACACGTTCCTTTGTGAACGTATCACTACACCAATCACCAAATCTCGTTAAATCCCAAGCAAACATATCATATTGAGTTTCTCCTTTTGTAATCCACTCAGCAGCCAACATGCCCATACCCCCAGACTGACTAAATCCTGGAATTACACCATTACAGCAGAAATAATTACTTACCTTTGGAGCCGTACCAAATAGCACATTACTGTCAGGAGACCAAATCATTGGACCATTAATAACTCTTTTTATTCCAACCTCACCAATCGTTGGGACTCTTTCGATCGCTCTTAAAATATTCTCTTCAATTCTTTCCAGGTCATCATCAAAAAGCTCATGGCCAAAATCTAGAGGCGTTGATTTTTCAGCCCAAAATTTTACTTCTTTTTCATAGGCTCCAACAAGAAACCCGTTTCCTTCCTG
>CAXEVV010000095.1:0-3665 GCA_963999845.1 uncultured Rhodobacterales bacterium | reverse complement strand
GCCGCCTTAGCTCAGTTGGTTAGAGCGCTGGATTGTGGATCCAGAGGTCCCCCGTTCAAACCGGGGAGGCGGTACCACAAAATGTATGACAATCTATTTAAGGCAAAGGTCATTTAGTATTTTTTGTCTCCTTTAATACTTACTGACCAGCTATTTTTACCTTTAGATTTTATCCATCCATCTTGAGTGCTGATATAAAGGCCTCTTGCGGTATGTCTACTTTGCCGAATTGACGCATTTTTTTCTTACCTGCCTTTTGTTTGTCCAGGAGTTTTCTTTTTCGCGTGGCATCACCACCATAGCATTTAGCAGTTACATCTTTTCTTAAAGCTGCGAGAGTTTCACGGGCTATTACCTTACCACCTATAGCTGCCTGAATTGGTATTTTAAACATATGACGTGGTATCAGATCCTTGAGTTTTTCGCACATTGCTCGACCTCTGAGCTCTGATCGATCTCTATGGACCATTACTGAAAGGGCATCTACCGGTTCTTCATTTACTAAGATCTGCATTTTAACAAGATTATCAGTACGATACCCAGTCATTTGATAATCAAATGATGCATAGCCTTTCGTGACTGATTTCAATCGATCGTAAAAGTCAAATACGACTTCGTTCAAAGGCAGGTCGTATATCACCATTGCACGAGAACCGGCATAGGTTAAATCTTCTTGAATTCCTCTGCGATCTTGGCAAAGTTTAAGCACGTCTCCCAAATAATCATCTGGCACCAATATAGTTGCCTTTATCCTAGGCTCTTCTAAATGATCCACTTTGGACAAATCAGGCATATCTGCAGGGTTGTGCAATTCAATCATGTCTCCATCACGGGAATAAACATGGTAAATTACACTCGGAGCAGTGGTAATCAAGTCTATGTCATACTCTCGTTCAATACGATCTCTTATTACTTCGAGGTGTAACAGTCCCAGAAATCCACAACGGAAACCAAAACCTAATGCCGCAGATGTTTCCATTTCAAAACTAAATGATGCGTCATTTAATGCTAGTTTTTCTATTGCATCTCGCAAATCTTCAAACTGAGAACTGTCAACGGGAAATAACCCACAAAAAACAACTGGCTGGCTAGGTTTGAACCCAGGCAACGCAGTATTTGTCCCCCCTTTATCATGAGTGATAGTGTCTCCCACCCGAGTATCTCTCACCTGTTTAATTGATGCCGTAATAAATCCAATTTCACCTGTGTAAAGACAATCAACATTCTCCATTTGTGGTTTGAATACACCAATTCTGTCTATGGAGTGTAGGGTGCCGTTAGACATCATTTTTATTCGATCACCTTTTTGCATCTTGCCATCCATGATCCTTACTAAGACAACTACCCCCAAGTAGGCATCGTACCAGCTGTCTACCAGCATTGCTTTTAAGGGAGCATCAGCATCTCCTTGTGGCGCGGGCAATTTGTTCACAATAGCTTCCAAGGTCTCATTAATACCGATGCCAGATTTTGCGCTTACTTCTATAGCTTCGCTGGCATCTAACCCGATAACATCCTCAATTTGTTCGGCAACTCTTTTACAATCTGAGGCAGGCAAATCAATTTTATTCAAAACAGGCACTATCTCATGATCCGCATCTATAGCTTGATAAACGTTTGCGAGTGTTTGAGCCTCTACTCCCTGTGTGCTGTCCACCACTAACAGTGAACCCTCTACTGCTCTCATTGACCTGCTTACTTCATAAGCAAAATCTACGTGGCCAGGAGTATCAATCAGGTTCAATACATATTTTTCTCCATCGCTTGCAATATAATCAATCCGAACAGTATTTGCTTTGATCGTGATCCCACGTTCGCGCTCAATATCCATGCTGTCGAGCAGTTGTTCTTTCATATCCCGATCTGATACAGTTGAAGTTGTTTGAATTAATCGATCAGCTAGTGTTGATTTGCCGTGGTCAATGTGAGCCACTATCGAAAAATTTCTTATATTTGCAACGTTTGTCATCATCCCGATATGAGTTTAATTTCTACTGCGGTCAAGGTGCATTTTTTTAATTAAGAGCAATATTTTGGTTATTTTGATTATTAACTAACTAGTAAATATTATTTAAAAAAGTGCGCACGACAGCCTCAAACTCTCTTGGCTTTTCTGCATGAAGCCAGTGTCCGGCGTTTTCTATTGTGGAAAAATTTGCTTTTGGGAAAAGTTTTTTTATCACTGGCCTATCTTTAATTTGTACATACGTACTTAATTCTCCAGATACAAACAGTGAGGCTTTGTCGTACTGTCCTGACAGGTGTGGGAACGAAACTATTTTTTCCATTTCGCGCTCAAGTACATCTAAATTAAGCTTCCATCTCTTGTTTTTTAAATCAAGTGACTGCGCAAAAAAGTTTCGTAACTCTGGCTCTGGCACAGTTTCCGCTAACTGCATGAGAGCGTCGCCTCTTGTAGCAATATTGTTTAACTGAACATTTTTCATTGCTCTTACATACTGAGTGTTGTCGTGGGAGTAGCTAACGGGCGCTATATCCGCGACAATGAGTTTCTCGACTAACTGCGGGGCCTTTATTGACAGCACCATTGCTGCTTTTCCACCCATCGAATGTCCTAGAATAGCCATGGATCCAAAGTGTTCCAGAAATTCGTGTATATCTTCAGCCATGTCAAAGTAATTATGGGTTTCGCACCATTTACTATCGCCATGGTTGCGTTGGTCTATAGCAAAAATTTCTCTTTCATCTGACATTCTTTTACAAATTATACCCCAATTACGTGCAGAACCATATAACCCGTGAATAATCAAAAGTGGGCTTTTGTTAGATTTATCGGATGGATAGTGTATATAGTTGAGCATTGGATCCCTTAGCAGTGTGTGTAAAAATTAAAGGTACAATAATACGATGTGCGGTAGGTTTGTATTAGAAACACCACTAAAAGCAACTGCTGAAAGCGTTAACGCGCAATTAGCCAAAAAATTGGTCACAGTGCCAAATTATAACATATGCCCATCTGAAAATATAAATGTAGTTGTCAGTAGTTTAGGTCACAGAAAATTAGGGAAGATGCGATGGGGTTTTATACCCCATTGGTATAAATCGATCACAGATGGGCCATTATTATTTAACGCTCGAGCCGAAACACTTGCAGAGAAGCCAGCCTTTCGAGACGCCTCCCGTAAAAGGAGATGTTTAATTCCGGCAGATGGTTTTTATGAGTGGCAAAAACTCGAAGGTTCAAATAGTCGACCCGTTTATGTTAAAAGATCAGACAGGCAACAAATGATCTTTGCTGGAATTTGGCAATATTGGAGAAGTCGGGAAAATAGGATCCCTACCTGCACAATTTTAACTGTTCCAGCTTCAGAGCAAATATCAGAAATTCATCATCGCATGCCATTGTTACTAGAACCAAGGGAATGGGCTCTTTGGCTGGGTGAAGAGGGGGATGTTGGAATCGCTCAACTTATGAAGACACCGACACACATCAAATTGGACATTTTAAATATTTCTAATAAAATTAAATCCACAATTGCACCGAAAGGGTCGCAGTATCACTGAAAATAAATTTTGCTATTGTTATATGCTTGACGCTAAATTTTGCTCGTATTACACAGCAGGTCTGCAGCGGGTATGGTGAAATGGTATCATAAGAGCCTTCCAAGCTTAAGGTGCGGGTTCGATTCCCGCTACCCGCTCCA
>CAXEVV010000094.1:0-3700 GCA_963999845.1 uncultured Rhodobacterales bacterium | reverse complement strand
CCTGGGCCTCGCACATCATATTTTTTTGAAAGTCTATCTGCATTTTTATTAATTAAGGAGGACCTCAGAAAGCCAAAGCTTTGAATTTCAGGATCATCCAAGCGCTCTATAATCATATTTTCCGATACACTTAATCCTCCAACTATACCCTGCCTATGCCTATCCTCAGGTATCCTTCCAACGCCAGATTTTATCATTTCTAACGGGTTTATGTTATCTATAGCTGTGCCTTTTAAAAGTATTGACCCCTTATCAGGGGATACCAGACCAGAAATAAGATCAGCTAATACATTTTGACCATTTCCTGATATTCCAGCAATACCCAAGATTTCATATGATTTTAAGTGTAAGTTAACATTTTTGAGAGAGTCTCTCTTTGACTGACCCACAACAGAAACTCCATCAAAAGATAAAATTGATTTGCCAGGACTAATTTTTTTTGGAGATACTTTTTGCGTTTCACTTCCTACCATTAAGCTTGCTATTTTCTTTTCACTAGCATCTGCAGTTTTCATACTCCCAACATTTTCTCCATGGCGCAGAACAATTAGCCTATCTGAAAAAGATAAAACTTCGCGCATTTTATGGGTTATGAAAATGACAGATAGACCTTGATTTGTCATGCGTCTTAAATTGGCAAATAAAGCGTCTGCCTCTTGCGGCGTAAGAACTGCTGTTGGTTCATCCAATACTAGAATATGTGCATCGCGATAAAGAGCTTTTAAGATTTCGACGCGTTGTTTTTCACCAACAGAGAGCCTTCCTACCAGAGTATCGAGCGGAGCATCCAAACCGCTATTAGACATTATTTTACCAATTTTGTTTCGAGCTATTTTTTGGTTTCTTTGAAAAGAAAATAGCGGCTCAGCACCGAGAGTTATATTTTCAAAAGCCGTAATATTTTCCGCCAGTGTGAAATGCTGATGCACCATGCCAATTCCTGCCGCCAACGCAGCACTAGGATTGCCGAGCTCTAATGGCACTAGATCGTTATTATTGCTAATAATCTCAACATTGCCAGAGTCAGGTAAATAATGACCAAACAACATATTCATGAGAGTTGTTTTGCCCGCTCCGTTTTCACCGAGGAGTGCTAGAACTTCTCCTTTTTGAAGTTCGATTGTTACATCATCATTTGCTAGAACTGATCCAAAGCGCTTTGTAAGCCCATTGAGCCTTAATACAGTCGGTGCTTTCATTTTTAAAATGTGCTGGCCACTTTCGCAGCCAGCATTATTAATTTCTAATTATCAGAAGTTGGACGGGCGTCATTCACATTAACTCTGAATAGGCCATCCAAAAGCTCGGCTTCTCTTGCCTTTACAGCAGCTGCTGTTTCTGAAGACATGAGACTTTCATCCATAATTAATGATCCTCCACCATAAGCCATGAAGCTGTACTGGCCATAGTCAGCGGCTTCGAACGAGCCATTTGCAACACGAGATACGGCTTTATCTATTGTGGCTTCCATATGCCAGATGGCAGATGCCATTATCGTCCCTGGATAATCACCTGAAGTGTCAATCACATTTCCGATAGCCTTGACTCCTCGCTCTACAGCAGCATCAGAAACCCCAAATCGCTCGGCATACATTACGTCAGCACCAGCATCCATCATAGCGAAAGCACTTTCCTTAGCTTTTGGTGGGTCGTACCAGCTGTCTATGAAGTTCACCAAAAATTTTACGTCAGGGTTTACTTCTCGAGCACCATCCATGAATGCGTGCATCAAGCGATTTACTTCCGGAATGGCATATCCACCAACCATACCGATTAAGTTGGATTTTGTGGCAGCACCTGCAACCATACCAGATAGATATGAAGGTTCATGTATCCAGTTGTCAAACACGGAAAAGTTTGGGGCAACTGGTGTAAAAGACGAACCCATTAAAAAAGCAGTGTTAGGATAATCTTTTGCAACTTTTCTAGCAGCACGTTCTAGACCAAAAACCTCTCCAACAATTAATTGCATCCCTTGCTCGGCATATTCGCGCATTACTCTCTCATAGTCAGTATTTGCAATATTCTCAGAGTACACATACTCGATATCTCCGCGCGAAGCTGCGGTGTTAAGAGCCTTATGTATTCTACTTATCCATTGCTGCTCCACTGGGAGTGTATAAATTGCAGCGACTTTAATTTTATCAGCATATGAGGCGCCAGCCATTAAGACACCTGAGCAAACAAGCGTGACAGCCAATAAAAATCTACGTGTAATTGAAATCATTTTTCTCTCCTCCATAAAAATAGGTGAGCACTTTTTTACCAGTCAGTCAATTTATTGTTTTATAAACCTTTAGCATTTGAAGCCGGCTAAACATCGAACCAGAATGCGTTCTTTTTTAATTGCTAACGCCCACAAAGAGTTTATGTTTTAGAAAAAGGAAATTTTCGTTTGGAAACCAAAGATTTAAAAACAAGCAATGATTGGGATCGTTCAGGGCTTCCCTCATGGAGCTTTTTTAACAATGAAATGTTTGAGGCTGAAAAAGATTTGCTTTTTAGACGCCATTGGCAGCTTATTTGCCATAGCAGCGATATACCAGAGATAGGAGATTTCGTAACCTGGAATTTAATCGGTGAACGAGCACTAGTTATAAGAGGCAAAGATGGAAAAATCAGAGCTTTCCATAATTTGTGTAAACATCGTGGTTCACGGGTAATCGCCGAAGATTCAGGCACATGTAAGTCAACAATTACTTGTCCATTTCATGGCTGGACTTATAATCTTGATGGTACCTTGAGAGGTGCTTCACAACCATCATCGCTTCCCAAACTAGATCCCGTTGAATATGGCTTACCCCCTTTGGAAATGGATGTATGGAATGGCTTTATCTTTGTAAGATTTCAGCCAGGCCCACAACCTGCGCTGTCAAATATTTTAAAAAAATTTGATAAGGAAGTTTCGCAATATGAACTCTCTAGCCTAGAGCCTACTGGAGAAGGCTTTTGGACTGAACAGATTAAAGCGAATTGGAAATGTGTACGCGATGTTGATAATGAAGGTTATCACGTGCCTATGGCACACCCGGGTTTACATGATCTATTCGGTCAAAATTATCACGACGAACCACTAGAGGATGGACTGTCAAGATCAGTTGGATCTTTCAGTTCAGGAGCTGGGCGCCTGTGGAGCGTGAAAAACTATAAAAAATTATTGCAGCCCAAAAATACTTTAGACGAAACACATCAGAAATGTTGGCTATACATCGGCATATTTCCCAATTTAGTACTTGGTCTATACCCAGATTCGGTGATTTTTTATCAAGAGTATCCAGTAGAAAATGGCAAAACCATACAACGCGGTGGAAATTACAAATTTTCAAAAGAAGACCGTAAAATGAGAATTTCGCGATACCTCAGCATGCGAATTGATCGATTTACCAGCAAAGAAGACGAACAGTTAATTGAATGGTCATGGGAGGCAGCATTTTCCAGTGCTTATCAGGGTGTACTACTCTCTGATTTGGAATTCGGAGTTAAATCGTATCATGATTCGTTGAAAGAATATTTCCCTGTTTTGTCAGGACCCGAGCCAGAGACAGGCAAACTGCTGGAAATAAATGAGAGACTACTTGCAGAGAAAGAAGTGCGTTGACTGCAGGTAATTGTCACCAACAAAAAATTGAGAGGAAGCAGCCTTGAAGTCAATCGACTCTAATGAACGTAAAGTAGTTAACATTAAAACTGCCCAATTTAC
>CAXEVV010000093.1:0-3708 GCA_963999845.1 uncultured Rhodobacterales bacterium | reverse complement strand
GCACTGATTAATCCCATGTTCAAAATAAACAGGGCTGAATTCCAACTTTGAATAATGCCAGTAATTACAATTAAAAATAATACAGCCGCAAATAAGGAATAAGTTTTGATACTATCATTCATAGTGATTTGCCCTTGAAAAGCCCTGTTGGCTTGAAAAGAAGAACAACTAATAAGATGGCGAAACTAACTGCAAACTTATATTCAGTTGCCAGTAACTGCATTAATCCGGTCGGTTCAAATTGTTCTGGAAGTGTGTACATCAAAACTTTTTTCCATGCGTAAGTAATAAATACCTCAGAGAATGCTATTAAAAAGCCACCAGCAATCGCACCAAGAGGATTTCCCAAACCACCAACGATCGCGGCAGCAAATATTGGTAATAATAATTGAAAATAAACAAATGGTTTAAAGCTTTTATCAAGCCCGTATAAGGTGCCGGCAATTGTAGCCAATGCAGCAACGATTAACCATGTATATAGCACAACCCGCTCCGGGTTTATTCCAGAAAGCAAAGCAAGATCTTCATTGTCAGAAAAGGCCCTCATAGATTTTCCGGTTCTTGTCCGATTAAGAAACCAAAACAGCAGGATAACTACCAAAACTGCAGTAATAACTGTAATAACCTGTGTAGTTTTAATAGCTAATCCTTCATCGAGACCAGTCAGCTTCTTGAAATCCCTCGCTGAAATTATGAAGCGAGCTCCATCGGAAAAACGTTGATCACCTACACCAATAATGAACCGGACTAATCCGTTGTAGACAAACATAATTCCCAGTGAAACGATTAATAAAATTACAGGAGCTGATTTTTGCTTACGGTAAAATCGCAATACCAGGCGATCTGTCCCAAGAAGTAAAACTGCAGTAACAATAATTGCTATAGGTAATGCAAGAAGAGCCGTTGGAAGTGGAGCAATAGAAACACCTATACTTTGAAACCACCAAGTAAATAAAATTGCCACCATTGTACCAAAGGCCATAGTATCACCGTGGGCAAAATTAGAAAAACGAAGAATTCCATATACTAAGGTAACCCCAAGTGCACCAAGAGCTAACTGGCTGCCATAAGCTATTGCTGGAATTATTACAAAATTAGACAGAACAATTATTGCGTGAAGAAATTCCATACCTATCCCCCTAAGAAGGATTTTCGGACTTCTTCATCAGCCAATAAATCCTTTCCAGAGCCAGAAAATGCATTGCGTCCTTGAACAAGTACAAATCCCTTGTGAGCGATTTCAAGAGCCTGTCTAGCATTTTGCTCAACCATTAAAATTGAAATACCAGATTTTGCCACGTCAATAATTCTATCGAATAATTCATCCATAACAATTGGCGAAACGCCCGCCGTTGGCTCGTCTAACATCAACACCAATGGCTTTGTCATTAAGGCTCGGCCGACCGCGACCTGTTGTCTTTGGCCACCAGATAATTCTCCAGCTGACTGATCACGCTTTTCTTGTAAAATTGGAAATAGATTAAATACCTGATCCATAGTAATTGAAAAGTCATCTGTTCTTATAAAAGCTCCCATTTCCAAATTTTCCTGAACGGTCATAGAGGTAAAAATATTTTGGTTCTGAGGCACAAATCCCATACCTTTTAAAACTCTATCTTGAGGCGTTAACTTGGAAATATCCTCACCGTTGAGTTTTACTTTACCTTTACGGAGACTTAGCATACCGAAAATGGCCTTCATGGCGGTCGACTTACCCGCTCCATTAGGACCTACTATGACGGCAATTTCACCTGGCTCTACCGAAACCGTGCAGTCATGAAGGATATCAGGGCCGTTACCGTACCCACCAGTCATAGCCTCCCCTACTAAGTACGGCTCACTCATTGTACAACACTCTTCTGTTTGTTTTTGAGACCAGTCCCTAAATAAGCTTCTATAACCTGGTCGTTATTTTTTATCTCAATTAACGAACCTTCAGCTAATACTTTGCCTTCAGCCATGCATATCACCGGATCACAAAGCTTCCCAATAAAGTCCATATCATGCTCAATGACTACAAATGTATAGCCTCTTTCTTCATTCAGACGTTTGATAGCATCCGCAATTGTGTTTAACAAAGTTCTGTTGACCCCCGCACCAACTTCGTCAAGAAAAACAATTTTTGCATCAACCATCATGGTCCGCCCCAATTCGAGTAATTTCTTTTGCCCACCAGAAACTTGACCTGCTTTCTCGTCAGACAAATGAGATATAGTCAAAAACTCTAATACTTCGTCTGCTTTTGCCGCTAATGCTCTTTCCTGATCGGCGATGCGCTTTCTACCAAACCAAGTGTTCCATAAAGTTTCGCCAAATTGATTAGATGGTACCATCATAAGGTTTTCACGGCATGACATCGAGGCAAATTCATGAGCTATTTGAAAAGTTCGCAACACACCTTTGTGAAAAAGCTCGTGCGGAGCCAAACCAGTTATATCCGTGCCTGCTAACAGCACCCTACCATCAGTCGGTTTATACAAACCTGCAATGACGTTAAATAGTGTGGTTTTCCCAGCGCCATTAGGGCCAATTAAACCGGTAATGGAACCTTGTTTAATTTTTAACGAGACACCATCAACAGCATGAAAACCACCAAAATGCTTATGTAAATTTTGAATCTCTATCAACAGTACTGTCCCTAGAAATAAAACGTAACAAACGAGACAGCCCGGCTCAAAAACCGGGCTGCATAATTCATAAAGATAGTTATAAGAGTTAGCGGAAAGCTACTGTCGTGGATTCTCCACCTTTCATGACTACTTCGCGGTACGTACCGGAGGCTTCACCAGGTCCAATTAATTCAACTCCTGATGCTCCTACATAATCAATATCTCCACCATCTCGCAAAATGTCTAGCCCCTTGGCTAACTCGCCAGCACCAATTTTTGTACCAGGAGCATTTGCAACTTTCATGATGTGATCTTTATAATCAGCTGGATCCTTGGAGTCAGCTGATTGCATAGCTAGCATAATTAGGGCTGCCGCATCATATGATTCAGGGACAAATGGTGAGGTTGCATTGAAAGCACCGCCAACAAGAGCTGTAAAGCTTTCAGCAAGCTCTGTAGAAGGTGCAGGGTGTTGGCCGGTTGAACCGTCAATATCAGAACCAAACTGTGAAAGTGTGTCACTAATCATACCATCAGGAAAGTGAAATGTATCAAATGCACCTGAGTCTAGCGACGCCTGAATAATAGCACCACCGCCCTGATCAACATAACCCGCTACCACTAACCTATCTCCACCAGCCGCTGCTAAAGCAGCAACTTCAGATGAATAATCAGCTTTGCCTTCTTCATGAGGGGTATTAATGGTTATAGTACCACCAGCCGCTTCATATGCTGACTGAAACGCATCTGCCAAACCTTTACCGTAGTCATTGTTAGTGTACGTTACAGCTACGGATTTGATACCTTGATCCATAAGAACCTGTGTCATCACTACACCTTGTCGTGCGTCTGATGGAGCTGTTCTAAAAAACAAACCTTTATCTTCATTGTTATTGTGAGAAAGGCCTGGGCTAGTAGCTGATGGAGAAACCATCACCATTCCATTTGGAAGCGCCACATTCATCAATGCTGCTCCGGTAACACCAGAACAATCACCACCCACAACTCCATCCACGCCATCAGCAGTAATAAGTCGCTCGATCGCTGCTTGAGCTGCTCCTGAGTCAATACATGTCGTATCTGCTCTTATTGCAGTAAC
>CAXEVV010000092.1:0-3759 GCA_963999845.1 uncultured Rhodobacterales bacterium | reverse complement strand
TTACAAATAAAATTTGAAACAACTTTTTTTAATCCAGCTTTATCAAACTCAATTAGCAACTTGTCACCTTCTATACTGGCTACTTGACCATAACCAAATTTTTGATGAAATACTCGCTCACCAATTTTATAAATTGACTCAGAGTTGCTATTAATAAGTATAGTTCTACTTTCGGCTGGCTGTGATAAAGTCGCCTGTTTTTTATTTTTCTGCAACCTTCTCCATCCAGGACTATCATACCCATCGGCTTGAAAAGCGTCAGTTTCTAAATTTGAGGAATGAATAGTAAAGTCAGAGGTATCGCTGTAAATTCCTGACGCTGTAAGAACTTCGACATGCTTCTCTGGCAACTCATCTATGAAACGTGATGGCATGGATGATTGCCACTGCCCAAAAACACGACGATTACCAGCAAAAGAAATGTAGCATGCTTGCTCAGATCTCGTTATTCCAACATAAGCCAACCTTCTTTCTTCCTCTAAACCAGTTACCCCACTTTCATCCATACTCCTCTGAGAAGGGAAAAGGCCATCTTCCCAACCGGGTAAAAATACAACTGGAAACTCAAGACCTTTGGCCGCATGCAGGGTCATCAAAGACACTTTCTGCTCAAACTCTTCACTTTCGTTTTCCATGATAAGACTTACATGCTCCAGGAATCCTTGTAAATTTTCGAACTCTTCCAATGCTTTTACAAGTTCTTTGAGATTTTCTAGGCGACCCGCGGCTTCCGGTGTTTTATCATTTTGCCACATTTCCGTATAGCCACTTTCATCAAGGATCTGCCCTGCCAATTCGACATGAGCAACATCTTCCTGAGATATCAATGCCCCCCAACGATCAAGGTTTTTCAAAAACAAATCGAGTTGAATACTAGCTTTACCTGACAAGCCCCCCGCATCTAACAACAAGCGGGCGCCCCTAGCCAATGATATTCGATTATCTCTGGCCATCTGCTGAATTTTCTGTTGGGCCTTTTCTCCAATTCCTCTTTTTGGAGTATTAACAATTCGTTCAAAGGCCAAATCATCGTTTAAGCTCAAGCTTAATCGAAAATAAGCCATCGCGTCACGTATTTCCATACGTTCATAAAATCTTGGGCCGCCAATCACTCTATATGGTAAACCTATAGTTAAAAATCTGTCTTCAAAAGCACGCATTTGATGACTTGCGCGTACTAAGATAGCAATTTCGTCAAGACCATCAATTGCATAGTTTCTATTTGCCATCTGGATGGACTCTATTTCTTCACCGATCCATCGAGCCTCTTCCTCTCCATCCCAATGACCAATTAATCGAACTTTTTCTCCCTCTTCATTTTCAGTCCAAAGGTTTTTACCGAGACGGTCCTTATTTCCTGCAATTACAGCGCTTGCGGCTGCTAAAATATGCGGAGTTGATCGATAATTCTGCTCCAAACGCACGATTTTTGCGCCAACAAAGTCTTTATCAAACCTAAGAATATTCCCTACCTCAGCACCACGCCATCCATAAATAGATTGATCGTCATCGCCAACACAACATATGTTTTTGTGGTTTTGTGCTAATAATCTAAGCCATAAATACTGTGCAACATTGGTATCTTGATATTCATCAACAAGAATATACTTGAACCAACTCTGATACTTCGAGAGAACCTCAGTATTTTTCTGAAAAAGCACAACAACAAGTAAAATTAAATCGCCAAAATCAACAGCATTAAAATCTCGCAACCTTTGTTGATACTGGGAGTACAACTCAGTGCCTATATTATCGAAGGCAGTCGCTTCTGAGGCTGGTACGGTCTCCGGCAACCACCCTCTATTTTTCCACCTATCAATTAAGCTTGCTAAATGTCGCGCTGGCCAACGTTTCTCGTCTATATTAGCGGCCTTTATTAATTGCTTTAAAAGCCTCAACTGATCATCAGTATCCAGTATGGTAAAATTGTTCTTTAAGTCGACCAGCTCAGCGTGTCGGCGTAAAAGCTTTACACAAACCGAATGAAACGTACCGAGCCATGGCATTCCCTCAACAACTTGCCCCAATGTGCTTGCAACTCGATTTTTCATTTCCAAAGCGGCTTTATTGGTAAAAGTCACTGCCAAAATTTCATTTGGTCTGGCGCTTCCAGTATTTAATAAGTGTACAATTCTTGCCGTCAAAGCTTTCGTTTTGCCAGTTCCTGCACCGGCCAACATTAAAACTGGCCCCTCTAGTGCTTCGACTGCAATTCTCTGAGCGTCGTTTAGTTCATTTAAATAAGGCTCAGACCTCGCCTTCATTGCACGAACTGAAAGTTTGCTTGTAGGATTTTCTAAATTGTTCGAGTTCTCGCTCATAGAAACCTTTTAGACATATATTTTTAATTTGAAAAGATATGTTCATAATTTGTTCTTGAGGGGTATTCGATTATTATTAGAGATAAAACATGCACTGCAATCGGCGCTAGTAAGAATTAACAAAATATGTAGGTAATAAAATATATAAATAGTTTACTAATTTACTTAATTTGTAAAAAAAGCTTTTAAAATGTATTGACACTTTTTTTTTGTTCTGCAACGCAAAAGGATAACTGCGCATTTTGTCAAAATAAAAACTCAAGGATTTTCCAATGCCTGACTTTAACAAGATTCTCATAGCTAACCGCGGGGAGATTGCGATCCGTATAATGCGTGCGGCAAATGAAATGGGCAAAAAAACAGTAGCCGTATTTGCAGAAGAAGATAAACTAGGGTTGCATAGGTTTAAGGCAGATGAAGCCTATAGAATTGGCCATGGAATGGGACCGGTGGCCGCTTATCTCTCAATCGATGAAATTATACGCGTAGCTCGAGATAGCGGAGCAGATGCAATTCATCCAGGATACGGTTTACTTTCTGAAAACCCAGACTTGGTCGATGCTTGTGAAAAGAACGGACTTGTATTCATCGGACCACAAGCCGCAACAATGAGAGCATTAGGTGATAAAGCAAGTGCAAGAAGAGTAGCAATAGAAGCAGGTGTGCCAGTAATTCCAGCCACGGAAGTCTTGGGGGATGACATGTCAGTCATTAAGTCTCAAGCCGCTGAAATTGGTTATCCATTAATGCTTAAAGCTTCATGGGGCGGCGGTGGTCGGGGAATGCGTCCAATTGAACACCCTGATGAGCTAGAAGATAAAGTTCTAGAGGGACGTAGGGAGGCGGAGTCAGCCTTTGGAAATGGTGAGGGTTATCTAGAAAAAATGATTATCCGTGCTCGCCACGTAGAAGTACAAATTCTTGGTGATAAGCATGGCGAGATTTATCATCTTTGGGAACGAGATTGCTCAGTACAACGGAGAAACCAAAAGGTAGTTGAGCGGGCACCCGCACCTTATTTAACACAAAAGCAGCGCGAGACCCTGTGTGATTTAGGTAGAAGGATCTGTGCACACGTTAATTATGAATGTGCTGGTACTGTTGAATTCCTAATGGATATGGATACGGAAGAATTTTACTTTATTGAGGTAAATCCAAGAGTACAAGTAGAGCACACAGTGACTGAAGAAGTAACTGGAATAGATATTGTACAAGCTCAAATACTTATTGCAGAAGGCAAAACAATAAATGAAGCAACTGGTAAGGCAAACCAAAGTGAAGTGACATTAAACGGACATGCTTTGCAAACGAGAATAACTACTGAAGACCCTCAGAATAATTTTATCCCAGATTATGGCCGTATAACTGCATTCCGATCTGCTACCGGTATGGGAATTAGGCTTGATGGAGGCACTGCATATGCTGGGGGCGTAATTAC
>CAXEVV010000091.1:0-3844 GCA_963999845.1 uncultured Rhodobacterales bacterium | reverse complement strand
TAGTGACCGGGATACTCGGTAAATGTCATTCTTATTCGTATAAGATAATAGTTAATTTTTTAATTTTTCTGATTGAGGTCTCCACAAATGTCTGACGAAGTACTGTATGATCAACAAGTCATAGCATTTTTAGAAGAAATCTGGGGGGATGGTTTCCTGTCACCAGGTGGAGCCGATGAGGTGCGTCGTGTCTTACAAGGGGTTACAATCGATGGTAAAACGGTAATTGATATTGGATGTGGCTCCGGTGCATGCGCAATACTTTTAGCCAAGGAATATAACGCTAAAGGTGTGATTGGCATTGATGTAGAAAAGCCTGTTTGCGATGCTGCAATAACTCGAGTTGAAGCAGATGGAGTTTCCGAAAAAGTTACGATTAGATTAGTCGAGCCTGGGCCTTTGCCCTTTGCTAATGACGAAGTTGATGTTGTTTTTTCAAAAGATGCAATAATTCATATACCGGATAAAGAAACTATGGCGCTTGATGCTTTCCGTATCCTCAAGCCAGGTGGACAATTTGCAGCATCTGATTGGTTAATTAGTCACGATAATGATCCTTCACCTCAAATGGCGGATTATATCAAAGCAGAGGGACTTGATTTCGCTATGGCGTCACCGAGAAGGTATGCAAACGCTATGAAAAAAGCAGGTTTTATAGATATTGAGTTGGTTAATAGAAATTCTTGGTACGCCAATGAGGCTGAAAAAGAGTTGCAATGGTTGAAAGGACCAAACCGCGCTAAATTACAAGAACGTCATGGTCAAGAGTTCATAGATCATCAAGTGGAGATTTGGTCAAAGCTAGTAACTGTTTTAAAAATAGGTGAACATTGTCCACACCACATCCGTGCCCGCAAACCACTTTAATTCACGAAAACATTAATTGCTGTTATAACTTCTTCATATTCAGGGCGTTTGATAGCAGACATTTATCATTTTTGTTTTAAGATTTGTTTTCATACTAAGTTCAGCACCTTTTTTTATGTAAAAGGTCTCACCCGTTCCAAACGTTGTCTCACCCTCTGCTGCACCAATTACAACAGAGCCTTCAAGAACAGTCACTAATTTGTTTTCAATTTGTTTTATTGGTGGCTGTGCTAGTGAGCAAAGCTGCTCTACCTCAACCCGCATTGTGCCGGCCGCATTCAAAAATTGAATATCCTTATTTGAGATATCAAAATCAAACTTTTGTTTATCCAAATTGACGACTGTTATCCTTTCAAGTGAGGGATTTCTAGCCTGTGGAATATCGCCGTCTACTATCATAAATATTTTTCTAACGTATCCAAGCTGCCTCCACTGGCATTCAAAACCTTTTGGAATGATGAATGCATCGCCAGCTTTGATGTGAACTGTTTTTCCATCTGGAAGATCTAAAAACAGTTCACCCTCTAAAAAGAGCATAAATTCGTCTACTTGATACGGTCCCATTTGCTCTACGAATTCGGTACAGTCCCAAACACCTGTCATGTACCCAATGTTTGGATATTCATGATAAATGTGGCCCCGCTGAATAGGATTGCCAGATACTAGGCTCTTGGGATCCATTGTCTCCCATTCCTGCAAGCCAATCCTTAAAGGCCCCTCCGGCTCTACTTTAAAAAAGCTTGATTTCTCAGTCATCTAACATCTCCTCCAAGATATTCTTTATACCGAATTAATTCATTGAAAGATCGATTAGTTCTCGGCGAAAAGGTACTTCGTTACTTGTTGGGTTGCCCAATTCTTGGGCATAAAGGTGTCCACTGTAAATTGCAGCTGCTATAGTTGATGGACCCATAACATCGCCAATACGATCAAGATTAGGGTTTGATTTCCAAAGAGTATCAATTGGTGTTCGCATTGTCACCAAAACAGAGGCGAAACATTCAATCTCTCTTACTCTTCCGGTATAAATACATTCTATTTCTGCGGTCGAGGAACTCACAGATCTAAGGTTATGTGCTGTCTCCAAAGATACTCCCAATTCGAGAAGCCGTTTTTGTATCGCATGTTGTTCTAGAGTTTTAGCTGTATACGAGGAAATTTCTGATGCTGGTGTGACTAGGGTTACATCACACCCAGATTTTCGCAGCAGTTCCGCTATAGCGCCTCCCATGTAAAAATGATCATCATCGAAAAGTACAACCGGACCTTTCGGCCGATATCCTGCAAAAATATCATCTGGGGTATATGGTTTAATATCCTTGTCTATTTTTATTCCTAGAGGATTTTCGCGGCCAATTCCATCACTGGCCCATTTTGAACCAGTCGCGATAACAACATGATCTGCTTCAAATTCAGTAAGTGTATCTGGGGTCATTTCGCTGTTAAGATATAAGTCTACATTCGTCATCTGCTTTATTTGATATTCGCGATAATCTACGACGCGTCCCCATTCGCCAAAGCCTGGTAAACGCCGTTCCTTTGCCACTCGGCCCCCGAGTTCAGTTGATTTTTCAGCAATGGTTACATCATAACCTCGCTGACCAAGCGCTCTTGCTGCTTCCAGACCAGCTGGTCCAGCACCGATTATTAATACTCGCTCATCACTAGTTTTGGGTTGAATTCGCTCTGGGTGCCATCCCCTTCGCCACTCCTCTCCCATAGTTGGATTTTGAGTGCATCTTATTGGGACATGGCTTTCATCTCCAGAAACGCAAATATTGCAGCCAATGCATTCACGTATATCTTCTACACGACCTTCTTCAATTTTCCTGGGTAGAAAAGGATCTGCGATTGATGGGCGTGCTGCCCCAATCATATCAAGTTGGCCCGACTTTACTAATGAAACCATTGCGTCTGGTGAAGTATAACGGCCGACGCCTACTACAGGTTTGCTAGTTACCTTTTTTACGAAAGATACATAGTCGTCTTGATAACCAGACTGTTTGAAACGAGAGGTAGCGCTGTCATGTTCCCAGGAGCTAATATTTACATCCCATAAATCAGGTTCTTCGGCTAACATTTCGATCAAGTCATGTCCCTCACCAGTACTAGTGAAACCCATTGAGCCTTTTAATTCATCGACCGCAAATCTAATTGCGACACCGCAGGTATGACCAACTGCATCTTTAGTATCAGCCAAAATTTCTCTTAAAAGACGAGCTCTGTTTTCCAGTGAGCCACCATACTGATCTGATCTTCGGTTTCGGTAGGGTGATAAAAAATGTGAGATAGTAGAAAGTTGATGTCCCGCATATACATACACAATATCAAAACCTGCTTTTACTGCGCGAATAGCGGCATCTTTGTGCCATTTTCTTAAATTTTTGATATCTTGAAGATCCATTTCTCTAGCTTGTAGCGGATCGTGCATTGCAACTGGGATGTGTGATGGAGAAAGTGGTACAGTTCTACTATACCTGTTTGGTGACATCTGACCTGCATGGTTCAATTCTGCTCCTGCAAGGCTTCCGAACTCGTGAATGCCATCACACATTTTTGCAAGCACTGGGATATCAGTCTCGTCCCATAATCGCCCTCCAGCCCAAGGTGAGTGATCACCTGATGGATGAATCTCAATTTCTTCCGTACAAACTACTGCCCATCCTCCCTCTGCTTTTGTGCGCCGCATCTCTGCCATTGAAGAAGGAAAGCTTCTGCCCATTCCGTTACAATGTGGGACCTGGAAAAAACGGTTCCTTGCTGTAACAGGACCAATTTTCACAGGTTCAAAAAGAATATCGTAACGAGAGTGACGTGCCATGGGTTTACCAGTTAGATGTTCGAGACTATTGTCTATGAGATTATTACATGATCGGAAATTTTTTTATAGAATTCAACCACTAAGGCACGTGAGGTTAGTAAAATGAAAATCGATACATTTGGTGTGGAAATGTGGATGAATGAATGGGAAACCAAA
>CAXEVV010000090.1:0-3870 GCA_963999845.1 uncultured Rhodobacterales bacterium | reverse complement strand
TTCCCAGTAGATAGTCTCTATTCAGATTACTCAAGTTTAATTCAAGCTTATCGGAATATTGTTCCAAAAGTGGATTCTGAAATGGTTTTCTATAAAACTGCGAAGGATTTTTATAATATAAAGTGATAGGATAGTGATATGTCTACAGAAACATCTGAAATAGCAGGGCGCCTCGTTCGTTATGGTGACCTGATACCGTGTAAAACCGCTTTTATCGATGCCCACACTCCTGGCTCGGATCAAAAGGAGAATTTTACGATAATTGGTGGTGGTGTTTCTGAAAGTGTGGATCAGCATGTACATTTAAACCTGCCTCATGGATTTAATATTGGTGCGGCAGGACAACCCCCCAGATGCAGAAACTCATTGCATTCGCACCGAACTGCCGAAGTGTTTTTTGTACTTTCTGGTCGCTGGAGGTTTTTTTGGGGTCGATGGGGAACGGCCGGAGAAGTTGTTTTAGAGGTCGGTGATATAATAAATATCCCAACGGGTATTTTTCGTGGGTTTGAAAATATTGGAACAGATTACGGGATGATAATGGCGATCCTAGGAGGTGATGATGCCGGGGGTGGCGTAATTTGGGCGCCTCAGGTGATTGAAGATGCGTCCAACCATGGTTTAATTTTATCTGAAAAAGGCCGGCTATACGATACAAAAAAGGGTCAATTGCTTCCAGAAAATGAAAAACCAATGCCGCAGCTTACGGATAAGGAATTGTTAAGTTATCCTGAACCAACAACTTTAGAAGTAGTTCCTAACCATGTTGCGCGATATTGGGATATGGTTTCTTTATCCGATACGGCACCAGCTAATGTCATTGGTGAGAATGGTATGTTGAGAGATAAGCCAGGTTTTGAGGTTGAGTTTCTGACCCGTAACTCATGCAGTGATAAAATGGAAAAAATCGATCGAAGTGATGTCATTATGCCAGTGAGAGGTCACTGGAAGTTAGTTTATGATGGAGGATCTGTAACTTTAAATCCAGGAGATACTGTCTCAGTTCCGAGCGGATTAGCGCATAGAGTAGAGCCAGCAATGACAGGGCATTGTTCGCTATATAGAATTCGAGCTACGCTTGATCCTGCTGGCTCAACTTGGAAAGGGCATTAAATGAGTATCAAAACCACACATGTAGGTTCTCTACCAAGAACCCAAAAGGTAGTGGACTATATCTTTGCAAGAGAAAATAAGGCCTCATTTTCTCAGGAAGAATTTGATAAAACAATGACTGAAGCCGTCTTGGAAACAGTGAATAAGCAGGTAAATGCTGGAATAAATATTGTTTCAGACGGCGAAACGTCAAAAATTTCTTATGCTACTTATGTCAAGGATCGGTATACAGGTTTTGATGGTGACAGCCCACGTAATGCACCAGCAGACTTACAGAAATTTCCGTCCTTCCTTAAGCGTTTAGCAAATGATGGTGGAACCCCGCAATATTCGAGGCCGATGTGCGTTGGAGAGGTGAAGTCAAAGGGACAGGGTGAGCTCGAAAAAGATATTGCAAATCTCAAATCTGCGGTTTTGGCGTCGGGAGCTGAACGGGGTTTTATGAATGCAGCCTCGCCAGGTGTTATTTCTCTCTTCTTACAAAATGATTACTATTCCTCTCGTGAAAAATATTTAGAAGCTTTAGCTAATGCGATGAAAACTGAGTATGAAACAATTGTTAGTGCTGGCTTAGATTTGCAACTTGATTGTCCCGACTTGGCACTATCGCGCCACATGCTTTTTAATGATTTGAGCGATGATGAATTTGTTAAGGTTGCAGGTTCTCATGTAGAAGCACTCAATTACGCTCTATCGGATGTACCTAAAGAGAAAGTTCGCGTTCACATTTGTTGGGGGAACTATGAGGGCCCTCATGTCTGTGATATTCCCATGTCCAAGATGTTTGATACTTTGATGGCAACCAAATCTGGTTATGTGTTATTCGAAACTTCTAACCCAAGACATGGACATGAGTGGAAAGTGTTCAAAGATCGTAAATCAGACATTCCAGATGATAAAATACTTGTACCTGGTGTCGTTGACACAACTACAAACTTCGTAGAGCATCCTGACTTAGTGGCGCAAAGGTTAGAACGTTTTGTAAACATCGTTGGCCGAGATAGAGTGATTGCAGGTAGCGATTGTGGTTTTGGTACTTTTGCAGGGTTTGGAACTGTGGATCCGGAAATTGCTTATGCCAAACTGGCCAGTCTTTCTCAGGGGGCCAAAAAAGTTTAGGAATGGAACAAGATATATAGGGTGGTCTGAATGTCACGTATAAGTTCATTTAAATCGCGCGTGTTGTCGCGCGATCTTATGGTTGGCACCTTCCTTAAAACACCGCATTATGTGATGATAGAAGTCTTCGCTCAAAGTGACTTTGATTTTTTATGTCTGGATGCAGAGCATGCACCATTTGACCGACGGGCGATTGATGAGTGCATGGCGGTTTCCCGTGCATTAGATTTTCCAGTTTTAGTAAGAGTTGGGGATACTAGTCACCGAGAAATTTTATGGGCGCTAGATTGTGGTTCAGTTGGCATTGTCGCACCTCATGTTGAAACTGTGTTTCAAGCAGAAGAAATAGCAAAAGCCGCGAGGTTTGGCCTTGGCGGAAGAGGATATGCAGGTTCAACGCGTTGGGCTGGATATGCAACAAAAAAAATGCCAGGACTCTTGGCTCAGTCGAAAGATGAAACTGTAGTTATCGCCCAAATCGAAGAACCATCTGCAGTTGAGATTGCAGGAGAAATAGCAAGTATTGATGGGATTGATGGACTTTTTGCAGGTCCGGCTGATTTATCTGTGGGAATGGGCTTTGAAAATCAGGACACAAATGAGTTAAAGGCTGCGTTGAAAAAGACTGGGGTCGCGGCAAAACAAAATGGTAAGGGTTATGCAAGCTTTATCGGTGACGCAAATCAAGCTAAATCTTGGACAGAAAACTACGGTGTGAATATGTTTTTTGTTGGTTCTGAACACAATTTTATACGTAATAAAGCAAATGAGATTGCATTGCAGGTTAAGGCAAACCCAGAAAAGTAACAGGTTTTTTATGTATTATGACCCCAATGAAGGACATGGGCTCCCCCATAACCCATTTAGTGCAATCGTATCTCCAAGACCAATTGGTTGGATATCAACTCGAGGTCAGGATGGTATCGATAATTTAGCACCATATTCTTTTTTTAATGCAGTGGCTTATACTCCTCCACAGGTAATGTTTTCAGCAACTTCCTCAAAAGTAGATCAGGGTGATACTAAAGATACGGTAGCCAATATACGTCAAACTGGTGTTTTTTGTGTCAATATAGTTTCTGAACAGCAAATTACTTTAATGAATAAATCGTCTCAGGCTCTGCCTAAGGGAATTGATGAATTTGAATTTGCCAGTATAGAAAAGAATGAGTGTAAGGCAATAAACTGCCCTTTTGTGGCCGGTGGTCCAGCAGCATTAGAATGCAAAATGACTGAAATAATACACCTTTCTGGTGAGTCTAATTTTGCTGTTTTTGGAGAGGTTGTGGGAATTCATATGCGAGATGATTGTATAGTCAATGGCCGCTTTGACCTGAAAACGTATAATCCAGTTTCTCGATTAGGTTACCGGGATTATGCAATAATAAAAGAGTATTTTGAATTAAAGCGCCCAGATGAAACTTGAAGATACTATAGACTATCACGTTCCGCTATGACTTCCTCAATAGCCATTGCGATATGTAATTGTTGTATATTGTAGGCTCCTTCGCGCACTCGTATTCGGTGAGCTCTGATCATTATATCGGCAACACGGCTACCTTCTGGAACTACAAATGTATAGTAAGCCAATTCTATGAGTAGGCCCAGTGGATCTCGAAAGTAAATTGATTTCATAAA
>CAXEVV010000089.1:0-4146 GCA_963999845.1 uncultured Rhodobacterales bacterium | reverse complement strand
AGCTCAAAACTGACCATATTACAGCCGTTTGACCCAAGACTTTGTTTAACAAGGGCTGCATCGGGATGATTAGTTAGAGTTGGATAGAGCACTCTATCTACATTTTTGTTCGTTGCTAAATACTTAGCAAGGACCTCCGCAGTAGCTTGGCTACTCTCGAACCTTAAAGGGAATGTCATTAAACCCCTTTCCGCTAGCCAACATTCATAAGGACTTGGGGTAAGGCCGGTTGTTACAACAAAGTCATAAATAGATTTATTTACAGTTTTATCTTTTGCCACCACATAACCAAGAGTTACATCTGAATGGCCCGCTAATAATTTTGTTACAGAATTTACTACTATATCCGCACCGGCGCTCATCGGTTTGAAAGCCTTCGGCGTTGTAAAGGTATTATCCACCAAAAGTTTAATATCTTTATCTTTGCATAAACTTACAATGCCAGAAATATCTGCAACTCTTAAAGTGGGATTGGAAACTAATTCTATTAAAATCAGTTTCGTATTTGACTTAATAGCATTTTTAACCTTTGAAATATCAGTAACATCGGTTAGCGACACTTCAATGCCAAATCGTGGCAAATCAGATTTCATCAACCTTAGAGAGCGACCATATAATTGATCGCCTCCAATAACATGATCCCCCAATGACAACGTCCCCATTATAGCTGCTGTAATTGCAGCCATACCAGAACCAGTAATAATTCCACCATCTGTCTGTTCAAGAAGATCTATCTGTTTGGCAAGAGCTGTTGCATTCGGATGCCCTTCTCTAGCATATGTGTAGCCTTGGATACGCCCTTCGTACTGATCATCAAGCATATCAGGGGTTTCAGACGCGTAAACAACTGACGGGTAGATAGGCGATACAACACTAGCGCTTTCCCCAGGCTGCAGAGGAATAGGACGCTGAATGGTTTCATTTTTTTTTGACATTATTTTTAGCCTTCAACAATATCTAGGCTTTTCATAAATCGAACTGCATTAGCCTGATAATTTTCAGCACTTTTTAGCAAACTATTTATTGCTTCTTCATCTAGCTCTTTAACAACTCTCCCAGGCATCCCCAGCACCATTGAGCCATCAGGTATGCTCTTCCCTTCGGTTATCAACGCCCCTGCCCCAACCAGACAATTTTTACCTATTTGCGCACCGTTCAGGATCGTTGCACCCATTCCAATCAATGTATTATCACCAATCTCACACCCGTGAAGCATTGCTTTGTGACCTATTGTGCAGTTTTTTCCAATTGTAAGTGGGAAACCTATGTCAGTGTGTAAAACACAATTTTCTTGAATATTTGATCCTAATCCAACTGTTATAAGTTCGTTGTCACCCCTAAGGGTTGAGCAGAACCAAACGGATGACTTTTTGTCTAATATAATTTTTCCAATTATATTCGCATCTGGCGCCACAAAGACACTTTCATGAATTTGGGGTAAATGTCCTTCAAAATTATATATAGTCATTATCTATTCTCAAATTCATTATTTAAATTTCGCACATCATTTACGATTTGAGGCTGCTGAGTTAACTTTAATCTCTCTGCCTTAATAATTGTTTTTAAATCATTTTCCGTTTTAGATAGATCACTGTTTATTAAGACATAATCGTATTCTGGCCAGTGACTAATTTCATCCCGAGCCATTGCCATTCTTTTTTTAATAACGTCCTCATTATCTTTCGCTCGAGATTTCAGTCGGCGCTCTAGCTCAGCAATAGAAGGAGGTAGAATAAATATTGAAAGTGCATGTTTGCCCAGTGAAGAGTTTCGAATTTGCTGACCGCCTTGCCAATCAATATCAAACAAAACATCCTGACCACTCTCGATTGCTTCAGAAACGGGCTTTAGCGGACTACCATAAAGATTTCCAAATACCTCAGCATGTTCGAGCATCTCGTTATTATCAATCATTTTTGAAAACTTTTCTCTTGGCTTAAAGAAATACTCGCGGCCATCCTTCTCACCTTCACGCGGCTCCCGCGTGGTGGCAGAGACAGAAAATACTATTTCCTTATCCCATGATCTCAATCTATCAGATAGTGTTGATTTACCTGCACCAGAGGGTGAAGATAAAATGATTACAAGTCCCCTACGCATCTTGCTTATCATTACTACCCAATTGAATCTTCGTTTTGTTAGTCATTAGTCTATTTCGCACTCCGCGATGATTCCATATTATTTTAAATATTTACACGGCAGCCTGATGTTCAATATTGCCATTACGGCACGCGACTAACTCTTCCGCTACCAGAAAAGCCAACTCTAAAGATTGGCTAGCATTTAGCCTAGGATCACACGCAGTATGGTACCTATCAGATAAGTTCTCATCTGTGACGGCTCTAACTCCACCAGTACACTCCGTTACGTCCTGACCCGTCATTTCGAAGTGCACCCCTCCTGGAATAGTTCCTTCAGCGGAATGAATTTGAAAGAACTCTCGGACCTCTTTTAAAACGCTGTCAAATGGACGCGTTTTATATCCACTAGATGATTTTATTGTATTCCCATGCATTGGATCACAAGTCCAAAGAACGTTGCTACCATGCTCTTGCACCACCTTGATCAATCTAGGAAGATGCTCGCCCACGCTTCCCGCGCCAAACCGGGCGATTAAAGTCAATCTTCCCGCTTCATTCTCCGGATTTAATTTATCTAATAACTTTTTTAAATCGTCTTCAGACATTGTGGGACCACATTTTAAACCTATTGGGTTCAAGACACCGCTACAATAGTCGACATGTGCGCCCTCTGGCTGCCTCGTTCTATCGCCTATCCAAATCATATGGCCAGAACCAGCTAACCACTTCCCCGAGGTCGAATCTAGCCGAGTTAGAGCCTCTTCGTACTCCAAAAGCAAACCTTCGTGGCTAGTATAAAAATCCACTGTGCGTAGTTCATTTGAAACGTGACTATTCAAACCAGCAGCTTTCATAAAGTCTAGTGCGTCACTAATTCTATTAGCCATCTCTCGATACTTAGAAGCCTTTTCGCCCTCTATAAAACCAAGTGTCCACCCATGTACAAGGTGTACATCGGCGTACCCACCTTTGGAAAAAGCCCTTAATAAGTTTAATGTGGCTGCGGCCTGAGTATAAGCTTGAAGCATTTTGCTAGGATTCGGTATCCTCGCGTCTTTAGTGAACGCAAGTTCATTAATAATATCACCTCTGTAGCTAGGTAGCTCAACCTCACTAACAATTTCTGTAGGAGCTGATCTGGGCTTTGCAAATTGGCCTGCCATTCTACCTACTTTTACAACTGGTACCTTTGCTCCATAGGTTAGTACCATAGCCATTTGAAGCATTACTTTAAAAGTATCGCGTATTCCGTCAGCACTAAATTGCTCAAAGCTTTCTGCGCAATCTCCACCCTGAAGTAAAAACGCATCACCCTTAGATGCAGCAGCAAGTTTCGATTTTAAGGATCTGGCCTCACCAGCAAAGACAAGTGGAGGATAATTTGACAATTGGCCTTCTACTTTTTCCAATGCTTCAGCATCCAAATAATCTGGCATTTGGACCCTAGGTTTTTCCCGCCAATCTGATTTCTGCCATTCCTTCATCCCAGCCTCCTGGTCAAATTTAAATATTAGATAAATCGTATACTTGAGTTTTAAAAAAAGAGCCATACCACTCTGTTGAATTGACTTGACGTTGTAAAAAAAATTCACAAGGTAATTTAAGGGTTTTTTTTTGAATTTAATTTGTGTCAGGTTTTAGTCATGAAATTGCAAGATGAAAAAGTTGTAATAAACATCGATGCCCCTGATAACGCAACGCGTCGCTTTGCTTTTCTTCTAATGAAAAATTTTACCTTACTTTCATTCGCTTCAGCCGTAGATTCTCTTAGAATAGCTAATAGAATGTCAGATAAGGCTATCTACAGTTGGGTCTTTTTAAGCGAAGATGGCAATCCTGTTTCCTGTTCTGCGGGCACATCATTTAATGTGGATAATAGTTTAATCGATTTGCATCGAGATGATACCATCATGGTTTGCGGAGGTATGAATATTAGTGAAACTACAACTAAACCCATTTTAAATTGGATCCGCAAAGAAACAAGACGCGGATTAAAGATTGGGGGTTTGTGTACCGCTGCTTACACCTTAGCAAGAGCTGGAATACTTGATGGAAAGCGAGCGAC
>CAXEVV010000088.1:0-4154 GCA_963999845.1 uncultured Rhodobacterales bacterium | reverse complement strand
ACTTAATTCAATCACAAATTTTTTATCAAACTTTATGCCCATTTAATACCTTGAGAGTTTGAGACTCCATGTATTACAACGAGAGACAAAGAATATTTAATACTAAATGGATAAAACATGGGAAATATTTTAAATGGCTACTCCTAGTGATGCAAAAAAACGAAAAGAAATACGACCGGTAATTTGTTATCCAAATAATACTCTTCCAGATCCAGATCTAAGCGGACTTAAAACCCATAGAAAGGGCTCATCACTAATCAAAAGAATAATCATACCACCACGCCAAGGTATTTGTTTGCCCGTAAAGGCAGGCCAATTCTTTCGTATCATATCTTCGGAAGGTCCCCAAGTGGGTGACCTCAACTTGTGGGCTGAGGACAATTTAAACGAAAATTTTTATTCAGGCAAAACACGAGCACTCCACGGCTCCCATGTTAGCACTGGCGATAGGCTTTGGTCCAATTTTCCACACCTCAGGCCGATGGCTACAATTACGGCAGATACGCTGGATTGGTATGGTATTGATAAATACGGAGGTTCAGTTCACGATGTAATTGGGACCAGGTGTGATCCTTATACAAACATGCTTTTATCTGGCAATAATTATGATCATTGCTGTCACTCGAATTTAACGCGTGCCTTGGCAAAATATAAGAACTTAGAAATTTCCGAGGCTGAGCAATACGTTCATGATGTATTAAATGTTTTTATGTGTACTGGATTTACAAGAGACACAGGCCAATATTTTATGAAAGCCAGTCCAGTAAGACCTGGTGATTATTTGGAGTTTTTTGCTGAAATTAATTTAATTGTAGGCTTATCAGCTTGTCCGGGCGGTGATTGCTCTAGTGAACACTCGAGCAGTGAGGCTATTTGCCATCCGCTTGAATTAGAAATTTATAAAAATTCATCTGAAAATAACCTTGAACGTGCAGAGCCTATTGCCAATTCATATTCTGGCGCTCATGGGATGGATAGTTATTAATAAGCGTAAAATCACCTTGCAAATGTCTTGAAAATTTTTACAAAACAGTCAGGCTTAGTTTACTTGAAAAGGATAGTATATGAACTTGGGTCAATGTCACAATTTTTCAGATTTTCGTACACTGGCAAAGAAGCGATTACCAGGTCCTATCTTTCACTATATAGACGGAGCAGCGGATGACGAGGTAACGTACAAAAGAAACTCTCAATCTTTTAATGATGTCGATTTAGTTCCCAACGTGTTGGCCGGAGTGGAGAAAGTTGACATGAGTACGAAAATTATGGGGCAAGAACTTTCTATGCCTTTTTATTGTGCCCCAACTGCACTGCAGAGACTATTTCACCATGAGGGAGAACGAGCAGTAGCTCAAGCTGCCTCAAGCTCCGGCACGATGTTTGGGGTCTCATCTCTTGCTACGGTTACGGTTGAAGACATAGCCAAAATAAGTACTGGCCCTAAAATGTTTCAGTTCTATTTTCATAAGGACCGCGGTCTAAACGACGCGCTCCTAGAGAGGGCCAAAGCTGCCAACTTCAATGTATTAGCACTAACCGTTGATACTATCACTGGCGGGAATAGAGAAAGAGATCTTCGTACTGGGTTCACTTCGCCTCCAAAGCTTACATTAGAGTCCATATTAAGTTTTGCCTCCCATCCAATGTGGGCATGGAATTTCTTTACAAAAGAGAAATTTGATATGCCACATCTGTCTGGGCATGTAACTGCAGGTACAAATTTGGCAGTTTCAGTGGGAGATTATTTTTCTACTATGTTAGATCAATCTATGAATTGGTCAGATGCAGAGAAGCTTTGTCAACAATGGAACGGTCAGTTTGCTTTAAAAGGCATTATGAGTGTTGAAGATGCTAAAAGAGCAGTCGATATCGGATGTACTGGAATTATGGTCTCTAACCATGGTGGACGGCAGTTAGACGGTAGTAGAGCACCATTTGATCAACTTGCAGAAATATGTGACGCGGTAGGAGATCAAATAGACGTTGTATGTGAAGGCGGCATTCAAAGAGGTACCCACATTTTAAAAGCGTTATCGGTCGGTGCAAAATGTTGCTCTATTGGCAGATATTACTTGTATGCCTTAGCGGCGGCCGGTCAAGCAGGAGTAGAGCGCGCGTTAAATCAGTTAGCTGTTGAAGTAGAACGCGATATGAAACTCATGGGCGCAACTAAAGTTGACCAGTTGAGCCGCTCAAATATAAGGTTTCGTTAAATTTTGGCTATACTACAGGTAATAATACCTAGTTAATCTTTCGCATCTTCAATTTTGTTTTTATGCCCACAATGGGGGCAAAATACATCTCTTTTTGGTTCATAATTATCGGAAGACGCAAAAGACCACCACAAGTTGCAAGAGTCGCATACAAAATGCCAAATAATCTCTTTACTTATTCTCAATGAATTCTCCTGTCTCTCGATATAATGAGTGTTATACAGAAAGATATTAATTCTGTGAATAAATCAATCATAAGGCTTTTTTCTGTTTGGATAGCAAGTAGTGCAAATCTCACATTTTATGCCGCGACATCCGCGAGCACTACAAAATTCACGCCCATAAAAAATAATTTGCAAATGGAGTTTATTCCACCGGTTTTCAGGAAATATTTGCTTTAAATCACGCTCAGTTTTTACAACATTATTATTTTTCTTAGTTAAGCCCCATCGCTGGGCAAGCCTATGTATATGAGTATCAACTGGAAAAGCTGGATAGCCAAATCCCTGGGACATGACAACTGATGCTGTCTTGTGACCAACCCCCGGTAATAGCTCTAAATCCGAATAAGTGCTTGGCACTTCTCCCGAGTAGTCATTAATTAAAATCAAGGAGAGCGCCTTTATTGCTTTTGATTTTTTTGGTGCAAGACCACACGTCCGAATTGCACCAAGTATGTCACTTTCTTTCAGAGCAGCCATATCTTTGGGATTATCAGCCATTGAAAATAAAGTTGGCGTGACCATATTCACTCTCTCGTCTGTACATTGAGCACTAAGTAAAACTGCCACTAAAAGTTGGAAATTATCGCCATGGTCCAGTGGAACAGGGGTCTTGGGATAAATTTCATCTAGACGTGCAGCAATATACTCTGCCCTTTCTTTTTTTCGCATCCTAAATCTCCAGATTTTAGAGCGGCTTATTATACTATTTTTTTGTTATGGCTTTGGTTTCTAGGTATTCATGAAACCCCAAAGGTCCAGCTTCACGTCCATTTCCAGATTGATTATACCCACCAAATGGCACATCGTAGTCACCCGCATGCCCGTTCACATTGACGACACCAGCCCTTAAACGACGGCTAACTCTGTCAATACGGTTATCATCCGTTGATTGTATATACGCAGCAAGACCGTATGGAGTATCGTTGGCAAGTTCTACAGCATGGTCCTCGTTTTCAAATGGGATAATAGATAGAACAGGGCCAAAAACCTCATTCTGCGCAATGGACATAGCGTTATCCACATCTGTAAACAAAGTCGGTCTAATGTAATAGCCTTTGTTGAAGCCCGTGGGCAGGCCCAATCCTCCAACAGCAAGATTAGCACCTTCATCTATGCCAGTTTTAATCAAATTTTGAATATTATCAAATTGTCTTTTGTTTACCACAGGCCCCATATGGGTTCCTTCGACCATGGGATCATCTATTTTTACGGAAGCAACTTCTGCCGTAACTAAGTCTACGACTTTCTTATATACAGATTTCTCAACAAGAAGTCGTGAAGCAGCATCGCACGATTGGCCGTTATTTATAAAACACGCATCGACCGAAATTTTTGCTGCTGTCTCTAAGTTTGCATCTGAAAATAGTAAATTCGGAGACTTGCCACCCAACTCTAAGGTCACCCGCTTTATAGTATCAGCTGCGCCTTTAGTGATTGCTTTACCGGCTCTAGTTGATCCAGTAAATGAGATCATGTGAATGTCTGGATGATTTGTGATCGCTTGACCGACACCTTCCCCATCACCATTAATCAGATTAAAAACTCCGGGGGGGCATCCTGCTTCATCAAGAACTTCTGCCAGCATGACAGAGCTTAGTGGAGAGTATTCACTTGGCTTAAGCACCATCGTACATCCCGCAGCCAATGCCGGTGCAACTTTGATCATTACTTGGTTCACAGGCCAATTCCATGGTGTAATCATGCCAACAATTCCTAC
>CAXEVV010000087.1:0-4174 GCA_963999845.1 uncultured Rhodobacterales bacterium | reverse complement strand
GGATCACACCAAGCGCCATTTATATAAAATTTTTCATTATTTGACATGGATCACCCCTCATTTTTAACAAGATAAATAACATTGTCACACCGTTAGCAATAATTATTTATGCGCATTACAGACAAACTTATTCTAAAAATGGAACTTACTATTGAGACAATTGCCTTTTAGTCGAGAACTTTGATGGTAATAATTTATTAAATATTTGTTACTCATCAAAAAAAATATTCAAATTAAAAAAATAGAAAGACATTTACTGAAGTGTGCCAAGCACTAAATTTTGATAAAATAGAAACCTAGTGCTTCCAAAGTTAAATGAAAAAATATTTTGCTGCCTTAATCATGCTATCTGTGACTTTGAGTTTTATACCTCCATCAAAGTCGACGGCCGAGTCACATGCAATTGAAATATCTATGCAAAACTGCATGCATGCAAAACTGTTTGCACTACACATAATCAAAAGAAGAAATGAAAATATACCAATCACTTACTATGGCTCTTTTACTTTTGAGAGCCCAGCCGCGATGGAAATAATCCAAGATGCCTACAGGAACGAAAGATTGGTTACACCCTCCAATAAAGAGACTCTAGAAATAGATTTCTCTGAAAAATGGATGAATGAATGTTTTGAGTTTAGCTGTAGTGGTTTCTGGGCCAATTTAGAAATCGCTTTAGCCAAAATTAAAGATCAATGATCGTCAGACCACATGCATTAGACATCTGTCTTGAGAGGTAAAAAATTCGATTAAATATCGAACGTTTTCGAAAGCAGGTAAACTCAGCTGTTCTTACCAAGAATTTTTTCTCTATATATAGAATAGATCCCAGCAAAAACTATTATACATGCTCCCATGAAAGTAACGCCGTCCGGCCACTCACCAAACAACAGAATTCCAAGTCCGATTGCGCCTATCAGTGAAGTGTACCTAAAAGGAGAAACGAAACTAATATCACCCGTTCTCATGGCTACAACACTAAGTAACGTGGCAACGGTAACAGATACCGCTGCTGTTATAATCAGTAACCATGAAGCTAAATCGACTTCAGCCCAATCCCGCCCAATAAGCATCAAAGCAGCAAAAATAGTACTTCCAAGAGCCGTAGAAAAAGCTACGGTCACAGTAGGAATGTTACTATCAAGCTTGCGGGTAGATATTTCTCTTATTGTTAATAAAAGCACCGCAGCCAGAGCTAACAGTGAATAAGAGTTAAAACCAACAAGTCCCGGTCGTACAATTATTAAGACTCCCGTAAAACCAATGAAAATTGCACTCCATCGGCGCCAACCAACCTTTTCACCTAAAAAAATTGCAGCCGCCATAGTTATAGCCAACGGCAAAGACTGTAGAATTGCAGTAACATTAGCTAGTGGCATGTATTTGAGTGCTGTTAGAAAAGTAACTGTAGTTCCAATTTCGGCTAATATCCGAATACCCATGAGCCGTTTGTTTTTTGTGGAGTATTTTTGCAGAAAGTTCTTGGTCATAAGGGCCAAAATTAATAGTGGAGGCAGACTCACAAGACCTCTCAAAAAAATAGCTTGGAAAAAGTCAATATCCGCAAAAAGTAACTTCATAATAGCATCGTTAAGAACATAAGCCATAACACAGCACGTCATAAGGCTAGCACCACGGAAGTTATTATTCAGCCGCATCGACACTCTAAGTCACCTCTAATTAAAACTGATGATCAGATATACTTCACTCACATTCAGCCGAGTTTATTATTATCATGCAGCTTTAGCGCGTGATTTGCGTTTGTTCCGCCAACGGTTTTGTGAAGGAGGTTTTTTGCGAGATGATTTTCTCTGGCCGTTTTTAACAGCAGAGTTGGCTTTCTTTATACCCAATAACTCATCAATTTCTTCCAATTTACCTTTATCTGCATTAGTTGCCAGGCTCAGAGCCAACCCTTTGGCACCATTACGACCAGTTCGGCCAATTCGGTGGATATAATCTTCAGTTTGCCTTGGTAAGTCAAAGTTTATTACTTGGTATATGTGAGGGATGTCTATACCACGAGCTGCAACATCTGTCGCAACCAGCACTCTAAATTTATTGTTGCGAAGTCCAGAAATTACACGCTCTCGCTTGTTTTGACGGAGATCACCATGAATGGCATTTGCCGATATGCCTGCGACATTCAAACGCTTTGCCAATTTTTCTGTCGCGAATTTACTATTCATAAACACAATTGCACTTTCTTCATGCTGAGTTAGCGCTTGCACAAGTGTATCGAACTTACCCTCTTTGCTGACAAATTGTGTTGACTGCTCGATATTTTGGCCAGCACTATTAGCCCGTCCAATTTCAATTAGAGTCGGATTGTTTAGATATTTTGCTGACGCATTTTGAATACCCTTCGGGAGTGTTGCGGAAAATAACAGGGTTTGCCGCTTTACAGCTACATGATCAAAAATCTTGGAGATTGGAGCAGAGAAGCCCATATCTAGCATTCGATCAGTTTCATCTAAAACCACATAATTGAAAGGAGACAAATCAAGGGTCTTCCTCTCCAAATGATCAATGATGCGACCAGGTGTTCCAACTATAATTCGTGGGTTTTTTGACAGCATTTGGATCTGACGATCCATGGATGCCCCACCAATCAATACAACTGATCGAATTTTCGATTTCGAACTCAAGAGCATACGAATTTGTGCGTCAACTTGCATGGCTAGTTCACGGGTTGGCGTAACTATAAGCCCACAAAATTCTACACTATTCATAACTTTGGTAAGTAAAGGAATTGTAAAAGCAGCCGTTTTGCCAGTTCCAGTTTGAGCAGAGCCAAGAATATCCTTGCCATCTAACGCAACAGGTATTGCTTGTTCTTGAATTGGAGTAGGTGTTGTAAACTCAAGGGCTTCTAATTTATGCTGAATAGCTTCAGGCAAGGGAAATTCATTAAAGTGCGTCATTGCTCGCTCCCAATATAGAGACTAATTGTCAGAAAACTCATTTATCACCTTTTATTTAGTGCGTTTATCAGCAGCACACATATTTTTTAATACGTATGGCGAAACTCACAACAAAGGTAACGGTAGAATTAAAATTCTTGCCATAAAACATGACATTTGGATAGAGCATCGTAAAGCTAGAAGCCGTCTAGACTGTTACTAAGAATAAGACAAGGATAATTATTTACTTACATAGAAAAGTGAATAGGTAAAAAAGATCTATTTTCACCAATCAGCTTACACTTCCTTCAGTAATAAAAATCAAAGGAGAAGCATTTTCCACAGGATTGGATAGAAGACCAGCAAGTCCCGCCGCACCAGAGGGAGAAGTCTTTAGCCCAATAGAGTCTGAAAGCTGTACTGCGTCTAACGCTTGCTCTTCTGTTATGATTGAAAACTCATCCGCTGCCTCGGAAAGAATATCAAAGGCCAATAGTGAGGGAGTCTTACAATCTAGTCTACCCATGTCTGAGACTGGGCCATCAACGGTTAAAATGCTTCCATGTTTTACGCTTCGCTCAAGGCAAGGCGCTGCATCTGGTTCGACAACAATAATTTTCGGTTGAACTTTCCAACTTTTACGGATCTCAAAAGCTACTGCAGCGGCGAAACCTCCAACGCCAGCTTGTAAATAAACGTGAGTTGGCCACTCGTTCAACTTATCAAAGTCTTCACACAACTCCCTTGCCATAATTGTGTAGCCTTCCATTACTAACCGAGGCGGATCAATATAACCTGGCCACGATCCATCAGCTAAGTGAATTGCTTCATTATTTTGTGCATCTTCAATGGCGATCTCAATACTTTCCTCATAATTGGCTCCTGACCTTACAACCTGAGCATTTTTATCTCGAAGCCTCTTCGCAAAGTCTTCAGGAACAGTAGCCGATAAATGTATACGCGCTTTCGCACCAAATATCTGAGCTCCTGCGGCAACTGCCAAACCATGATTTCCAGCGCTCGCACAAACAAAAGTTAATCTTGATGCGCAGGCCTTAAACTCATCCATCAAAAAACTATCAGTTGCTAATGGCAAACCTTGTTTTTCAGCAATGATGCTACCTACTGCATAAACGCCACCAAGAGCTTTGAACGCTCCTAATCCCATTCTCTGAGTTTCATCTTTGATCCAGATAGAATTACCTTTTATCGAATTCTTTTTTAGGGGTGACGGTTGATATTTTGGACATGCAGACAGAAGCAAAGCAGGCTTT
>CAXEVV010000086.1:0-4316 GCA_963999845.1 uncultured Rhodobacterales bacterium | reverse complement strand
GAGTAAGGGGTCATCCAGTCTATGCGCTTGCCGTGCTCCATCCAGAATTCTTCTGGATTATCGGTAGATGCTGAATACATTTGATCGTAATCAACTTTTGTGATTTTAGCTTTTGCTACAAACTGAGCGCTTGGTGGATAAATTTGTTCAGACATGGTGGCTTCCTGTTAGCATTTGCAGTCTTTTATAAAAATTATCACTGGATTTTTCCAGTATAATCTACACTAAATTGCTAAATACTCGGCTCTCAATTCTGAGTTATCCAAGACTTCCTTTGCTGTCCCATCAAATACAACACCGCCGGTATCTAAAATTACCGATCTATCTGCCAATTCTAAGGCTCTTACCGCATTTTGCTCCACGATAACGGTTGTAATTCCTTGTTCTTTAATCACATTTAAGGTCTTTTCAATCTCATCAACAATAACTGGAGCAAGCCCCTCATATGGTTCATCGAGAAGTAAAACTTTTATATCTCTCGCGAGAGCACGACCTATTGAGAGCATCTGCTGTTCTCCACCGGACAAGGTCGTTCCTTCCTGTTTCCTGCGCTCACCCAACCTAGGGAAAAGATCATAAATTCGATCTAAACCCCATCCAATGGGTTCTGCTATTTGCGCAAGCTGAATATTTTCCTCAACTGATAGTCCTTGAATTATGCGGCGATCTTCTGGAACTAATGCAATACCGTTAATTGCTGCTTCGTAGCTTTTCATTGAATGCAAATTTTTATGATCGAGCCATATTTCGCCCTTAACTAGTTCAGGATTATCGAGCCTTGCTATTGTTCTTAATGTTGATGTTTTGCCTGCGCCATTTCGGCCAAGTAACGCGAGTATCTCTCCCTCATGCACTGTAAAACTTACACCCTGGACAATGTAACTTTCGCCGTAATAAGCATGTATATCATGAACTGATAAGTATGCTGGTGCGTGGGTTTCTAAGGCTAGATTTCCACTCATTGATCCTCTCCTTAATGTGCTGTTTCGCCAAGGTAGGCTTCTTTTACTTTTGGGTGCCCTTTTATTTTGTCGGGTATATCTTCGACCAAAGGGGTTCCTTGAGCCAAGACTGTGATTCTGTCAGCTAAGGAAAAAACAACGTGCATGTCGTGTTCGATAATTGTGATAGTTATGCTACGTTCATCTCCAATTTGCTTTAAAAGATCGATCGTATTATTTGTATCAGCTCTGGCCATACCGGCCGTAGGCTCGTCTAGTAAAAGTAAACGAGGTTCTTGGCTCAGGCACATTCCAATTTCTAGACGTCTCTTATCTCCGCGAGACATGGAGGCTGCCAGCATTGACCGTTTATTCGACATATTCATTTCTTCTAGGATTTTCTCGGCACCTTCCACTATATCTTTGTGCTTCATAAAATTCGATAACGCGTCTAAGGCAAATGATCCGTCTCTTTTGGCAAATATTGGGATCATCATATTTTCCATGACCGTCAAATCACCAAATATCTCAGGCGTTTGAAAGACGCGGGATATACCCATTTGGTTAATCTCATATGGGGATCTACCGAGAACTGAACTTCCATCAAATTGTACACTTCCATTATCTGGAATGAGTTTACCAACTAGACAATTTAGTAGGGTTGACTTACCGGCACCATTAGGACCGATAATAGCGTGGATTGTATTTTCCTGAACACTTAGGTTTACGTTTTGTAATGCCTGTAGTCCGCCAAAGCGCTTTCCGACATTTTGTACCTCAAGGATTCCCATTTATTTTTTCCTATTCTGAAGCTTTGGTCTTCGTGGTATTAGTTAGCTCTGAATTTTTTTTCTTGAAAACAGAAGCGATCTTTTGCCCTAGTTCAACTAATCCTCCCGGTAAGAAGATAATAACCGCCATAAAAATTAAGCCTAAAGTAAGATGCCAACCTTTACCGACAAATGGATAAATGATTGAGACAACGAAATCTTCTGCACCGTCTGGCAAAAATGCAAACCATTTATGTAGAAGGTTATCATTGATTTTTGAAAATATATTTTCAAAATATTTAATTAGCCCAGCACCCAGAACTGGACCGATCAAAGTACCCACGCCCCCAAGAATTGTCATCAAAACTACTTCCCCTGATGCTGTCCACTGCATCCTTTCAGCTCCCGCTAGAGGATCCATTGAAACCATTAATCCGCCAGCTAAACCTGCATACATCCCAGAGATGACAAAGCATGCAAGCATGTAAGGCTTTGTATTCAAGCCAGTATAATTTAACCTTTGCTGGTTGGATTTGATTGCTCTCAACATTATTCCAAATGGTGATCTAAAAATTCTGATTGCTATATAAAATGCAGATAGCATGACGACAGCGGCGAGATAATAGCCGACGTTAAAAGTCCAAAGCCAGCCGCCAAGATTTATTTGAAAACTGTCGCTCATCTGTAATCCAAAAATAGATGGTGCCGGAATATTCCCGCTAGTATTTATTCCGTCCAAAATCCTTGGATCGTCGAGGGCCGTTTGTAGGCCAGTTTCGCCACCAGTAATTGGTGTCAAGACCGAGGCTGCGAGAGCGAACGACATTTGCGCAAACGCTAATGTTAAAATCGAGAAATATATTCCAGATCGTCGAAGTGAAATAAAGCCAATTACGAGTGCAAATGCTCCAGCCACTGCTGTTGATATTATTATGGCTGGAATAACATTTACTGTAAGTAATTTGAGCATCCAAACACCGGCATATGATCCTGCTCCAAGAAATGCTGCATGTCCAAAAGATAAATAACCTGTCAATCCAAACAAAATGTTGAAACCTATAGCAAATATGCCAAAAATTACAAAGCGCTGCATCAAATCAGGATATCCAGCATTGAATTGTGCTAATCCCGACTGCTCAGGGAATGGATTTAAAAAAATTGGTGCTAATGCAACCAGAACTGCAACAATTATCAATAATCCGCCGTCTTTTCTATTTAATCCCAACATGATTATTCCTCCATGACACCTTCTCGACCCATCAAACCGCGGGGTCGCGCTAAAAGGATCACGATCGCTGCCAGATAAATCACCACTTGGTTAATACCGGGTAAAGCTTCAATAACTTGACGCATGGAGGCGAAGCTTTCCAATATCCCAAGTAGTAGACCGGCGGCCACCGCGCCAGGTAATGAACCCATGCCACCCACCACAACTACAACAAACGAAATTACCAGAAAATCCATTCCCATGTGGTAGTTGGGAGGATTTATAGGTGTGTACATAACGCCCGCTAGTCCCGCAACAGCAGCTGCAACTCCAAACATTATTGTAAATCTTTTATCTATGTTAATTCCTAATAATTCGACCGTTTCTCGATCTGCCATACCAGCTCTCACTACCATGCCGAATGTTGTGAATTGTAAAAATGCAAACACGGATCCTATGAGGAGCATTGCAAAACAGAAGTAAACTATTCTCCAATAAGGGTATATGATAGTGCCAGCTTTCAGGCCAATTGCTGCGCCGAAATCAAAAGAACCTATAAATGCTTCCGGTGCTGGGTTTGGAATTTGGTTTGCGCCAAAATAATATTTGATTATTTCTTGCAAAACAATCGCGAGACCGAAGGTTACTAAAATTTGATCTGCATGAGGTCTTTTGTAAAAATGTTTTATTAGTCCCCGCTCCATAACTACACCGATAATAATCATCACGGGTATTGCGAATAGGATAGCTAGTGGTACGGACCAGTTTATAATAGCCTGGCCTGTACTTTCGCCAAACCAATCATAAATATATGGTACGTCAACTTTTAGAGGGTTGCCGAGAAAATCCTTTTGGGTTTCATCTACAACCACATGGGACAGGGAAAGTATCCGACTAAAAGTAACAGCACAAAAGGCTCCAAGCATGAATAGCGCTCCATGCGCAAAATTAACAACACCAAGAGTACCAAAGATTAGTGTTAGACCTAAGGCTATTAACGCATATGCACTGCCTTTGTCTAAACCGTTGAGTATTTGAAGAATAATTTGGTCCATAATCCCCCCTAAGACCGGCGTAGAAACAACCTGTCTATTATTTGAAAGCCCTTAAAATAAAAAGGGTGTAAAGGCCCCCTTACTTCTGAGGACCTTTAACTTAATTATGCACCAGGATTACAGGAACCCAATTCACCACCAAAAATTGCCGGATCGAAGGTCACAGCTTCAGCTGGTGTCACGTCTACTAATTCAAGTAAGTCGAAATCGTTGGCAGGATTCTCTTTTCCTCGCACAACCAGAACATCTTTGATGCACTGATGGTCTTCTGCACGGTAAAGAGTTGGACCATTGCCCATACCGTCGAATTCAAAGCCTTCAAGCGCTTCCACAACTGAACAGG
>CAXEVV010000085.1:0-4388 GCA_963999845.1 uncultured Rhodobacterales bacterium | reverse complement strand
TTAATAGCACTTTTGATAACTTTCGACATCGGTTGATCCGCAAAGTTTGCGTCAATATCAGCTTTTACACTCTCAACCACACCCTCTACGAATGTTGAGCGGGACAGTCCCATATCGTCAAGATCTCTATCGGAGAGATAACGCAACGTTCTTCTTGCTGCACTTGCAGCCTGTGCCAACATTACGCCTCTTATTATTTTTTTTATCATATTTATTACCTCATTTATATAAGTCTTAAGTAACTGTTTATAATAATTTTTCATCAGATAATTATGCAAAGCCGCTATGCAGTAAGTGCATTTTTATTTTGCTGCATGGCAGCGTAAATTTCAAAATGAAACATTGATTACTGCATCATTGTTGTTAGAGTACAAAAATTAACTGTTTAATTGGGAGGAAATTTAATGAAATTAGGAATTAAAACTGCAGGCTTGTTAGCAGCTGCGGGACTGGCTCTGTCAAGTGCCAGCGCTTTTGCTGATGAACTACGCATAGTGTCATGGGGTGGAGCGTACCAGAAAGGCCAATCAATAGGTATTTTTCAGCCAGCTGCAAAAGCAATGGGTATCACCGTTAAAGAGGACACTTATGGTGGAATTTCAGATGTAAAATTACAAGTTAGATCTGGAGCTGACAAATTTGATATTTTTTCTAGTGGTGCAGGTAGCTGCGCATCAGGAGCCGCTGAAGGTTTGCTAGAAAAGCTTGATTATTCGGTTATTGACGTAAGTAACCATCTGCCAGGGATGTACAGTGATTACTGTGCCGGTGCAGATATTTTTTCAGTCGTAGCTGCATTCAATACCGACACATTCGGTGAGAATGGACCAAGATCTTGGGCTGACTTTTACGACGTTGATAAATTTCCTGGAACACGGGCGATGCGAAATAGAGTTGATGCACAGTTAGAAACTGCTCTTTTAGCAGATGGTGTGCCGATGGACCAAGTCTATGATGTGTTAGATAGCGAAGAGGGTATAGAACGTGCCCTTGATAAGATCAGATCTATCAAACCACATATTGCTGTTTGGTGGTCGTCAGGTGCGATGCATGCGCAGCTTATGAAAGACGGTGAAGTAGATATGACCACCGGATGGAACGGTCGCTTTGACGTAGCGAAAGAAGATGGAGCAAAAGTATCATATGACTGGAGAACCGGTATTATGGATTGGGAGGGTTATGGAATTCCCAAGGGAGTTAAAAACAAAGACCTAGCCATGAAATATATAGCGGAAATGATGAAGCCAGAATATATGGCTGAGTTTGCTAAATATATAACATATGGCCCAACAAATGGAAAAGTTTATGAATTAGGCTTAATGGATGACGCTCGTGCGAGACAAATGCCGAGCCATCCAGATAACGCTCAGCATCAGCTTACACTAAAAACCGCTTGGTATTCTAAGTGGAGAACATACGCGGATGAAATGTATCAAGAGATGATGACTGAATAGGTTATCAAATTATACGAGCCCAGGATGGTTTACATCCTGGGCTTTTCCTTATGAAAAGCCTTAAAAAATGAAAAATACATCTCTCAATATATCTATAGAAAATGTAACAAAAAAATATGACGAGTTTTATGCGCTAAAAGACATCAGTCTTGATATTACCTCAGGCGAATTCATGACGCTATTAGGACCGTCAGGTTCTGGAAAAACAACGCTGTTAATGGTTTTAGCTGGATTTACAAATCCTGACCATGGAAGTGTGAAATTTGGAGATGAAGAGGTAATTCTCAAACCCCCTCACCTAAGAGGAATAGGGATGGTCTTTCAAAACTACGCTCTGTTTCCTCATATGACCGTTGAACAAAATGTTGGATATCCACAGAAACTAAGGGGCGTAAGTAAATCAGAAACAGCAAAAACAGTCGATGAAGCACTAAGCACTGTCAAACTTGAAGGTCTTGGACATCGAAGGGTGGATGAACTATCTGGCGGTCAGCGCCAACGAGTTGCACTTGCAAGAGCCATCGTTTTTAAGCCAAAAATTCTTCTAATGGATGAGCCTTTATCTGCTCTCGACAAAAAACTTCGAGAAGAAATGCAAATTGAATTACGCCAACTTCACGACACATTAAACATGACAACGGTTTACGTCACGCACGATCAAAAAGAAGCTCTGACGATGTCAGATAGGATAGCAGTGATTAATGGCGGCGAGTTAATGCAGTTGGGAAGCCCGAGTGAAATTTATAACCATCCGCAAAACGGTTTCATTGCTGATTTTATAGGTGAGTCAAGCCTACTTCCGGCGAAGGTTATTAACTCAAATATATCCATCGGCAGTTCCAAAATTAAAGTTGCAAAGCCACCAGAAAAAAATGGGGATTATCTATTAGTGGTAAGACCAGAAAAAGTCTTCCTTCCATCTACTAAGAAGAAAAATGACGAAAATTATTTTCAGGGAAAGCTACTGGATTCAATTTTTCAGGGGGAAAGCCAGCTACTTGTTATTAAACTTGCTAACACAGAAAATGATGAACAAACCCTAAGAATACGCATTCCCAACCAAAGTGTTACGGATAAAGCCCTTCCCGCAATAGGTGAAACGGTGACATTAGCGTTAAAAGTTGCAGATAGCTACCTTGTGAGTTAATTCGATGAATTCAACCTCAAATACCCCAAATCAAGAAGAACTTCGGCGCTTAGCTTCTCGGGAGGGCTACACTTTTTTTGGACTAACGCTGCCATATTTAGTTTTAGTAATAGCGCTAATCGCAATACCAGTTGGCTGGTTATTCTATCTGTCTTTTATTGGGCGTGATGGAACTCTCTCATTAGAGAATTATGAGAGAATGTGGAAAAGCAAAGCATATATAAAAATTTTTATAACTACTTTTAAAATTAGTATCCTTACAACAATTATATGTGCCGCGATTGGGTATCCACTTTCTTACTTTATGTCCCAGCTTTCCAGAAAATGGGCAAACATTTGTATGATTGCCGTTTTGATACCCTTCTGGACAAGCTTATTAGTTCGGACCTACGCATGGTTAGTTCTTTTACAAAAAAAAGGACTGATAAATAATATTTTAATTGAGTCAGGACTAATAACCGAACCGTTAAAATTTGTTCATAATACAACAGGTACTCTGATAGGGATGGTTCATATCATGCTTCCTTTTCTAATTCTTCCACTGTACGCAAACATGCGTTCTATCGACAAAGACTGTCTGAAAGCAGCATCTAGCCTAGGAGCCACACCAACCAGAGCTTTTTGGACTGTTTTTCTTCCTTTAACACTTCCGGGTTTATTGGCGGGTTTGCTGATAGTCTTTGTATTATGCCTAGGTTTCTATGTTACACCTGCGATCTTAGGCGGTGGTAAGGTCATTATGGCTGCAATGAAAATATCAACCAATATTGAGATGTATTTTAATTGGGGAGCAGCTAGCGCACTAGGAGTGGTGTTGTTAGTAGTAACAGGAATCATACTATTTGTAGCATCTAAATTGATTTCATTAGATCAATTGGGGAATAGATAATGGCGAGTGGGTTTCTTAACAAAAATGTATCTGAAACACAGATAAAGTTGAAGAATAGAATTTGGCTTTATGCTATTTCTTTTATAGTTTTATTCCTGCTAATTGTTCCCTCATTAGTGGTAATTCCTATGTCTTTTTCTGCAAGTCAGTACTTGGAGTTTCCACCAAAAGAGTGGTCCCTCAGGTGGTATGAAAATTATTTTTTCTCTTGGAAGGGAAACGGGTTCAATGATTGGATGTCAGCCACATGGACATCTGTTAAGGTTGCTGTTCTTACCATATTTGTTGCAACGCCAATCGGGACAATGGCAGCATATGGACTGGTGAACGGTAGCTCTAGACTAAGCAAAATTCTTTTCCCAATATTCATTTCTCCAATGATGGTCCCAATTATATTAGTTGCCATTGGCCTCTTTTATTTCTTTGTACAATTCAAACTTGTTAATAGCGTACTAGGATTGGTGCTGGGGCACTCCCTTGTCGCGATGCCACTTGTCTTGATAATCGTTTTTTCTGCCTTGAAGAATTATGATATGAACCAAGAAAAAGTAGCACGCTCACTTGGAGCAACCAGGTTCCGAGCGTTTAGAGAGATCACTTTACCCCAAATAAAATTCTCAATTGTCTCCGCATCACTTATTGCATTTTTGACATCCTTTGATGAGATAATAATTTCTCTTTTTGTCGCAGGTGGTGATAACTCTACAATTACCAGAAGCATGTTTTTAGCTTTAAGAGATCAAATAGATCCAACTATTGCTGCCATTTCGACAATCTTAATTATTGTTTCTTCCGGCCTCCTAATATCAGTTCAATTATTAGGAAATAAGGATAAGTCTTCTTGAACACGATAGTTGGAAAATCTTTGAATGAGCAACTATGACTACGTAATTGTTGG
>CAXEVV010000084.1:0-4524 GCA_963999845.1 uncultured Rhodobacterales bacterium | reverse complement strand
AGGATATGGTGGCGGAGACGGTGGGATTCGAACCCACGAGACGGTCTCCCGCCTACACACTTTCCAGGCGTGCGCCTTCGACCACTCGGCCACGTCTCCTTAACAACGATGTTATAGAACTTTATTGAAATTATAAAAGGTATAAATTGAAACAAGTTTTAATCAGTGAAATGAATATTTACACGCCTATTTTGTTTACCTTTTTTTTCAATCTTACCAAAGCGCATTGAGCCAATTTCAGAAGTATTTGCGACATGTGTTCCACCACATGGCTGCAAATCAATCTGATTGTCATCGGACCCGATCCTCACAAGCCTTACTTTTCCACTACCAATAGGTGGCTGAACTGACATAGTTTTTACCAACCCAGGTTGAGCTAATAATTCTTCATCGGTAATCCAAGATTGTGTGATTTTATATTGCCCACTTATCAATTCATTTAAATGACTTTCGAGCTCTTCTTTATTTGATAGAGCATCAGGCATATTAAAATCTAATCTACCCTTTTCATCAGTTATTGATCCCCCAGTTACTGGAAGTGGAATAACTACTGACAATAAGTGTAGAGCTGAATGCACTCGCATGTGTTTATATCGGGTTTCCCAATTAATAACCTGTTCAACATTATCGCCCAACTTCGGCACGTAGTCGTGATTTGCAGGTACTAAAATTATTTTCCCATTTTCTCCTTTACGAGTTGAGATAATTTCACACCTATTATCACCACATAGTAACACACCTTTATCTCCAGGTTGACCACCAGAGGTTGGATAAAAAATGCTTTGGTTCAGAACAATTGATTTGTCGTCATCAATTTCTATTACTTCACCTGAACAAGATTTCAGGTAGCTATCTTTTAAATATAACGGAATAGTCAATTATACCTCCTTAAAAACCTCTGGATTTCTTATCCAAACGTCCCTTTGGGCAAATGGTATTTCAATTCCCTCTTTATTAAATCGTTTCACAATCTCGTGATTAACATCCGATTTAACTGAAAGCATATAATTTACATCAGAAAGAATTGCGCGAATTTCAAAATCCATACTATCCGCCCCAAAACCTTGAAAAACAACACCAGGAGCCGGATCTTTGGCTACATGCTCATTTTTGGAAATTATATCCCTCAAAATTTTCTCAACCTTTTTGGTATCAGTGCCATATGCAACACCGACAGGGATTATAACCCGTCCAATCGTGTTTCCTCTTGTCCAATTAGTAACAACGCCAGAAACTAAGTCAGCATTAGGGATTATGACATCAGTTCTATCGAAGGTTTCTATTCTTGTTGAGCGAACAGAAATATTACGAACATATCCCATTTTACCACTAACCTCGATCCAATCGCCTTGACTAATCGGTCTCTCGATAAGAAGAATTACACCTGAAACAAAATTCGAAACAATATTTTGCAGCCCAAAACCGATGCCGACTGATAGTGCACCAGCAACAATTGCTAGTGAGGACAAATCTAAGCCAGTACTAGAGATTGAAACCAATGCAGCGATAAAAATCCCAATATAACCTAAACCCGCCACGAGAGCATTTTGCGCACCACTATCAAGATTAGTTTTTGGTAAGATACTTCCTCTAAGCGCAGACTGCACCACACGGGTCAACATATACCCAATGGTAAATAATAAAATAAATGTCAGAAAATCTAAGGGCGAAATTCTACTGTCACCAATCTTAATGCCATCTTGAAATTGTATCCATAGCTCAGTTAGGCTCGAAACACGGGTACCCCAGATTATTGCGAAAAATGGCAATACAGAGATAGTTATTATAAAGCCTAATAATACAGGAGCGAGAGCATCCGCCTCTTCTTCTGATTTATTTAAAATTGCAGCATACACATCAAATGTCAGTCTCTGGAGAATTACAATCAAAGCTAGCAAACCTAGAGTTTTAATCATTGGCAATGCTATTGCTGACCCAGCATTCACGTAGCCTATTGCAGCGATCAATGGAGAAATCACTGCTACTCCTAGTAAAATGCGCCTAAGGAAACCTAAAAGCCTTAACTGCAAACTGCTGAAGTTTGCAGTGCTGGAAATGACTGATTTTAATAACACAGAAATCCGCCATAGCAAAATGCCAGCTAAGACAGTTATAGCACTAGTCAAGACTGAAAAAGACTGTTGTTCTAGTAATTGCAAACGTGCCAAATCGGAACCGAAGTCCTGCGCCACCAGTAATAAGGGACTAAATATAGCAAAGTTTCTGAGATTTTTAACACTAAGGTTATTTGTTGCAGATACCTGCCAAGAACGCTGCAGTCTTTCAACTAACCAAAATGCAAATATAAAATAACCAATCCAAAGATAAAAGTTATCAGCGATTAAGTCGCCGCGAATGCCGAAAATACCAAGGGACTGGGCTAAATTAATAACAGAGTACAGGGCAAGATAACGTAGTAAATATTTAAAACAGAGCGATAAAAACTCTATGACTTTTTCAAACCTTTTTGTGGCTGTATTTAATTGATTAGAAATACTCCCCGAGTAAGTGAATAGCAAAATAGAAAAAATTGATATTAGTAGAACAGATATTAATCTATCGCTAAACTGATCTTGAAAGTAAGTTGAAGACAAAACTCCAGAAGTCTCTTTTGAAAGTGTTGCAAAGCTCTTGAACACATCCCCGAGACTTGATCCCCATAGCAAGGGATTTAATATACTTGGGCCTAATTGTAAGAACTCTGTGGCCTGCCTTTGCGAAATTAAGGTATCTATCTCACTGATCATACCATCTGCGCGATTGAACGCTTCTTGAGCTCTAACAATTGGCTCATTTAACTTCGCTAACTGCTTATCCAATGCAACCCGACGATCTTCAAGAGGATCTTTGCCACTCTCCGGCTTTAGGCCTAGTGACTCGATTTGCGTTTCGATAGTCTCAATTCTGTCCTGGTTTTCGTTTTGAAGCTGCTGAAAGGAAGTACGCCATTGGACTAATTGTACTCTCAGTTTCTCTAATGCCTGAATTGAGGCACGATCAGTTTCAATTACCGTTTCCGCTCTAAGCGCATTTAGTTCCCACTTTTCGTAATCTGTGACCTCCTGCGACCAACATAAACTGAAGGATATAAAAACGAAAAAGAAAGCTAATATAGTTTTTTTCATTAGAATTATTCCTCGAATACATTTGGCATATTAATTGGAGTGTCCAATAACCATTCTGGCACAGGCAACCCCTTACTTTTCAAAAATGAGGGGTTGTATAACTTTGATTGATATCGCGTACCGTAATCACATAAAATAGTTACAATGGTATTATTTGGGCCTAATTCCCTGGCTAAATGCATTGCACCTGCAATGTTTATCCCGCTGGAACCTCCCAAGCAAAGCCCCTCGTTTTCCAGTAAATCAAAAACTATCGTTATAGCTTCTTCATCTCCTATTTGAAACACATAGTCAGGTCGTAAATCACGCAAATTTTCTGTTATCCTACCCTGCCCTATACCTTCAGTTATTGAACTTCCATCTGATCTAAGTTCCCCAGTTTTGTAATAGGAATAGAGAGCTGCACCTTTGGGATCTGCAAGGCCAATCTTCACTCCTTTATCCTGCAAAGCCAGCGCAACACCGGCTAAAGTGCCGCCAGAACCACAAGAACAAATAAATCCATTTACATTACCGTCAGTTTGGGCCCAGATTTCAGGCCCAGTAGTTTCAACATGTGCTTGCCTGTTAGCAACGTTATCAAATTGATTTGCCCATATGGCACCATTTGTCTCTGTTTTATTTAATTCATCTGCAAGCCGTTTAGAATATTTAACATAATTATTGGGGTTTCGGTAAGGAACAGCTGGTACCTGAACTAATTTTGCTCCAGTTAACCTGAGCATATCCTTTTTTTCCTGACTTTGCGTGTCCGGTATCACAATTACGGACTTATAGCCCAGAGAAGCACCGACTAAACCGAGCCCAATACCAGTGTTACCTGCCGTTCCCTCGACGATCGTACCTCCTGGACGGAGGAGACCTTTTTCCTCGGCATCGCGTATTATGTATAACGCCGCTCGATCTTTTATCGACTGACCCGGATTTGCAAATTCAGCTTTACCCAAAATTGTACATCCGGTAGCCTCGGATGCTGCCCTTAATTTGATCAGAGGGGTATTTCCAATGGACGAAGCTAGGTCTTTAGCAATCATTTTGTATCAATCTACTCGCAAATTTCTTTGATAATCTGAAAGGATCATTTAGAGGGAAGCTTAAGCTTGTTCAATGCTAACCACAATACCATCGTATTTAAAGGTAAAACGCGGAGCTTGTTAGATACACTCCAATTTAAAACTGTATTAAAATCAATAACATGCGTTCTTATATCTTCACCTTCATTTTTTGCACCATAAATACCAGGAGAGTATTCTGACAAATCGACTATTGCGATGTAGTTATAAAAATATGAAGTTGCTTCTCCCGGATTAGGATAACCAGATCCCATTTTAACAAGTTGAGTAACCTCAAGTCCTGCTTCTTCGAAAACCTCTCTTTTTGCAGCCTCTTCTGGCGTCTC
>CAXEVV010000083.1:0-4605 GCA_963999845.1 uncultured Rhodobacterales bacterium | reverse complement strand
CATAATACCAACGCCACACGCTGCTGCAGCATTATCCCCAGCTCCCGCTACAACCGAAACTCCACGTGGAATACCCAACTCATCGGCTATAAATTTAGAAACTGATGATGCTATTTGAGATCCTTCGAGTAGATCTGGCATTTGGTCAGATCGCATATTACCTGCATTCAAGGCATAGTCTGACCAACACCGATTTCCAACGTCTAACCAACTAGTTCCAGCAGCATCAGACATATCCATAAAGAAATCGCCTGTCAGGTAAAATCCAAGATACGAAGCAGGTAGTAGAACTTTAGCAACTTGTTCGAAGATTTCCGGCTTGTTTTCTTGTATCCAAAGTAACTTTGGTGCTGTAAAACCTGGAAATATTATATTTCCAGTAATTTCTTGCAGTTTTACATCTTGATCTAATATTGACGCTTGTTTGTAACTGCGAGTGTCATTCCACAAAATACATGGGTGAAGAATTTCGCCGTTTTTGTCTAACAATATTGCCCCATGCATGTGACCTGCGATGCCAATAGCTTGGAGACTTGCAACTGCTGCTGCATTCCTGTTTTTTAGCTCTCCGATTGAAGCCTTTAGAGCATCGATCCAGTTTCTCGGATTTTGCTCATTAAAACCAGATATCTCACTTTTTACGGAGTAGCTATAATCAGCACTATCCAAAAATTTGCCTTCTTGGTTCACAAGTAGGCATCTTAAACCAGATGTGCCCAGGTCAATACCTAGATAAGTTGGTCCTGATTGGTATGTTATATCTTATCCTCGATATTAACTATTAGATCTTGGCCAATTCTTGTTCTAAATCCTTAATTTCAGCTCCACCTGCCATTAATCTCCTAATATCGCCTCCTTCTAACTCAGCTTTAGTTCCCTGACCAATAACTTGTCCGAGCGCCAGAAAAGTGTAGCGGTCGGCAATGAGCCTAGAATGTATTTCATTATGAGTAATAAATATAATTGCGATATCGCCCCTTGCTCTAACACGTTTTATGGTTTTAAGAACTTCCATTTGCTGCTTCTGACCCAAAGCCGATGTTGGCTCGTCTAGAATTAGAACTTTTGCTCCGAAATAAATTGCACGTGCAATTGCTAGGGTTTGGCGCTGACCACCTGACATAGTTCCAACTGCCTGAGATGGATCTGAAAAATCAATTCCAATTTTTAACATCTCATCGTGAGCAATTTGGTCCATCTCATCCATTCTAAGTTTGCCCAAAGTAGAAGTAAGTTCACGCCCCATAAAGAAGTTACGAGTAACGCTCATTAATTGATTAATAGCTAAATCTTGATAGACCGTTCCAATACCGGCTGCAGAAGCATCTCTAGGACTTCTAAAAGACCGCTCAACTTCCTCCATGTAGATAGTACCACTTGTGGGCTGGTGAACTCCTGATAAAATTTTTATTAGCGTAGATTTTCCAGCACCGTTATCACCCAACAAGGCGTGAACCTCACCGGGGTAAACATCCAAGTCAACACCATTAACCGCCGTGAAGGGGCCAAATTTTTTCGTGACATTTTCGACCCTCATGTAACTCTTTGGTGCCATGCTTATATTCCCCCAGTAATCCGTTTTCTAATACGTTCATTGGCAAAAACGGCCGCCAGTAAAACTGTACCTACGAATACTCTAAACCATGCTCCATCTATCCAAGGGATAAAGAATACAGCATTAGCGACAAGGCCAAAAGTCACCGCTCCAAATACCACGCCTACTATCGAGCCGAAGCCACCGGTCATTAAGATCCCACCGACTACCGCAATCGCAATTGCTTCAAGCTCTTTAAACATTCCTTTTGCTGCGTCAGATGAATTAGTATCAAAAACTTGGCATGCTGCAAAAATTGTTGCGCAGAAAGCAGAAAACATAAAAAGACCAACTTTTACTCTGTTTACTGGAACCCCATTTGCGCGTGCACTTTCCTTATTATCCCCGGTAGCATAAATCCAGTTTCCAATCTGTGTTCTTGCAAGTACATACCAGGCTACGCCGGCTATAATTATAAACCAGAGAAGTCTAGCATCAAATCCAGTAACCCATTGTTCCATTTTCCGGTTTATGTTTAGGAAGCTTAAATAATTTATGAGATCAATTTTGTCGTCTTTGGCCATACCAGCTGTGAATTCCAATCCGGCTGATACTTTTTGACCAATCCAGAACCAGCCATCATAAAGCCATCCGAAAACTTCGCCACCCATTTGTTCGGCAAACCAGCTCTCTTGTTTATAATCCGGTAGCCCCGAAACATTAGTATTTTGGTTAATCAGTCTGAAGCATACTTCGGTAAGACCACGAAGAAAAAACCAAAATGCTAATGTGACTATGAAACTTGATAATCCTGATCTGACCACAATAGTTCCAATGAGCCATCCAAACGCCAGTGTCATGCACATAGTTATTGCAAAAGCCGTAAATGGCGTTGCCTCTCCTAGGCCGAATGGTAAACCCCATTTCAACATTATGGCCATGGACATACCTGCAAAGGCAATCATTGGCCCGATGGACAAATCGAATTCGCCAGCAATCATTAATAAAGCAGCACCAACTGCTATTATTCCCAATTGGGCGATAATGGCTATATTGTTCTTTAAGCCCAATGCATTGAAAGCTTTCCCCTCAGAGGCTAACCCAAGGGCCAATATAATTACGATCATGACTATGAAAGAACCAATTTCGGGTCTTCTTATCATGCGCTGGATCCAGCTTTCATTTTGAAGACGATCAGATTCACTTCGTTCCGACATTTTAACCTCTGATATCTATGTTTTTAGTGTCTCTTAAATAAACAGGCGAGCCTTCGCTCGCCTGTTATAATTTCCTACTAATACATAAGCTATTAGCGGTTTATGCCTGCCTGAGACGCAACATTATCAATATTTGAAGCGTCTACGAAACCAGGACCTGATGGAATATTAGCTCCTGGCAACATACCAGCGTTTGTGTTATACAAATGCAGCACAATGATTGGCATATAGCCTTGCAACCGCTGTTGCTGATCGATTGTAAATGACGCATCACCAGATCTTAGCATTGCAGTTACGGCATCTGACATGTCGAAACATGCTAGATGAACATCTGCACCAACATCTTTAATAGCTTTATTAGCTGCATCACACACATGTGGACCAGCTGCTAAAATTCCATCAATTGATGGGTCAGCTGACAATGCGGCTGCTGTTCTAGTTTCAATTTGCTGTACGTCGTTTGATACGTCGATCATGTTCAATGATCCGCCAAGACCTGAGAAGTAACCTTCGCATCGATCCACGAGGGCTGTGTTCCATGCTTCTTGATTCAAGCAAAGACCCTTTGTTACACCTTCAGCTTTAGCACGCTCTCCAGCTTTCTGTCCCGCTAAAAGCTCTGGCTGACCAACGTGCATTAGTGCTCCAACTTTAGCTGAATTCTCCAAGCCTGAATTCATTGTGATTACCGGAATACCAGCGTCTGCTGCCGCGCGGATAGCTCCGCCTAATGCATCTGGGTCAGGTAAAGATACGACTATCCCGTCTGGGTTAGAAGCGGCAGCTGCCTCGATAAGCTTTGCCATACCTGACATATCACCGGATGGATCAAAGTTATATTCAAAGTCTGCTCCAATTGCAGCGGCAGCATCTCTACCACCTTTTTCAACTACTGGCCAAAATGGGTCAGTACCTTGTGTGTGTGTAATCATTACATAACGCTCAGCTATTGCTGTAGACGCCATCATTGCGAGCGCAGCGCCCGCCATAACTAATTTTTTCATAATTTTCTCCCAAAAAAGTACTTTCGTACCTGTTTCCTATAACAACTGATTCTATTTTATTAAAGTATCAAAAGACTAATTTGGTGCATTTTCATAAAAAAAAATAGCCTCAGTTAGCGCTAACATTTATATATTGATTTTTAGTTTTGCAACTATTTTATTTTTATTTCTTATGTGATGTTTAAATTCGTCCACAATTAATTATTTCATACGATATTCAAATGTCACTCTTCATGGAGGCTGTATTCTGCTAGGTCAGAAGTCTAATTGTAAGTTGCAGCAGTTTGTTATTTTTTAATTTCCTAATTAGACCCTAGTTGTTCGCTTCGGAATTTGAACATGAAATTGTTAAGGTATTTCCTGTTTTCCAATATGACGAACTACAAAAGTAGAGGCCGGCTCGTATTTTTTCTTTCATTTCATTATCTGATTCAAAGTGTGCTTCGTTAATTTTTGAAGCAACATCAGGGGTGATCCTAATGTACCAGCCTATAAAATCTGGGTTTGGTTCCTTAGTTAAATTGCGTGTGGCTAATATATTGCCATAGATTACTATTAGTTCTGACTCATAGTTTTCTATTTGCTTTGCACTGCATGTGAATGGAAACGCCAAAGCCAAAAATATTATAATTGTTAATCCTGATTTCATCTTACTTTTTGAACTATTTTTTTTCTGCCTTAAATGCGTTTAAAACTTTTCGCGTCGCTTCAACTATAGGATCGTTTGTCTTACTTAAGATCTGAACGCGGTCAAATTGAGTGGGGTCTTTTTCTAAAGATTCTTTTAAGGCTTCACCAAAGACCATTCTTAACTCAGTCCCAATGTTGAATTTACATATTTTTGAATTTT
>CAXEVV010000082.1:0-4621 GCA_963999845.1 uncultured Rhodobacterales bacterium | reverse complement strand
TTTAAACCTCAAAATATGTCCAACAATGCCGCCGTTACAAACGCTGGCCAGGAAATCGGCAGAGCTCAAGCTTTACAAGCTAGAGCCTGTGGTCAACCAGCTGATGTTCGAATGAACCCCGTATTGTTAAAACCGGAGTCTGAAATTGGCTCACAAGTTATCGTAGAGGGAAAGCATTTAACAACAGTTTCAGCCCGAGATTACTCAAAATTAAAACCCAAACTATTGAAGCACGTTATGAGATCGTTCAATGCCCTTAAAGCGTTGAACGATATCGTTGTTGTGGAAGGTGCTGGTAGCCCTGCAGAAATTAATCTACGTGAGGGAGACATCGCAAATATGGGATTTGCTGTCGAGGCGGATGTGCCAGTTATATTATGCGGTGATATTGAGCGAGGTGGGGTGATAGCTCAAATTGTCGGAACAAAGGCAGTCATGGATTTAGTTGATCAAAAAATGGTAGAAGGTTTTGTGATCAACAAGTTTAGAGGTGATACAAGTTTGTTCGATGATGGATATAATTCGATTGAGAAAATGACTGAATGGAAGGGACTCGGTGTTGTGCCATGGTTCGAAAGCGCTTGGAAATTACCAGCGGAAGATTCAATGGACATTTACTCTTCAAGTAAGCCAAAATCTAAATCAAAAGTAGTGTGCCTATGTCTTTCCAGAATGGCAAACTTTGATGATTTAGACCCAATATCACAAGAGCCCAATATTGATCTTATCATGCTCAGGGCTGGTAGCGCTATACCTGGCGACGCTGATTTAGTCATTATTCCAGGGACAAAGTCGACGATAGGGGATTTAAAATTTTTAAAGGGACAAAAATGGGATTTGGATTTGGCCGGCCACATTAATCGTGGTGGATATGTGTTGGGAATCTGTGGTGGTTACCAAATATTAGGGAAAACAATTTCAGATCCGCAAGGGATTGAGGGAACCGCTGCAGTTACACAAGGGTTAGGTTATCTTGATGTCCACACAAAAATGAAGGCAGATAAAAAAGTGACCCCAACCACTGCGATACATTTAGCGTCTGGCAATCAAATAAATGGTTACGAAATTCATATAGGCGAAACTACCGGTAATGACTGCACCAGACCATTTGCGACTTCCAATAATGTGCCAGACGGTGCCATAGCATATTCAGGCCAGATTATGGGTACGTATTTACATGGGTTATTTACAAACAATAATTTTCGAAAGTTTTTCTTAAAAAACCTCGGCCTAAAGCCGTCCAATTTAGATTTTGAACAAGAAATTGAGAAGTCACTTGATCAGCTCGCCGATCATTTAGAACAGCATGTAGACATTGATGCTTTTATATCAATAGCTCGTTAAAGAAAGTAGCGAGCTTACAAATAAAAAATAAAAATACAGGATTGATACAAGTAGAAAATGATTGTAACCTAATTTTGTTCTAACGGTTTCTTATTTGTTAAGGAACCAGGGAATTTGGTAAAATAAAAACCAAAGCCGCACCCGCGACTGTATATGGTGAGCTAAAGTAATTTACCACTGATCTTTGCAAAAGATTGGGAAGGTACTGATGCGATGAACCATGAGCCAGGAGACCGGTTAGAATATAGAAACAACCACCGTCGGGTGTACGGTAAGGAGATATTTATGACGTCAGCGAGTACTATAACCTCGAGGAGTGGAATTCCACTTTCGAGCGTGCAATTTTCATAATTTAAGATTTATTTGTCATTTACTGCTTCCGATGAAAGATTTTGAATTAAAGGACCATCGTGCTCTGATGCATCAAGAGCCAACTCCTTTGGGTGCTAGTGTTATATCTGGTGCGACTGTTTCTGTAAGAAATGTTACCTGGTCATTGCCACGAAGCAAGCAAACTATCCTGCACAAGATAAGCTTTGACTTATCTCCGGGCCATGTTCTTGGTATTGTAGGACCGAATGGTGCTGGAAAATCAACGCTCCTTCGGCTGCTATATCGCTATCACAAGCCTACAAGCGGAACAGTTGAGATTGGTGGCACAGATATTTGGAAAATTACAGCCCGTTCAGCAGCACGCAAAGTTGCGGCAGTTCTCCAAGAGCAGCCCACAGACTTTGCCTTAACAGTTCGGGAAATTGTTACCCTAGGACGAACTCCATTCAATTTAGGATTTGGAGGGAGCAATGGTGCAAGAGATGCGCTCATTGTGGACGCTGCGCTAAGTCGAATGGACTTAAAGGGCTTTTCAAATCGATCGCTAGGTACTTTATCTGGTGGCGAGCGCCAGCGTGTAATGGTTGCCCGAGCTCTAGCGCAAGAGCCGTGCGTTTTGGTCTTAGACGAACCAACGAACCATCTTGATATTCGCCATCAATTAGAAATTTTAGAACTGATCAAGGACCTCCCACTCACGATCATTACCTCGTTGCACGACTTAAACATGGCGGCAGAGATCTGTGATGAAGTGGTGATACTAAAAAACGGAAGCCTATTGGGTTATGGCGTACCAGGCGAAGTTTTTTCAGCCGAAGCAATCTCAGGCACGTTTGAAGTCGCGGCAAGTCATGAGCGGCTCGCACCTAGCAATAAAAGCCTCCTTACCTTTAATCTAAAGAATTAAGAAAGTTACTAATGAAAAATATTTTACTAACTACCATATTTGTGTCCTTCAGTGCTAGCTATCTGCTTGCAGAAACCACAATACAAAGCTGCAACCGCACTGTGACATTTGAAAAACCCCCAGAGCGTGCGATCTCCAACGACGTTAATCTGACAGAAATGATGCTTGTTCTTGGCCTTGCTGATCACATGGTAGGTTACACCGGTATATCTGGCTGGAAAACCTTGGATGCGAATATGCGATCAGGTGTCAAAGAATTACCAGAGCTATCGGCTAAGTACCCCACCAAAGAAGTTCTAATTGGTGTAGATGCTGATTTCTTTTTTGCAGGTTGGAATTATGGTATGAAGGTGGGGGGTGAAGTAACACCTGAAACACTCGATCCATTTGGTATAAAAGTTTATGAACTTACCGAATCTTGTTCTCATATAATGAGTAAAGATAAAGCGAGCATAAAAGACATGTACGCTGATATTTTGAATCTGGGTCTTATATTTGGTGTTGAGGAGCGTGCAGAAGCACTTGTGGCAGGATATAAGTCAAAGCTCAAGAATTTTAAAGCAAACCTAAAAACCCTAGACGAAGGTCTACGTGTTTTTGTTTATGATAGTGGAGAAGATGCCCCATTTACAGCTGGACGCTACGCTATGCCCACAGCTCTTATTGAAGCTGCTGGCGGCCAGAATATAATGGATGACTTTAATAAAAGCTGGGGATCAGTTACTTGGGAAGAAGTTGTGGAACGTGATCCACAAGTTGTGGTTATTGTAAATTATGGTGATGTTACTGCTGAGCAAAAGCGTGACTACATGATGTCCAATCCAGCTTTTAAAAACATTTCAGCAATTGAAAATAACCGTTTTGTAACGCTCGAGTATGTCGAAGCCACGCCTGGACCTAGAAATATTCAGGCTATCCAAAAGTTGGCAGAGGCGTTTTGGACCAAGTAATTTGTCTTTATCACACATATTTCTTTACACAGGCTTAGGATTGATAAGTTGAGAGGTCGATCACTCTTAAGCATCGGTGGATTGGCTGTACTGCTAATTTCTCTTTCTTTTGCCGTAACAATTGGGACCGTGCCTGTTTCTAGTGGCACTGTTTGGGGTATTCTTTCAAATAAGGTTTGGCCAGGACTAATTGAGCAGACTTGGTCCCAGGGTAAACAGGCAATAGTATGGGAAATCCGCTTGCCTCGAGCACTGTTGGCAATGATGGTCGGGTCGGGATTGGCTATTGTTGGTGCGAGTCTGCAGGCAGTAACACGTAATATGCTTGCTGACCCGCATCTCCTAGGAATCTCATCAGGGGGGGCTTTCGGCGCAATTTTAGCCCTTTTGCATACTGGTATGTTTATTGGACTTCTTACAGTTCCATTATTAGCTTTTGCTGGCGCTTTGCTTGCAACAATAATTGTACTCGGTGTTGCCCGGCTGGCTGATGCTACCAGCGCAGACCGACTTGTATTAGCTGGTGTAGCAGTATCTTTTATTATAATGGCTGGGGCAAATATACTGATTTTTCTGGGGGACCCTCGCGCCTCTCATACGGTAGTATTCTGGATGCTCGGCGGCCTTGGTTTGGCGCAATGGAGCCAGCTTGTATACCCATTAACAATCTTACTCTTATGCGGTGCATGGCTTATATCACGTGCGACACTGCTCAACGCTATGACAGTTGGGGACGAGACAGCCGCCACCTTGGGAATATCTGTGGCCAAGTTTCGTCTCGCCGTTTTTATAAATGGTGCTTTGATCACTGGTGTAATGGTCGCATTTTCTGGCATTATTGGATTTGTAGGTCTTATGGTTCCACATATTGCTAGAATGCTTGTAGGTGGCGACTATACTAGAGTTCTTCTTGCATCAGCTCTAATTGGCGCAATATTTCTTCTCTGGGCAGACATTTTAGCTCGAACCTTAATGGCACCTGAGGATATGCCAATTGGTATCGTTACTGGGCTTGTAGGAGGGGTATTTTTTATTTGGCTTCTGGGCCGGCGAGGATCATTTTGATACTTGATAGATTACTTCTTAG
>CAXEVV010000081.1:0-4748 GCA_963999845.1 uncultured Rhodobacterales bacterium | reverse complement strand
ACTAGATATAAATGTTTTATTTGGGCACTAGAATATGATTAAGTTTCTCAGCTTTTTTAGTTTTATAATCATCTATTTTTTATCTTCAGCAAATGCAGCAGTTGAAGTCTCAAACGAGCAAAGTAAGTCTGAAAAAGAGGCCTCATGCGAATTAGTGGCGCGGTTAGCATTTATTGCAGTAGAAAATTTTAGCAAAGATGTTGATCTCGATCAGGTAAAAGAGATGCTTGATCCGGTATTACGATCTGCATTGCAAAGACTAGCTAGCGATGCTCAAAAAGAGTTTGTTGAAATGGAATATGAGAGAATAATTCTTGAGACGTATCTTACCAACGAGCTCACTCCAAAATACTACGCAAAGAGGTACCTTTCTTTGTGTGATAAATCATAACTGAAAGTCTTTAAGCCATATTCACCGAAAAGATTTACTAGTTAGATAATCTCTATGTATTTGATTGTCTTTTTACGGTTTTAGAAATTGTAGGTTCTTTTTTTAATCCGGTAATTTTTTCTTTGCTAAGGATGGTTTGCGGTATTCGATTGGATAAAAGTGCTTCTGCTTCAGATTGGCTTGCAGTTTCTACTTTTAGACTTTTAAGTTCTTCTTTCTCTTCCAATGCTTTTGAAACTGCTTTTTTGTTGTAATCAAATCTAAAAATTTTATAGCAAGCGTAAATTGACCAAAGTAACCCTAGTAGGGCAACCATTTTAAATATGGGTATTTGAAACAAATAAGCACATATCGCTGAAATTGAGCAGGTCAGCGCAGAGACTATCAAATGTAATTGTTTGAGAAGCATAGCAAATCTTTAAATGTACAATTCTATTAAAGCATCACCTCGCTATGAAATTTTCTTGAAGAAATCAAGCGAGAACTGTTTTGTTAGTCTATGGTTGAATTAACTAGTGAAGCGGCCTTGCCATATTTGAAGTTTAAGGAAGCCAATCCTAATAGTTTCATGCCCTTCAAAATTTTCACTGCAATGCCATATTAGATCATGTTAGTGGAAATTTCTGATAATTACTTCTTTAAATTTTTTGTAAACTTTGTGTCATACAATTTAATTGCCATGAGTTCTTCAGACGATAATGAATATGGATCTTTCTCAAATTGTTGTTTGAGGATCTTTATGGCCCAAATTATCAGCTTATTTAATTCATCATTTTTCATATAAACAAAAACGACTTTTAAATTGTAATTTTAGGGTTTTTTACAGTAATGTTATGTCTTTGTCTCAAATTAGTTTTGCTGGCACTATTTTTGCTCTGTTTGAGCATGTTTAAAAGTAATGCTACATCCAGGCGCATGTTTATAATGGCACTATGTTCATCAAGTGTTTGCCATGCGGTTACACCTCTAATTAATTTCGATAAGTCAAATGGTGCTCTCATAGATATCGATACAAACGGTAGTTTATTTGGTAGTGGGAGAGACTTTAACTTAGCAGAAGATCCATATAGTTTGTTTGATGTAGAGCCGGATTTAACAACAATCGAGGCAGCAAGCAGGCTGAAGAAGAATAAATTCCTCTACAAGCCTAAAAGAGATTTTTGGATTAATCTCCATAATGTAAATAATAATGAAAAACTATCACATATGGTTACCCGTTTCGATAGTGGTATTGGGTATTACAATTCTAGATTAGACTATTTTTTCCGTGATTGGAGAGAAAATAAATCAATTGCTATGGATTCAGAAGTTCTGAAGAATCTATTTAGTATATGTGAGGAAATGCTGGGCAATAAAGATAGTATTAATGTTCAAATAACTTCTGGTTACAGGACTCACAAAACTAACGAAAAATTACGAGTCCATAGTAAAAACGTCGCAAAAAATTCATTTCACATCGAGGGAAAAGCTATCGATTTTGCAATTGGAGACGTATCACAAAATAAACTTAGATCTGCCGCAAGGGATATCTGTTCGGGAGGTCTTGGTTTGTATCAAGGGTTTATTCATATTGACTCCGGGCCACTTAGAAGATGGGGTGTTTAAAATTTAGATAAGCTTTATTAAAAAAGCTGGTAAATTATTGAAATATATCTAAGCTTTATTTATATGGATACTCACTACCAAAAGCTTCAGAAAGACGTTTTACGTGTTCTAGAACCTGCCACCATAGGAGATAATCTATCAAGATTTTGTGATTACGCCCTTTCTGTTCTCGTCATATTAAACTTGGTTGCAGTAACATTAGAGTCAGTTCCCGAACTTGAAAAAAAGTTCACAGATATTTTCTACTATTTTGAAGTTGTTTCAGTTGTGGTTTTTACAATCGAATATCTTGCCCGAATTTGGTCAGCACCGGCTCGGCGTCCAATTGAGAAAAAAAATCACGCCGCTTATTCACGGTGGTCATACATGAGGAGCTTTTACGGTATTATTGATTTTGTATCAATTATGCCTTTTTACCTACAGGCTTTTTTTCCAGGTCTTGATTTACGCGTTTTAAGGACACTGCGATTGATGCGTATTTTAAAGTTAAATAATTATAATTCGGCTTTAGAAGACTTGTTTGGTGCTATCATGGAAGAAAAGCGTTCATTTTTAACAACCTTATACATCTTTGTGGTAGCGTTTGTGATGTCATCATCCCTAATTTATTTTGCTGAACACAAAGTTCAACCGGAAGATTTTCGCTCAATTCCAGATGCAATGTATTGGGCAATTATAACTCTCACTACGGTGGGTTATGGAGATGTAAGTCCCGTTACTGTTATGGGGAAATGCATCGCAGCCTTTACTGCGATTTTTGGTGTAACTGTAGTTGCATTGCTTACAGGTATTGTAGCGAATTCCTTCAATGCTCAGATGGATCGTCGAAAGATAATTTTTGAAGATCAAGTGCGGACTGCGCTATTAGACGGATTTCTTGATACAGAGGAAGAAGTAACTTTGGACGAATTAAGAAAAAAATTTGGAATGTCTAAGCTGCAAGCTGATGCACTAATTGAGCATGTCAAACAGACGAAATCAGAAATGTGAAATACTGAAATGAATGAGGCTGTAAACTCCAAGTTAAGTTATGCAATCAAATTTATCATTACATCGATCGTAATCGGTTTAATACTTGGTATGGTCGGAGCGTCAGCAGCTCATTATTTTCGAGTGGGAATAATCTTCATTAGCAGTGGGTTTTCACAGGTTATCAGTAATTCTTATGGTTTTTTTTACTACCTAGTCACATTGAGTGTTGCCGTTTTTATTGTTCATCAAGTCAAGAAAATGAACTCTGGAAAACCTTTTCAGGGTATTGCGGACAGTATTTTCTATGCACACAGACCAGATAACGAAGCGGATATAAAATCTGGTATACTTAGCACACTAGCAGCTTTTATATCAGCTGGCGGTGGGGCAAGTGTAGGGCAGTATGGCCCTCTTGTACATTTTGGCGCGACCATTGGTTCATGGCTAAAGGAGAAGCTTCCGTTCAAATTATCTTTGGACTTGTATATCGGAGGTGGTGTCGCAGCGGCGATTTCATCGGGATTCGGTGCTCCGATTGCAGGTATGGTATTCGCACACGAAGCAATAATGAGGCATTATTCGCACAAGGCAGTTCTTTCAATTGCAATAGCGTCATGTGTAGCATTTGGTTTATCTACTACTCTTTGGGGTGAGAGTTTGGTTTTTCCGATTTCAAAGGTGGAATTTGATTTTGTAACTATTCTTTATGTATCATTTATAGCTGGGCCACTTTTTGGCGTGGTCGCAATTATTTTTATGAATACTTTGATTTTTTTTAACAAACTTTCTGTTAAATTTTTTCCGAATGTGTTCCTCAAATATGCTATCGCTATTGTCGTTCTGAGTGCTATTGGCCACTTTGTTCCCGAAGTTATGGGCTTAGGTACTGGGACTGTTCTAGATGCTGTTTCAGGTGAATTTGTGTTATACTTTGCTATAATTATTTTACTTGGAAAAATCATAGCTACGTCAATTTCTTTAGGGTTTGGTTTTTTTGGAGGAGTATTTTCCCCAGCTATACTTGTAGGCGCTAGCGCTGGAGCAGTTATAGCCGAACTATTTGTCGTTATTGGGGTTCTCGAAAAATTTGAACCTGCGTTGGTAATAAGTGGAATGGCCGCGGTAACTGGAGCCGTAATTGGTGCCCCAATTTGTATGGTTGTGATAGTTATCGAATTAACTTCTTCATATACATATGCTCTTGCGTCACTCGTTGGACTAACCTTGTCCATGAGTTTATCTCACATTTTGTTCGGGTCGTCTTATTTTGACAAACAGTTAGCCACGCGGGGAATAGATATTTCGACCGGACGGTCAGGTATGTTTCTAATGGAAAAGAGGGCGTCTGATTATGCTACATCGGACTATGTTGAACTATATTGCCATGACCTAGTCAAAGACGCTTCCAGGATTATGTCTGAGCAAAACAAAAATGAAGTCATCGTGTTAGATGCTGATGGAAATTTTTATGGGAAAATCGAGTTGCATTCATTAATTGGGATGTCAGCAAATAGTAAAATTGAGAAATTTGCTGATAAAAATTGCGTAACGATCAAACATGATGCTTCATTGCAGCAAGCAATGGAAGCAGCTGCTAATTTTGTTGGTGAAGCCATTCCGATCATTAATCGAGATACGAACCGAGTTGTTTCTGTTATTACTGAGGGCGCTATTTTTGAGGCTTATTTGAATGTTCAAGATACAGTGATTGATATGGAAAAACGGTAGATTAGAAAAATTTTATCTGAAATAAAACTATTCTGACAATAGAAAGCGAAAA
>CAXEVV010000080.1:0-4767 GCA_963999845.1 uncultured Rhodobacterales bacterium | reverse complement strand
GGTCCCAATATTGTTTCTAAAAGCATAATAATACTGACGTTTGATGCAGGCGTCACTCTTGCGGCTTTAGATAGTAATATGAATGATATAGGAAGAATTATTAATCCCGTTATTGATATATAGAACAAACTATTTGGCTTAATTTCCAAGGCACTTGGCCAAAAAGAAAATGCTATAAGCCCGCAAATTATTCCACCCGTTCCTAGGGCGAGGGGGAATGCTACATCTTTGTCTTTTCTTATAATAACGAAATTACAGGCTAAACTAAAAGCAACTACAAGGCCACATAGACCGCCAAGAGCTGTTGAGCGATTATATAAGTCATTTGATTTAACATCACCAACTGCCGATAGTCCTACGCCCAAAAATACCACAATTACGATCAGCCAAGTTTTAAAATCTACCACTTCCTTAAGTACTATGGCTCCCAAAATAATCGAGAATACTGGGACGGTTGCCACTGCAATTAGAACAATCGCTACAGGAGCCAAGAAAATACCATATGCAAAACAAAAAACATTTGCCATTTGAACTAAAATAAGGGCCAAGAAGCTTTTACGCCATATTTTTGGTTTCACCTCACTTCTAGGCCAAATAAATGGTAAAAGGCCTATTAAAAAGAAAATACTGCCGCCCTGAGTTGCCCGCCAAGCTACCATTTCCCCGCCACTGAGCTCAGATAACCGCATAAATAGTGCATCAGGTGTTAAAATTAACGTACCCAAAAGCGCCAGAAATATCCCAGGATTCAATTTTACATGTCCAGTTCAGAAATATTTTATATTGTTCGTTAAACTGTATAATTGGATACATCGTATTTTGAACTTTTTCTAGCGCGTTATTGAATAATAAAATTTCTTAACTTAACTTACTCTGAAATATAGATAAAAACTAAAAAGAGTGTTCACTATGTCCGACGATATATCTGGAATTATTTTTAATGATGGTGAGGCCTACGAGCGTTATATGGGTGTATGGTCTCGCAAAGTTGGTACACAATTTATCGACTGGGTTAGATTCCCAAACTCATTGGATTTCTTAGATGTCGGATGTGGGAATGGCGCTTTTTCAGTCCAGATTGATGAGCTATGTAGTCCATCGAGTGTATCTGGAATTGATCCTTCACCTGCTCAAATTGAGTTTGCTCGTAGCCGAAAAATTAATGTTTCAGCCAGTTTTGAAGTCGGCGACTCGATGGACTTACCTTATCAAAACGAAAAATTTGATGTTTCATTAATGGCATTAGTTATATTTTTCGTACCAGACCCTAAAAAAGGAGTAATAGAAATGGAAAGGGTCACAAAACCAGGTGGTATATTAGCAGCATACGCTTGGGACGTGATTTCTGGTGGCTTACCGATGGAGCCCATGCATAAAATTATGAGAGAGATGGGTATTAAGTACCCATTACCTCCAAGTCCAGAGGCGTCACAAAAATCAGAAATGAAAAAGCTCTGGAAAAATATTGGAATGACTGAAGTAGAAACATCAACATTTCACGTAGAACGATCGTTTAAAAGTTTCGAGGAGTATTGGGCTATTAGCTCATTGGGACCATCGGTCATCGGTGCTCTTAATGAATTAAGTTCTGAGGTTGTAGATGGTATTAAGTCGAAACTTACTGAAACACTGGAACGAGATAAGGATAACAAAATAGTTTCTCGTGCATTTGCTAACGCTGTAAAAGGTATAAAAACAGGTGCGATTGCAGATAAATAAATTGCTTGAACTTAATCATTAGCTTTAATTCTCAGCATATCTAAGCTTCTCTGTAACTGAAGTTTTGATATGTTTCTTGCAATTACAACAATACGTGATTGACGATCGTTCTTAGGCCATTTTTTCAATTGTACAGGAGGATCAAAAACGTGCTGGACCCCATGAAAGACAAACGGAGCATCGATATTTTCTAAAAATACAATACCTTTTACTCGTAAAATATCTGAGCCTTTAGCTCCGATTAATGTATCCAACCAATTGTCAAAGGTTGTGTTGGAAATAGGGTTATCCAAAATAATTGAGCAAGATTCTATTTTGCTATCATGGATAAATGCGGGTTTTGAGATGGTCTTTGCAGGAGCCAATCCACTAAGGTTATCTAACTCACTTAATTTTGGCTCAATACCCGTTGTCCAGCTTAGGACGTCCTTATAACTTGACTTTTCTTTTAAGGCATTTAATCCCCATATTTTTTTTTGAATTCCGTTGCCTTTAATTGAGTGAATTACTGGTGACGTTGGATTTATTTTTTCTATTCGTGATTTAAAGTCCTTAACTTGTTGCGGCGAGGCAATATCTGTCTTGCTTAGAATTATTAGGTCTGCCAGTGCAGCCTGAGAGATCGCTTCAAATTGCGTGTCGAGTGTTGCGAGTCCATTGATTGCGTCGGCAACTGTTACTATCCCATCTAAACGCGTGGTGCTTGCCAAAACTTTATCCAAAAGCAGTGTTTGCATTATTGGCCCTGGGTCGGCTATCCCAGTTGTTTCAATAACTATACGTTCAAAATTGATTTCTTTTCTTATATTTTTACGAATTAAATTTTCAATAGTATTGGAAAGATCGCCCCTTATAGAGCAGCATAAGCAACCGGACTGCATAAGAATAACGTCGTCAGTGCTTTCTTCAATCAAGTGGTGATCTAACCCTGCTTCACCAAATTCATTCACGATTACAGCTACACGTCCATTATCACTGTCTGACAGCACAGCATTTAATAAAGTAGTTTTCCCGGCGCCAAGAAAACCAGTTAATATTGTTAATGGAGTTCTTGTGTCTTTCACAATATTATTCATACCCTAAGTTGCAAATTTTGTTCTACGACTATGTGACTATAGCAACCCGTAATTAATTAAACTTAACTAAATTTTTGCCACTAAGGACCAGGAAGAAAGTTAGGCTAACACAGACTATTGATGGTCCAGGAGGGCTATTAAACAAATAGGAGAATTGAAGTCCGGATATTGCTGAAATTATTCCTATTATAGCTGTCGCGGTGACCATACTCTCTGGATTACGAGAAATATTACGCGCAGCTGCAGCGGGAATGAGCAAGAGGGCTGATATAAGTAATAAGCCAACTACTTTTATAGACACGGCCACGGTGATGGCAAGGGCTATGGTCAGAACTAATTTTTCTTTCTTTGGGTTGATACCATGAGAGTAGGCAAGCTCCTCGTTTAGAGTTGATATTAACATTTGCGACCATCGCCAATAAACTAATAAAATCACCATAAATACACCCAGCCATATTGTGTAAAGGTCGGCTAAAGTTACTGCTAGAATATCTCCAAATAGATATGCCATTAAATCGATACGAACGCCTGATAAAAACGATGCCACAACTAATCCTAATGCAAGGCCAGCGTGCGCAGATACTCCTAGTAAGGTGTCTGACGCCAATCCGCGACCTGAAAGTTGAGAAACCATGAAGGCCATGATTAAAGCAGCTAATAAAGTTCCCCAAAATATGGGTAATTCAAGTGCCAAAGATAGGGCAATGCCCAACATAGCAGCGTGCGCAGTTGCCTCGCCGAAGTAAGCCATTCTACGCCAAACCACAAAGCAACCTAAAGGTGCGGCAATGAGAGCAACCCCTAAGCCAGCAATTGTTGCGCGGACCATGAAATCAGGAAACATTACCGTGTAACCTCAAGTGCTTTAACCTGCTCTTCATGGTTATGATTATGGTTATGACGGTAAAGGGCTAGAGTACCATCCGTGCCCTCGCCAAACAGGTCATGATACTCAGGCATAATTGCAACTGCTTCAGGAGCGCCAGAGCAACATATATGACCATTCAGACAAATCACCTTATCTGATGCACTCATGACCACATGGAGCTCATGACTGATCATGAGTACAGCGCAACCTTTTTTATCTCGTACCACTTTAATCTGTTTATAGAAATCCGCTGAACCAGCTTGGTCTAAACTTTGTGTTGCTTCGTCTAGGATTAAAATCTCAGGATCGCCCTGCATTGCCCTGGCAAGCAGAACCCTCTGGAATTGACCACCAGAAAGATTAGCCATCTGAGCTTTTAGAAGCCCAGGAATTCCAGCAGCATTTAAAGCTGATAAACAGTCTTTTTCATTTAACTTTTGGGTTAAATTCAAAAACCGTTGAACGGTCATTGGAAGTGTATGATCAATATTCAATCGTTGAGGTATATAGCCAATACGTAGATTTTTTTTTAGTTGAAGAGATCCACTGTCTGGCTTCACTGCTCCAATAATGGTTTTTACCAAGCTAGTTTTGCCCGATCCATTTGGGCCAACGATCGTGATGATTTCTCCTGGGATGACATCTAGATTAATACTTTTTAAAACAATATGTTCGCCATATTTTACTGTAATGTCTTTTAAAGATATTAAATTCACGTTGGTTACTTATCTGCACAGGTGCTACAAACACCCTCAGCCTCAATGATAGTTTGTTCTACTTGAAATCCTGTAGCCATCAATGCCTCAGACAAGTCTGAAGCCGATGCGGATACAGGTGCCTCCGAAACACTATCACATTTCTTACATATCATAAAAATGGGTGAGTGATGTGCGCCCGGATCACTACAGGCTACAAAAGAGTTTTGGCTTTCAATTTTATGAACAAAGCCGTGCTCTACTAAGAAGTCTAGTGCACGATACGCTACAGGAGGTTGAGAATTGAACCCTGCCGCCCGAAGCATATCGAGAATGCGATAAGCACCTAGGCCACTCTTTTCCTTTAACAATAATTCAAATACTTTTTGCCGCACAGGCGTCAATTTTA
>CAXEVV010000079.1:0-5231 GCA_963999845.1 uncultured Rhodobacterales bacterium | reverse complement strand
GATGAGTCAGCTGTATTTGACAAATTACAGGAAATTGAAGCGGTAAAGGCCACTTCAATAGCTAACGGGCTATTAGCAAGATATAGTTAATAAAGATTTCTATAAAACTTATTAACATCATTTCAGTATCCGTTTAAGTTTCTGAAAGCGTCGTAAATTACGAGGCATCAATTCTTTACCCATAACTGCTTCCCAGTCTGTTTCTACTACGTCCCCTATGTAAAGGTCACCTAAACTATCTATCGCTATACTGTGGGGTGATATAAATTGGCCGGCAAGAAGCCCTGGCCCAGATCCTTTGTCTAACCTTGAAAGCAGAGAACCTCTTTTATCAAAAAAACTGACAAATGGACCCAAATTGGGGAAATCCTTATTTACTTCCAGGTAAGAAGCTAATTCACCAACAATGCAATCGGGCGAAGAGCCTTCAGTTATTGCTAAACCGCTAGGTCGGTGCATATTATTTATTTGGGTTTCAAAATTGCCCGACGTATCAAAAATCTGTATGCGAGAATTCTCACGATCTGCCACATATATCCATCCATCATTATCGCAGCATATATTATGCGGTAGATTAAATTCACCCGGTCCAGCTCCAGATTGTCCCCAGCTTTTTATGTGTTTTCCTTTGGGATCAAAATGATGAATACAGGCATTATTGTATCCATCGGAAACGAAAATATCCCCTGAGGGCGATATTGCGCAATGTGTACATTTGCAAAAAGGTTTTCCACTCATAAATCCGGAACTTATGTCTGGAGTGCCTAGTTCCATCAGCAGTTCGCCAGTCAGGGAAAACTTTCTGACGGTATGGTCAAAATTATCGGTTAAATAGATGCATTGGTCTGGCCCTATTGATGCTCCATGTGGGTTTTTGAAAATACCGTGACCCCAGGTACGTAATACATCCCCATGTTGAGATAAGACTACAACTGGGTACTCTCCTCTGTTAAAAAGGTAAACGTCATCTTTTGCATCTATAGCAATCCCTGCAACGTCCCCTAAAATAATCTCATCTGGGAAATTTCCCCAATTTTCTATGGGGATATATGTATAGTTTCCATGTCCGAGCATTTAAATATTCGTATTACCTTTCCAAATTCTTTTTTACATAAGTTACAATAAAATTAATGTTCAATCTACTTTACTATTATGTAAACTCAAAGGCTTGACAGTCAGAACAGTAACCTGCTTAAAATATTCTTTCGGTTCTGTGGAGAGTGCCCAATTGTCAAATATATATGAGACATTATTTACCCCTTTAAAAATTGGACCGGTCACAGCACCTAATCGTTTTTATCAAGTCCCGCATTGCACAGGTATGGGACATTTACGTCCCAAGGCTGATGCCGCTACTCGAGCTATAAAAGCAGAAGGAGGATGGGGCGTAGTCTCCACACAAGAGACAGAAATCCATCCTAGTTCAGACCTAACTCCTTATCCGGAGCAAAGAATTTGGGATGAGCGCGATATTCCAGCTTTGAGATTAGTGACAGAGTCAGTCCATGAGCATGGTTCACTAGCTGCCATCGAGTTGGCTCATAATGGCAACCATTCTATTAATCAATTAACAAGAGCGCCTATTCTTGGTGTAAATGAAATGAGCGCTGATATTTTAAGTCCACGCCAAGCTCGGCAAATGGACAAAACGGATATTAAAAATCTACGCTACTGGCATAGGTTGGCAGCGCGGCGGGCTAAAGAAGCGGGATTTGATATAGTCTATGCCTATGCTGGTCATCATATGACATTAGCGCATCAATTTTTACTGCCAAACGTAAATGATAGGATGGATGAATATGGTGGAAAATTAGAAAACCGAGTGAGATTAATTAGAGAATTAATAGAAGAAACAAAAGAAGAAGTAGGTGATCAATGTGCTGTAGCATTTAGATTTGCCGTAGATGAGGTGAAGGGCGTTGATGGAATGCAAGCTCAAGAAGAAGGTCGAGCTGTCGTTGAGATGCTCGCGGAACTTCCAGATTTGTGGGACGTTAATGTTTCTGATTGGTCAAACGACTCGGTTACATCTAGGTTTGAGCCGAATGAAGGATACCAAACATCTTATATTGATTTCGTAAAGAGTGTTACTTCAAAGCCTGTAGTTGCGGTTGGCAGATTTACTTCACCAGATCATATGGCAGCACTGGTCAAAAAGGGTGTTGTTGATTTTATTGGCGCGGCCCGTCCGTCAATAGCAGACCCATTTTTACCAATGAAAATTAAAGAAGGTCGGACGGAAGACATTCGCGAGTGTATTGGATGCAATATTTGTGTGGCGTGTGACAACCTAGCAATTCCCATAAGATGCACGCAAAACCCAACTATGGGTGAAGAATGGAGGCGTGGTTGGCATCCAGAAAAAATACAGAGAAAAGGAGATGAAGAGACGGCTTTAGTGGTCGGTTCGGGACCAGCAGGGCTTGAATGTGCTATGCAATTAGAACGTCGGGGATACAAAGTTACTCTGGCTGAGGCTAATAAAGAGTACGGTGGACGCGCACTTTCCGAGTCGAAATTAAAAGGTCTAAATGCATGGAGAAGAGTTGCTGATTATCGGGTTCGATATTTACAACAGACAGCGAATGTAGACCTTTTCCTAGAAAGCAAGTTAAGTGCAGAAAATGTGATTGACCTTGGTATAAAAAATATTTTCCTAGCAACAGGCTCTAAGTGGCGTTCCGACGGTGTTGGCCGGAGTAACCGTAAAATACAGAGTAGCCAGCCTGCCAATAACGTTTTTACCCCTGATGATATTATGGCTGGTACTATCCCCAAAACTGGCCCACTTGTAATATATGATGATGACCAAATTTATCTTGGTGGCGTACTTGCTGAACACCTCAGTGATAGTGGTTTAGAAATAGTTTTTGTGACGCCCTCAAATAATGTTTCTCCATGGTGTGAAAATACGCTTGAGCAGCATAGAATTCAAAAAAGTCTTATAAATAAAAATATTAATTTAAAATTTGGTTATATAATCAATGAGATTTTGGAAGACACAATACAGTTTGAGTGCAGCTTTACTGGGAAAAAATTGACCGTACCTGCTCAATCTGTTTTGCTAGTAACTGAGCGAAGTCGTGAAATCAGCTTATATAACGATCTAGTGAAATTAGTCTCAGAAAAAAATAGCCACGATTTGTTTCTTAAATTAGTTGGTGATGCAGCTTCGCCGGGTTTAATCGCTGATGCCGTTTTTGATGGTCACTTGGCAGCGCGTAATTTTGAAAGAGATAATGGCTCTGTAGAAAAAGAATTCTACATTAGAGAAATTATTTCTTTAGAATGATTATAGCTTATTCTTTTAGGTTGGAGATTGAAGATTGGAAGAGGGATTTAACGAACTAATTTCGAAGTACCAAGGGTCCCATAGTCTCCCTCGCCAATTTTATACATCTGAGACGGTATATAAAATGGATATCGAGCACTATTGGAACCACAGTTGGATTTGGGTTGGGCACATGAACCAAATTCCTAATGTCGGAGACTTTTTCTTATTCGACTACGGTTATGAATCTGTAATAGTGGCCCGTGATAAGGATAAAATTATAAATGCTTTTTTGAATGTATGCCGTCATAGAGGCTCAAGAGTATGCATAGAAAAGAGTGGAAATACTCGCGTATTTTCATGCCCCTATCATGCATGGACTTATGAACTTAATGGAAATCTACGTGCTGCACGTGAAATGGGAAACGGCTTTGATAAGGCTGAATACTCATTAAAAAAAGTCAATCTTCGAGTTTTCCACGGTCTAATTTTTATCTGCATATCAGACGAGCCACCTAATATAGATGAAGGCTTACTTAAACTAGAAACATTGGTTGACCCTTTTGAATTTGAGAATTTAAAAGTTGTGCATAGCGCAAATTATCCAGTAGCAGCTAACTGGAAATTGGCTTTAGAAAATTATATGGAATGTTATCATTGTGCGCCTGCTCATTTGGAGTACTCCCGTTCGCACAGTCTAAAAGACCCATCAAGCGCCAATATCGAATTGAAGAATTGCATGCTTAAGAAAAGTATCGATGTTGGGTTATCTGGAGATGAATTACAAATAAATGGTTTGGAGTCAAAAGATGCAGAGATGGACTTTTATTTTTCGCGCTATCCTCTCTTTCAGGGGTACAAAACTGGCAGTAAATCTGGGGAAAAATTAGCTCCATTATTAGGTAAGCTTAAAGATTTTGATGGTGGAACAAGTGATATACAAATTGGTATTTTGAACAACTTTCTATCTTATTCAGATCATGTAATCGGTTACCGCTTTATACCAAGATCCCTTCAATTAACAGATATTGAAGTAATTTGGATGGTGCGAGAAGATGCTAAAGACGGAAAAGATTATAACTTAGAAGATCTCACATGGTTATGGCATTGTACATCAAAGGATGATGAACGAATTATTAGCCTCAACCAAAAAGGAGTTAATTCTAATCACTATGTTCCTGGACCCCTATCGAATATGGAATGGGGTATAAAAGCGTTTCATGCCGGATATCTGAAACAATTAGACAAAAAAACAAATACTAATTTTTAAAATTATGTATAGTTTGTAACTATGTAAATACTAATCAGTCTTGGGGTTGTTGATGAAAATAGGAAATTCAAATTTTTTAAACGCCAATGAGCCATCTATGGATGCTTTACATTCCTGGGATAGGCAACACCAATTACATCCATGGGCAGCGATGGATGCGTGGCGAGAGTATGATAATATGCTTGTAGAAAATGCTGATGGAATTTACTTATGGGACGCCTCTGGTAAGAAGTTTATAGATGGCCCAGGTGGAATGTGGTGTGTTCAGATTGGTTATGGCAGGCCGGAGATGGCTGATGCAATTGCCAAGCAAGCAATGAAGCTTCCATATGCTTCACCCTGGACAACAGTCACTGAGCCATCATCTATTCTTGCAAAAAAAATTGCTGAGCTAGCCCCCGGAGATCTTAATAATGTGTTTTTTACAACGGGTGGGTCCACCGCTGTTGATACCGCTATTAGAACAATGCATTTTATGAACAATAGGTTGGGAAGGCCAGATAAAAAAATCGTTTTAGCCAGAGAAAAAGGCTATCATGGATCGACCTACTTAGCTTCTACCGTTACTGGTAAAGAGCGAGACAAATCCAGATTTGATATTGAGAACCGCTTGGTTCATTTTTTGCCAGACGTCAATCCTTACATTCGGCCTGATACTATGTCAGTCGAGGCTTGGTGTGATGAAAAAGT
>CAXEVV010000078.1:0-5270 GCA_963999845.1 uncultured Rhodobacterales bacterium | reverse complement strand
TAGAGGCTGCAGCCTTTTCAAAGATGCGCCGTTTTCTGGATAAAAATGCCCGGGAAGTTCAACACTTTCTGTAGTTTAGAACCACCGACTGTAATCTGACAAGTGATAGACATTTCTGTACACTAGGATATTAACACAGTTTATTCGCTGAAAATCGTTATGTCATTGTATATGATCACTTAGCACGTGAGTGTCAGGGCAATAAAGTTCTGTGATCTTGCTACTTGGTGTGCTTATTACTATATTTTCTGCAATTCAGCTGAGGTTATTATGTTAGAAGGAAAAAAAGTTCTACTGGTCATCACTGGGGGAATTGCTGCATACAAGTCGCTTGAATTGATCCGATTGTTGCAGATAAACAAAGCTTCTGTGGTTCCTGTTATGACACAATCTGCGCAACAGTTCTTAAAACCACTCTCGGTAGCAGCTATTGCCGGGTCAAAGGTTTATACTGAATTATTTGATTTAACTGCAGAATCAGAAATGGGCCACATCGAATTATCCAGGTCTGCAGACATCATTCTAGTTGCACCAGCGTCAGCTGATTTTTTGTCGAAAATGGCCCAAGGAATTTGTGATGATCTTGCCACTACAATTTTGTTGGCCACAGATACGCCGGTATTGGTGGCACCTTCCATGAACGTTCGAATGTGGCATCATCCAGCAACTCAAAGAAATATGCATGCCATTAATAGTGACGGTATTTTTACTATAGGTCCGAATGAAGGCGACATGGCCTGTGGCGAGTTTGGACATGGTAGAATGGCTGAACCAGCTGAGATTACAACATTTCTGCATAACTATTTTAAGGTAGGCCCACTTTCTGGTAAGCGGATCATTGTTACCTCAGGTACGACGCATGAAATGATTGATCCTATCAGATATATTGCAAATAGGTCTTCTGGTGCTCAGGGGACAGCAATAGCAAGTGCCTTGGCAGCCTTGGGTGCTAGTGTAATTTTGGTGACGGGCCCAAGCACGACGCCTAGTCCGCCGAATGTAAAATTGATAGAGGTGCAGACTGGGCGCGAGATGTATAAGGCCGTCTTGGACGAACTACCTGCGGACGTGGCTGTTTTTGTTGCGGCAGTTGGTGATTGGTATGTCGGTGAAGTAGCAGAGCAAAAAATCAAAAAAAATAATGGCAGCCCACCTTCGTTAAAATTTCTGGAAAACCCGGATATATTGCATGAAGTCAGTAATTTGCGAGAGAAACGGCCTTCGTTGGTGATTGGGTTTGCGGCAGAAACTTCGGATTTAATCAAAAATGCTGAAATTAAATTAAATAAAAAAAACTGTGACTGGATCATTGCAAATGATGTATCTACTGCTACAGGTATTATGGGTGGTGACCAAAATAAAATATCTCTTATTTCTGAAAAGCAGAAAGAGGACTGGCCTCTTATGTCCAAGACATTAGTTGCGACAAAGTTAGCGGCAAAAATATGTGAATCTTTGGGGGTTTAATGCCTTTAACCCTGAAAATACGATATTCACCTGGTGCTGATATAGAAATGCCAATACCAAAGTATGAAACTACCGGTTCATCTGGAGCCGACCTACGGGCAAACTTTCCAGAGAGAATTAGAAATCATGGGAAAATATTAATGCCTGGCTGCAGAGCCTTAATACCTGTGGGTTTAATGATGGAAATACCAGAAGGGCATGAGGTGCAAATAAGACCAAGATCAGGCCTAGCCATTAGGAATGGTATAACTATTTTAAACAGTCCTGGAACTATTGACTCTGATTACCGTGGTGAAATTTCAGTTATACTGTTTAATTCTGGAATTGATCAATTCCATATATCCCATGGTGACCGTGTTGCGCAGATGGTTGTCGCAGCTGTGGTTCAGGCAAGATTTGAGGTTTCTTTGGCTCTAGCTGAAACTGGACGCGGCGCAACCGGTTTTGGGTCCACTGGAATAGATTAATGATTTCCATTATTTTAGGCTTCGTTATATTTTGGGTTCTGGCTCGCAAACTCCAATTACCAAAATCAATTGTTCCTGCAGGTGCTCTTGGCCTATCAGTTTTTATTTTGTGCGTTCATCTAACTTTACCGTCTGAAAACAATCTTCGAATTGCATTGGGAGGTGGTTTAGAACCTTGGGCACTTCTTTTTGGCGTGTTCGTGGTAATTTATTTTTATAGAGAAATTCTCAAGCGTCTAAGGTCTTTATCTAAAAAAAATATTGAAGAAGACATGGTGAAGACCTTTTCTGAAGCAAGATTTTCAGATGTTGAGTTAGATCGATACTCACGTCATATAATAATGCGTGAAATAGGTGGATCGGGCCAAAAAAAACTTAAATCAACTTCGATTTTAGTAGTTGGTGCTGGTGGTTTAGGCTCACCTATACTGCAATACCTTTCTGCAGCTGGCATTGGGAAAATTGGGGTCATCGACCATGATGTTGTGGATCATTCTAATTTACAGCGTCAAGTAATTCATAACGATGCTTCGATCGGTCTTCCTAAAGTATTCTCTGCGCAAAGAGCAATAGAGGAACAGAACCCTCATATTGAGGTAAAACCTTACAACAGAAGATTAGATCGGGCGATAGCGCATGAACTTCTTTCTGAGTACGATATTATCATCGAAGGTAGTGATAATTTTGAAACTCGATATTTAGTGAACGAAGTGTCAAAATCTCTCTCGAAAGTAGTCGTTTCTGGTGCATTGAGCCAGTGGGAGGGACAAATAATGGTTTTTGATCACCAATTGGATACACCCTGTTATCAGTGTGTTTTTCCCCAAAAACCAGCTGAAGGTTTAGCTCCTACTTGTGCCGAAGCAGGAGTATTTTCAACATTGCCCGGCGTTGTTGGAACTTTGATGGCTGCAGAAGCAATTAAACATATTCTCAATGTAGGCAATGGACTTAAAGGTGTCATGCTGATCTACGATTCAATGCAATCTGAAATAAGATCAATTAAGTTAAAAAAGGCAGATAATTGTAGGGTTTGTTCTAATGGCAAAAACTGATAAATCGTTAAATCCTTTGCTGAGAACTTGGGAAACTCCACATAAAATAGCCCCTTTTTCTATTATTGATGATGAACATTTCGAACCTGCTTTGGAGATAGCATGCTCTGAAACTTTAATTGAGATTGAACAGATAACTGCGAATAATCATGCTCCAACGTTTGAAAATACAGTTGAAGCTCTATTTAAAACTGGCCAATTATTAGATCAGGTTATATCCACTTTTTATACCATAGCAGGCGCTCACACTAACGAGAAACGTGATCAATTACTTTTAGTCTTTTCAACTAAGTTGAGTGACCACAACACAAAGATTTACTCAAACACTGAATTATTCGAGAGAATTGATAGCGTTGTAGAAACTGAAAAATTGCAAAACCTAAATAACGAGCAAGCTCGAGTTTTAATGCTTGTTCACAGAAATTTTGTCCGTTCAGGTGCAGCCTTGAAAGGAGAAAATAGGGAAAAGTTTCAAACTATAACTAGAAAATTAGCCGAAATAGGCACTAAGTTTTCTCAAAACCTTTTGAGTGATGAACGTGATTGGTTCATGAAATTAAACAATAAGACGCTTGAAACACTTCCGTCATTTCTAGTCCAAGCTTTAAATCAAGCTGGTAAAGACCGTGGTATTAATCAAGCTGTTTTGACCCTGTCCCGTTCATTAATAACTCCGTTCTTGCAATTTTGTTCTGATCGTGCGCTGAGGGAACTTGCTTATGTTGCTTGGACTAAACGGGGTGCCAATGAAGGTGATCGTAACAATGTAAAGCTTGCTCATGAGACACTTAAATTACGAGCGCAAATGGCAAAAATTTTAGGATATGCATCCTACTCACATTACAAATTAGATACTGAGATGGCTTCGTCTCCAGAAAATGTAGATAAATTGCTGACAACAGTTTGGGGTCCTGCAAGAAAAGCGGCAATTAAGGATGAAGCTATTTTGAGTTCCCTTATGCGGCAAGATGGTATCGGCGACACTTTGAGAGCCTGGGATTGGAGATTTTACGCTGAACGAAGACGGCTTCGCGACTATGATTTGAACGAAGAAAATGTTAAGCCATTTTTTCAATTGGATAACTTAATTAATGCAACATTTAAGTGTGCATATGAGTTGTTTGGCCTTGAGTTTTCTCCCTTAGATGTACCCCTGTATCATGACGATTGCCGTGCTTGGACCGTGTCCAGAAAGGGGGAAACTATTGCAGTGTTTATTGGAGACTATTTTTCTCGTCCATCAAAAAGGTCTGGTGCGTGGTGTAGTGCAATGCGGTCACAGACAAAGTTTCCTACTAAACAAATTCCAATTGTGGTCAATGTGTGTAATTTTTCGAAGGTCGACAACTTTCTTTTGTCATTTGAGGATGCAAAAACTTTATTTCACGAGTTTGGTCATGCTCTTCACCAAATCTTATCAGACGTAACTTACAATATAATTTCGGGTACATCAGTTGCACGCGACTTTGTAGAGTTGCCCAGCCAATTATTTGAGCATTGGCTGGAGGTGCCTGATATTCTAGAAGAATTTGCGACGCATTGTGAGACTGGGGAAACGCTACCTCCAAAAATGCTTTCATCTATTTTGGCGGCATCTACATTTGATATGGGGTTTCAAACAACAGAATATCTCGCGTCAGCTTTTGTAGACTTGTATCTACACCTTGAGGAAATGCCTGATGATATAATGGAGCGGCAAGATCAAATTTTACAAAAGTTGAAAGTACCACGTTCGATTGGCATGCGGCATGCTATCCCACATTTTGCGCATGTTTTTTCTGGAAGTGGCTATGCTAGTGGTTATTATAGTTACATGTGGTCCGAGGTAATGGATTGTGATGCCTTTGCAGCATTTATGGAAGCAAAAAACCCATTTGACAGAGAAGTCGCACAGTCTTTGGAAAAGAATATTATGGCAGCGGGTGGATCAGAAGAGCCTGCGATCCTCTATACTAAGTTCAGAGGGCGTCTACCTGATCCCTCAGCTATGATCAAAGCACGAGGCTTAGAGGAGTAAGTTAATTATCAAAATTTATTTGCACATTTGCTGTGATTTATATTTAAAATCTGAGGCAATTTCACTGTAAGATTTTTGAAACAGGTTTTTTTTCCTACGTCTCTTGACTCTTGCCAGCAGCGTACTTATCTCACCCTCGTTGGCACTCTGAATGATTGAGTGCTAAATGCTCGGAGGAGCATGACCGAAACTTATTAAAGGAGCCTTGAAAATGGCATTAAAACCGCTTCACGATCGCGTCTTAGTACGTCGCGTGGAAAGTGA
>CAXEVV010000077.1:0-5387 GCA_963999845.1 uncultured Rhodobacterales bacterium | reverse complement strand
TTGAAATTGAAGCAGTCGATCCTCATGCAGAAGCCAAACCTGAAATTTGGAGTAATTATGAAGATTTTGTAGAAAAAGCATTAACACTTCAAACAGTTGCAACTGCCGCAAGCCGTTCATTGGTCAGTGAGGAGGGCCTAAAGGATGTGATTATGTCGATGGGCAAAACATGTAAATCCTGTCATAGCTTATACCGAAATTAAGCACACGGTCGTATCTGTTATTAAAAATTTTTTGAGCATCTAGTCTCAGCCAAACACAATTTTATGTGGTTAACCATTTCAATAAAATTAACCTAAAATGTGACTTTATTCTTCTATTTTTGAAAGAAACTTATCAACTTCCTTTTGATCAACAATATTTGGGTCAAATTTAAGTGAAATTCCATTTTTTTGCACGGTGACTATTTCTTTTTTGGTTATTTCATTTTTCATAATATGACCAATTATTGGCCTATCAATTCCTTTTGCTTTTACCTCTACAGACTCGATTACTTGAAACGTTTCTCCAAGAAGTGCTTTAGTTGAGTTAGAAAAAAGCATCGAATTCTTTGGAGCAGCTTGCTCAAGCCGTGCTGCTACATTCACCGCCCTACCGATTATAGTATAATCTAATCTTTGATCACTTCCAAAATTACCCACACTACATACGCCAGTATGCACACCAATTCTTATTTCTAATTTTTCAGGAAAATTAAATTTTTCTTTAAATAAATCTTCACTTGTCTCAACAAAAGCAAGCATCTCAAGTCCCATTTTGCAACAGGATATGGCATCCTGCTCTGGCCCTTTTGACTGCGGGTCTCCAAAAAAAATCATTACAGAGTCACCAATAAATTTATCTATCGTACCGCCATATTTTAGTGCTATTTCACACATATTTGTAAGATAAAAATTTAAAAAACCACTTAGTTCTTCAGCCTCCATACTCTCCGAAATAGAGGTGAAGTTCACAATATCAGAAAAAAATATAGTTAATTTTTTTCGGCCACTGCCGGTATTAAATTCTACATCAGAGAAAATTTGTTCGCATATTTGTGGCGATAAATACTTCGATAGTCTATCGGATGCCTTCTGAAGTAATTGTTGTTGCTTTTCGGCTTCCTCTTTAGCCGCCTGAACTATTCCTTTTTGTCTTTCAAGTTCCAAAGATAAGGATTTTCTTAGGCGAGACTCCAGCTTAAGTTTGCTGTTCTCTTTTTTTAGTAATTGTAACTCTTCATTTTCAGTCACTATTCTCTTCCCAAGTATAGAATTAATAAAATCTAAGCACGTGCAAGTTCCAGGTCTGAATGCCTAGCCATATGTGCCTTATCTCTCCACCGATACCAGGATACAACCGCCGGTAGAAACCATGGGTTACCACTATAAAATGGCCGGGTAGGGAAAGGTAAATCATCGAAGGGGGTGACCCCTTCCTTTGCGCCTATAACCTTTTGTCCTAGCCGCATTCCTAGGTAGCTCGCCATAGAAACTCCTGAACCACAGTAGCCCATTGAGTAAAATATACCATCATGGCAGCCCGTATGTGCCAATTCGTCAAATGTATACGCTACAGTACCAAACCATGAGTGTGAAATTTTTGTGTTACTAAGCCCCGGGAAGATGCGGCACATATCATAATGTAGTTTTGGTCCACTTAGACTAGGATTAGTTTCTTTTGCAGACACGCGTCCCCCAAAAAGCACTCGGGTTCGATCTGGGGATGGTCGGTAGTAGTAAACAACTTTACATGTGTCACTTACAATTCTGTTAGTAGGAAAAAGTTCGTCCATCAGTTTCTTTTCCAGAGGTTCAGTCGCAATTATGTAGCTTCCGATAGGTATTACACGCCGCTGCAGCCAGGGTGTAAGTTTGCTGGTATAGCCATTGGTTGCAATCACCAGTTGTTTACATGAAATTTTACCTTTTGAAGTTAGCACTTCAAAACCGGTGAGGACTTTATTAATTTTTTCTGCATGACAGTTGCCCACTATTTTTGCGCCAGCACCCATAGCTAAATTTAATAGACCACGATGATATTTTGCTGGGTCAAGTGAGGCATGTCGATGAAAAACAACCCCACCGCTATATAAGTCCGTACCAAGTTCTTTTTTCTGATCTTGCTTAGAAATTACATCTACAGGGATATTCTCATGCTTTGATAGTTGTTCTGCGTCTTTTGCTAAAACATCAAATTGCTCTTGTGAATGTGCGGCATGAAACCTGCCGCATCTACTAAAAGAACAATCTATTTCTTCTTTATCGATAAATTCTTCAATCCACTCTAGGGCGTTCTCACCTTCGTTTCTAATCTCACGTGCCAGTTCTTGCCCATACTTTGCTTCTAATTTTCCCTGTGATGGCTTCACGCTTGTGCTGATTTGTCCACCATTTCTTGTGCTGCAGCCGAAGCCAGGTTGTCCTGAGTCGATTACAAGAGCTTCTCTGCCGCTCCTAGCCACTTGTATAGAGGCATGTAACCCTGTGTATCCTGAGCCAATAATTAATACGTCGACAGTTTTGGGAATATGTTCAATTGTGCTTTCAATTGGGTTTACCCCGTCCAGCCAATAAGATTGATTTTGCCAATTCTTAGCCCACATGTGAAACCTCATTGTTCGTTTGCAATGTAAATAGTACCAGCCGTATTGTCCTCTTACATGAACTTATATCCATCAAAAATTAATACAACGGTTTTTAGAAACTCCGGCCATTTTAAAGTTCACTGCATTGATACTTAGACTTTTGAAGCCAATCAGATCTAATTTCAACGCCCCAACCTGGTTTGTCGGAAATTGTTAATTTACCGTCCTCAACCTTATAAAGGTCTTCACAAAATAGGTCTTCTTGCCAAGGATAGTAATCCGCACCTTCGATGGAAAATTCTAGGTATTTACCAGCATTAGGAATGGCCTTTAGTAAATGCATAGTGAAAAGTGTCACAAGGGAAAGATTTGCACAGTGTGGTGTGACTGGGGTGCTAGTTTTTTTTGCTAATTCAACAATGCGCATCGTTCTATTTATGCCCCCAAGATACAATATATCAGGTTGGGCAATATTTACCGCTCCCATTTCAAGCATTCTGCGCCAAGTTGGAATGTCGCAATCTTGCTCCCCACCGGTTACGTCTATTTCCAAGGCATCAGTAACCGCTTTCGTTTGTTCCAGTTCCCAATAAGGGCATGGCTCTTCAAAATGGCAAAATCCATTATCTTGTAATATTTTCCCAATTTCAATTGCACGATCTACGGAGTAGCAGCTGTTTGCATCTATTAGAAGGTCGACTTGATCACCAAGTTCTTTTCGCATGGTTGGAATTATTTCTTCAGTACGTCCTGACCATTCATCATTATTACGCCCCACCTCCGCGCCAGCTCGCACTTTGAAGGCGTCAAACCCGAATTTATCCCTTAATACACATAGACGGTATGCTTCGTCTTTTGGTGTAATATCACGTTTCATAGAGGAGGCATACGCTCTAAGTTCACCAGTCTCGCCTCCAAGAAGATCAACAACTGGTTTTCCAGTAATTTTACCCTTCATATCCCAAATAGCGGTATCAAAGCCGGCCATTGCCCGCCGAAGATATGAACCGGGGAATTTGTGCTCACGTTCTGTTACGAAATCTAGAAGGTCATCCAAATCATTAGTTTTTTTGCCCAAAGTCCAAGGTGCCACCTGTCGGTGTAAGATCTGGCATGTTATATCTGAATTATAGGTGGAAACTTGACCCCAACCTTGGGCGCCATCTTCATTTGTAAGCCTAACAAATCCAACAAATTCATTACAAAAGCTTTCAATTTTTGTTATCCTAAACAAATAATTTTCCTCATGTTAGTATTGCTCTTCAAGAATAAGCTCTGCCGCCTTTTCTCCTACCATAATTGACGGAGCATTAATATTACCCGATGGAATAGTCGGAAAAATAGAAGCATCAACTACGCGTAAGCCCGAGACCCCTCTAACTTTAAGTTTTTCATCTACAACTGATTTTGATGGATCATCTCCCATTCTGCACGTTCCACATTGATGAAAGACTGTTTCTCCATTTGCACGGGCAAAATCTAGCATTTCATCGTTGCTTTGAATATCACTACCCGGAATTTTTTCTGAAATAATTATTTTTTTCAATGCCTCTGTTTCTGAAAGTCTTCGCATAAACTTCATTCCAGTAATCATAGTTTTTTGATCATATTCAGTAGAGAGATAGTTTCCAAAAAATTTGGGTGGAACGGCACTATCAGCAGACTGGATAGATAACCTTCCTTCGCTAGTTGGCTTGCAAAGACTAAATCCCAATCTAACAGCAGGATATGGGTCAGGGGTCATAAGAGGTCGCTTTCCCAATGGTGCTGTTGTGTAGCTTAGCGGTGAGAAGTACAACTGCAGGTCAGGCTCTTTAAGATTTGCATCAGACTTTACAAAACCACCTCCCTGGTTAAGGCTCAAAGATAATGGACCGCCTCGGGTTAGTAGATATTGAAGCGCAACCATTATTTTCCCACTAAGTGGGCGCAGTAACTGATTTAATGATGGTTGGTTTGTAAGAAGCGTATGGTCTAGTCCAATATGGTCTTTCAAATGCAAACCTACGTCGGGTAAGTCTCTTATCACTTCTATATTGAGATCTTTAAGAGACCGCGCTGGACCTATTCCAGAAACCTGCAAGAGCTGGGGGGAGGCGAGGGCGCCAGCTGACAAAATTACTTCTTTTGAAGCATCTACTACTTTTGTGTTTCCTTTGTATGAATATTCGACCCCAACTGCTTTAGTTCCTTTGAAAAGAATTTTCTTTACATGAGCTTTTGTAATTACAACAAGGTTTTTATTTTTTTTTCTGGGCGATAAATAGGCATATGAAGCCGATGATCTTATTCCTTTGTGGGTGTTTATTTGATAAACAAAAGAGCCTTCTATATCCCCAGTATTATAGTCGGGGTTTCTATTTATGCCTACCTGCTCAGTTGCCTCTAAGTAGCAACTTGTTAAAGTATGCGCATGTTGTGAAACGTCTGTAACCTGTATTGGCCCACTATTGCCACGCTCTTGATTACTAGTTCCTCTCCAAGTTTCCATTTTGCGAAAAAAAGGCTCGACATCCTGCCAGTGCCAGCCAGTAGCATGCTCACCCCACTCATCAAAGTCATTCTTACTACCTCTAGCGAAAACCATCGCATTTATTGAGCTAGAGCCTCCTAGCACTTTACCTCTAGGCCAATACATTCTCTTTCCATGAAGGTTCTTTTCGGGCTCAGTATTAAATTTCCAATTTACATTTTGATCGTAAAATAGTTTGCCGTATCCAATCGGAAGCTTAACATAGGGATTATGATCCTTTGGTCCGGCTTCTAGAAGGAGTATCTTAATCTTATTATCTGCTGCCAACCTGCCTGCAAGCGCTGAACC
>CAXEVV010000076.1:0-5710 GCA_963999845.1 uncultured Rhodobacterales bacterium | reverse complement strand
ACTAGCTGTAACGACTGTAGCTAGGGTCCCGAGAAGAATTGAACTTGCCACAACTCGTTGTGCTTTTTTGTACGTACTTGCGAATAGGAAAGCATTTATTCCAGGTGCCATTGCGGCAGTAATAACTGCTGATCTCAATTGTTCTACACTAAGTGGTGAACTAATACCGGCAAAATATACCAATGCTGGATGTAGAATTATTGAAACAAAAATAATAAAACATATTGTCAAGCCATCGCCCGCTGGGCGGTACTGGTACAAAGCACCTCCCAGTGCAAAAAGAGCTGTTGGAAGCGCTGCATTTTTTATAATACTCAGGCTGTTCCAAATTGGGGACGGTATGGGTATACCAAAAGTATTAACCACTAAGCCCAAAAATATAGCAAATATTAACGGATTTTTAAAAACTAAGTTGAAAATATTACTCAACACATTTGTAAAGTTGGTGATCTTATTACTGCTTTGGCATAATTCCATCGAGAGGATGCCAATGAAATAACAAAAGGGAGCATGAAATGCTATTATAGCATAATTTGGCCCTAGGGCCGTTGACCCATAGGCGTTTTCCGTTATCGGTAGACCTAGTAATAATGAATTTGAAAATAGACAACTAAATCCAATACAGATCGCTTCTTCTTTGCTGCGCTTAAAATAAAAATGGGCTGCTAGAAAGCCAATTGTGAAGCAAGTCAGTGCACTAATATAAAAAGACAAGAGAAGCCAAAGATTGAAATGTTCACTAATTTCAATTTTCGCAATTGCGTAAAATAAAAGACATGGAATAGCAAAATTTTGAGCAAAGTTTGTAAGGCTGTCGATACTCTTTGCACTTAACCATTGCCGCCAAATAGATAAATATCCAGTTCCAATTACAAGGAATACAGGCAGAATAACATTAAAGAGAACGTACATATTTTATATTGAGAACTCAAAATCTAACACCATTCCGTCAAAGGCTGGTTCAACATTTTTTGGTGTTTCTTTTATCAGCGTTTCATAGTCTAGATCCACGTGCATGTTCGTTAAAATAGCTTTGTCTATTCCTGAGGTTTTGATCCACTCTAAGCTATTTTCTAAATGCGAATGAGAGGGGTGTGGGTTACGTCGAAGGGCATCCAAGATCCAACATTTTGCCTTTTTCACTTCTTCCCATGCTTCCTTTGACATCTCTGACACGTCTGGGAGATAAACGAGCGGTCCAATCCTAAAGCCAAGTGCATTTACATTTCCGTGCTTAACCTGAAAAGGTACAAAATTGATCGGCCCACCGTCCCCGTATAATTCGGTAATACCATCCAGAGTATTTAAGTTTAAGATTGGTGGGTAAGGGGAGTCGTCGGGCTGAACAAAAGCGTATTTAAAACGTTCGATCAGATCGTTTTGCGTGGCTTGATCCGCCCAAACATTTATTCGCTTCCGCATATTGAAGAAAATCATCCTCAGATCGTCCAATCCATGAACATGATCTGCATGTGAATGAGTATATAAAACGCCATCCAGTGAACCAACTCCTGCATTCAAGAGTTGATTTCTCATATCCGGAGAGGTGTCTATTAAAACTCGCGTTGCGCCTGTTTCACTTTCTCGTTCTATTAAAAGAGAGCAGCGTTGGCGATTATTCCGAGGATTTTTTGGATCACAGTCACCCCAATTACCTCCAAGACGAGGGACGCCGCCTGATGATCCACAACCTAATATGGTGAAACGAAGCCTATCCATTAGACTTTGCCATACTGGCGCGCTTTAAAAAACAAAGAGTTAAAATTTTCTTCTGTTTGTAGCGCAAATTCTTCATAGCTAAGATCAAATAATTCTGCTCCAACTCTTGCAGTATTTACAACATAAGCCGGTTCATTTCTTTTACCTCTGTAAGGGGGAGGAGCGAGATATGGACTGTCCGTCTCTACCAGAATACGTTCTACTGGTACCAGTGAGAAAATCTCGCGTAATTCTTTGCTTTTAGGAAATGCTGCAATTCCAGACATAGAAAGATAAAACCCAAGATCAATAGCTTTTATGGCAAGATCCTTTGACGAAGAGAAGCAATGCATTACACAAGAAAATGGAGAGTTTCTAAACTCAGCTTCCAGAATGCTCGCAATATCAGTATCAGCATTTCGAGCATGAATTATGAGTGGTAACTTTGTTTCCTGTGCAGCGTTTATATGAATTTGAAGACTTTTTTTCTGTATTTCTGCGGTATCAGACGTGTAATAGTAGTCTAGCCCAGTCTCTCCGATAGCGACAAATTTAGGATGTTCACTGATTTGAATTAATTCCTCTAAACTTGCCATTGGTTCGGAGGAAACACTCATCGGATGGTTTCCTGCTGCATAATAAACTGCTTTATAATCTTCTGAAATTTTTCTCACTGTTGGTTCATTTTTGAGCTTTGTGCAAATGGTAACCATTCTAGTCACCCCATTATGAAGAGCACTTTTGATGACGTCTGAACGGTCTTCATCAAAATCCGGAAAGTCCAAATGACAGTGGCTGTCAGTAATTTTAGGATTACTACTCATTTGTAACCGTGTTTTGGCTTATAGTTTTGTAACATGTTTCCAAATAGATGAAGGCATCCATAATGAGACTTTCTATGTTAATATTCAAAAAGTATCCTTTATTCAATTTTGCGAGAGTAATGTTTGCAGCCTCAGACCATAGATACGCACTCTCAGGGGATGGGCACAAATAAGTCATAATCTTTTCTTCTTCAATGGACACACTCGGGAGTATTGGTGATTGCATCGCTCCTGTTTTGCATAGACGGGAAAAAAATTGCTGCATCATTTCGAAAAAAATTTCAAAATTATTAGATTTTGTTTTAACGAAATAGTCCTGATTTAGCTGTAACGTTTTATTTATATTTAGAGTTGGCAGCGATGAAGTAATGTTTAGTATGTCTTTATACAAATTAATACAATTTGAATTAATTAACCTGCAAGCAGCGCCGGCAGATCCCTGTGATAGTATGTGAAGTGCATTTTCCTCCGTTTGGTTAACTTTACAACCTATGGTAGCTAAAACCGCTGCCAGGTCAGCCTCGTTTAGGCTCGAAAATGATAATTTCTGGCACCGTGATTTGATGGTCGACAGCAAAAGGTTTGATTGGTGCGATATTAATAAAAATAGAGTATTTTTTGGTGGCTCCTCGAGCAGTTTGAGAAGTGCATTACCTGAGCTTTTGTTCAAATCGTCCGCAGAATCAATTATAATTATTCTTTTGCCTCCGTCAGTCATTGATAGGGAACAGTAAGATTGCAACTTACGGATGTCATCAATAGAAATATTCTTGAAGAACGTTTTTCTGCTTTCATTGTACCCGCGCCTCACAATATGAACCCGCTGTTCTGATCCTGACGTGATACGACTTAAAATACCTCCACTTTGAGGCTCTAAGATTGAGTTAAGATCTTTACTATTGAGATCAATTTTTAAATCTGTCGGTTTATGTGTTGTGGTCAATAAAAATTTTGACACTTGCCACGCAAAAGAAGCTTTGCCAATGCCTCTGTCACCAGCCAGCAGCCAACACTGAGGAATTCTATTTTCAGCGAAGCAATTTAAAAAATCTAGTTTTTGCGAATTATGCCCAATTATTTTTGTTGTTTGCATTGGATGAGGGGCACCAGCTATTTTGTCAGAAAAAAAATTATCTGATTCATCACTCATGGATCAATCAATTTCTAGCAGCAGTTTGCTTATATTGCGTGCAACTTCCGACTCATTCCTGTTGCCATCAACTACAATGAAACGTTTAGGAAATTCATTCGCTAAAGTCAGGAAACCTTCTCTTAATTTAATTTGCATTTCTAACCCAAAGTCTTCAAATCTAGCTTCATTACCTGAGCGCCTAAGTGCTCTTGCTAGACCAATTTTAGGGTCTAAATCGACCAAAACAGTGACATCCGGTTGCCGAGGTATCATGGTCTTATCAAGTTGATCAACTACGTCTCTTAAGTCACCACGCGTTACGCCTTGATAAACCCTAGTCGAGTCTGAGAACCTATCACATATAACGGTCGATCCAATTTCAAGTGCGGGTAAAATGGTTCTCTCCAAGTGATCTCGCCTAGCTGCCGTAAATAACAATATCTCTGTTTCAGCAGACCACCTGTCTGTCTCGCCTGTTAGGAGTAAATTACGGATTTCTTCCGCCCCTTTTGATCCGCCAGGTTCTCTTGTGAGTAAAACTTTTTTTCCATAAGTAGTCAGCTCATCACTTAAAATTTTAGCTTGAGTAGACTTTCCACATCCATCTATGCCTTCAAAGCTTATGAATTTTCCATTCAGATTCAAAATGTACCCTCTTGGCTTTGATTAATTGAACGGAGAAGGAATTTAGCAGCTGAAAAAACTCTTTCTTTAAATCCCCCAGGTCCAACATTTTCTGCAGCAACCAAAGGGATTTCAAAAGTTGGTAAATTAGGTCTCGAAATGATTAAATTTCCAATGTTTGTACCTTTAGATAGGGGCGCTTTAATGGGTGTTTTAATTTTTGCCGTAAAATTGATGTCGTCGTCATCAAATACTGGAACTAGAATGTCTAGGTCTTTAGACAGGGCAAGTCCTACCTGCCGCATGTCGCCATTCCAAACTGGCGCAAAACCGACAACTTCGTTTGCATTGCCATATTTTTTTTCAGTGAACTGCCGGAATGCCCAATTTACAATTGCTTCTGCTTCATCAGCCCTAACGCTTTGACTTCTTAATCCTGTGACAACAAAAATTACTCTTCTTTTTTCCTGCAAAGCAGATCCAACGAGTCCATAACCAGCCTCTGTAGTATGCCCTGTTTTTAATCCGTCTGCACCAATTCCTAGACCTAATATTGGATTTCTATTCTGGGTGTTGGCTGCTGCTCGACCATCAAATTCAAATGTATCTTCAGCAAACATAGGGTAATATTCTGGAAAATCAGTTATTATTCTATTTGCTAGGATAGCAAGATCTTTAACGCTCATTCTGTGTTTAGGGTGTGGCCAACCATTTGAGTTTGCAAATACAGAATTTAACATACCCATTTTTTTTGCTCGTTTTGTCATCAACTTAGCAAAGCCTTCCTCTGTACCATCTGGTGATAATGCTTCAGCCAACACAACGCAGGCATCATTTCCTGATAGAACAATTATCCCTCGAAGTAAGTCTTCAACACTAACTCTGTCACTGGTATTTAAAAACATAGTTGACCCGCGGTATTTCACTGCAGCTTCGGAAACGGGAAGTTTCTCCGTCAGATCCAACCTACCTTGGTTAATATATTCAAACGCCATGTATAGGGTCATTAACTTTGACATTGATGCTGGGGGTAAAGGGCTATTGGCATTTTTCTCAAGTATTACAGTGCCAGTAGTTTGGTCTAGGATGTAAGCAGCCTTTGCTGATGTTTCAAACGAAAGCGCATTCCCGGCCCACAAAAATGTGCATGATAATAGAATAGCATATAAAAAATTTAAAACAGAGAGTTTCTTATTTAGATACAGCATACGCATCACCAAAACCGACAGCTTTTACTTTTTGTAAAAGTGTAGATCTTTCATTTATTGTTGCAGCTGGGCCGACAATAACTCGCCAAAAAGTTTTATTTCGACTAATCTGTTTTTTCACACTTGGCTTTATTTTAAGTTGCTGCATGACCTCAGCAGTATTTCTTGCATTTTGCTCAATACTAAATATGCCAACTTGAATGAAAGGCTTAGCTAAGGATACA
>CAXEVV010000075.1:0-5755 GCA_963999845.1 uncultured Rhodobacterales bacterium | reverse complement strand
AAAATATAAAAAGAGGCAAGGAAATGGCATCTGACCGTCAGAATTTACAAGACGCATTCTTAAATCAAGTTCGTAAGGAAAAAAACTCAGTAACAGTATTCCTTATTAATGGCGTAAAACTACAAGGTGTTATCACTTGGTTTGATAACTTTTGCCTACTGTTGCGCCGCGACGGACAATCTCAGCTAGTTTACAAACATGCTATTTCAACGATTATGCCATCGCAAAATATCTCCCTATACGATGGAGAAGAGGCTAGTTGAATACTGTCGTACCTGTTAAGACACGGATATGGGTTTTACAAGTAGAGCTACGATCTAATTTTGATGAAACAGACGCAGAGTTTAGGCATGAAGAGTCCGTAGCCCTATCTACTGCATTACCAGGGTTGGAATTAGTTGGGTCTTTGGTTGTTAAGATTTCCTCTTTCTCATCTGCTGCTATTTTTAGCAAGAAAAAGTTATCTGAACTGCAAGATGTAATAAGTTTAAATAACGTTAACATAGTTTTCATGACTTGTAATGTGAGTCCTGTTCAGCAGAAAAATCTTGAAAAAACCTGGAATGTAAAAATTCTTGATCGCACTGGTTTGATACTAGAGATTTTCTCAAATAGGGCTGCAACTAGAGAGGGGGTATTACAAGTTGAAATGGCTGCTCTCTCATACCAACGTACAAGGCTTGTGCGAGCATGGACCCATTTAGAAAGGCAAAGAGGAGGGCTGGGTTTCGTTGGAGGTCCAGGAGAAACCCAAATCGAGTCTGACAAACGAGCAATAGATTTACAATTAAAAAATCTTCGACGGCAACTTCAAAAAGTTGTAAAAACCCGCGAGCTGCATCGAAAAAGAAGACTTAAGACATCTATGCCTATCATTTCTCTCATAGGTTATACTAATGCTGGTAAATCGACACTTTTTAACAAATTAACAAATGAAGAAGTTCTATGTAAAGACATGTTATTTGCAACTCTTGATCCAACAGTGCGCGCATCCGTATTGCGTAATGGGTTGTCCATAATTGTTTCTGATACTGTTGGCTTTATATCGGATTTGCCTACGGAGCTGATTGCTGCATTTCGATCAACTCTAGAAGAAGTTTTATCTTCAGATTTAATTTTGCACGTGAGGGATATCAGCCATCCTAATACTGAAAGCCATTCAGAGGATGTTTTGGATATTCTTCAAAGGATAGGATTAGAAAATAAAATTCCAATCTTGGAGGTTTGGAATAAAATAGATTTGCTTCCAGAAAATCAAAAATTACAACAATCTAATGTGGCTTTAAATAATCGAAACATCTATCCGATTTGTGCATCTTCTGGAGCTGGCCTGGAAAACCTAAAGACCGGTATGTTGGATATAATGTTGGCAAATTCGAATGAGGATGTTCGTACCATATCTGTAAGAGATGGTAAAAAAAGAGCCTGGCTTTACAGGCACGGAGTTGTTGAATCTGAAACGTTAATCGATGAAGATTACAAAATGGTCCTAAGGTGGACTGAAAAACAAAGATCACAGTTCGACTTATTGTAAATTTGGTACTGGAATTATCTTTGTTGTTCCATTCGATGCTGCTTTTGCCAGGTCTGGATCAAGGGACATGTTAATATATTCGCCCCGACGCCACAATTGACCAAGATCATCATAATGGCGCGAAAATAAATGCCCTGACTGTCCGGTGGAAATTATATACAATGAGCTGTCCGGATCAGAAAAGTCATAAATTCCACGATACACAGCTGCATGAACGTTCTCAAAAGGATTGTATTCATTTCCAGAGCTTAATCCTCTCATTAAGGTATAATCCCCGCCTGACACAGATTGTCGTAAGTTAATTAAAAGGTTTAACAGTGGAATGTGTCCTAGCGTTAAATGATCATGCATGGCTATATGAACATCTCCCCATCTGAGAGAGTTCATTTTGAGTTTATATTGCTCTCTTAGCTCTGATATCGCGTCATACAAAGCAAGCTCAGCAATTGTTTCACACTTTTCTACAGGAATACTTTGCAAAACGTCGCACCATTGAGATGCACCGTCAATATCTCTAAAAACGCGCTCAAGAAAAAGAGGTTCAAAATTGCTAAACTCTTTTGAAAGCACTCCTAGTTCATCCTGGGTCAGTCTCTGTTGAAGTTTGCGCATCCATGAATAGAAAATTAGGGGCTCTGGTAGATGTTCATTCATTTCACCATTCCATTCGGCAAGAAGCTTAAGTGCTTCAGTGACGTCTTGATCTAAAAGAGAATTTGAAGTTGACATTGGCTTATACCATAAATTGGCTCCAATGATGGGAAGTAATGATTTTGCAGGAAAACTAATTGTATCCAACTGAGATTCTATAAAACTTTCCCTGGTGTGTACTTTTCTAGAATCCATCAAGCGTGTCAATCTCGCAATTCTTTGAGTATCTCCCCAATCATATGAAATGTGATTTGGAAATAATTCATCTAAGATTTTGTTATTAGTATTCGCTATTAACCCGATTTCAGGGTTAATAATACGTGGATTAGTATCATAGGATTGATATCCTCTCCATCTATTTTCCTCTTTATATCCAAAGCTTGGTAAGCGTCCTTGAGTGTTATGATCAATTCCCCTTTTCGGAAGTTTTCCTGCTAATTGCAGAGCTATGTTTTCTTTATCAATAAGTGTATAATTCAATGATGGCGCAACGTGTCCCTCCAAGGCATTTAACGCGGTCTTGATGTCTTTGGAGTAAGTTAGGTTTATTAATGCCGTCATGGAGGTATCTTGTGGTGTAAGCATAGTCCAGCTAATCGCCATTTCGTGATTAGGAGGTGTTATGTCTGAGATTTGTGATGTTACCTTATCCAGGACGGGGCCATTTTCACTCCATTTTAACTGGATTTTTTTTGAATTGGCGCCTTTAATTTTGATGACTGTTTCTTCACTTCTAAATGTTTTCCAGCCATCGAGAGACTTGTACTTTTCATCATCATTTTGATTTATTTCCTCTGCGTATAGATCCTGATCATCTGCATATGATGCAGATATGCCCCATCCAATGTGAGGCGATCGTCCGGCAATTACAGTAGGTATTCCAGGTATTGTTCCACCTATAATCCCTCCGCTTGATAATTCCAAATGAGCTAAGTAAAATTGACTAGGCACACTTAATTTAAAATGTGGATCATTTGCTAGCAAAGTGCCTTCGGTGGCTGTTCTAAAATTATTAGCTGCAAAAGAATTTGATGCTCCTGCTAATCTATTATTAACAAAGCCATTAAAAAAATCCAATTTTGGTTGATATTTTTTTGACCTAATTAAGTTATCTGCATCAAGCAGACTTATAACCTCACTCGTCATTTCGTTTTTAAACTCTGGGGAGTCTGGGAGAATATCTATTACTCTTTTTGGGTCTGGAAGAGTTATCAAAGTCCTAGCTCTTAGAATCTCTTTTGCATAGTGACTACTTGAATTAACGGCAAACAACTTCAAAATCGCTATACTATCGGCTGGATGCCAAGAGGCCAACGGTATGTTATATATAAGTAGCTCGGGCGCACCTCGACCAAGAGACTTTAGGTTTATCTCTAGAAACCTTGCATTTATTCCAGCTGCGTATGCCTCCAAAGCTCTTTTGGTTCTGTCGTCCTGAACATCAACTGATTTTTGGGCCTGTGAGTATATATCTAATCGTCTCATAAAAACATCTAAAGGAAGCGCTTGCTTTCCAAAAATTTCAGATAGCCGACCCTGTGCTGTCAAACGTTTAACGACTAATTGCCAGAGCCTATCTTGAGCATGAGCATAGCCAAGACCAAAATATATGTCAGCATCATTGTCACCATAGATATGAGGGACGTTTGCAGTGTCTCGAACGATCTCAATTGGTGAAATTAGACCGGGCAATTCCACTGTTTTATTATAATCTGGGATTGACCTAAGAACGATATAATAAACGACCAGCATCACAATTAACGATAAAATTAATGATCCACTTATTATTCTAAATATCCATTGTAGAACTTTTGCCATTTTTTCCTCTTGACGGCCTAATGGCTATTGAAACCCGATGAAATGTAAACCAAAGTTATCAAAACCAGAAAAAGAAGGGAAATGCTATGACAAAAATTGCTTTTTTAGGCTTAGGAGTGATGGGATATCCCATGGCAGGTCATCTAGCAAATGCTGGGTATGATATAACTGTCTATAACAGAACCAATTCAAAAGCAAAAAAATGGATTGCAAAATTTCCTGGCAACATGGAAGACACTCCTTCAAAGGCTGTTGAAGATGCTGATTTTGTAATGTCATGCGTAGGTAATGATAATGATCTTTTAGATATAACACTAGGTGATGCAGGTGCTTTTTCTGCAATGAAAAATGGATCAATTTTCATTGATCATACCACGGTCTCTGGGGATGTGACTGAAAGGCTTTATCAAAAATCAAAGAATCTTGGTATAAGTTTTGTTGATGCACCAATATCCGGTGGTCAGGCTGGCGCTGAGAACGGTGTACTATCAATTATGTGTGGTGGTGATCAAGTTGATTACGAAAAGGTTGAACCAATACTTGAAGTTTATTCAAAAATTTGTCGTAGAATTGGTAGCTCAGGCGCGGGGCAAAAGACCAAAATGTGCAATCAGATAGCGATCGCCGGACTTGTACAAGGACTTTCCGAAGCACTCCACTTTGCAGAAAAGTCAGGATTGGACGGTCGCTCAGTAATTGAAGTAATCTCACAAGGCGCTGCTGGGAGTTGGCAGATGTCTAATCGTTACGAAACCATGCTGAATGACGAGTTTGAACATGGGTTTGCGGTTGACTGGATGCGTAAAGATTTAAAGATTTGCTTAGATGCCGGAGATAATAACGGTGCATCATTGCCAGTCACGGCTCTGGTTGATCAGTTTTATAAGGAAGTTCAAAAAATGGGTGGGGGGCGTTGGGATACATCCAGTCTTTTTAAACGTCTTAGAATGATTGACGTAGTTAAATAATTTATTGAGATAACCTTAAATGATGTAATAATGTAATTTTCCATTGTGTTTTGGTTAATTTTTCCCTTATTAGATTAATATCACTTTTTAAAAGTGCATAAACGAGTTTTAAGGTTTGTCGTAGTTTGAGCTTATTGTTTCCAGATATGTAAAACCTTCAGATCTGAAATGGATCTATAGTTCCGTTCATAAAGGAATGGATCAATTAATAGTTGGCTAGCCTAGCTGGCCGGAGATGCTAACGCGATGATACGTACTTATTACACTTCTACTAAAGTAGTGACACCAGGTCCCGTAATGGATGGACTTAGTACGAATATATTCGCCCGAATGGGATACAACAGGAAAGAAATTAATTCTAAGATTGAAATAGTTTCTATATCTACTTGTATATATAATTTATGCCTAAAAAAATGCTTATTGATGCTGCGCATGTTGAGGAAACTCGCGTTGTTGTGGTCGACGGAAACCGTGTCGAAGAGTTTGATTTTGAGTCGGAAACACGAAGACAATTAGCGGGTAATATTTACCTTGCTAAAGTAACTCGGGTGGAGCCATCCTTACAGGCTGCCTTTGTTGATTACGGTGGAAATCGCCATGGTTTTTTAGCCTTTTCTGAAATCCACCCTGATTACTATCAAATTCCGATAGCCGATCGGGAAGCTTTGATGGAGGAAGAACGAGCCTATGCTGAGGCACAGCGAGAGCTGGAAGAAAGTGGGCAAGCGGAAAAAAAACGAAGTAGGGTTAAATCTAGAGCAAAAAGTATAAAATCAGACGACGC
>CAXEVV010000074.1:0-5932 GCA_963999845.1 uncultured Rhodobacterales bacterium | reverse complement strand
GCGGTCGAGAAGACTCGAACTTCCACTCTTGTTACAGAACAGCGACCTCAACGCTGCGCGTCTACCAATTCCGCCACGACCGCACTCAATCGCATGTATCTAAAATTATTCGAATTGTGAAGCTTTAAACTATAATATAGGAAGATTTAGATATTTATTTGTTAATTTCTAGATTGCAAAAAACAAAATACACACGTGCCATAAAGATTTAATAGCTAACTAATTTATTGAAACTAAATATTAAAAATAAGAGTTTGGGTGCTCAATTGATGGTTGAATGGTTAAAAAATGATGAATTAGTCGATTATGACTTCGCGTCAAACTTTATGGAAACTCGCGTTTCTGAGATTGCAGCCAACAAGAAAAAAGAGCTAATTTGGCTAGTTGAACATCCCCCCCTTTACACCGGAGGTGCGTCGGCAAGCGAAAAAGACCTGCTAGATAAAGAGAGCTTTCCAGTTTATCACACGCGACGGGGCGGCAAATTTACGTATCATGGGCCCGGTCAACGGGTCGCATATGTGATGCTCGACCTAAATAAGCGCGGACGCGATGTAAAAAGTTTTGTAGAGTTTTTAGAGAAGTGGATTATCACCACACTTCAGGAATTTAATATTGAGGGGGAAATACGGCCTGATCGAGTTGGGGTTTGGATACGGCGAAAAGATAAAAAAAAGAGTGCCGATGGCCTATTTTTAGAAGAAAAAATAGCTGCAATAGGCCTTAAATTGCGAAAATGGGTGTCATTCCACGGTATTGCGATCAATATAAATCCAAATTTGGATCATTTTTCCGGGATCATCCCATGTGGAGCAGAAAATTTTGGTGTTACAAGTCTAAAAGATTTAGGGGTCTCAATAACTATGGATGACTTTGATCTTGCACTGAAAAGTAACTTTTTCAAACTTTGTAAATAAACTTACATGCGGCAATTACGAGCATTGTTAACTAACTAGAATTTGATTATAAAAAATAAATTGATTCAATAGGGGCAAGGCAGACATAAAGCTGTCTTATTTGAGGAGAAAACTATGGCAGACGCAGCCATTCAAGGCAACGAACATACCGACGATAGAGGGTTTTTCACTCGCTGGTTTATGTCAACCAACCATAAAGACATTGGAATATTGTATTTAGTAGTTTCTGCCTTCGTAGGCTTTATTGCTGTTACTTTCACCGTATACATGCGTCTTGAACTGATGAATCCTGGTGTTCAATACATGTGTATGGAAGGTGCGCGCTTAACTGCTGCTGCAATTGGCGAGTGTACTCCAAATGGGCATTTATGGAACGTGTTAATTACCGGTCATGGTATATTGATGATGTTCTTTGTTGTTATACCAGCATTATTTGGTGGTTTTGGGAATTACTTTATGCCACTTCAAATTGGTTCTCCGGATATGGCTTTTCCAAGAATGAACAATCTGTCTTTTTGGCTTTACGTTACGGGAACGTCTCTCGCCATTTGTTCAGTATTGTCACCTGGAGGGAATGGGCAATTAGGTTCAGGTGTTGGATGGGTCCTATATCCACCACTATCAGTGAATGAGAGTGGAATGTCCATGGATCTAGCTATATTCGCGGTACATGTCTCTGGGGCATCCTCAATTCTTGGCGCCATAAATATGATAACGACCTTTCTAAATATGCGGGCTCCAGGAATGACTTTGTTCAAGGTTCCCCTATTTTCATGGTCTATTTTCGTAACTGCCTGGTTAATACTGTTAGCTTTGCCTGTACTTGCGGGTGCTATTACTATGTTGCTCACCGATAGAAATTTTGGAACAACATTTTTTGACCCTGCTGGAGGTGGTGACCCAATCCTTTATCAACATATCTTGTGGTTTTTTGGTCACCCTGAAGTTTATATAATCATATTGCCTGGTTTTGGGATAATTAGTCATGTGATTGCCACATTCGCTCGGAAGCCAGTTTTTGGCTACCTCCCAATGGTTTGGGCTATCATAGCCATTGGGGCTCTAGGTTTCGTAGTCTGGGCGCACCACATGTACACAGTAGGAATGTCATTGACGCAGCAATCGTATTTTATGTTGGCCACGATGGTTATAGCTGTGCCAACTGGTGTCAAAGTTTTTTCTTGGATTGCAACCATGTGGGGAGGATCTATTGAATTTAAAACCCCAATGCTTTGGGCTTTTGGGTTTTTATTCCTGTTCACGGTAGGCGGTGTAACAGGGATAGTTCTAGCTCAAGCAGGCGTGGATCGCGCTTACCATGACACTTATTACGTTGTAGCACATTTCCATTATGTGATGTCACTAGGTGCTGTGTTCGCAATATTTGCAGGTATCTACTTCTACTTTTCGAAGATGACAGGTCGCGCTTACCCTGAATGGGCAGGTAAGTTACATTTTTGGATGATGTTTATTGGGTCTAACGTGACTTTCTTCCCTCAACACTTCTTGGGGCGTCAAGGTATGCCTAGACGATATATCGATTATCCTGAGGCATTCGCTTATTGGAACGTGATATCGTCTTATGGAGCCTTTCTGGCTTTCGCTTCCTTTTTGTTGTTCTTTGGAATTATGTTTTATGCTTTATTGTTTGGTGCTCGTCAGAATGCGGCAAACCCATGGAACGAATACGCTGACACTTTAGAGTGGACACTGCCCTCGCCACCCCCAGAGCATACCTTTGAAATTTTGCCGGAGCAAAAAGATTGGGACAAGTCAGAGGTCCACTAAAGTTAGCCTTTGCCTCTTTTATTATATTGAGGCAAAGGTCTCCTCATAGATGTTAGTTAATTTTTATACAAAATTTAATAACTAAAATATGCCTTATGTTTGGAATAAAGAAGAAGAGTCTAACCATTGTCTGGAGCTATGGCCTTACAGCTCACTTCCTAACAGAGGCTTTGCAATATTCATTTTAATTACTTTCCTGATGCTAAATTTCCCACTATATACGCTTCTGGGTACGAAATACTTTTGGGTGATATTTACCTTTTTATTCATTACCCTCTTTGCAGTGTGGTATGCATTAAGAAAAAACTATAATGACCGTAATATCCTGGAGAAGCTGACTATCACAGAAAAGTTTTGTCAACTCACACGACAAAACCCAGACGGCAGTCATCAGAGTTGGGAATGCAATAGCTATTGGACCAAAGTCTCGCTACATGAAAGTGGTGGACCCGTACCAAACTATATAACATTGTCAGGCAGTGGTCGCGTTGTTGAAATTGGGTCCTTTTTATCGGAACCAGAAAGAAAAAATCTTTATGGAGAATTGGTAAGAACTATAAAGCAATTTCAATCAAATTAATTGGATAGTCTCTGCTTCACTATTGGACCAACGACTCCAAAGTCCATTTGTCCAGTGAACCTTTCTTTCAAACACGCCATTACACGCCCCATATCTCTTATAGAAGAAGCTCCTTGCTCGTTTATTACTTTCGTCACCTCTATCTCTATCTCATCGCTATTTAATTGGCGGGGCAAAAAGTATTCGATTACCTGTATTTCTGATATTTCTCGTTCTGACAAATCTAGTCTGCCAGCTTCTTCGTAGGTTTTAGCACTCTCTTGTCGTTGACGGGTCATCTTACCTAGAATTGCCAGTATTTCTGTGTCATCAACCCCATCTTCAACTCCCTCTGAGCGAGCAGCAATATCTCGATCTTTGATTGCGGCACTAATTAAGCGTAATGTAGATAATCGCAGTTGAGCCTTTTCTTTCATGGCTTCCTTCATTGCAGATTTTATTTTATTTCGAAGTGACATTTCACCCTCCCCAAAAACGTACAGAAATATTTAATTCTTACCGCATTTTAGCATCGACTTTCACATAGTTAGATTATCGCGAAACTAAACTCAAGCTTGACCATTTTTACCTGTAAGAATAACTTCTCGTCGACTTATGTATCGGAGAATCATAAATGAAAGATCCAAATGGGATAAAGCCAACGGCTTGTCTCGCGTTATCTGATGGAACAGTTTTTTTTGGCGAGGGCTTTGGATCAACTGGCCGAACAATAGCAGAGTTGTGTTTCAACACTTCAATGACTGGATATCAAGAAATTTTGACAGACCCATCATATGCTGGTCAAATTATAACTTTTACCTTTCCTCATATAGGAAATGTGGGAGTGAATTTCGAAGATAACGAAGCTAAGTTATCGTTTGCGTCTGGAATGGTAGTCAAATGGCGACCTACGCTAGCTTCAAATTGGCGGTCACAAGAAAACCTAATCGAGTGGCTAAAGAAAAATAAACTCATAGGCATTGGGGGAGTCGACACGCGTAGAATAACAAGAATTATCCGACAACAGGGGGCACCACATGTTGCCCTGGAACACAGCCCAAGCGGTAACTTTGATATTGATGGCCTCGTAGAAGAAGCAAAAAACTTTGAGGGGCTTTCAGGGCTTGACCTCGCTAAGAATGTAACTGCCGGAAAAACGTATTATTGGACACAAAACCGCTGGCAATGGTCTGATGGCTACAGCGAAATTAATGACAAAGAAGCTCGAGTCGTCGCAATAGATTACGGAGTGAAAGAGAACATACTGCGATGCTTAGCAGCTATCAAATGTGAAGTTATCGTTCTACCGGCAACAGCGAATGCTGACGAAGTTTTGAGTTATGATCCTGATGGTGTCTTTTTGTCTAACGGCCCAGGAGATCCAGAAGCAACTGGTAACTATTCTATCAGTATGATTGAAAAGTTACTTCAAGTACCAGAGCTCCCAATATTTGGTATTTGCCTAGGCCATCAGATGTTAGCATTGGCTTTAGGCGCCAAAACAGTAAAGATGAACCACGGTCATCATGGCGCAAATCATCCAGTTAAAGATCTATCAACTGGCAAGGTTGAAATTACATCAATGAATCATGGGTTTGCAGTAGATTCGCAATCACTACCAGACGACGTTGAGGAAACTCACATTTCCCTTTTTGACGGATCAAATTGTGGGATTAAGCTTATTGGAAGACCAGTTTATTCGGTTCAACATCATCCAGAAGCAAGTCCAGGTCCTATGGACAGCTTCTACCTATTTGAACGATTTGCAGAAGACATTGATAAGAAAAAAGCATTAAATTTATAATCGTTCAGTGTTCTAATTCTTTTATTCATCACTTAGTTCTTGTTTCAGTCTGGTAATGTAAGCCACAGATATATGATCCCTTAAACAATTGTATGCATCGTCGGCTTTGCCAGTAATTACTGCATCAACTATGGCTTGGTGTTCTGCCATTGCTACCTCTCCCCGACCATCAACAGCCAAAGAGGTAGTCGCCATCAAAGCCATTGATCGATGAACTAAATCCAATTGTTGCACTAGGTAACGATTATGAGAGGCTAAATGAATTTGCTTATGGAATCTTCGATTTGCTCTAGCAAGGGCGGTTGGATCTGTCATCAACTTACGATCGTTGTTAACCATATCCTGAAGAACTCGCTTTTCCTCATCTGTGGCGTGTTTTGCTGCTAATTTTGCAGCCAACCCCTCCAATTCGGCTCGAACAACATATAATTCTGCCATCTGATTATGATCTAACGACGAAACGATCAAACTACGCCCATCCCTCTCCAAAAGAGACTGTGTTTCTAGCTTTTGTAGCGCCTCTCTGATAGGGGTTCTAGATACTCCAAAATTATCGGCTAAATCAATTTCTACTAACCGATCACCTGGTTTAAATATCCCATTATCAATGGCCTCTAGAATTAAAGCGTAAGCATCTTTATTTGTGTTTTTGTACATATCAAATAGCTACTTATTATATAAATACACCAAAGAGTAGATATTACAGGCTAAGTACAATCCCTTGAAATAGCAATAAGAAAAAAGTTTTGAGAATTAAACCTATTTTGAAAAACCTTTCTGCTACGTAACATTTAGTGTAATTTGAAATTTGAATTTTAGCACAACATTTAGAGGAAATTAATTCACTGCCGTTTTAAATTTTTG
>CAXEVV010000073.1:0-5948 GCA_963999845.1 uncultured Rhodobacterales bacterium | reverse complement strand
CTTCATCATTAAAATTGTAATAAGGGTTATGTACCGGAGCGCTATCACCATTACCGATAAGAATATAGGCACCTGGTCTTTCAATGGCCATAAAAGAAAAGTCTTCGCCGCCCATAACAAGTGGCGCTTCTTCGCAGTTACCACTTACAGATTTTGCAACAGACGCTGCAAAATTAGTTTGATCAAATGAATTAACCATAACTGGATAGCCTCGCGTATAAATAGGTTTGACATCAGCTCCAAAAACATCCCCTGTCTTTTCAGCAATTTCTAGCAATCTTTTCTCGGCAAGATCTCTGGTTTCATCGGAAAGCGTCCTTACTGTTCCTTTGAGCAAAACGGTTTGTGGAATAACATTAAAGGCATTTGAAGATGTTTCAAACGAGGTAACCGAAACCACTATTTGGTCTATGGGATCGGCATTCCGACTTACGATGGATTGCAACGCTATTACAATGTGAGATCCTACAATTGTAGGATCCACTGTTATTTGCGGCTTAGCAGCATGTCCTCCAAGCCCATTTATTGTAATTTCAAAAAAATCTGATGCTGCGAAAAATGGCCCAGCTCTTATAGCAAATTTACCTATTTCTAAATCTGGCCAATTATGCATGCCGTATACTTCTTGTATACCAAAACGATCCATTAAACCGTCTTCACACATTTCGCGACCACCACCACCACCTTCTTCAGCTGGCTGGAAAATGACTACTGCAGTACCATCAAAATTACGTGTTTCTGCGAGGTATTTAGCTGCTCCTAGGAGCATAGCTGTATGACCATCGTGACCACATGCATGCATCGCTCCCTTAATATTGGAAGAATAAGATAGGCCAGTAGTTTCTTCAATTGGCAAAGCATCCATATCAGCACGCAGTCCAATCACACTATCTTTAGTATTCTCTCTTCCATGAATTATGCCAACTACACCTGTTCTTCCCAGTCCATAGATCACACTATCACATCCAAAAGACTTTAATTTTTGCTCAACAATTTTTGAAGTTCTATGAGTTTCAAACAGTATTTCGGGATGAGCATGAAAATCATGACGCCACTCAGTAATTTCTTCCTGTAATTCTGCAAAACGGTTTTTTACTGGCATAAATAAATCCTTTTTATGACCTCAATAACCAGAGTCAGAAGTTAAGACGAAATGTCCTTCAGAGACTTCTTTATATTCTGGGTTTTCTGGATCATAACCAAGTGGATGAATTGGTGAGGGTATTTGTTTAAACTTCAAATCGCCTTTTAGCACTCTTTTTGTCGGGTCAACGATGGGCACAGCGCTCATGAGGGCCTTGGTGTAGGCGTGCTGTGGATTGCTAAACACCGCTTGTCGGGAACCAATCTCTACCAACCGCCCCAGATACATCACCCCAACATCGTGACTTACACGTTCTACAACAGCCATGTCGTGGCTAATAAAGAGAAAACTCAGTTCTAATTCTGACTGAAGTTCCATCATTAAATTGAGCACTTGTGCTTGCACTGAAACATCTAGTGCACTTACCGCCTCATCGGCAATGATTAGCTTGGGGTTTAAGGCCAATGCTCGCGCTATTGCAACGCGTTGTCTTTGACCGCCAGATAACTCATGTGGATAACGCCGTAAAAAACTTTTGGGTAATTCGACACGCTCAAAAAGTTTCTCTACTCTTTCCTCGATGGAATTTTCCGATAACGTTGAAAAGTTTCTAATCGGTTCAGCCACTTGGTCAAGAAGCAACATTTGCGGATCAAGCGAAGCAAACGGATCTTGAAAAACCATCTGCATGTCACTTCGTATCCTCCGAAGTTCATCTTTAGAAAGTCTTAAAACGTCTTTTCCATCCAAGGTTACTTCACCTGACTTAGGCTCAACCAACCTTAAAAGCGACCTCCCAACAGTTGACTTCCCACATCCGGATTCTCCTACCAGTGCCAATGTGCAACCGCGTTTTATCGAAAAAGATACATTTTCAACTGCGTGAACTTGGGCAACTGTCCTCCTTAGCAAACCACCTGCAACGGGGAACCTTGTCACTAAATTTTTGACGTCTAACAAGACCTCGTCAGTCCCAATTAATGGCTTCGTAATCTTTTTATTTTCACCAAGTAATTTCATTGGCTCTGGATATTTTTTCCCCAACATTTCCCCAAGCTTTGGAACTGCTGCAAGTAAAGATTTCGTGTAGTCATGTTCAGGATTTTCAAAAACGTCTTTCACATTACCTTCTTCAACTTTGTTACCACGGTACATAACAACAACTCGATCTGCCATTTGCGCAACAACTGCCATATCGTGAGTGATGAACATCACAGCAGTCCCTGTTTCTCGCTTCAAGCGATCAATCAAAGAAAGGATCTCTGCCTGAATAGTTACATCAAGGGCTGTGGTCGGTTCGTCCGCAATAAGAAGCCTAGGCTCACAGGCTAAAGCCATAGCAATTACGACTCTTTGCCGCATACCGCCTGATAGCTCGTGCGGATACTGATTTAGTCGATTTTTAGGTTCTGGTATCCTAACTTGATCAAGTAGCTCAATTGCTCTTAACTTAGCTTGATGTTTGGATAAGTTTTTATGCAAGCGCAGCCCCTCAGTTAGCTGCCTTCCTATTGTGAACACGGGATTCAATGCGGTCATTGGCTCCTGAAATATCATCCCAATTTCATTACCTCTGGTATGCCGCATTGATCTTTGGGTGGCATTAGCCAGATCAATTTTGTCACCAACTTGTTTTTTAAAGTTTAGTTTGCCCTGCTTAATTTTCCCTCCACCAAATTCCACAAGCCTCATCATTGATAGTGACGAAACCGACTTTCCAGATCCTGACTCACCAACAACGCAGACGGTTTCTCCTGGATAAATGGAAAACGATACATCCTCGACACCTGTAACTGTTCCGTCTTTTGTCTCGAATACTACCTTTAAATTTTCAAACTCAGCAATTGGCGTTTTTTCTTCATGTAACATTTTCATTCCTAACCAGACCAAGCAAGCGTTGCTTAAATACGCTATTTTTGTCAACATGAATAATTATAAAAAAATTACAAAAAGTCTTAGCTTTCTCTTGCATTTTCTGAAAACTCTGCTTCCATGTGCACTTGGGGGAAAGTTTTAAAATATTTTGATCTTCCTACGATTATTGAGAAAGCGTTTTCGTGTCGTTTGACGCCTCTCTTATCTGTTTAAAAAATTAAGGAGAATAAAATGAAAATAAAGTATTTAGCATTGGGAGTTGCCGGAGCCTTGGCCCTTGGGTCTTCAGCCTTCGCTGAACGGGGCTCTGATGGCAATGTCGGAATTATTTATTGGCAAGCGCCGTCAATCTTAAACCCATACCTATCGGGTGGGACGAAGGATATTGAGTCATCAAGTATGGTGATAGAGGCACTTGCCGGTTACGATAACAATGGAGCTATGTTTCCAAGGTTAGCAACCGAAGTGCCAACAGTTGGAAATGGTGGGATTTCTTCCGATTTAAAATCAATAACTTGGAATTTAAAGCCTGGCATTATGTGGTCAGACGGAACGCCATTCACATCCGCTGACGTTTTATTTACATACGATTACTGCATGGGTGAACCCGGATGTTACCAAGAAGCAAAGTTTGAAGGCGTTTCAAACATAGAAGCAATCAATGATCTTACTGTCAAAATATCATTCGCAGATCCTACACCAAACCCTTATGGGCCATTTGTCGGATCACAAACACCAATTCTTCAAAAAGCACAATTTGAAAACTGCACAGGAACGCGTCGCCAAGAATGTACAGAAGAAAATTTTGGACCAATAGGAACTGGAGCGTTTGTAGTAACAGAATTCAGGCCAAACGATGTTATTCAATTGAAAGCAAATGAAAATTATCGCGACTCAAGCAAACCCGCTTTTGCCACAATGGTTTTTAAAGGTGGCGGTGACGCTGCAGCCGCAGGTCGAGCAGTCATGGAAACTGGTGAGTATGATTATGGATGGAACTTACAATTAGCTCCAGAAGTAATCAGCCAAATGGCTTCCGCTGGTAAAGGTCAACCTCTGGCAGCTTTTGGTACTGCAGTTGAGCGATTAGAAATGAATATGACTGATCCATCATCTAGTTTAGACGCAGACACAAGATCAACAAGAAAGGCTTTGCATCCATTTCTAAGCGATATAAAGGTCAGAAAAGCCCTGTCGATGGCTATCGACCGTACCCTATTAACAGAAATAGGATACGGAGTTGCAGGCAAACCAACTTGTAATCTTGTTCCAGGTCCAGAACTTTATGCTTCAGATAACACAGAGTGTTTAACACAGGATATTGAAGGTGCAAAAGCATTGCTTGAAGAGGCTGGCTGGAAAGAAGGCGGTGACGGTGTCAGAACAAAAGATGGGATGCGTCTTTCAGTTCTTTATCAAACCTCTACCAACGCTGTTCGTCAAGATTACCAGGCCCTTATCAAAGAATGGTGGACTCAGATCGGAGTGGAAACTGAACTACGCAATCTAAATGCATCCGTGTTCTTCGGTGGTGACCCTGCGTCCCCAGACACTTATCAAAAATTCTATGCAGATATCGAAATGTATACAAATATTTTTGATGGTACTGATCCTCAGGCTTATCTTTCAGCATATAGATGTGGAAATGAACCAAGCCCAGAAAATAGTTGGGCTGGGGAAAATATCAACAGATATTGCGATCCTGCTTATGACAAATTATTGGATGAGTTAAAGATGACAGCTGATCTCGAAAAAAGAGGTGAAATCGGTCGAAAACTCAACGATATGCTTACCAAAGATAGCTATACAATCGTGCCGCTGACTTGGCGCGGTCGAGTCTCTGCACGTTCCAATTCCCTTGGCGGAGTTATCCTAAACACATGGGATACCGAGTTATGGAATGTAGAAGATTGGTATCGAATTGACTAATTGATGATAGCGCCGGCGCACCAGTGCCGGCGCACCTTTAGAAAGATCCCATAAATGTTAACGTATATTGTCCGGCGTTTGCTGTTAGCAATACCAACTTTGCTCTTTATCGCCGCCTGCATCTTTTTGTTGTTAAATTTAGCACCAAATGATCCAATGGCTCAAGTACCTATGACAATACCTCCAGACGTTAAAGAGAAGATGCGAGAGGCGCTAGGTCTCGGTCAACCATTACATGTACAATTTTTAAAGTGGGTAATACAATTTTTCTGGGTTGAGCCGCAGGTTTTTGTAGATTACCTCTTTAATACTTCATTTTCTGAGGGGAAACAGCGGATCTTCAGTTGGCAGACTAGAAGTCCAGTAATGGATATTGTTGTTCAAAGATTACCACAAACCCTTTGGGTGGTAGGTATGTCATACATCGTGGGCATTCTAATAGCCTTACCAATTGGAATATATTCTGCGTATCAACAATACTCAGTATTCGATCAAGTGGGAACGTTTGTTACTATGGTAGGATATTCAGTGCCTCCTTTTTTCAGTGGTGTTTTTGTCATAGTTCTTTTTTCAGTACAATTGGGATGGCTTCCGTCTGTATATGACACTCTTCACGAGGTAGTCGACTGGGAAACCTTCAAGTATCAATTCAGACAGATGATTATGCCAGTAATGGTACTTGCGCTTCAAACAACCGCGCAAATAAGTCGTTTCATGCGATCTTCGATGTTGGACAACTTGAATCAAGACTATGTTAGAACGGCAAGAGCAAAGGGCTTGAGCGAGTGGACTGTAGTTGCGGTCCATGTATTGAGAAACTCTATGATACCAGTTGTCACTGTGATTGCTCTTGGTATTCCTAGTATTTTTGGTGGTGCGATTATTACCGAGCAGGTATTTAAGGTAAATGGAATTGGTCAGCAGTTAATTAATGCAATATACGCAAATGATCTACCGACTGTGCAGACAATTACTTTCATGTTTGCAGTACTAATAGTGGCATTCAATCTAATTGCCGACATTCTTTACGGAATTTTAGATCCAAGGATCCGATATGACT
>CAXEVV010000072.1:0-6140 GCA_963999845.1 uncultured Rhodobacterales bacterium | reverse complement strand
CGTACTGCATACTAATCTTGGCCGCGCCCCTCTGCCTGAATCTGCAATAAGGGCAATGGTTAATGTTGCCCGAGGTGCGAGCAATGTAGAATTTGATCTAAAAACAGGCAAACGTGGTGATCGACATAAGCATGCCGAAATTTTGATATGCCAATTGACTGGGGCAGATGCTGCGCTCGTTGTTAACAATAACGCAGCTGCTGTTTTGCTGATGCTAAACTGCTTAGCGCGTCGCAAGGAAGTTCCTGTTTCACGTGGTGAGCTGATTGAGATTGGTGGATCTTTCCGAATGCCGGATATCATGGCCCGCGCAGGTTGTAAGCTTGTGGAGGTTGGCACAACCAATCGTACGAATGAAGCAGATTTCGAGTCAGTAATTAGTTCTAGGACTGCATTAATAATGAAGGTTCATACTAGTAATTTCGAGATTAAAGGGTTCACCAAAAGTGTTTCAGAGAGAGAGCTCTCTAGGATTGCGCATAATCACGATTTGCCCTTTGTTATAGATTTGGGCAGTGGCACACTTGTTGACCTGGAATCTTATAACCTTCCCCATGAAACAACTGTCTCTGATGCATTGAAATCTGGCGCTGATCTGGTGACCTTTAGTGGTGACAAGCTTCTTGGTGGACCACAGTCAGGGATAATTGCTGGCCGCCGTGATTTGATAGAAAAGATCAAGCGAAGCCCGATGACTCGGGCTATGCGGCCTGACAAAGTTACTTTGGCTGCCCTGCAGGCCGTTCTTTGCCTGTATACTGACACTAAACGTTTGGTTAAAGAGTTACCGACTTTGCGCCTACTTACCCGTGACCCTGTCGAAATTGAAAAGCTGGCGTACCGTTTGGCTAAGGTGCTTCAGGAGTGCTTAGAGCTATGTGAAGTTACAGTTGAACAAACATATAGCCAGGTGGGCAGTGGAGCATTGCCGGTCGACAAGCTACAAAGTGCTGCGCTTAAGATATCATGGCCTGATCTTCGACGTCCCGGTAAGACTCTGGAAAAGCTTGCTCTGGCCTTTCGGAAACTACAAATTCCAGTGATTGGCCGTATTTCTGGTGATGCGCTTTGGTTCGACCTTAGGTGTCTCGAAGACGAAAAGGGCTTTGTTGAAAACTTGCAGAGTTTAAAAGTGGGATGATCGTTGCAACATCTGGGCATGTGGACCACGGTAAGACTGAATTAATAAAAGCATTGACGGGTACCAATACAGATCGTTTACCAGAAGAAAAGGCGCGTGGGCTGACGGTGGATCTTGGGTTCGCCTACAATATTCTGCCAGACGGTGAGGTCCTAGGGTTTGTTGATGTCCCTGGACACGAGAAGTTTATTCGCAATATGTTGGCGGGTGTAGCCGGAATTGATCTGGGTCTTTTGGTTATAGCAGCAGATGATGGCGTCATGCCTCAAACGCGTGAGCACCTTGCCATACTTGATCTACTTGGCATCAGAAACATATTAATTGTATTGACTAAGATTGATCGTGTGGCACCAGATGACCTGTCAGAGGTTAGTAAGCAGGTCAATAACTTTCTTAAAGAACAAGGACATCCGGACCATGCACTTTTTCCTGTTTGTGCTCCTAAAGGAATTGGTATTGAAGCTCTGAAAGAAGAGCTAACGTACCGTGCTAAATCTCGAAAACCTAAGGTGGTTCGCGGTTACTTCAGAATGGCCATTGATCGAGCTTTTAATCTAAAAGGAGTGGGTTTGATTGTGACTGGGATGATATTCTCAGGAACCGTTCATAAGGCGGAGAGTTTGACGCTCTTATCACATGGAGCTTCTGTCCGTGTGCGTGAGATACGGGTTCACAACCAAATACGTGCCAGCGCAAAGGCTGGTGAACGCTGCGCGCTGAGCATCGTTGGGCGTGGTGTAGGCGAAAAATCTATAAAGCGCGGCACATGGCTTGCGCATTCCGCCCTACATGTCCCCACAAAACGTATTGATGCTAACTTGCAAGTGTTAAAAACCGAAACTAATCCTCTAAAACATTGGACCCCAACACACTTGCACATTGGATCAGATCATTTGCCAGCAAGGGTTGCAGTTTTGTCAGGTGGAAACATTTGCCCGGGAGAAAGTGGCTTAGCCCAACTGGTCCTGCCTCATGATGCATTTGCTCTTTATGGAGATCGCTTTGTTCTGCGCGATCAATCTGCGCAACGTACAATTGCAGGTGGGCGTATAATCGACCCATTCTCATCTAAACGGGGCCGGGCGAAACCGAGCCGCATTGCTATCTTAAAAGCCATGAGTAAAGAAAACACAGCAGCTGTCCTTCAAGCATTGGCAACGCGTAGCGAAAGTGGTGTGCAGTTGCAGCCATTTGCAGTATCGCACAACCTCCCATCTGATCAAATAGATGCAATTATTGTTTCATTGGGATTACTGCGGGTTGGGGATGCTCCAAAAGAACGAATTTTTTGTGAGTCTCGGTGGCGCGGATTAATGGCCTTAATTCTGAATGCGGTAGCCAGTATTCATAAAAGTAAGCCAAAATCTATTGGGGCAAGTATTAAGGACATAAAAGTACAACTTGGTGTCTTTTTTGAGGAAGATAGCTTGAAGCTGGCGCTAAAAATGATGATTTCTGAAAAGCAAATGTGCGTAAATGGTAGCCGGTTTTATTTGCCGTCACATAATATTCATATTTCCGAGCAAGAAACAGCTATTCTGAAAATTGCGGCAAATATTCTAGCGCCAGATGGTGGCACTCCTCCAAGTCTACATCAGGCAGCTCAACAAATTGGAACGGAAGTTTCTGTGCTCGAAAAGGCGTTGAAAATTGGTATAAAGCTTGGTGATATTATCCTAGTGGGGAAAAATCGCTACGTGCCTTCAACATTAGTAATAAATCTCAAAACCAGTGTGGAGAAATTAGCATCTAAATCAGTGGATGGGCTATTTTCAACAAGCGATTTTCGAGAAGAGGTAAGTATGGGCAGAAATTTTATTATAGATGTGCTAGAATATTTTGATCAGGTGGGCTTTACTACACGTGTGGGTGACTTGCGTCGCTTGCGGCAGCCCATCTCAAATGTTTCGGGTAAGAAATAAAAATATGTGGAAGAGGATCGCACCCTGGTGGGGCGCCTAGACTTCAAATCTAGTGAGAGGCGTACCACGTCTCTGGTGGGTTCGACTCCCACGCTCTTTCGCCAAATATTTTTTATTGATTTGCAGTCAAAAATTTAACTTAAGAAGAAATTAGTCACTAGCCTTTTAATAATTTGTAGAGTGCTAGCTTTCGACCTGTATCTGAGCTGGTTCGTTAGTCTGTATAACTTGGCCAATTACTGCGCAAGGTACAACACTATTTTTTTTAAGGTCGGTCAAAAGTGCCTTGAGCCGGACTTTTGGCACCGACATCAGTAAGCCACCAGAGGTCTGCGCATCTGCTAACAAGAGTTGATAGTTGCGGCTTATGTCAGCCGAAAATATTGTTAGTGGAGCTGCAGTTTTGAGATTGCGTTCAGTACCTGATGGGCAGAGGCCTTTATTAAGGAGACTCTCTACACCGTCGAAGAGGGGTATTTTAGAATAGAACAGTTTGGCACCAAGGTTTTTTTGATTGGTAATTGAGGATGCTTTAAGCATATTACCAAGATGCCCAAGCAAACCGAATCCAGTTACATCAGTAGCAGAGACTATATTATTGCCCATCATCACTGAGGCTGCAGTATTATTGAGAGTGGTCATCGACAGGATGGCCTCATCTAATCTGCTAGAGGATAAGTATCCTCGTTTGGCGGCTGTAGTTAATACACCTGTGCCAATCTTTTTGGTTAAGACCAAATAATCACCTACTTTTGCGCCAGTATTATTGATGATTTTGTCTGGGTGTACTAAGCCCGTCACAAATAGGCCAAATTTTGGCTCATTATCAACAATTGAATGGCCACCTGCAATTGAAATCCCAGCTTTGCTACAAATACTGGCTGCACCTTTCAAAACGGCACCAAGCCGATCTACGCCTAATACTTCAACCGGCCAACCAACAAAGCTGAGGGCACTAATCGGCTTTGCACCCATAGCATAGATATCACTAAGGGCATTAGTGGCCGCAATCCGTCCGTAATCAAATGGATCATCAACAATTGGTGGGAAAATATCGACTGTCTCTACCAGTGCCATTTCAGCGGAAAGTCGGTAAACTGCAGCGTCATCAGATCCAGCGTGGTCCACTAATAAATTAGGGTCATCCGCCTTGGGAAGATGGGCCAGCGCTTGGGTGAGATCAGCTTGTGCAATCTTTGCAGCGCAACCCGCCGATTTTGCCATGCTGGTCAGAGAAGGTATGGTGGACATTGTCTTTAACCTTTCGTAGCGCCTTAAAACCAAATTAATTCTGCATCATAACCGTTGAAATCGCCTATCTTTGCAATCCTGTATGATGGGAATGTAGATATTTTGCCAGTGTGTTGCAGTAATACGTAAAAGTAAAAGTGCGTCTATTAAATAAAGTTAAGATATTTTTAGACCGGTCATTCTTGATCTGCTATTCATTTTTGGCAATGTCGTTTTGACCTTACCAACCTGCCGCCGACGTTCCTGGCAACGGACCCTCAGACCAAAAACGAGGGGCCATCAGGGACATCTCGACAATCTGAAGCATAACCTTGTTTTCAGAGGCGATAGATACAGCTTCCAGCAACAGAAGAAGCCGCCCGGCTTTGGTTTTTTCCCAAAACCACTCTCCCATTAGTTCTAAGTCGTCAATACTGTCGCGGTGGGTGCGTGTCTCGGTGTAGTAGGCCTCCAGATCCTCGACTACTAGTTTCAGCAGTGGAATTGGAGGTATGCCTTTTCTAGGGCTTTTTGGAATTTCTCCGTCGAGAAAACTGACGATGAAGGGCGCTAACTCTTCAATCGCAAGCCCGCTGGCCCCAACTGTTGTGCGCCCCCGCGCTGCAATTGCGGTGGCGTAATCTGGTCTTAGAGCCTCCATTTCGTTTCTAACCTCGGATAGAATAACATCTACATCCCCAATGTCATTGACACTTAGAACCAGCTGGGGTGGTAGCGCATAGCCCATGCGCCCTTCCTTTACAGGAATAATTTCGGGGAAATCGTCGATGATAGGGCCGCTGCTTGCCTCTAGTAATTCGAACGCTGCCCGAATTACTTTTTTCTGAAATTCTGGGTCGTTAGGTTTACCCATGCCCCTTCCCATTGGGAAATCTAAGAACAAAGAACGAGGGGGGCGAATTACCTCAATGTGTTCGCGTACAAAACCTACAAGTATTGTCGACAAACCCTCTGATTCAAAATAATGAGCCAGCCCGCACACGGCGCGCGTGCAAAACGGTCATATAGGTATTAGAAAAACCGTGTTCACACCTTCCTGCTTCATTTTAGCAGCAACCGCTCGCGCTGATTTTTCCATCGTCACAGGATCTGCTGCACCCATGAAAGAATAATGCTCGTCTGCAACTGAAGCAATTTCTCCATCTGCTGCCATTTCTTCTAGTCTGTCGAGTGGTATAATTGTATTTAGGTCTTGTTGCCATGCAGATCTGTCAAACTCTACAGCAACGTGTGTCATTACCAAGTCACGGTCAGTTTTGTTAAAGGTCCTAGAATCCTTTGCAAGCCAAGAAAATGGCTTGTCTCCCCGTCTTGAAACTGCTGCTGTCGAAACGATGGAGACACGCCGCTCATTGGCTGGAACTGGTTCTGTCCATGAATCATTAGTTGGAACTGTAAGCTCAAGATTTGATATAAAGTGTCGGCCGACAGCGGGCATTTCGGATATTTTGGTCAACTGATATTTCCCATGTTGGAATAGCAATATGCTATTGGCACAGTGAAATATTTAGGCGTATTCAGCAACTAAAATCTACTTAATTGTAAATTCAGTTTACCTGAATAGTTAGTAACAGAGGATTATAGCCCCATCCTATCAGCTATACTTACGATCCGGTACATTTCTCGCAATACTGGCTTTTCGATTAGTTTTCCGTCTATAACAACAAGTCCAGTATCTGCTTTTTCGAACTCTGCAATGGTGCGTCTCGCTCGGTTAATCTGGTCTGCCGAAGGCGTGAATACTTCATTGAGAATAGGGATCTGCTTGGGGTGTATTGACCCCTTCCCAGAAAAGCCCAGCATCCTCGCTTGCTCAGCAGCAACTC
>CAXEVV010000071.1:0-6141 GCA_963999845.1 uncultured Rhodobacterales bacterium | reverse complement strand
CCGCGGACCTACTGATTACAAATCAGTTGCTCTACCAGCTGAGCTATAGGGGCACAGGTGCGTCATTAAATAAACACTTGGACGTTGGCAAGAATAAAAAAGAAAATCTAATGAGTAGATACTAGTTTTCGAACCTATTTGTTCTAGCCAAAAGTACTACCGCACACAAACCTACCAGAGAAATATATATTGCAGCGGGTGCAGCATTAGCTAAATCCTCGAGGCTGGCTTGTTCGTGTACACGAGTAGACAAGGTATCAAAGTTGAAGGGCCTTAGTAGCAGAGTTGCTGGTAATTCCTTCACACAATCAACGAAAATGAGAAGCATCGCAGAACCCAGAGACCCTTTTATTATTGGCAAATAAATTTTATTCAAAATCGAGGTTCTATTTTTCCCAAGCGATCTTGCTGCGTGTTCTAAGTTTGGAGAAATGCGTCCAAGAGCTGCTTCCGTCGCACCCTGGCCAATGGCAAAAAACCTCACGATGTAGGCAAGAATAATAGCAAACGACGTTCCAGTGAAAATTAACCCTAGATCGATATCCGTTATAAAATAAATCGCATCAGCCATTGCATTGTCCAAAGCTGCAAGCGGAATTAGGATACCAACACCGAGTACAGCTCCAGGCACTGCGTATCCGATTGTTGTTATAGGCATTGTTATTTTTGGTAATTTACCTTTCATCGATTTCATTCCAAAAACCATAAAGATACTCAAAAATACTGTAAAAGCGGCAGCGATTGTTCCAGTAAAAACTGTATTCCATGTCGCATCAATTAGTGCTCTGTCTAAGAACAAGTGGGGACTACTCATAGAATGTTCCGCTAATACTACTAGCGGCACAACGAAGCCTAATAAAACGGGCACAAAACAAAACAGAAAAGCCAAAACGTTAATTGCTCCATGAGCCCGTATTTTTGCAACCTTTTTTTGCTTCGACGACATATTGAAAAATTGCATTCTCCTCCTCGAAAGCTTTTCTAAACTAACAAGTAAAATAACTATCGTTAGAACGACACAAGCTAACTGTGCGGCACCACCTACATTACTTGATTGCAGCCAAACACTAAATATACCGGTTGTGAGTGTTTGAACGGCAAAATAATCCACCGTGCCAAAGTCATTAACTGTCTCCATCATCACAATCGCTATCCCCGCTGCTACAGCAGGTCGAGCAAGCGGTAGGCTTATTTTGAAAAAGCGTTCTGATGGTAATGCACCTAACGAACGCGCCACTTCTTCCACACTTGATGCCTGATCACGAAATGCGGCCCTGGTAAGTAAATAAACATATGGGTAGAGAGACAAACTTAGCACGAAAACAGCGGCACCAAACGATCTAATTTCCGGAAACCAATAATCTTGTGAGCTCGACCATCCAAAAGTTTCTCTCAAAATTGATTGCACTGGTCCCGCATATTCTAATAAGTCGACTAAAGCATAGGCCCCCACATATCCAGGAATAGCCAATGGCATTAGTAGAGCCCATTGCAACCAAGTAGACCCACTAAAGCTGTACCGAACCACAAACCAAGCAGTCACAGTGCCAATGATACCGGCAAGAGCACCAACAGATATCATCAATAATATTGTGGTCGAAATATAGCGAGGAAGTGTAGTCGCCATTAAGTGGGGCCAAATATTATCCGCTGGAAAAACTGCCAAAAAGATTACTGACCCAATCGGCAACAATATAAATGCGGATATTAACAGTGCGATTGCCGACCATCCCACATTAGTTTTAACTAATGAGATGTTCTGACTAGAAAAAGATAAATTTGAAAAAGCCAAGTTTTGGGCTCCAAAAAATGAGTCTGACATTGCAACAAGTTAGCATACAGATCTATTTACATAAATTTTGGAATGTAAATGTTAGTTATGTTTAATTTCAGCAAGGCAATTTCCAAATTTATGGCAGCATTTGATAGACCTAGGCCGATTTAACCTTTTATTTCATGCCCAAAGCCGATTTATACATATCTAAAACCGCTTCTTCTTCAGCTATATCTTGAAGGTCTCTTTTTCTCAAAACTACGAGCTTTCGCAAAATTTTTGTATCGTAGCCCCGACCCTTTGCCTCAGCCATGACCTCTTTCTGTTGATCAGCAATATTTCGCTTTTCAATTTCTAAATTTTCAAAGCGTTCAATAAATTGCCTGAGTTCATCAGCCGTAACCCGATAAGCTTCACCACTATTTTCATTCATGATAAATTCCTTTTTTTCTGAATGCCTTACTCTCTAGTTGTAAATATCGCAAGGTTTCGGTTATCGTCGCTCACAACATTCTTTTTAAAACATAATGGACTTTCATAATGCTTATTCTAATCTGGGGTGGTGCTTTACTATCAGTATTTGGGTTGATTGGGTTATTGTTCAGTATGTATAAAGTTGCAAAAGCCAAGAAAAATAATACTTCGGATCAAGAACTCCGTGACTCAATCAAGGCTGCAATGCCTCTCAACTTAGCATCATTGTTTGTTTCAGTTTTGGGATTAATGTCAGTTATAATTGGCGTATTGATGTCTTGATAAAAAAATGAATCATATTCATAATTAGGTATATGTAAAATGAACTACAGTCAGAGGAATTAATGGGACCTAATATCACTGCATTTTTTGACTATGCTACGAACACAATTTCTTACGTCGTTCGCGATCCTAACGGCTCAGCCTGCGCAATTATTGATAGTGTTCTAGATTTCGATTTTGCATCAGGCCGCACAGATACTCAATCTGCCGACAAACTTATAAATTTTGTGACCGAAAATAAGCTTGATGTTCAATGGCTTCTGGAAAGTCATGTGCATGCCGACCATCTTTCAGCAGCGCCTTACATTCAAATGAAAGTTGGCGGGAAAATAGGGATAGGATCACGGATCACGGATGTTCAACAAACGTTTGGTAAAATATTCAACGAAGGTACCGAATTTCAACGTGATGGAAGTCAATTTGACAAGTTGTTCGTAGAGGGAGATACATTCCATATAGGGCAATTACGAGGAGACGTATTACATACGCCTGGCCATACGCCTGCATGCCTGACCTATGTTGTTGAGGATGCCGCCTTTGTTGGTGATACCTTATTTATGCCTGACTTTGGGACAGCAAGATGCGATTTCCCAGGCGGATCTTCAGAAAGGCTTTTTTCATCAATTCAAAAAATACTGGAGCTTCCTGATGATACACGTATTTTTGTAGGTCATGATTACAAAGCCCCTGGTAGAGACAAGTATGCGTGGGAAACTACTGTCGGTGAACAAAAGAAAAAGAATATTCATATCAAATCTGGTAAATCCAAAGATGATTTTGTAAAATTACGAGATGAACGCGACGCAAAACTTGCGATGCCAAAGCTTATCGTGCCTTCACTCCAGGTAAATATGCGCGCAGGAAACATGCCAGAACCAGACGAGCAAGGTGATGTTTTTATAAAAGTTCCAATTAACAAAATGTGAATCCCAAACAAATCAATAAAAGAATTTTAATAAATGTTTACAGATTGGATTTATGGATTGCTTGGCGGTTTACTGATTGGTTTAGGCGGTCTGACATTACTTGTATTCAACGGCCGAATAATGGGAGCCAGTGGAATATTAGGCAAGCTTATTGAGACCGGTCAAGCTGACGAAAAATTTGAAAGTTTAATTTTTTTAGCCGGGGTGTTTGGTACTCCATTGATTATCTTAAATTTCGTAGATTTGCATGAAACTAATATTACCACTAGTCCATTTCAGCTCATAACAGCGGGATTATTAGTTGGAGCCGGGACACGAATTGCCAATGGATGCACTTCAGGTCATGGCGTATGTGGAATATCTCGTTTTTCAGTACGCGGCATAACAGCAACGGCTACGTACATAATGGCGGGCGCGTTTACGATGGCAGCTCTCAGATCTTTCTGGGGCATAATATGAAAAGGCTTGCCGTATCCCTTTTATCTGGTTCACTATTTGGGAGTGGCCTTTTAATTTCAGGAATGACAGATACTGCGAAAGTGCAAGGCTGGCTAGATATTTTAGGTCATTGGGATCCAACTTTAGCTTTTGTAATGGCAGGCGCAATAATACCAATGAGTGTGGCTTGGGTCATAACGGCAAAGAAAGCGCCATTATTCGATTTGAATTTTTCAATGCCAGCGAACAAAAGAATTGATGTTCAGTTAGTCACTGGGTCTCTGTTGTTTGGCGTGGGGTGGGCGTTAGCGGGGTTATGTCCAGGACCTTCCATAGCAGCATTAGGTTTTGGGGGCTCTGGCATTATTTTATTTTTTTTCGCTATGATAGTTGGTATGCTATCAACAAAATTTCTATTGCATGAATCTGCATCGCTTAAAGACGGCTAGTTTTGTATTGAGCGGAATAGGATACCTAAAATGAGCTTCGTTTGCATCGATAAGAATTATCACGTTTCTCCACAAATAGAACCGCAACAAATAGCAGAAATTGCTGACAATGGTTTCGTGAAAATTATTTGTAATAGACCTGATATGGAAGTTTCACCATTTTACAACAGCTCGGTTATGGAAGATCTGGCTAAAGAGAACAATATAGAATTTCATTTACTAGAGCTCACACCTGAGATGATGACCCCAGCAACTGCTGTAATACAAAGAGACCTCGTTCTGAGCTGTAAGGGTCCTGTGCTGGCTTACTGTGCATCCGGCATGAGATGTAGCCTCTTGTGGGCCATTGGAGAAGCCAATGCAGGCATGGACCTAAAATTGATCTTGGCAAAGACGTTAGCTGCCGGCTATGACTTCAGTAATTTTGAGCCGTCCTTGCGAACTTTATCAAATCAGTAGATGGCTTAGACTGAGAACTGGTAAATTTTGCATACTTTAGTTTACTTAAATTTTTTTGGTCATATTGACACACCCACAAATCAGATTAGTTCGACAGAAACGCATGAGGTTCATGCCCAACCACACAAATACAAAATTCGATTTTTTATTACAAAACGGAGGAATATATGTCGAAGAATAATTTTACACGTCGAAGTGTAATGCAAACTGGCGCAGTTGCAGGCGCAGGACTAGCTTTGCCAACTATTTTATCAGCAGGAAGTCACGCTGGCTTTGCCAACGCCCCAACTGGTTCGAGTGTAACCCTAGGTTTCAACGTTCCACAATCAGGCCCTTATGCTGATGAAGGCGCAGACGAACTAAGAGCTTACAAACTCGCAGTTGAACACCTCAACGGTGAAGGCGACGGCGGAATGCTGCAGACATTCAGCTCAAAAGCCTTAGACGGCACAGGGATTTTGGGCAAAAAAGTTGAGTATGTAACTGGCGACACTCAAACGAAACCAGATGCAGCTCGCGCTTCAGCACGATCAATGATTGAGAAAGATGGCGCTATCATGGTTACTGGAGGATCATCGTCCGGGGTAGCCGTAGCAGTACAAGCTTTGTGCCAAGAAGCTGGAATTATCTTCATGGCTGGTCTGACACACTCAAATGATACGACTGGTAAAGACAAAAAGGCTAATGGTTTTAGACATTTCTTCAATTCTTACATGACAGGAGCAGCGCTTGCACCAGTTTTGGCTGATCGTTATGGTTCTGACAGAAAAGCTTATCATTTAACGGCGGACTATAACTGGGGTTATACCACAGAAGAAGCTGTTCGAAACTCTACTGAAGCTTTAGGTTGGGAAACAATAGCAGCAGTTAAAACACCGTTATCTCAAACTGACTTTTCGTCCTACGTGGCACCAGTTCTTAACTCAGGTGCAGACGTACTTGTCCTCAACCATTATGGCGGGAATATGGTAAACTCTCTTACCTCCGCTGTTGAGTTTGGATTAAGAGCCGCTCAAGCAAATGGTAAGAATTTTGAAATTGTGGTGCCTTTGTACTCGCGACTTATGGCCAAAGGTGCAGGTAAAAATGTTGCAGGAATTTTTGGTACAACAGGGTGGCACTGGTCCTTAGAAAATACTGCTGGCTCGCGTTATGCGGGGACTAATGCATTCGTCAAATCATTTGGTGAAAAGTATGGGTTTCCACCGTCTCAGGCTGCTCACACATGTTATTGTCAAACATTGCTTTACGCAGATGCAGTTCAGCGTGGAGGTTCATTCAACCCCTGTTCAGTTGTGGAAGCGCTTGAAGGCTTTGAATTCGACGGTATGGGCAATGG
>CAXEVV010000070.1:0-6201 GCA_963999845.1 uncultured Rhodobacterales bacterium | reverse complement strand
CACTCTTTTCCTATAGCAATAGGTAATTCGGTAGTCTAGTGGTAAGGAATTTTTTTTTAAAAAATATTCAGATTAACGAAAATAGTGCATTATCGGAGGATATATCGTCAACTTGTACCTGTTTTTTTATAATCAAATCAATTAAATGGGCTTTAACATTTCTCGATGCAACTGTTATTAAATTTTTATTTACGTCGAAATAGACAGATTTTGTTATTTGAGAAATAGTTGCCTCTGTTTCCCTGAGAATATTGATGATTTCGGCTTCTCTCGTCATTCTATGATGCATTAACTCTATTAGACGCTTATTGGGACTTTCCACAGGAAACCCGTGGCCAGGATAAAATTTTTCCCAATTGAGCTTACATAGTTTTTTACATGAGTTCATAAATTGTGAAATATCGCCTTCTGGAGGTGAGATAACCGATGTAGACCAGTCCATAATGTGATCTCCCGTAAACAAATAATCAAAATATTGATAACATATATGGTTTGAAAGGTGACCAGGCGTATGATGAGCTATTATTTCCCATTCTGATGAAACTAATTTTTCTTGATCCTTTAAAAAGTAATCCGGTTTAAAACTGTGATCAACTCCAATGGGTTCGTATTTTAAGCCCATTTTAACAAGATTATTCATCTGTTTAGATTGACCATCTAATGCTTTTCCATATGCGAATGTTGGTGCATTTAAAATTCTTGATAGGTCGGGTGCAAGCTCACTATGATCCAAATGAGAATGGGTAATTAAAATATGGGTGACCTTGGACTTAGGTGGAATGATTTCGATTAAGTTATGCAAGTGAGACTGAGAATTTGGGCCTGGATCAATGACAATTAGTTCTTTTTTACCCAAAATATAAGTGTTTGTTCCTTTATATGTCATCGGAGATGGGTTTGGGGCAGTTAGCCGAATTAATCCATCTTGCAATTTTACGCTTGTTCCCTTCGCGTCAGATCCTGTAGATTTCAATGTCAATATTACATTCCTTAATCGCAAAGAATAAGTTAAACATAGAGTTGATGTTTAAGTGGATCAAACAATATATGCCTAAGCGGCTTTACTGGAGAGCAGCATTCATATTGCTCTTTCCTGTAATTTTTCTTCAGCTGATTGTTTCCTTTGTAATTATTAAGCGTCATTTTGAAGGTGTCACAGAGCAAATGACAAGAACGGTAGCATCTCAAATTGAGTTGTTAGCAACTACGGTCGAAAATGCTGAAATAGAAGCTGCCATTGGCTTAAGCAAAGCTTTAAACATGGAGCTACTAGAAATAGACCGTGACGGTCTGATAGAAATAGATAAACGGCGTTTTTATGATGTTTCGGGTATAGTCGTTATCAGGGAATTGAGCGGATTAAAATGGGTACAGGGAGTTGATTTGCTTGATGATGATTATGTGACGATAAATTTAAAATTAGCTGATATGGGTTTTCTGCTTCGCCTTGAGAGAGCTCGAGTTTCCGCTTCCAACCCACATCAGTTAATTGTTAATATGGTCGTTTTCGGAGCATTTTTCACTTTAATAGCCTTTGTATATTTAAGAAACCAATTAAGGCCAATCACTCGCTTAGCTTCTGCAGCAGAAGCCTTTGGCCGTGGTCAAACAGTTCCGTATTCTGCATCAGGAGCTATTGAAGTCAAAGCAGCGGGAAACGCGTTTCTGGAAATGCGTAATAGAATTGAGAGACACATTGAGCAGAGGACTATGATTTTATCGGGTGTAAGCCATGATCTTAGAACCCCTCTAACCAGACTTAAGCTTGGTATTTCACTTTTGGATATAACTGATAAAGAACCCTTAGAGCGTGACCTAGAAGAAATGGGTCGCATGCTAGATGAATTTCTGACCTTTGCGAAAGCGCAAGATAACGAAAAGTCAAATTTTAAACTATTATCAGTTTCAAGTGTACTTCAAGGCTTAGAAGCTGACTACAAGCGGTCTAACGCTAGACTTAACATAGAAGATCTAAAAGATACGGGATGTTACTTGATGCGACCGTCTTTGATCCGAAGAGCTTTGGATAATATAATCGGTAACGCACTTCGTTACGGCAACCTCGCGAATTTAAAAGTTATTGTTGATGACAGGCATGTTAATTTTATTATTGAAGATGATGGGCCAGGTATTCCAACAGAAATGCTTTCTGAAGCCCTCAAGCCATTTAGTCGTTTAGATCCAGCCAGGAATCAAGATAAAGGTATGGGAGTTGGTTTGGGGCTACCAATTGCATCAGATATAGCTAAGGCACATGGTGGTAGTTTAAAATTACTTGAATCAAAGACACATGGAGGCTTGAGGGCGGAATTCAGAATAGCTGCGAAGAAGCAACTTTCTTGAAAATGGTAGGCCCGGCAGGACTCGAACCTGCGACCAAAGCGTTATGAGCGCTCTGCTCTAACCAACTGAGCTACAGGCCCGCCATATTTGTTTGCTACCACATCTAAAACGGACGTCAAGTGTTTCACGTTGAAGTTTTTCTTGTTTACATTTATGCCCATTTTAATTCGAGAAGGATATCACTTATGAAATCAAATCGTACCGGTTTAACTTATGCTGGGGCAGGGGTGGATATCGAGGCTGGAAATAAACTCATTGAAAATATTAAACCTGCTGTAAAAAAAACCACCAGATCCGGTGTGGCTTCTGGATTAGGTGGTTTTGGTGCTTTATTTGATTTGAAAGGTGCTGGTTTTGTCGATCCAATATTAGTCTCCGCTACAGATGGTGTCGGAACAAAGCTGCGGATTGCCATCGAAGCAGAAAAATTGGATACTGTCGGAATAGATTTAGTAGCTATGTGCGTGAATGATCTTATATGCCAAGGTGCAGAACCGTTATTTTTTCTAGACTATTTTGCGACTGGTAATCTTGATTTAGAAAAAGCGACAAAGATAATTAATGGTATTGCCGAAGGCTGCTCAATATCTAATTGCGCATTAATTGGTGGTGAGACTGCAGAGATGCCTGGCATTTATGCAGGCGAGGATTTTGATCTTGCGGGTTTTTCAGTAGGTGCTTTTGAAAGGGGCTGTGACCTTCCAAGTTCTATAAATGCGGGCGACTTACTGCTTGGATTACCTTCAAGTGGTATCCATTCAAATGGGTTTTCTCTAGTTAGAAAGATAGTTGAACTTTCCGGAGCCAACTATAACTCGCCATGTCCATTTTCGGATAATAATATGGCAGACGAACTTTTAAAACCTACCGAAATTTATGTTAAACCTTGTTTAGAAGCTATAGGGACAGGAAAGGTAGTAGGTCTTGCGCATATCACTGGTGGTGGAATAACTGAAAATATTATCCGAATTCTGAAACCAGGGCAGGGTCTCGAGATTGATTTAGGAACTTGGCCTCTCCCCCCAGTCTTCGAGTGGCTCGCCAGAGAGGGGTCTGTAGACCCATTGGAGATGTTGAAAACGTTTAATTGTGGAATTGGAATGGTGCTAATTGTGCCTGCTTCATGCAAGGTTATAGTAAAAAATATACTCGAGAATTTTTATGATCAGATATTTGAGATTGGGATGGTTACCGAGGCAGAGGGTGTCTCATTTTCTGGAGCGCTTCTGTGAAGAAAAAGGTGGCTATCTTTATTTCAGGTGGCGGCTCAAATATGGTCTCACTAGCTGAAAAAATGTACAAATCGCAATTTGCTTGGCCAAGCCTTGTATTATCAAATAAAAAAAATGTAAGTGGTTTGGAAAAGGCAAAGGCATTAAAAATACCTACGATTTGTGTTGAGCCTGATGAAGTAAATCAATCTGATTTAAGATTTGAAAGTGTAATTCAAAAGGAATTACAAAATCACAGAATTGATATCATTTGTTTGGCTGGTTTTCTCAAGGTTTTATCGAAAGAATTTGTAGATGCATGGCAGGGTAATATTTTGAACATACACCCTTCGTTATTACCAAAATATAAAGGTCTACATACTCATGAGCGGGTATTAAAAAATAATGAAATTCAGACCGGCTGTACGGTGCATGAGGTGACTCATAAATTAGATTGTGGTCGCATTTTAGGCCAAGCGACTGTGCCTGTATTACCAAATGATACTGTTCAGTCTGTAAAATTGAGAGTACTAGAAAAAGAACATGTGTTATACCCAAAGACGCTAGAACATTTTTGTCTTGGGAAATCTATTCCTGTCATTATGTGAGATAAAATGAATATTATTAAAACGACATCAGAGTTATCCAAATTTTGCGCACATGCTAGTAAATTTGATTATTTGACCGTCGATACAGAGTTTTTACGAGAAAGAACGTATTATCCAAAATTATGCTTGATACAATTAGCAATTCCTAGCGATCAAGAGGCCAATGCTGTTCTAGTTGACCCATTAGATAATAAATTAGATTTATCTCCACTGTATGAATTATTTTTAAATAGTAATGTTGTTAAAGTATTTCATGCGGCACGTCAGGATTTAGAAATCTTTTTTCATGACAAAAGTATAATTCCGAATCCACTTTTTGATACGCAACTCGCTGCTATGGTCTGTGGATTTGGAGAACAAGTTGGTTACGAGACTTTAGTGCGATCAATTTGCAAGGTGAACCTGGATAAATCCTCTAGGTTTACAGACTGGTCTTTAAGGCCACTCACTGGCAGTCAAAAAGACTATGCTTTAGCTGATGTAACGCATTTACGGCAAATTTATGAGTATCTAAAATCAGAATTGAAGAAAAATAAGAGAGAGGCTTGGGTTCAAGAAGAGTTAAATATTCTGAAAAATCCTGAGACCTACATAACACGTCCAAATGAAGCTTGGAAACGAATTAAGATCCGGTCAAATTCTAGTAAATTTTTGGGAATAGTTTCTAAATTGGCGGAGTTTCGAGAAAAATACGCCCAACAAAATGATATCCCAAGAAATAGAGTTTTTAAGGATGATGCGTTAATGGAGATCGCATCTTTGAAGCCAAAATCATTTGATGAATTGAGCCGCAGTAGGCTATTGTTGCGTGATGCTCGAAAAGGAAGGATTGCCTCTGGCATTTTGGATTCTGTAAAGGCTGCTCAGGTTTCCAATTTTGATGAAGTTAGTAAGGAAGTAAAATTAGCTAAAAACCTAAATGGTAATTCAGCATTATCTGAGATGTTGCGCGTGTTGTTGAAGGCAAAATCAGAAGAGCTTGGTGTTGCAGCAAAATTAATAGCCATTAGTGCAGACTTAGATAGCCTGGCATCAGGCGAAAGAACAGTACCCGCTTTGTTAGGTTGGCGGCACAAAGTTTTTGGTAAAGACGCTCTTGACTTGTGCGATGGAAAAGTTGGGCTATTTTTGGACGGAAAAAATATTAAAACTTTTAAGATTTAGCTTTAAGCTTTAACTCAAAAACACCGTTTGCACTTTCAATTAGTATTTTATCGACATTTTCTAATTTTTTTGAGCTAATCGTGATAGCCGAAGTGATTACTTTTTCTTTAATGGATCCACTTTTTTTATTAGTTGCGTGAAGAGCCTTGAAAGAAAATTTTAAACTATTAGGCTGGTCTGTCGAAATTAAAATGAGGCGAGGGTCGTAAACTACAGAGTATTCTGTTAGGCCGGAAACAACTAGTATGAAGTCTTTGGCTTGAGTGATACTAAGCTCTGCGTCAGTTACTTCATAAACTAATTTACCCATATATTCTCTTTGATTATTCTTTGTTATAATATTTTCTTTTGGAATAAGTGGGTTATATTCCTCGTTGGATGACTTGGCTTCTGTAAAGCCCAAAAGACTGGGCACAGAAGTACAGCCTGTGCACAAAATTAATACTAATAAAAATTGTTGATAAATACGCATCTGATCTATTAATTATTATAATTTTGAAATTGTTGATAATTTCCCTAAATATAGCTCAATAAGGTTTATCAAACAATTGCTAATCATACGGTTAAAAGGCTATTGGGGAGAATAATATGTCAACAGCAGAGTTTAATGCGATTGTTGAAGATTTTGATTTTATCGATGATTGGGAAGATCGATATCGATACATAATTGAGAAAGGGAAAAGTATGCCTTCTCTTGATGATGCACTGAAAGTTGAAGCCACGAAAGTACATGGCTGCGCAAGTCAAGTTTGGATGCATTCTACTGTTGAGCAAGATATATTTTATTTTGAGGGTGATAGTGATGCAATTATTGTTCGCGGGCTAATCTCTCTGCTGAAAAGCTTATACAGTGGTCTCCCTGTATCAGAGGTTGC
>CAXEVV010000069.1:0-6311 GCA_963999845.1 uncultured Rhodobacterales bacterium | reverse complement strand
AAATTTTTTATCGCCAATGAGCTCGATTAAACGCAACAATATGTAAGAGGAACCATAAAATGTCTTTTTTTCCAATTGAACAAGCACCGGCGCGACTGAATAGATCTGAACTTGCAGTACCAGGCTCTCAAGCTAACATGTTTCAAAAGGCAGCAGATTCCGATGTTGACATAATATTCTTAGATTTAGAGGATGCAGTTGCTCCTGACGAGAAAGAGCAAGCGCGAAAAAACATCATTAAGGCCCTCAACGAGATAGACTGGGGTAAGAAAACCATGTCTATCAGGATTAATGGATTGGATACTCACTACATGTATAGAGATGTAGTCGATATCGTTGAGCAAGCCGGAGAGAGATTAGATTTGATAATGATCCCAAAGGTAGGTACCGCTGCTGACGTGTATGCTGTTGATATGATGGTAACCCAAGTCGAGGATGCCATGGGTTACAAAAAACGTATAGGTTTTGAACACATAATAGAAACGGCGCTGGGCATGCAAAACGTTTCTGAGATAGCCGCTGCCTCAAAGCGCAATGAAAGCTTACATTTTGGAGTCGCCGACTATGCTGCATCAACCCGAGCTCGCACAACAAGTATCGGCGGTGTGCATCCGGATTATTCGGTGCTTACAGATAAAGTAGAAGACGAAACACGCCAGATCCATTGGGGTGATATGTGGCATTACGCAATAGCGCGTATGGTTGTAGCAGCTCGGGCAAATGGCCTGAGACCAATAGATGGACCTTTCGGAGACTTTCAAGATCCTGATGGTTTCAGAGCAGCAGCTAAAAGAGCTGCAGTTTTAGGATGTGAAGGGAAATGGGCAATTCACCCAAGTCAAATTGCGTTAGCTAATGAGGTTATGAGCCCGTCAGACGCTGAAATTCTAAAAGCAAATCGAATTTTGGAGGCTATGGCTGATGCTGAAGCAAACGGAAAAGGAGCAGTATCTCTCGATGGACGGCTAATAGACTATGCATCTATTAAGCAGGCTGAAGTACTTGTTGAGAAAGCAAAGCAAATTGCCGGTCAATGACCTTAAAAAATTAAAAACCAAAGCTTTTAAAGCCTATGAAGCTGCTGTTGAAAGGGCTAATCCTTTCACAGCAGTACAGTTATGTATAAAAAAAAATGGCGTTCCAAAACCAAAAAAAGGTGGGAAAACATTAATAATTGGTATTGGAAAAGCAGCTCCAGCCATGATCAACGGTTTGACACCCTCAATTACTGGACCATCTAACTGCATCTGCATTACTCACAAAGAAAATCAAGAAGATGTTGACGATTGCGAAATGTTTAAGGCTGGGCATCCCGTCCCTGACGACACAGGAGCGTTAGCATCTAATCGGGTGATATCAGCGTTGCTGGAGGCCGGCGAAGACGACCAAGTTCTTTTTCTAATATCCGGAGGTGGATCAGCTTTGTTGCCAGCACCCGTTGATGGAGTAAACCTAGAAGACAAAATAGCCCTCAATAAAATCTTGTTGAATAATGGATTAAGTATTGACGAAATGAACCACGTAAGACAGCAAGTTTCAAAGCTGAAGGGTGGAGGCGTACTGAAGTATGCTGGAAGAGCTTCGGTAACAAGTTATATACTTTCAGATGTTATTGGAAATGATCTACGTGTAATTGCAAGCGGGCCAACCGTGAGCCCCTTAGGTACCGCTGAAAGTGCTTTAGAAATTCTTACGAGTAAACGCTTGCTGAATTTAATACCCCAAAACATACGAAACTATCTAGAACGAGGATCATGTAAACGGCAAAGTACTGATGCTGTTAATTATTTGATTGGGGATAACCGAGAAAGTATTTTTGCATCAGCCGAAACTTTACGCAATGACTTTGTAACAGTGGTTGAAGATGAGCCATTGGTCGGTGATGTAAATGACGCTGCCAATATAATATACCAAAAACTCAAAGAAGTTGAGGTCAATAATAAACCAACAGCGATAGTGTGGGGCGGAGAAACAACTGTTAAAATCAAAGGTACTGGCTTGGGAGGGCGCAATCAAGAACTTGCGCTGATAGTTGCTAAATTGGCTCATGAAAACCCGAGTACCAAATCATGGGTTTTCCTTTCGGCTGGTACGGACGGACGAGATGGTCCAACCGAAGCAGCCGGAGCGATTGTTGATCAAGACACATGTCAACGCGTTCTGGAAAAAGGCTGTGAAGTTACTGATTTCCTTTCAGAAAATAATAGTAATGAAGCTTTGAGAATATCTGATGACCTACTGCAAATTGGAGCTACTGGAACCAATGTGGCAGATGTTCAGATTTTAATTATTTCCTAAAAATTTTCTATTGTTTTAAGCATTTGAAAATATTCAATTTCTCTTATTAGTAATGATAAAATACAATTTACCGTTACTTTTAATTGGCTATTTAAAAAAGTTGTGATACATAACTATTTGCCAACAAGAGAAGGGACACTCAATGGCTGGAGTACTTCGCAGACTTCGGTCTGAAATGGAGTATCAACGGTATGCATGGAATGTATTTTATCGCTGGTACGTATTGAAAGACTACAAAAAATAAAATAGCCCTTTGGGAATAAACACCCAAAGGGTTATTTATTTTCAACATTCTATTGGTCGATAATTTCTAAGATATTTAGAAAAATAAAATAGCCCAACAATTGCTAATGCTAAGATAAAAGCAGGTAATATGGTTATTGAATTTTGTAGCGCTCTTAATGCTTCAGGTATTTGATCAGTAAATCCGTCGCTAGACTCTCTCCACCCGAAAACAGCAAGAATTAATGATAAAATTAATGGTGCGATTGCATTTGCCACTTTCTGCCCAAATAACCATATTGCGCTAAATGCGCCCTCGATTGCATCCCCCGATTCATCTCGTGTTATATCCATCAAATCGGGATAAATCGCCCAAGGAATCTGTTGATATGCACCATTTGTCATTCCAGCAATAATAAATAACATCGCAATGATCATAATTTCTGCAGATGGCAGACTTAAAAAAATCGCAATTAGTAAAATTATGTAAATGAAAAGACCAAAAATTAATGCACTAACTTTACCCAAACGGTTCGACATCCAAACCCAGAAAGCTTGACTCAGAATTGATCCAAGTACAAAGCAAGCAAACAACAATGACAGTATTCCAAGCGCACTAGATGCGGGCGACAGAAAGGAGTTTCCATTATCAAAAATCAGGTAGATTGCGGCAAAAGGGAGCCCTGCTGTGATTAATGCAATGGCAAGTGTCATAATACCGTAGAGGCAAACTAAAATGACAAATGGTTTGTTTTTAAATACCAATAGCCAGGTTGAAATAAATCCTTGAGTTGACGGGGATAATATTCTGGGCGCTTGCCGAGTCGCCCATAAGGACCCCCAAATGGATAAAATAATAATTGGGGCTACATAGATCGCTGCTGTAAAATGGCCCTCTTTGGTACCTCCAGCAAGCTGAGGAATGACCGCACCACCTATCAATATACCTAAGCTTGCAAAAGCCATCCTAAAGCCCATCATTGAGGACCTTTCTTTGGGATCCTGTGTCATCTCACCGGCAGTCGCCCCATATGGGATTGCCACCATGGTAAAACCAACCGTTGCCAATGCAAAGAAACTACCAACCCAAATTATAGTTCCAACGATGCTGAAAGATTGCGGCACACCAAATAATCCAATGATACCCCCTGAAAGAATTACTGCGCCAATAACCATCCATGGCACCCTCCTACCCCATCGCGAATTGGTGCGATCAGAGAGATAACCCACAATTGGGTCTGTAATTATATCAAAAATCAAGACACTTGTGGTCAATAGTCCAGCAATTCCAACAGGAACGTTAAGATAATTCGTTAAAAATGATAGCACTAATAATTGTTTTACTATAACAAACACTACGACGCCCATATCGGCCAAGCCCCAACCAGCTTTTTGACCAAGCGATAGTGTCTGTTTATCTGTTTGCACTTTGGTTACCTCAAATCAAATACGCCATGTCTAATCGGCATTAATATACCCAACTAACGATAAAAAATGGTTAAATTTACCAAAAGACACATTAGACCTTCTGATGGACTTCTACAATGTTACCCTCGGGATCATGAAAAAAGACTTGGTGCCATTCCTTGGCAAAGGTTGTTCCATAATCGGAATAAGGTATTTTTTTATGATCCAAAAGTTTTAAAAACGACCCAATATCATCTGTCCTAAATGCTATATGACCTCTTTCAACTGGGTTGATGTGGTTTTTATGCTTATAGGCAACATCAAGGTTCTTCTCGGCAAGATGCATTTGCATTATTCCATCAGTAGCAAATTTTATTTCGCCACTATAGCCCTTCTCTTTAGTTTCGGAGGGTCTTGGGAAGTTTTCTAACGGAATGTCTTTTAAACCTAAAACGCTAGTGTAAAATTCATGCATCCGATTAACATCAGTCGATACAAAATTAATATGATGAAATTCAAGCTGCATATTTTAATCCCATTTTCAAAAGGTTGTGCCGAGTAGTTTCAAAACTGACCTCATATTGAAACTAATGTCGAGTAAAGTTTTTGGCTAGTCATTCATTTTGATAAGCCAAAAAAATACGAAAGGCAGACCCTATCAATGAACCAGAATAAAAAGTAGAAAAATACTCCAGTTGCAATTGAGATTGCGTAAAATGCTAACCTGTCACCAAGTACCATGTCATTTAAGAAAGGATATGGAAGCCCGGCAGCCTTGGAGCCAACTGGCGTATTGTTGAAAGGCCCAGTAACGATTTCAGTCCATGCTACATATGAGACGCTGATCAACAGTGCTAAAATAATTCCAATTTTAAACTGCCGAAAAGACCTATTAAACATAATTGAATCTATAAAAAGGAGTAATGGTCCAAACAAATGTAAGTAATATTCTTGGAACCATACAATACTGCCAGAATAATTTACCAACTCGGGGTCGATAAAATACAGTTTCCAATAAAGAAAAACGACTAATGCATTCAGAACACATACCGAGGAAACAACAGCAAAGTATTTTTCTTTTTGCTTGAATAAGGTCTGCCTAAATAGCAGCCCAGTCACAACCATGTTACCAGTTAGTCCCCAAATCGTAAGATATCTGAAATGGATCCCAAAACTGTTGTAATTTGCCACATGAAACTGATAGATCCAATAAAGTACGGCAATCGTGAAGCAAGCGCCCCTAAAGTACAGCAAGTTTCTTTGTCGATTATTATAGTACCAAATTGTATTCTCTTTCTTTGTTACCCACACTTTTAATTTCTCGGAATGATAAAAAACAGAAAATTAGCTTTCAAGCATTGTTTTTATCTAAAACGGTCAGGTTATCCGACATCTGATATGAAATGTCTGATGCTACCTGTGTAAAACTTACTATAAAATCGCTTTACACAAAATCACATCCAATTTTGACCTTTAAAGGATCAGCTCGCTACTTTCATTATTCGGTCGGTAGCTGCAAGAACCTGAGACAGTGATTGACCAGAGTCCGACAAGTCACCATTGGCTGTTAAATAACCGCAGCGTGTCGCAACCTCATGTACGTCACCACGACTAATTTGGCCCATTCTTAGTTCACAGTAATTAAGAATTAGCTTTTTCTTATCTGCATCCGTAACATACGACATTTACAAATACCTCGCGAGCCCCTTACGTTAAAAGATCAGTAACTCAAAAATCTAATTTTCAAGTTCGGGCGCTAGATTGGTGTAAAGAAAGACCATAAACCATATAGTTAGTAAAATAATAGGCACAACTCCAAACAACAGAATGGTCTCTATCTGCTGGTTAGACAATCCCTCGCCTAAGAGTTTTTTCCACGTTAATCCCATGCCCATCTAACTCCCCTCTAACCAGCTATAGCCGGAAAGCTTTGTCCAAGTGTAAAAAATCCCGTCGCAATTGCGATGCAAAGGAGAGTGGCGATACCTAAAATTCTTTGGCGATCGTTCAGATCATAGAATGGCGTGCCACAGGCAGGACAGGATTCACTGAGTGAGTTAGCTACGACGTTGCATTTATTACAGTTATACTTTTCCATTCCTCTTACTTAACTTTCCTGTCTAAAAAGTCAATAAATACAATGGTATACATAAATTATTGAGAAAATTCAGTAGCCTAAATTTGTATTCAAATGTATGCAATCAAGAGTGGCATTTTGAATACCGGCGTTTATATGTCGTGACTCCATAATTGATCTTTATCTTAATTCCAGATTAAGCTGTACCGTATTCAAAATACTTAACGCCTATTAGATTTATTAAATATGATTAATGCTCTTTCAAACCGATCAGGTTATCCTTGCCTGAAACAAAATATTTATCTTA
>CAXEVV010000068.1:0-6376 GCA_963999845.1 uncultured Rhodobacterales bacterium | reverse complement strand
GTAACAAGTTCAGCAGTTACATCTTTAAAATATGGGCACCATAATTGTCCGCCTGCGGCTTGAATGGCTTCCGGTATGGATCCATTTAAAGAAGAGAAATCAGGTGAAATTTCCTCAGGTGGTGTATCAAATGGGTCATTCGAACTTTCTGGTAGCTGTGATAAATATGATCGTGGCATTGCTGGCGCTAAGTTTCTGCACTCTTTCAGTAAGTTCCAATCGAAACTATGCAAAACTGATCGATTTGATAAAGATCTTTTTTCAATTTCTAAAACAATATTTTCAATAATTTTACTTTTTTGGATTGATGGCTCGGATTTGATTTCGAGCAGCATGAATAAATTTTGCCCTTTAGGACGGCAGGCAAGGTCGAGTAGATCAGACAATTTTGGAATGCGAATGCCTGATAAAAACGCTTGTTCAGGGTATAAACTCCCATAAGAACTTCTTTTATCCACACCTCCAATATCAAACATTTGAAGTTCAGAAACTGTCAGATCGCTTATTCGAGGGCCATCTTCTAAAAGCCAGTTGCCTTCAGCATTCCTTGTTATGGCTTTTGACAAATGAAAGTCATGAGTAATTACTGGCACTTCATCTTTGGTAAGTAAAACATCAAATTCGATAGCCAGTATATCGTTTTCTACAATATATTCAAAACCCTCGATGGAATTTTCGGGCATCAGTCCCCGAGCACCTCTATGACCGATTATACTTCTAAATCCTGGTTTACTTCGAAAAGCATTTAGCTGTGGGAAGTCTTGAAAGTGAGGTGAACCTTTCATTAGGCAATCCTCTTTCCTGTGTCAGTATGGAAGATGTGAGTACTGTCTTTTTTCATATTGAATGCCATTACTGAGCCAACTTCTGCAGTAACGTGACCAGGTATGCTTACTACAATTTCTACATCCGTTTCTTTTAAAAGTCCGTGTATTAAACTATTTGCACCAAGCTGTTCGACCATCTGTACAATAACTTGGACGTTTCCTTTATTGTCTATTTGTAAATGTTCGGGCCGTATACCAAGTGTTACTCGCTTATGATCCCCCTTGAATTTTGAAACCTTTGTTCCGTTGCAAAGTATAATAAAGTCCTTTTGACAAGTTGCTGGAATGAAATTCATTGATGGGCTGCCAATAAAGCCAGCGACAAATATGGTCTCTGGGCGATCATAAAGCTCGATGGGAGTGCCAAATTGCTCAACTACACCATCATTTAAAACCATCAGTCTATCACCGAGTGTCATTGCTTCAACTTGATCATGAGTAACATAAATTGAGGTTACTTTGAGCCTTTGCTGTAGTTTTCTAATTTCTAGACGCATTTGCACTCTTAATTTTGCATCAAGATTTGATAGAGGTTCGTCGAAAAGAAATACTTGTGGATTACGCACAATTGCGCGTCCCATTGCTACTCTTTGCCTTTGTCCTCCTGACAATTGTCTAGGTTTTCGTTCAAGGTACTCATGTATACTTAATATCTTGGCAGCTTCATTGACACGGCGGTCAATTTCACCTTTGTCTATTTTTCTTATTTTAAGGCCATAAGCCATATTTTGGCGAACCGACATGTGGGGATACAATGCGTAGTTTTGAAAAACCATCGCTATATCGCGTTCTGCTGGCTCTAGCTCATTGACCACACGGTTACCGATAGAAACATTTCCTGACGTAATTGTTTCAAGTCCTGCAACCATTCTCAATAATGTAGATTTACCGCAACCTGAGGGACCAACAACAACAACTAATTCACCATCCTTAATTGCTCCGTTCACATTATGAAGAACTTTAACTTCTCCGTAAGTTTTGACAAGATTTTCAAGTTTTATAGTTGCCATTTTGATTAACCTATTACTTATCTGTTTCCGTAAGGCCCTTTACAAAGAGCTTTTGCATAGCAATGACGACGAAGACTGGCGGGATCATAGCTAAGAGCGCAGTCATCATAATAATATTCCATTCTGGTTGCTGCTCCGCTGCCTCAAGCATACTTTTTATGCTTACTACTATGGTTGTCATATCACTATCGGTGGTTATCAAGAGTGGCCAAAGATATTGGTTCCAACCATAAATAAATAATATGACGAAAAGAGCTGCGATATTTGTCCTGCTTAGTGGAATTAAAATATCCCAAAAAAACTGCAGTGGTTTTGCTCCATCTATTCGGGCACTTTCTAACATTTCGTCCGGTATCGTAAGGAACACTTGCCTAAACATAAAAGTTGCTGTGGCTGACGCTATTAGGGGGACTGATAGGCCCCAATAACTGTTTAACATTCCAAGATTTGCGACAACTTCAAATGTTGGGAGTATCCGTACTTCGACTGGCAGCATCAGTGTGATGAATATTAACCAAAAAAAACCCATGCGAAATGGAAACTTAAAATAAACTATGGCAAAGGCTGACAGAAGAGATATTGCTATTTTGCCAACAGCTATCATCATAGCCATAGTAAGCGAGTTAAGTAACATTCTCCAAACAGCAGTTGTTTCTGAGCCAGACAAGCCATCCCCAAAAAGAGTAGTAACAAAATTTTCCCAAAAATATGTGCCAGGCAGCAGTGGAATGGGTGCTTGGGTCATTCGAATTGGATCGTGTGTTGCAGCAACAAATGTTATCCAAATTGGCAGTGCAACAATAATTACTCCAAAGATGAGTATCATGTGACTAATTATGTCTAATATTGGGCGGTTTTGGACCATCAATACTCGACCCTGCGTTCAATATAGCGGAATTGTACAATGGTCATAGCCACTACCAAAAACATTAAAATCACTGATTGAGCTGCCGATCCTCCCAAATCCAGTCCTACAAAACCATCATTGTATACTTTATAAACTAAAATAGATGTAGCGTTTGCTGGTCCGCCCTGAGTAACGGCGTGAATAATGCCGAACGTATCAAAAAAAGCATAAACTGCATTAATAACTAGTAAGAAAAATGTCGTCGGTGAAATCAGTGGAAATATATGATCAACAAACCGTCTTATGGGGCCAGCCCCATCTATTGCCGCAGCGTCAATAAGAGATCGCGGTATTGACTGCATGGCAGCTAAATAAAAAAGAAAGTTATAAGCGACTTGTTTCCAAGCCGCAGCAATAATGACTAACATCATTGCCTGTGACCCATTGAGATAGTGGTTCCAATCAATACCAATGAATTCTAGTAAATATGGAAATATTCCCAGTGTTGGGTTAAACATGAACACCCAAAGAGCACCGGCGAGTACGGGTGCTACAGCATATGGCCAAATTAATAAAGTTCTATAAGATGTCGTTCCTCTAATTACTCTATCTGCAAATCCAGCAAGGATTAAGGCAAGTGACATGGAGAGAGCAGCAACGCATATCGAGAAAAAAATAGTTCTTCCAAAGCTTTCAAGATATTGATCATCTGTAGCCAGGTATGCGAAATTTTCAAACCAAACGAATTCGGTCGACATTCCAAATGCGTCTTCTATTAACAAGGACTGGTAGGCCGCTTGGCTTGCGGGCCAAATAAAGAAAATGAGTGTGATAACGACCTGGGGTGCTACCAATAAATATGGTAATGGAGACGTCGGAAAATGAACGCGCTTTAGCATCTAGACATCCCTAACAGGTTTTTAAAATGGGTTAATGTCGGCGACCACAATAGTAGGCCGCCGGCAAGTAGTCTAATTTATTTTGCAGACCGTTCGAATTTTCGCAATAATTTATTACCACGATCGACAGCCGCGTCTAAAGCAGCTTTTGCAGATTGATTGCCTGCCCATAAATCTTCCAGTTCCTCGTTTATCACATCGCGGATTTGGACAAAATTACCAAATCTTAAGCCACGGGAATTTGCTGTTGGTATGTTTAGGCTCAACTGTTTCGTTGCAGTATCAGTTCCAGGATTTTCTTTATAGAATCCTTGGCTTTCAGATAAATCGCCAGCGGCAGATGTTATAGGTACATACCCTGTTTCTTGATGCCACCAAGCTTGCACGTCTGAAGAAGATAGAAAGGTCAGAAACTTTGACAATCCCTTATATTCTTCCGCTTCGTGTCCTTGCAAAGCCCATAAAGTAGCACCACCAATGATCGAATTTTGCGGTGCAGATGCAAGGCTGGTGTCAAGAGGAAGCATTGTTTGGCCAAATTCAAAATTTGCCTGCTTTACTATTGATCCATAGTAGGCAGATGAATTCATCCACATGCCACATTCGCCATTAGTAAACATTGGCAAAGAGTCACCTCGGCGACCACCGTATTTAAACAGTTTGTCTTTTTGACTGTCGGCAATAGCTTGAAGTCGATTTGCTACTTTATCATTATTAAAAGTGAACTCTGTGTCAAATCCAGTGAAACCATTTTCTTTCGTACCCATTGAGATATCATGCCATGCAGAAAAGTTTTCAATCATGACCCAACTTTGCCAGCCAAACGAATAGCCACAATCCATGCCATTAGCTACCAAAGCTTTGGCAGCAGACTCAACTTCATCCCAAGTTGTTGGGACAGAGGCACCGGCAGCTTTAAGAGCGTCAGCATTGTACCAAAGGACTGGAGTTGAACTGTTAAAAGGCATAGATAAAAGTTCGCCATCAGAAGTCTGATAATAAGAAACCACAGCTGGTAAGTAAGCAGATCCATCGAATGGTTCACCGGAGTCCCTCATCATTTCTTCAACTGGATATATCGCACCCTTAGCAGCCATCATTGTTGCAGTACCTACTTCAAAAACTTGTACTAAATGTGGATGTTCTTTTGCACGAAATGCTGCAATTGCTGCAGTCATTGTTTCGGTGTAATTCCCTTTATACGATGGTATAATTTCGTAATCGCTCTGGCTGGCATTAAAATCTGCGGCTATCTTGTCGACGCGCTCACCGTTTGTGCCTCCCATAGCATGCCACCAATGTACTTCAGTTTTAGCGATAACGGCACCTGCGGACATGGCTAATGCAACAGCTGCTGAAAATATTGTTTTTGGAGCCTTCATTTCTTCCTCCCTAAGTAAATGTTAACCGGTGTAGAAGGTCGGCCAATAAAAAAAATAATGCAAGTGAATTTTTTATATTAAAATTATAACATTTTGTTATAATATGAAAAAGTGAATAAAGTTTACTTCTCTATTAGCTTGTCTAAACGGAATTATAAAAAGTGTAAGCCATTGAAATTTAAGATAAGACAACTGGAAGCGTTCCGTGCTGTTGCTGATAGTGGTAGTATTACCAAAGCTGCCCGACACTTGGGAATATCTCAGCCTGCAGTCAGTCGGCTTGTTTCAGATTTTTCAAAAACAGTCGGTTTTGACCTGTTTCAGCGCAGGCGTGGAATTCTCGAACCCACAAGCGATTCTCGGTATTTGCTATCAGAGGTAAGACGTTTAATTGATAGTTTGGATCATCTTGAAGACTTACGGCGTGATCTAACAGAACGAACGGTTGGCCATCTGCGTATCGCTTGTCTGCCAGGTTTTGCCACAAGCCATTTGCCCTCTGTACTCGTAAATTTTTTGCGGAGTAGACCGGGCGTGACTGTATCTCTGGAGCCCGATCGGCCAGAGCGTATTCTTGAATGGATTATAGGTGAACAATACGATTGTGGTTTGACAGATGGTTTTTCAGGCCATCCAGCAACAATAAGCCAGGACTTGGATATAAAATCAGTATGTATTTTGCCTAATGGACACCCACTTGAAAAAAAAGAATACATTACCCCTTCAGACCTATCAAAAGAAAGGCTCATCCATGCTAGGCGTGATAGTTGGTTTTTTCAGGAGCTAGCACGCTGCTTTGGTGCTGATAATGTTGAAATAAATAGCTTTGTTGAAGTAAGGCAATTTACCACTGCCTGCACAATGGTCAACGAGGGCATCGGGGCTTCAGTTGTCAGCGCTTTAGATGCTGAAGCATTTAGAGAAACAGGAATTATTATAAAACCTTTTAAACCAGCTATTTTTCATCGCTTATCAATAATACAGCCTGCATCGGGTCCAAGTTCACCTGTTGTTTTAGATTTTATTGATAATTTTATAGAAAGTTTACAGCCGTTTGTCGCAAACAGCGTCAAAGCTTCTTAGTCAGCTCACATACCCTCAATAATCATTAGATCGGTCTCAACACCTCTATCGCGTATAGATTTTGCAGCTTGATATTCATCACTAAAATAAAATTTTTCAGCTGCTTCCTTACTTTCAAATTCGATAAGTGTGACAATACCTGAAACATCTCCCTCATGTCTGTCAGCCTGCGGGCCGCGAGCCAATAATTTTCCTCCAAAGCTCTCTATTAATGGTAGAGCTACTGATGAAAATTCTTTAAAAACATCTTGATCTTTCACACGCAAGTTTGCCATGAGGTAACCTTTTGGCATTTGACACTCCTTTGATTTCAAATTTTCTAAAATTG
>CAXEVV010000067.1:0-6519 GCA_963999845.1 uncultured Rhodobacterales bacterium | reverse complement strand
TATAAGAGTTGGTTATACGGCGAGCAAAAAAGTGGGTAATGCAGTAGTGCGGAACAGAGCAAAGCGTCGCATGAGAGCAGCTGCAATGGAGACTTTAGCACAATATGGAACTGCCGGTGCAGACTACGTTTTGATTGGACGAGCCAAAACAACTTGCACTGTAAAATTTGAAGATCTCAAATTTGAATTAATCCGTGCTATCAAAAAGTTGGGTGCAAGACTGAAATGAAACCAATTTCGTTTCTCATATCACTGCCAATAAGAGCTTACAGGGCCATATTTTCTCCATGGGTGGGACATAATTGTCGCTATCAACCAACTTGCAGCGCATACGCATTAGAAGCTCTAGAAAAGAGGGGGGCAATAGTAGGGGTTTTTTTAATTGTTAAGCGCCTTCTAAAATGCCACCCTTGGGGTGGCCAGGGCTATGATCCCGTGCCTGACGAAAAGGTAGAATAGTTTCGCAGTTTTATACATGACTTGTTATGCACTTTAATCTGATTTAAAGCCACTCTATGCTTGATGAATTAAATAATATACATCCTTTGTTTTACGGTGCCCCAGTAACTACTGAATTTAAAAAACTCAGACGCCGAATCATCCGCAATGTCAGCCAAGCAATTAGTGATTATGGCATGGTGGAAAGAGATGCGCGCTGGTTGGTATGTTTATCCGGCGGGAAGGATAGTTATACGCTCTTAGCCGCTCTTCATGAACTAAAATGGAGGGGGTTATTACCTGTTGATATTTTGGCGTGTAATTTAGATCAGGGTCAGCCTAACTTTCCGCAAACAGTCCTCCCAGAATTTTTAGAAAAAATGAAGGTGCCACATCGCATCGAATATCAAGATACCTATTCGGTGGTCGTGGACAAAATACCTCAGGGCCGGACCTTCTGTTCATTATGTTCACGGTTACGGCGGGGTCATTTATACCGTATAGCGCGAGAAGAAGGTTGCTCCGCAGTTGTCCTCGGCCATCACAGGGACGACATAATTGAAACTTTTTTCATGAACCTCTTTCATGGTGGGCGCTTAGCTACTATGCCAGCTAAACTTGTAAATGAAGAAAAAGATTTGTTTGTCTACCGCCCTCTCGCCTATGTCGCAGAAGCTGATTGTGAAAGATTTTCTAAGCAAATGGATTATCCAATTATCCCATGTGATCTTTGCGGATCACAGGATGGGCTCCAACGACAACAAGTAAAGAGTATTATAGATGGTTGGGAAAAAAACAGTCCAGGACGCCGTCAGGTCATGTTTAGATCTTTGATGAATACGAGGCCATCACATCTATTAGATACGAGTTTATTCGATTTCGTAAATCTTCAAAGAGAAAAGATAGGGCAAAATGAGGCTATCTCTGAATTAAAAATGCGGGATTTAAATAAATAACCTATATTTTTTTTCTAAAAATTACGTGGTATCTATAAATTCGGTGAAACAGGCTTGACCTTTGGGGTCTTAGTCTGTTGAACGTGTTTAAAATAGAAAGATTTGGCGGCGTTTTTATGGACGATCAGAATAAAAATTTAATCCTAGCATCTGTGCTTAGTTTTGTAGTTATTATCGTGTGGTTTGTTTTATTTCCACCACCAGAACCCCTTCAGACCAATGAACAAAATCTAGAGCAGACACAGGCTCAAAACTTACCTGCTCAAGATATTCAGGAACAGGTAACCTTACCGTCAAATCTCAGTGATAATGCAGATGTTCCTAGCATAGAAATTGAGACAGACCGCGTTATAGGATCAATATCACTCGAGGGAGGGAGAATAGACAATCTATCACTGAAAGATTATCGCGTTGCATTGGATGAAAACTCGGAAATTGTCACACTGCTAAAGCCAAGTACAATCCCACATGCGTTTTATGCCGCATACGGCTGGGCAGCCTTATCTGGCTTGGACCCCAAATCCGTTCCCAATCCAGACACTATTTGGTCAGTTTCAGGAAATCCAAAATTAACAGCTCGTGACCCAGTTACGATATATTGGGACAATGGAAATGGTCTTCTCTTCAGCAGAACGATTTCAATTGATGAAAACTACCTTTTTACTATTAACCAGACAGTCACCAATAAAACAGGTGCTGAAATACAATTAAGACCCTATGGTCTTCTTAGACGCCATGGAGAACCAACCGGTCTGAAGAATTTCTTTATACTTCACGAGGGACTGATTAGAATGTCTGATCAAACACTGGCTGAAGAAAGTTATGACGATGTCAGAGACTACGCATATAGTGATAGGGAAGCTGCGTACGCTGACAGAATTGAAGTAGAGAATTCAGGTTGGATAGGTTTTACTGACCACTTTTGGATGGCGACGCTTATCCCAGAACAAAATACTAGGTTCCGTTCTACTGCAAAATATTACGATAAGTCCGATATCTTCCAGGCAGAAACCGTTTTTGCTCCCCAGAGCGTTGACGTAGGACAATCAACGAGTGTGACCTCACACCTTTTTGCTGGAGCGAAAGAATGGGAAGCTATTAGAAATTATGAAAGATCCGGCGTAGACGGCTTTTTGGATAGTATTGATTGGGGATGGTTCTTTTTCTTAACAAAGCCCATATTCGCAGCGCTGCACTATATTAATAAGTTCATCGGTAATACCGGCTGGGCAATAATTGGCTTAACATTGCTCATCAAAACTCTATTGCTTCCTTTGGCCTATAAATCATACGTTTCTATGGCCAAAATGAAAGAGCTCCAACCAGAGATGGAGAAAATAAAGGAGCGCACAGGCGGCGATCGACAGAAATTGCAAGCTGAGATGATGGGCCTTTACAAAAAAGAGAAGGTTAATCCAGCAGCTGGTTGCCTACCAATTTTACTACAAATTCCTATTTTCTTTGCACTATACAAAGTTATATTTGTAACTCTTGAGCTTCGACATGCGCCATGGATTGGGTGGATAAAAGATCTTAGTGCACCTGACCCATCTTCTATATTAAATCTTTTTGGACTTTTTGCATGGCAAACGCCTTCCTCAGATAGTTTATTATTCATTTTCTCATTAGGCGTGTTGCCTATTTTACTGGGAATATCTATGTGGCTGCAGCAAAAATTAAATCCTGCTCCAACGGATCCAACCCAAGCAATGATTTTCGCCTGGATGCCCTGGGTGTTTATGTTCATGCTAGGCACTTTTGCTTCTGGCCTAGTAATATATTGGATAGCCAACAACATGATCACTTTTACACAACAATATATGATCATGCGATCTCAAGGTTATAAACCTGACGTATTTGGCAATATAAGGGCAAGCTTCAAGCGAAAAAAAAGTTAAATGGCTTACTTATCTGAAATTTGGCGATACCCCATAAAATCTCATGGTAGAGAGAGCATCGCAGAAATTAAAGTAGTCGCTGGAAAGGCGCTTCCAAGCGATAGGCTTTGGGCTGTCGTCCACGAAAATAGTTCTGTAGATGGTAGTCAATGGGCAGCTTGCCATAATTTCTCAAGAGGATCTAAAGCCCCAGGATTAATGGCAATAGAAAGTTATTTCGATGAGACAACAAATAGGTTGACACTGTCACATCCAGATAAGAAGCAAATAACATTCTGCCCAGATACTGAAAGTGATATATTAATTGATTGGACGAGAGACCTGATACCCGATGGAAGAAGTGGTTCTGTCAAGCTTATCAGAGCAAAAGTCGCTGCTATGACTGATACGGAATATCAATCAATAACTATTTGCAGTTCATCTTCCCATAACAGTTTAGCTTCAGAAATGGGATTAGATTTGTCGAAAAAACGATGGAGAGGAAACCTTTGGATCGATGAACTGGAACCATGGGAGGAAATGACCTGGATAGGCAAAATCGTTCAGATCGGAAATGTGCAATTTGATGTTATTGAAAATGTGCAAAGATGTATGGCAACGACAGCTAACCCCGAAACTGGGGTGCGCGATGCGGACACTCTGGGAGCATTAAAAGCTCACGGGCATCAGAATTTTAGTGTTTATGCAATTGCCAAGAATAATGGGGATTTGCGTCTGGGTGATAAACTCAGGGTTTTAGATTAATGCTAGAATTTAAAGACAGTCCTGAACCAGATGAGTTTGTACGGGAAAAAGGAAGAAAGCTGTTTTCCGGAAACATAGACTTTTTAAAAGGTGTCGTCGATATGAATGGGCTCCCTCCTGCAGATAGGCTAGAAGTATGCTTTGCTGGTAGGTCAAATGTAGGAAAATCTTCATTGATCAATGCGATTACAGGAAGAAAGTCTATTGCAAGAGCTTCCAACACTCCTGGAAGAACCCAAGAAATTAATTATTTTAAAACAGGAGAGCATCACTATCTTGTGGATTTACCAGGATACGGTTTTGCAAACGCTCCAATCGATGTTGTAAAAAAATGGCAGCAGCTTCTAAAAAGTTATTTGTCTGGAAGATCTTCCCTTCGAAGAGCTTTTGTACTCGTTGATATTCGCCATGGGATTAAAAAAGTTGACGAAGAGATTATGGACTTGTTGGATACTTCAGCTGTCACATTTCAATGTATTCTAACAAAGTCCGATAAAGTAAACGCAGAGCAACAAAATAAAGTGCTAAATCAAGTTCGCAATAAACTACAAAAACATCCTGCAGCCTTCCCAGAGTTATTAGTCACTTCAGCAGAAAATAAGGCAGGCCTTGAAACGCTGCGGAGTATAATTGCAACATTAGAATAGCATATTGAGATATTATATTTTATTATAGCGTAACAATTAAATAGCACAGATCACTTCACACTTTTGGATGGTTTATGAAGAAGCAAAATATGAATAGAGATTGGATAGCTACAGCCGAAACATTATCTCAAGCCCTACCATACTTGCAAAGGTATTCTGGAGCTATCGTGGTAATTAAATTAGGTGGGCACGCCATGATAAGCGATGAAGCCTTAGAGACATTTGCCAGAGATGTAGTATTGATGCGTCAAGTGGGTATTAATCCAGTAATCGTACACGGCGGCGGCCCGATGATTAATTCTATGTTAGATAAACTAAATATTAAATCTGAATTCATTAACGGAAAGCGTGTAACAGATCCTGAAACCATGAATGTCGTTGAAATGGTTTTATCTGGCAGCGTGAATAAAAAAATTGTGCAAGCAATAAATAATCAGGATGGGCGGGCTGTAGGTCTATCAGGAAAAGATGCAAAACTTATTATTTGTAAACAGGAGACACCAGACTTGGGCCTAGTCGGCTCTCCAACAGATGTTAATCCAGAAGTAATTTTTACATTATTTGAGAATGATATGATACCAGTTATTGCTCCCCTCGGGGCAGGAAATAATGGTGAAACTTTAAATATAAATGGTGACACAGTATCAGGCGCCATTGCTTCAGCACTTAAAGCTGACAGATTACTTCTACTAACGGACGTCAGCGGCGTTCAGGATAAAAATGGCTCAATTATAACAGAACTTGACTCAACCCAAATTAAAAATTGGATAAATGAAGGTATAATATCCGGTGGTATGATCCCCAAAACAGAGACCGCTCTGTTGGCACTGAAGGGCGGAGTACGAGGTGTTGTAATTTTAGACGGGCGAGTACCAAATGCATGTCTATTGGAATTATTTACCGAACATGGCGCCGGCTCACTAATCAGAGCATAAAATTACGCCTCTAGCCAGTAAATTAAAAAACTGGTGGGTTGAAAATTAACTTTTGCAAAGTAGATCACACTTTATGGATAATGAAATATTTATAAGACTTTGTATCTTCTTTTTTGCTTTTGTAGCTTTGGCTTTGCTCGAGCGCCTCATACCGCGCAGATCAAAAGAGAATAACAAAGGAATACGATGGAGAACAAATTGGTCCTTCATAATTATAGATAGCTTTTTTTTAAGGTTATTGGCTTTTGCAATTCCACTACTTGCGATTGGTGCAGCCGCAGATGCGAAGACAAGTGAAATTGGAATTTTTAATTTATTGAAATGGCCAGTAGGTATCGAATTTGTTTTGTCGATCTTAATTTTAGATTTTGCAATTTGGATACAACATCTAATAACTCATAAAATACCTTTTTTGTGGCGGGTGCACCAGGTTCACCATTCAGATCCTGAATTTGATGTTTCAACAGCCATTAGATTTCATCCCATTGAAATAGTTCTTTCTATGCTCTTTAAAGTTGGCCTTGTTTATTTGCTAGGACCTGCTGTCCTTGCTGTTTTAGCGTTTGAAATTTTGCTCAACGCTAGCGCAATGTTTAACCACGCAAATATCAAAATTTCACCGAAATTAGAAAAAATGTTGAGATTTTTAATTGTGACACCTGACATGCATCGGATACACCATTCAATCGATAGAAAAGAGCATGATAGCAATTATGGTTTCGCACTTTCTATTTGGGATAAAATTTTTGGAACCTATAAGGCGGAGCCACATCGTGGACATCGGGAAATGGAAGTAGGTTTGGAATGGCAAAATGATAAACCTACAAAATTTTGGTGGAGCCTGTGGTTACCTTTCATCAACAGATAACTTATACATCAATTAACGAGAAGCTTAAAAATA
>CAXEVV010000066.1:0-6774 GCA_963999845.1 uncultured Rhodobacterales bacterium | reverse complement strand
GCTGCAGTTTCATTTTTGTTAATCGGTTATCTAGGCATGTGGAATAATACCATGTCAACAGTTGCCCTGATTTCAGTCGCAACAATAATCTGCATTGCGCTTGGTATTCCAATCGGCATTGCAATGTCTAAGTCTGATAGGCTTCAGGCAATGATTACACCTGTGTTAGACATCATGCAGACCATTCCCATTTTCGTGTATCTATTGCCTGTTGTAATGTTGCTTGGCATTGGGAAAGTGCCCGGTCTCATCGCAGTCTGTGTTTATGCAATGCCTCCAATTGTACGTCTGACCAATTTGGGCTTACGTCTAGTGGATAAAGAGATCCTTGAGGCGGCAGACGCATTTGGATCAAATTATCGACAGCGGCTTTTTAGTGTCCAACTTCCATTAGCGTTACCTAATATTTTCGCCGGGGTAAACCAGACGATTATGATGGCTCTAGCTATGGTGGTTATTGCCTCCATGATCGGTGTGAAAGGTCTCGGAGTTCCAGTGCTTCAATCCATTCAAAACCAATATCTGGCTCTTGGCTTGATGAATGGTCTCGCGATCGTGGCTCTTGCGATTATTTTTGACCGGGTTTCTCAGCAGTATGGCAAACGCTTACAGCGTCATCGGGAAGGTGGAAACGATGTCTGATTACAAAATCGAGATAAAAAATCTCTATAAAATCTTTGGCCCAAACGATAAAAGCATGGTTGATCGGGTGGCCAATGGAATGGGCAAACAGGAACTTTTAGACGAGCACAAACATGTTTTAGGTCTTAGAGATGTCAACATTGGCATTTCCGCGAACTCAATCAACGTCATAATGGGGCTTTCTGGGTCTGGAAAATCAACTTTGATCCGCCACATTAACAGACTGATCGAGCCAACCGTTGGCGAAATTATCGTTGATGGTGATGACGTACTCGCAATGAACCCAGATAAGATTCGAGATTTTCGACGTTTTGGCGCGTCAATGGTTTTTCAAAAATTTGGTTTGATGCCACATCGTACAGTTTTGGAAAATTGCATGTACGGTCTCAACATTCAGGGTGTTGAAACCGGTGAGGCAGAAAAACGAGCTAATCATTGGCTAGATCGCGTTGGTTTGTCAGGCTTTGAGAGCCGGTACCCCGCACAACTTTCCGGCGGGATGCAGCAGCGTGTTGGCCTGGCGCGTGCACTTGCGACCGACGCTGATATTTTACTTATGGATGAGGCCTTTTCAGCCCTCGATCCACTAATCCGAGCCGATATGCAGGGTATTTTGCTGGATCTGCAGAATGAATTGCATAAGACTATTGTGTTTATCACACATGATTTGGACGAAGCTCTGCGGATAGGCGATGACATTGCAATCTTGCGTGACGGAGAATTAATCCAGAAAGGCAATCCTCAAAGCATCGTTTTAAAACCAGCGAACGATTACGTTGCTGATTTTACAAAAGATGTGAACAGGGCGCGAGTTTTGACGCTCAATACTCTATCCCATGAGTCAGGTACGGAGGAAGGTTTACCTTTAAATAGTGATCTTTCTATTGAGGAAGCCATGCAAGAGATGATAGTGACAGACCATAACTTGGTTACAGTTATGAAAGAAGGTAAGTCTATTGGGCAAGTCTCGCTCAACGATATGGTCGCGGCAATTGCTAAGCCCAAAACATCACAGACTGGCGCATCTAATGCGTATCGTTAAACGTAGAAAGAACTTTTCGTATCAGTAATCTGGGCAACACTCTCTCCAACCTAATACAAAAGACAAGCTATTTGTGAAGCTTTTACCTAACTGGTCAGTTTACAAATAAGCGGCCACTATTTTGTATTTGATCACTAATTCCAGCCAATCGGAGCATATGCCATGCTAGTACTTGATTACTAGAGATAACGGGCTTTCCGATCGCTGCTTCAGCTTCTGGGATGATTTTTAATGCTCGTAAACTTGTGCAGGACACGAATACCCCATCACAGTCACTGTTAGTCCCGATCTGCTTGATCGCGTCAAATATGCTAACAGAGGTGATGCGGCCCACCGTGAAATCGTCTGATTGTCCAAAAGTTCCAACAGCAATGATCGCGAAGCCGGCAGCTTGCAAATTGGCTTGCATTTTTATTGTAACGTCTACCGGATAAGGGGTCAACAAAGCGATCCTCTTTAAGCCAAGCGCGGACAAGGCTGCTTTAGTTGCCGTGATCGGATTTGTTGTGGCAACTTCAGGATGAATATCCCGAATTAATTTGTCAACTTTTTCCTCCCCAATCAATGTTGCACCGGAGGTACAGCCATACCCCACAACATCAAAACCAAATTGCGACGGTAAAAGCTCGGCGGTACGCGGTAAATCTATTGCCATCTGGCTAAGAGTTTTGGACGATACTTCCATGGCATTTGGAATACGGGCTACATAAAGCGAAACATCGTTCTTGTCGTAAAAAATACTCGAAAAATCATGCTCGATCGTCTGATCAGTTTGAAGAACAATCAAACCTAAGCGAGCACGCGCACCGAGACCATGATCAATTTCAAACTTAAGTATTTCGACAGATTGTGCCACAGTCTTTCCTCTTAACTGTACTGGTAAACAGAAAGGCGTTATCCCGCAAGCTCGCCCTCTTGTTGCGAAAAGAAAGATGTCCCTTCTGGAAGTGCAGGTAAGGCCATTTCATAGGGTGAACAACGCACTCTGCCACTTACTTCACCACGAACTAACTCATGTGTTAAAGTGCTAGGTAGGTGGTTCGGGCTCAGTTCTATCGCATCCTCTGCATAATAGGTAGTTATATAAAGCGTGCGAGAACTGTCAGATAAATTTGGAGCGGAACCATGCAGCAGCTTTGCATGCATTAAACAAACTGATCCCGCCTTTCCAGTACACTTTACAATTTTGTCACGTTGCGCATCAATGATTGCATGATCTACGGAACCCGTGAATAGACCTTTGTGCCAGTGTGAATGGATAGGGCCCTTATGCGTGCCAGGTAGTACTTCGAGCGGTCCATTTTCCAACGTTACATCATCAACGAACAACAGGGCAGTAATCATATCATCATTGGTCATGGGCTCAAATGGAAAGTCTTGATGCCATTTTACCTGAGTAGCTGTGCCGGGAAGCTTTGAATTAACCTTACCATGGTGAAAACGGATGCTTGGTCCAATAAGCTCAGCGCAAAAATCAACTGTAGCGGCATTACGCATAGTGTTTGCAAATAAACTGGAGACTTCTTCTGGAGATTGGATGCGTCGAAGACCAGGTTTTTCTGAGCTATGACCCGGTTGTAGATCAAACCGAGGCCGACCATCGAGCGTTTCTCCGTAATCAGCTTCATACTCACGGCTTTCCTCTACCCAACAGGAGAATTCATTACGTAAGCCTTCTAATTCCTCCGCAGTTACCGCATCCTCCATAACAAGAAATCCAGTCTGCCAAAAAGTATCCTTCTGCTCTTGCGTCAAAAAACTCATTTTTTAATCCTTTAATCTGCTATAAATGCGATGTAAAAAATATGTGAAGATTTTGACAAGTGTCAAGAAAAACTGGAGCAATCTTGCGTATACCAAATCAGATGCATAATAAGTCTATGCTGGACTTCACTAGCAGTTAGCAGCCAAGTGTGGCTGGAAAAATAGTAAAATTTTCAGCCTAGATCGTTGTAACAAAAGAATAAGGATCAAACTTACGATGCCATTAACCACTAATGTGCCGACAAGAGGATTTCCCGATACAGAATATATTGATCGCACTGCCAAGGCTCAGGCGCTAATGGCCAAGGACAACCTTGCCGGATTATTATTGATGAGCGAAGAGGACGTCCGCTATTTTACTGGGTTTCACACTCTATTTTGGCAGAGCCCCACGCGACCATGGTTTTTGTTTGTTCCTGCGGACGGCAAGCCAATTGCGGTGATCCCTGAAATCGGAGCCGACTTAATGCATCGAAGCTGGATTGAAGATATTCGTACATGGAGTGCTCCAGAACCCTCTGACGATGGAATTAGCTTATTAAAAGATTTGCTTTCCCCTCTCGCAAAAGAAACCGCAAGGATCGGGGTTATGAAAGGGCACGAAACGAAATTACAGATGCCGCTTGGAGATTGGGAAAACCTAACGGCGTATCTTTCGGGACTAAAAATCGTAGATTGCACCCCACTAGTTCAAAGCCTCCGTATGGTTAAATCACCCGCTGAGATAGAAAAACTTGAATATATCTGCGCAATTGGTTCAGCCACTTTCGCCGACCTGCCAAGTATAATCCGCAAAGGTATGCCCCTGGAGGATGTTTTTCGCGAATTTCGTTTAAGAGCGATCAATCTTGGCGCAGATGATGCGCCCTACGTGGTAGGTGCAGCCGATCAAGGTGGCTATTCAGATGTGATTTCTCCACCATCACGACGCACCCTAAAGGATGGTGACATTCTAATGCTAGACACTGGATGCACTTGGGATGGTTATTTCTGCGATTTCAATAGGAATTGGGCGATCGGTCACGCTGACGATAATTCTACACGAGCACATCATGTTCTGTGGCGTGCAACGCAAGCCGGAATAGAAGCCGCTCAACCTGGAAAAACATGTCGAGACTTATTTTTAAGTATGTCAGAAATATTAGCAGAAATGGATCAGTCAGATGGTAATATTGGGCGGCTAGGGCATGGACTAGGCATGCAACTTACCGAGCAGCCCTCGCACGCAGCGTTTGATAATACTTTGCTTAAAGAAAATATGGTTATCACTTTAGAACCGTCCCTGAACTATGGCGATGGTTTGATGATGGTTCACGAAGAAAATATTGTAGTGCGTAAAGATGGTGCACAACTTCTTTCGTCACGAGCATCATATGATTTGCCAATAGTAAATTGAGAATGTAACGTTACATAATGAATGCTTAAAACAGATGGCCATGGTCACTTTTAATCGGTTTTTTATGACAGAAATAAGGTTACTTCTTTAAAAATAGGAAACTTGTGAAAGAGGAATAACCTTCTGGACATCTGTCTGCGTGTTAATTTCTATCTACAAAACAAACATGGGACTTAATATGGATTGGCGTACAAAACTTTTAAACCCCGCGCCACGCGCGCGACGAGATTTCGCTTCGCTTACAACACCAGTTTACCGAGGCTCTACTGTATTATTTGATGATCAAACGGCTGTGAGAGATGATTGGCGGCAGGCTACAAATGGTTACTCCTATGGTCTTTATGGTACGCCCACAGCATTAGAGCTAGCTCATCGCATTGCTGATTTAGAGGGTGCACGCGAAACCTTGATAGTACCTGGTGGCCAAGCTGCCATAGCACTAATTTACCTATCTTACTGTACTGCAGGCAGTCATGCGTTGGTACCTTATTCAGCTTATGGCCCTAACAAAGCGATTGCTGAGGGTATGATGCGCGGCCTTAACGTTGAGGTTGAGGCTTATGATCCAATGATTGGCGCAAGCATTACTGATTTGATCCGCGATAATACATGCCTTATTTGGTGTGAAAGCCCTGGATCCGTCACTATGGAAATTCAGGATGTCCCAGCCATTGTTGAAAAGGCACACGCCAAAGGCGTCGCGGTTGCTTTAGATAACACCTATTCTGCTGGCGTTATGTTTGATGCCTTTGCCTATGGTGTTGATGTAAGTATGCAGGCGTTAACAAAATATATCGGTGGTCATAGTGATCTACTGCTTGGAGCCGTATCTGCCCGGAATGCTGCCGCTCTAACAAAGCTAGGTTCCATTTACCAGCAGCTTGGATTGGCAGTCTCACCAGACGATTGTAGTCTTGCATTGCGAGGGCTTCAGACGTTAGCGGTGCGCCTTGATGCACTAGAAAGTGCAACCTTGGAAATTGCAAACTGGCTCGCGAGACAACCGCACGTCGGTGATGTTTTCCATCCAGCGCTTCCCTCCTGCCCAGGCCACAAAATTTGGAAGCGAGATTTTACTGGATCAACCAGTATATTTTCCTTCATGTTTAAGGACAACATCTCAGAAGACCAAGTCATTACTTTTATAAACTCTCTCAAGGTATTCAAAATAGGAATGAGTTGGGGCGGCGTGAACAGTCTTGCCATTATTTACCCAGATTTGCAGCGACCAGATAAAGAGTTTGGTGGATGCATAGTACGCCTTAACATAGGCCTTGAACAGCCGAATGACCTTATAGATGATCTAAGCCAGGCAATAGAGCATTCAACTCAATGAGAGTGAAAGCCTCTGAATGTTCAATAGAAATTATGTTTGAAAACCTTCTCTACCCAGTCCAGCAAGCTCATGCTCTATCCCTGCCCAATCCTCACATTGGACTAAGTTGCAACGTGAATTCACGTTCTCAAGCCAAACAAAGACCGAGATGAATGGCTGCTCATAAACTCGGGTAGCGTGGGGAGCGCCCGATGGGTTCCAAATAAGTGACCCAGCTGGATAATCTTGCCAGTCACGTGTACCAAACCGCCATCCAGATTTTTCGGACAGGTTTACATAAAGCTCTGGCGCTTCGTGGCTATGGTCACGGTAAAGCGTTCTCGGCCCAAGCATGAAAATGCCAAGGCTAAAATCAGGATGATAATGCCCGCACGCGTCCGATCCGATTAGTAGAGTATGCAGATTGCATTTCGTGTACCCTTTTCCCAAGTCAGCACCTTGCTGATAAAATTGACCGTTATCTTCGCGCCAGACCAAATCATCTTTGGCCGCTTTCAGACAAATGGCGATCTCAGCCAATTCGGGAGCAACAATCCCGGCGATCGCGTTCCTTAGAACCTCATCATGTCGGGTACTTCGGGATGGTATATCAAT
>CAXEVV010000065.1:0-6962 GCA_963999845.1 uncultured Rhodobacterales bacterium | reverse complement strand
GATCTTTCCAAAAATAAAGATAAAAACGAAGAGTTATTTGTTAGAGCTGCAAAAGAAGTTATCGAAATTCAAATACGCGCGGGTATTGATATTCCAACAGATGGCGAAGTTAGAAGGGAAAACTACATTCATTATCACTGCAGACATTTGGCCGGCTTTGATTTCGAAAACCTCGAACATCGCATATTGAGGGATGGCGCATATGAAACAGATCTTCCAGCCGTTAGAAGCAAGATTGAACTCCAGGAACAGGTCTACTCCGTCAAAGACTTTAAAGCAGCACAAGCGTTATCTTCTAGGCCTATAAAGTTCACTTTGCCTGGTCCGTTAACAATTATGGATACCACAGCAGATTGTTTTTATGATGACCGACCACGTCTTAATAGAATTTTAGCCGACACAATTAATAAAGAAATTTTGGCGCTTGTAGAGTCCGGATGTAAGCACATACAGGTAGATGAACCACTTTTTGCCCGACAGGTAAATGACGCTTTATCTTTTGGATTTGAAGGAATTGATAGGTGTTTTCATAAAGTTCCTAAATCCGTTAGTCGCATTGTTCACATGTGTTGTGGATATCCTGATCATTTGGATGATTTGCACTATAAAAAAGCTGACCCTCAAAGCTATAATGACTTAAGTGCAATGATAAATGAGGCTGACTTTGATCAAATTTCTATAGAAGATAAACATTGTTGTAACAACCTTGAGCTGCTTGAGAAACTCCCAAATAAGAGTGTGATTTTTGGAAGCATTGCAATTGCCTCAAGTAGAACGGAAACATTAGACGAAGTCGTCAACCGACTTAAACTGGCGCTAAATCATATCGACAGGGAACGATTAATAGTTGCACCAGACTGCGGATTGGGCTTGCTATCACCAAACTTGGCGGAAGAAAAACTTAGAGTGATGTGTCAGGCTGCTGCTACAGTTTAAGCTAATAGGTAGTTAACCTAATCAAACTCAACGGCACGACCCTCTCTAGCACTTTCCTGAGCTGCCATACCCATTACAACAGATTTATAGCCATCTTCCAGGGTGACATCTGGGCCTTCTCGCTCTCCTCTAACGAGCTCAAGAAACCCTTTGTGTTGATAGTAGGTAGATCCATTATGGTCGCCAGCCTTAAGCAAAATCGGATCAACGGTAATCTCGGTAACTTGAGGGCCAATTGGGTGACGCGGGCTTTTTATTAGTAACGGAACCGGTGGATCTCCTAATTTTTTGGACCAAAATCTTGCTGGACCCGGTATTTTTGCCTCTAGTTTCCCCTCAGGTCCCGTGGCGATTATTTCCTCTTGGTACTTCGACCCTTCGGCAAACATGCAAAGCTCCAACATGGCTCTCGTTCCGTTCTCGAAATCAACTATGACATATCCGTTATCAAGGATATCTGATTTTTTCCCGTCGTAAACTTCATCTAAATGATTTACATCCTGACCAGCACTTGCCATGACCCTTTTTGGTTCCGAGTTCACAATCAAACGCATAAGATCAAAGAAGTGACAGCATTTCTCAACAAAGGTCCCACCTGAATTAACGTTGAATCTATTCCAGTCTCCAATTTTACGAAGAAATGGAAACCGGTGCTCTCGAATAGTCAACATTTTGATACCACCTGTTACCGTGTCAACTTGCTCTATGAATGATGAAATTGGAGGCATATATCTGTACTCCATGGCCACCCAAACATGAGAGTTGTAACTTCGCGCAAAATCCAAAACTAGTTCTCTATCCTCAACAGCTGTAAATAAAGGCTTTTCAACCAAAATGGGAAGGTTCTGCGTTTTTGAAATCTGCTGAAGTTGAGATAAATGACAATGATTTGGACTTGCAATTACAAGACAATCAAGATCTGAAAATACCAATAACTGTTCTAAACTATCTGCTAAAACCGCTTCTGGTGCGACTTTCAATGCTGACTTTGCCATCTCGGCATTGGGTTCAAATATTACTGAAATATTTGTGCCATCTAGCAATTTAATGTTATTAAGATGCTCGTGCCCCATCATGCCGCATCCGATAATTCCATAATTTACCATAACGTATCTTTCACTTTAATCGTTGCACATACCTTGAACGCGCAGTATCAAACCATGTTCGAGAAAATTCTACTGGATATTTAAATTGACCCCAACCAAGTCTTTCAACAAATCCTGTTACAGCACCCTCATTTAATGAGAAAGAAGCTGGCGACCATTTGGGAACCTTTCCCACAGATACAAAATCTTCTACCTTTGAAATCCACAAACCTAAATACTCACCATAGTATTTATACAGTGAGTCAGATAGGTTTTTCTCCCGAAGATCTCCTACACTCTTGTCCAACCAAATTTCTTCAAGTGCAATGACGGTATCGTTTAAATATCGCAAACGTCTAATGCGAGTAGCTTTGTCAGAGATTCCAAAAGGGATTAAATTTTTCGGCTTATTCTTCAAAGTGATATCCAAAATATCTGCTCTAGGCAATCCGCCGCCCCCAATAAGTTCCAATCTAAACATGGCATAAACACTGCCATCTACATTATTTTGTTTAACGTAATTACCCGATCCATGAATTCGGTCCAAAAGTCCCAACTCTTCAAGACGTCTTAAAGCTTTTCTCAATGTTCCAATAGATGTTTTCAGATCTTCTGCCATTTGGCGTTCCGGAACTAAACGCGTCCCCGATATAAGTCGACCAGATGCAATTTCACGAGCTAGGAACTCTGAAATTTGTACATATCGGGGTAAAGGACTTGGACAGTTATTTAGATTTCGTCCAGTCAATTTAATTATCTTTCAAATTCAGTTCACATAAGATTGATATACTATTGATATACCCTTTTTCTAATGCTAGCAAATGGAAAGCAAATAATATTTAGAGGTATATATGAGCGTTGTTCCAATTACTTCAGAAGCTATCAAATCAAGTGAAGTTGCTTGGTTTTCTGCCTTGTGCTCAGATGATTATCAGTTTTTAGGTGTTCCCGATGGAGACTTAAGATCAAGCTGGAAACACTGCTCAAATATCGTTAAAACAGCTGAAGCGCAGGGATTTAGGAATATTCTGTGCCCGTCCTCGTACCAAGTAGGCCAGGATACACTTTCATTTGTAGCAGGCTGTACGCCCATAACAGAAAATATCAATTTTCTTGCTGCGGTAAGGTGTGGGGAAATGCAGCCAATTATGCTTGGCAGAACGCTATCTACACTTGACCACATGCTTAAAGGTAGGCTTACTGTAAACATCATCAGCTCAGACTTTCCAGGTCAAAAGGAACCCAGCCCATATCGTTACCAAAGGTCGCGAGAAGTAGTAGAAATACTAAAACAAGCATGGACACAGGAAGAGATAAATTTCGAAGGCGAAATTTATAGTTTTAAAGGACTGAGTACAGATCCAGTAAAACCGTATCAGAAAGGAGGGCCTTTACTCTACTTTGGCGGATATTCTCCAGATGCTTTAGAATTATGTGGTCAGCATTGCGACGTGTACCTGATGTGGCCTGAAAAAATCGAAGAACTCAAAAGCCGAATGCAGGCGGTTCATACTGTAGCAAAAAAATACAACCGTACCTTGGACTATGGATTGCGAGTTCACATGATAGTCCGAAAGACTGAAATAGAGGCAAGGGAATATGCAGATTTTATTGTTTCAAAGCTAGATGATGAATATGGCAAGGTTATTCGCGATCGAGCATTGGACTCAACCTCACTTGGGGTTGCTCATCAAACAAAAAATAGGCAGCTAGCAGACAAATATGGTTATGTCGAAAATAACCTTTGGACTGGTGTAGGCAGGGCAAGGTCTGGTTGTGGCGCTGCAATTGTTGGCTCAGCAGATCAAGTTCTTTCAAAGATGGAGAGCTATAAAAAAATGGGTATCAGGGCATTTATACTATCGGGTTATCCTCATATAGATGAAGCTGAGTACTTTGGAAAACTCGTTATGCCTGATATGGACACCTGCTCCTTACCACACGTATACGGGAGAGTACCTAGTGCACCACCCAAAACACCCCTCGGTATAGGAGAAAGAGTATAATGGAACGAGTAAAACTATCAGAAAATCTTGAATTTAGTCGTTTAATTTATGGAATGTGGCGACTAGCAGATGATCCCAACACATCAGAGTCGCATGTGGAAACAAAAATAAACAAATGTCTGGATCAAGGAATAACAACTTTTGATCAAGCAGATATTTATGGCGGATATACTGCGGAGGCAGTCCTTGGCAAAGCGCTGAAGAAAAACCCAGCATTACGTAATAAAATTGAAATTATCACAAAATGTGACATTGTAATTGATGCAGGAAGACACTCTGGCGCAAGAGTTAAGCATTATAATACTTCAAGGGAGCATATTCATGCAAGCGTAGATAGTTCACTGACAGAAATGGGTACTGACTACATTGACCTACTTTTAATTCATAGACCTGACCCTTTTATGAACCACCATTTGACAGGCGCTGCACTCGATGAGTTAGTAGCCTCCGGTAAAGTTGGTTCAATTGGGGTTTCTAATTTTAGACCTTGGGATTGGGATTTATTACAATCTGCAATGAACAACAAACTAATCACGAACCAAATAGAGATTAGTTTACAAGAGCTGGGGGCTTTCACAAATGGTGATCTAGCATTTCACCAAAAACATGGCCACAACCTTATGGCTTGGTCACCACTTGGAGGCGGCGATCTAATCAGTGGTAAAGGGCGAATTCAAAAAGTACTTGATGAGCTTGCGCAGAAAAACAAAGTCGACCGTGCTGCTATTGCAGTGGCTTTTTTACTGACGCATCCAGCAAAGATTTTACCAATTTTAGGCACAAATAATATTGAGAGAATATCTCTAATTTCTGATGCGACCAAAGTGGCTTTAGATCGCCAGGATTGGTTTAAATTATATGAGGCCGGCCTAGGAAAAGAAGTTGCCTAGTAGCATAAAAAACGTTTGAGCAGCCTACTTTAGGTATGTTAACATAATAGTAAGACTTACGCTTAATTGGATATAAAATCACTAAGAGTGATATTTTTGATCGTTTAGCAATCCTAACAATAGCCACTAGGCCTCAAATTTAAATCTAAGGGTCTCTATGAAGATAGTCCGAACTGATAAAGAACTTCAAACACCTGTAATTGACGCAAGGTTAAGAGAGGCGGGTCATGAATTAGTACTTTTGCCAGATGGGATAGCAGAAGATAAATTGATCGAGCAGATCGGTGACGTAGACCTTATTCTCATGTGTTACACTCCGATAACAAGTAGAGTAATCGAAGCTGCAAAAAAACTTAAGGGTATCGTAAAATACGGCGTTGGTATTGATGCAATTGATATTCCTGCTGCGGTAGAGAGAGGCATACCTGTCGTTAACATTCCAGAATACGCAGAAGAAACAGTAGCTGAGGGGGCATTTGCGTTGCTCATCGCTCTGGCAAAGAAAATGCCAGCTATTCGCAATACGATGGAAAATAATGGGTGGGCATGGCCTGAGCCTGAATGGCTTGGATCTGATATCGCAGGAAAGACTTTGGGTATAGTAGGTTTCGGGAAAATAGGAAAAAGCATGGCCCGAATGGCAAGCAAGGGTTTTCGTGCAAGAGTTATATCATTTAGTCCTCATACTGATAGCACTGAAATGGAAAAGTTTGGGGTCATAAAATATAGTTCACTGACGCAGCTATTATCAGACAGCGACTTTGTAAGTATCCACAGTGTTTTAAATGCCGAAACTGAGAAACTAATTGGCGAAAAAGAATTACGCGCTATGAAGTCTAGTGCTATTATTATCAATTCCGCTCGTGGTGCAATTATTGACGAGCATGCACTCGTCAAAGCGATAACTGAGGGATGGATTGCCGGCGCAGGGTTGGATGTTTTTAGTCAGGAGCCGTTGAACCAAAGCAATCACCCTCTTAAGGAATTATATGGGAGGCCAAACGTCATCCTTATGCCCCATTTGACCTTTTATACTGACGGTGCAATGGATCGCTTAGAAACTGAGACGCTTGAGAGATGCTTCGAAATCTTGGAAGGAAAGGATGTATTAGTAAAATCTTTAGATCCCCGTTTGCTCAAACAGAGAAGTTCCATAATTTTCAATGACTAATAGTGCTTAAATAGAAACTTTTAATTCTTTACACCATCTAAAAAGATACATTTTTACCACCTTTTAAATCAAGCATATCTCTAACCTCGTTGGGTGCTGCTACATCTAAAGAAAGTTCTTCAAGAATACTCCTTACCTTGCTTACCTGATCCTTGCTCGATCGAGCCAGCTTACCAGGCTCGAGCCATAGTGAGTCTTCTAGACCCACACGCACATTTGCACCTTGAGCAGCACCAATTGACGCTAGTGTCATCTGATTTTTACCTGCCCCCAAGATCGACCATTGATAATCATCTCCAAACAAACGATCAGCTGTCCGCTTCATATGCATTAAATCTTCGGGATGCGCTCCTATACCCCCCAACAAACCAAAGACCGATTGAATAAAGAATGGCGGCTTTACTAAATTACGATCCACAAAATGCTTTAAGTTATAAAGATGGGAAATATCATAACATTCAAATTCAAATCTTGTCCCATTATCCTCTCCAATTTGTAAGATTGTCTCTATGTCCTGAAAGGTATTTTTAAAAACTAGATCTCGCGACTTTTCAAGATTATCCTTTTCCCACGTGTGATTAAATTCACTGAAGCGATCAAGCATTGGATAAAGTCCAAAGTTCATCGACCCCATATTAAGAGACGCAAGCTCAGGTTTGAAGATTGAAGCTGGGATCATACGTTCTTGTACCGTCATATGCGGACTGCCACCCGTCGTTATATTAATTACAGCATCAGTTTCCTTTATTATTAGTGGTAAAATTTTCTTGAAGATTTCTGGATTCTGGGTTGGCTTACCATTTTCCGGATCCCTTGCGTGTAAATGAAGGATTGAAGCACCAGCCTGGGCAGCCAAAATTGCAGCATCAGCAAT
>CAXEVV010000064.1:0-7049 GCA_963999845.1 uncultured Rhodobacterales bacterium | reverse complement strand
ATGCTCGTACAACAAAGGCCTCTGAGTGTATTAGGAATAAATGGCGCGGTTGACGTATGACTGCGCCAATTAATCTAAAATTCCATGTAATCTGACATAGTATTTTTTTGCTGAGTCTGTGGTAAAAACCTAGTGTAAATACCTAGTGTAAATACCTAGTGTAAAAATGGGGTAACCACTTTGCTAAAAACGCTTATTTTTATGGCATTTTGGGAAAGTGGCGCGGTTGACGGGACTCGAACCCGCGACCCCCGGCGTGACAGGCCGGTACTCTAACCAACTGAGCTACAACCGCGTCCCGTGTTGTTTATTCATATGACCAACTTCCGTCAAGCATTCAATTAAGCAATTCTAGTTTTTTTATTAATTTAATTAAGTTGGATTAAAAAGCAGTTGAAAAATCTTCGAACCTGGGCTGATATTAAACTACTGCGATATATATGCAGTTCTTAAGTTTACCGTAAATAAAAACACTTTATTAAAAAAAACAAAATTTGACCGTAAATACTGGTTGAATATACCGAAATATACCCCACATGTTGTATATGAAAAGAGCAGATCAAGAACTCTTTGTCTTATTTAGTACATAGAAGCAGAATTGGTGAATTATATGTCAAACGAAACAGTCCTCCACCCCGTACTTCCATTACGTGACATCGTGGTCTTCCCAAATATGGTAGTGCCATTATTTGTGGGTCGGGAAAAATCTGTGAAAGCACTTGAAGTAGTGATGGCTGAAGATAAGGAAATTCTTTTGTCTAGTCAGATAGACGCAACAGAGGACGAACCTACTAGCGAAGGGATTTATAATGTTGGCGTGTTAGCAAATGTCTTACAGTTGTTAAAGTTACCCGATGGTACCGTTAAAGTTTTGGTGGAAGGCACGAGGCGCGTAAAAATCTCAAATTTCAATGAAAATGACGACTATTTTGAAGCTGTTGCAGAAATATTGACTGAAGAAGATGGAGACATAGAAACAATAAAAGCGCTGCAAAAGTCAGTTGCGGTCGAATTCGAAAAATATGCTAAAATCAAGAAAAATATTCCTGAAGAGGCTCTTGCAGCCGTAGCTACAGCAGAGGATCCTCGTCAACTGGTAGATTTGATTTCAGGGCACTTAGGGATCGAAGTTGATGAAAAGCAAAAACTTTTAGAAAACTTGGTTATCAGCGAGAGATTAGAACAAGTCTACTCTCACATGCAAAGTGAAGTAAGTGTTTTAAAAGTAGAAAAAAAGATAAAAACTCGTGTTAAGTCTCAAATGGAGAAAACGCAGAGAGAATACTACCTCAACGAGCAGATGAAGGCGATCCAAAAAGAATTAGGTGATGGCGAAGATGGGCAAAATGAGATTGCTGAATTAGAAACTAGGGTACATGGTACTAAGCTCAGTAAGGAAGCCAAAGAAAAAGCCGAAGCAGAAATTAAAAAATTAAAATCTATGTCTCCAATGTCTGCAGAAGCGACCGTAGTAAGAAATTATTTAGATTGGCTGCTGTGCCTTCCATGGGGAACGAAATCAAGAGTTAAGAAAGATCTTAATAAAGCCCAAAAAATATTAGACGATGATCACTACAGCTTAGAAAAGGTTAAAGAGCGGATAATAGAATATCTTGCCGTGCAGCAAAGAAGTAAAAAAGTTAAGGGTCCAATCATGTGCATGGTAGGACCCCCAGGTGTTGGAAAGACATCACTAGGAAAGTCTGTTGCAAAAGCTACTGGAAGAGAATTTATTAGAATTTCCCTAGGCGGGGTCCGAGATGAAAGCGAAATACGTGGTCATCGAAGGACTTATATTGGCTCAATGCCTGGTAAAATAATACAAGCTCTTAAGAAAGCAAAGACAACCAACCCGTTGATATTACTTGATGAAATTGATAAAATGGGACAAGATTTTCGAGGGGACCCAGCATCAGCGATGCTTGAAGTGCTTGATCCAGAACAGAATAGTACTTTTTCTGATCACTATTTGGAAGTTGAGTATGATTTATCCAATGTAATGTTTCTTACTACAGCTAATAGCTATAATATGCCTGGTCCGTTGCTAGATAGAATGGAAATTGTTCCCTTAGCTGGCTATACTGAAGATGAAAAAAGAGAGATAGCTCTCAGACATCTTTTGGAGAAATCGCTTAAAAATAATGGTTTGAAACAGGATGAATTCTCTATTTCTGACGAAGCTCTTACAGCGATTATTCAATTCTACACCCGTGAGGCAGGGGTGCGTAATTTGGAGCGTGAAATAGTAAGACTTGCCCGTAAAGTCGTTACAAAAATTGTGAAAGGAGAAAGTCAGGCCATAACTATCACCCCAGAAAATCTGTCCGAGTTTTTGGGGGTACGTAAATTCAAATATGGACTGGCAGAACTACAAGACCAAATAGGAGTTGTGACTGGGCTAGCGTACACATCAGCTGGTGGGGATCTTCTGCAAATAGAAGCATTGAAGTTACCTGGGAAAGGTAGAATGAAAACAACTGGCAAACTCGGCGACGTCATGAAAGAATCAATCGATGCAGCCAGTTCTTACGTACGATCTATTAGTCCAAAGATAGGAGTTAAACCGACTCGTTTCGACAAGCTAGACATTCACGTTCATGTTCCAGAAGGTGCCACACCTAAAGATGGGCCTAGCGCAGGGCTTGCAATGGTGACATCGATCGTCTCTGTTCTAAGCGGTATTCCGGTAAAGAAAGACTTAGCAATGACTGGAGAGGTCACGTTAAGGGGTAATGCGTTACCCATAGGTGGTTTAAAAGAAAAACTTCTCGCAGCATTAAGAGGAGGAATAAAAACCGTTCTTATTCCGCAAGATAATGAGAAAGACCTGATTGAAATACCACATAACGTAAAAGAGGGACTCAATATTATACCGGTTTCGCATGTTGACGAAGTATTGAAATATGCACTCGTTGATGAACCAGAACCGATAGAGTGGGATCCAAAACATGAAGAGGAACAACAAACTTCATCTTTATCAGGCAATGATGATACTTCTGGTGCAGTGGCGCATTGAGTAGGTCTATTTTAACTATTTGGATTTGTTCTTTTAGTAGGGTGTAAAATAAAATATAAAAATCTATTGCACATATTTGGAGCATTAGATAATAGCGATTTAGGGGTGATTAGCTCAGTTGGTAGAGCGCTTCGTTTACACCGAAGATGTCGGGAGTTCGAGTCTCTCATCACCCACCATAATCTACTTACAAGTTTGGCTTGTTATTTTTGAAACCTTCAGTCTTTTTTAGACGATCAGATCTGAACAAGAACATTTTTTAAACATAAAAGACGCTGGTTTTTTGTGTAATGAGATCGTTCATAGTAAGTTATAAAAACAAATATTTTCCAAACACAGCATGAATTATGTTAACTAAAAGAAGGTAAAATAATGAAACTAGAGAATGATATAGGTATTTGGGATCCCAACGAGCTCGTATACAGCGCAAGTGATCTTCCGGGCTATTCGTATTTAGTTATAGAAGGTCATGCTCAAATCTTAAGCCCCAGTGGTCTTCGCTTGAGTTTGATCGGATATAACGAGTTATTTGGCGAAGCATCTTTTATTCTTGGTAAAAATCGTACAGTTACTGCAGTAGCGGGTGAAGATGGCTTAACCGCTCGTCTTATAAAAGCAGATCATTTAATTGCAAAGTTAAAACAGGATATATTTCTCTCCGCTCTTGTGAGGAAACTTGAGGCTCGTCTATCAAATTCCAACGAAAAAAGTGAAATTCTTGCAAACGGTATGAAGGATATTTCTAACGAAATTACAGCTTTTATAGATAGTATTAACGAACGAAATTCTGATGGCAGAGTATTAATTAATAAGTTAGATGAATTAGAAAAAGAATTTGAATACTTAAAGTGGAATTTTGGAATAGTAGATTAGTGTTATTGTAAAGACGAGACTGAAATGACAATCACCACCTTATATCAAGCGATATCCCTAATTTTCTTGATTTTATTTATATCTGAATTTATCTTCCCTGGCGCTTTTTTTATATTTTTTATTTTATTTACGTTTATACCAATTAAACTGCTTCAAATAACAAAAAATAACTAAGCTTTATATTGGTTCAATATCACCTTGAGCGCGGGTAGCGTTGAAATTTTTTTCAAACTTATCGAAGCAATTTGATAGGATAGCACCTCTAATACCAGCCATTAGATCCTGATAATATTGTAGATTATGCCATGTCAAAAGCATGGAGCTTAATATCTCCTGACTTTTAAAAATATGATGGAGATAAGCTCGACTGTAGTTTTTACAGGCTGGGCATGAGCAATTTTCATCAATTGGTCTTGGATCATCTTGGTGACGCGAGTTTTTAATATTCAATACACCCCTGTGGGTAAATAATTGACCAGTTCTTCCTGACCTTGAGGGTAAAACGCAATCCATCATATCAATACCATTTTTCACCGCACCTAGTATATCGTCCGGTTTACCAACTCCCATCAAATATCTGGGTTTCTCAATTGGTAGCAAGTCAGGGGCATATTTCAAAACCTCAAACATCTTTTCTTGCCCCTCACCCACAGCCAAACCACCAACTGCATAACCATCAAATTCAATTGACCTTAAAGCGTCAGAGCTTTCCTCTCTTTGCGCCTGAAATATACTTCCCTGCTGGATCCCGAAAATAGCTCTCCCGTTTTCATTATTAAACGCCTCGCGCGAGCGCTTTGCCCAACGCATAGATAATTGCATTGAATTCATCGCAGTCTTTTCGTCGACGGGATAGGGAGTACATTCATCGAAGCACATCGATATATCACTACCAAAAAGGTGTTGTAGCTCAATTGATCTTTCTGGAGTAATGACATGACTTGATCCATCAATATGGGATTTAAAAGTAACGCCCTTTTCACTAATTTTTGTCAATCCGGACAAAGACATAACTTGAAACCCACCACTGTCGGTAAGTATCGGGTATTCCCAGTCCATAAACTTGTGTAAGCCACCGAGTAAAGATATTCGCTCTGCGGTTGGCCTCAACATTAAATGATAGGTGTTTCCAAGTATGATATCCGCCCCCGTGGACCGCACGGAACTTGGCATCATAGCTTTCACTGTACCAGCTGTCCCAACAGGCATGAAAGCTGGCGTTTTTATATCACCCCTTCCAGTAGATATCTTACCTAAACGAGCTTTACCATCAGTTGCCTCTATTGAAAACTTAATGCTTTTCTCCCAAAAAGATGATGATAAACAATACTAATAGATATTACTCTATATTATTTTAATTAACCTATTTTTCTTCGAGAGCCTCAACTGCCTTCTGCAAGACACTTTTTGTTACCTCTTTTTCGGTCACACTGGCCTTTTCAAAGATATAATCCACAACCTTATCTTCAAATAAAGGCGCTCGTATCTGCTGCTGCATTTGTTCATTTTTTTGAATAAATTCAAAAAACTGTCGCTCTTGTCCTGGATATTGCCTCGCCTGCTCCATTATGGCCTGTGTCATGTCTGCTTCAGAAACCTCTACCTCCGCTTTTTGACCTAACTCTGCCAATAACAAACCAAGTCTTACTCTTCGCTCAGCGAGCTTATTATCTTCCTTACTGGGTTCGATTTTATCATGATCATGTCCTTCCACATCTGGATTCTCATCATGCCACAATTGATGTGCAATTTGTCCCGCCTCTGCATCTACCAAAGAAGGAGGTAGAGCAAATGAAACTAATTTATCCAGTTTATCAAGCAGCTCCCGCTTCATGATAGTCTTCGAGGCACCTGCATACTCGGCCTCCAAACGCTCTGCAATCTGTACCTTAAGCCCTGCCAAGTCATCCGAGCCAAATTTTTTAGCAAGTTCATCATTTACTTGAGCATCGACAGGTTCTTTTATTTCTTTAATGATGCAGCTAAAGATTGCATCCTTCCCTGCCAAATGCTCTGCATTGTAATCTTGTGGAAAGGTAACTTTTACTTCGGGTGTATCACCAACTTTTACACCAACCAATTGCTCCTCAAAACCTGGAATAAAACTATTAGATCCTAGTGTAAGAGGGTAATCCTCAGATGATCCCCCCTCAAATTCTTCGTTATCAACCATTCCTTTAAAATCAATAATAACTTGATCAGCATCCTTGGATTTAGCCCCTTTGCGCCTTGCCTTATAATCTTTGGCAGTCGAAGCTAAATTATTTAATGCCTCATCCACTTCTTTGTCAGAAGCTTTTACAATCATTTTCTTTAATTTTACCTTGGAAAACTCTAGTTCGGGTATTTCCGGCAAAGCCTCATATGCAAGCTCTACTAAAACGTCATCTCCCTCTTTCCAATCTTCATTTGCCATTTTCACATCTGGACGCATCGCAGGACGGTCTCCAGATTTCTCAAAATGCTTATTCATTGCTCCATCAACTGTTTCTTGCATAGCTTCGCCTAGAACCTTTGGGCCAAACTGTTTTTTCAGCATCACCATCGGAACTTTTCCTTTGCGAAATCCCTTCATTTCCACATTTGGTTGGGCTTCGTTAAGTTTCTCATCAACTTTTTTGTCTAACTCTTTTGCGGTTATTACAATGGAGTAGCCGCGTTTTAGACCCTCGTTCAAAGTTTCAGTGATTTTCATCTGTTTCTCTCCCGACGCCACTGCTGATGCAGTTAGTCAACATTTTATAAATAAATTTTCTTGCCTTAGTAAATGCGCTGCCTTCTATGATCAACCCCGAATAATAATTTAAATAGTTCTTAAAAATAATTTGATGCTTTGCAAAACCTTACGGATTGCCAGCTATCATTTCAGAACTCAAATTCGGCACACTTTTAACGTTGATACTATAATTTTTAATCCTTGGCACTCAGGACGTTTGCAGCGATATACCTTTTGCTAAAGTGAATTTTTCAACGCACAAAAGTAAACACTGTAAAAAGACAAAGGCGCTAAACCTTTCGCCAAAGTTATTTGACAAATTTACTAACGCTATAATATTTCATTTACTTCAAGCACAGAATTGTTACGGACTTGAAGAAGAAAAGTATTGGTGCGGGTGGAGGGACTTGAACCCCCACGCCTCGCGGCGCCAGAACCTAAATC
>CAXEVV010000063.1:0-7686 GCA_963999845.1 uncultured Rhodobacterales bacterium | reverse complement strand
CCCCGACACGCGGATTATGATTCCGCTGCTCTAACCACCTGAGCTACTCCGCCATTACCGCGCTTGAAGTAAGAGTTTTGAGTGAATACGTCAAGCGCATATTCTATGTTTTAATCTTTTGTCACTAATCAGCTGTTTACCATTTGACATAGCAACTCAAACATTATTGACGCACCCAAAAATGCAGTATTACCCGATGCATCAAAAGGTGGACTGACTTCCACCATATCGGCACCAACTATGTTCACACCTTTTAGTTCTCTAACCACCTGCAAAGCTTGAAAACTATTTGGCCCACCTACCTCCGGAGTGCCAGTACCAGGAGCAAACGTAGGATCTACAAAATCTATGTCGTATGAAACATAGGTTTCTTGGTCACCAACAATTTCTCTGACTTCCTGCATTAGATCTGATAGATTTCTATCGAAGAATTCTTCAATACGAATAATTCTAATACCTACTGACATCGCAAAATCTACGTCTTCACTATCGTACTGGGTCCCACGTATTCCAATTTGCACAACGCGTTTCGGGTCTAGCAAATTTTCTTCTACTGCGCGTCTAAACGGTGTGCCGTGTGTATATTTCGTACCATTAAAATAGCTATTAAATAGATCAGTATGGCTATCAAAATGGACCATTCCAACAGGCCCCTTATTTGCTACTGCCCTTAATACAGGTAAGGATACTAGGTGATCACCACCCACAGTCAGTGGTTTTATATCAGCCGACATGACTGTTTCATAATACTCAGTAATTCGGTTCATTGAGTCTTGAATATCAGCTGGGTTAGGACCGACGTCTCCCAGATCTGCAATATTTTTTACTTCAAACGGACGGGTTCCAAAAACTGGATGCTGTGCTCTGATCATGGTTGACGCATCTCTAACCTGTCTTGGCCCATGACGAGGGCCAGGTCTATTGGTAGTTCCGCTATCCCAAGGAACTCCAATTAAACCAATATCGACCTCATTAAAACGCGGATGATCAGCTGTCACGTTTGGCAGCCGCATAAACGTTGGCACTCCAGCGAACCTTGGAAGATCAAATCCGGACACTGGTCTAAAAAACGATTCTGACACTAGAGATTCCTTTATTTCATTACTGAGCTACACACTACAGAATATTCTATAGTTTTACCAAAATATATAATAGTGCTCAAAATCAATTAATATTTAAAAATATTAATACGAAAGTAGTTTATCCAGTGCCATTAAAATAGCACGAGGACCCTGCGTTATCCCACCCTTAGGGCCTAAAGCGCTGGAGTTTTGTTGCCAAGAATATATATCGAAATGGATGTATTTACTTGGATTATCTACAAATCTCCTTAGAAAAAGTGCAGCTGTTATTGATCCAGCAAACCCTCCAGATGGAGCATTATCTAGATCTGCTATTTGAGGTTCAATTAGCTTATCATAAGGATCCCAAAAAGGCATTCGCCAGACGGGATCCATTGCAGGACCTGATGCTTGCGATAAAGCAACAGCATCGCTATCAGCGCCTGCATAAAAAGGTGCAATATCAGCACCCAATGCGACTCTTGCGGCACCAGTTAAAGTGGCCATCGATATTATAAGATCAGGGTCGTCCTCAGATGCATAACTCAGCGCATCAGCTAGAACTAGCCTACCCTCTGCATCAGTGTTATTAATTTCAACGCTCAATCCTTTTCTTGAATTTAGTATATCACCAGGGCGAAACGCATCTCCTGCTATAGAATTTTCTACGGCCGGAATTAAAACTCGAAGCTGAACATCTATGCCTATCCCCATAATCGCTCTTGCTAACGCCAATACGTTAGCGGCACCGCCCATGTCCTTTTTCATAATCCCCATGGAATTTCCTGGTTTAATGTTTAAACCACCTGTATCAAAGCATACTCCTTTACCTACCAACGTAAGTTTAGGACCACTACTTCCGATTTTAAAATCTATGAGTCTGGGCTTATGTGCTGATGCAGCGCCTACGGCATGTATCATGGGGAAATTCTTATCGAGTAACTCATCACCAGATACAACTTCTAATTTTGCATCGAACTCTGCTACCAGTTCTTCAGCCACTTTTTGAAGTTCAGTAGGTCCTAAATGATTAGCAGGCATGTTGATAAGGTCGCGAGCCAAAACTTCTCCAGCCAAAACAGCCTCTATCCATTCGGTGTCCAAATTGACTGGTTTTATAAGTTTTACGGTACTATTTTCCGACTGACTTTTAAATTTTGTAAATTTATACTGGGACATAAGCCAACCCAAAACTTCAAGTTTTGGGTTATGTAATGGTATTTCATTTACTATTTTGTAATATCCAGCAGGTAATTTTTTTGCTGCTGCTGCAAGAAAAAATCTACCAGACTTTCTACTATTGATCGAGCCACAACCCAGAAGCGCAATAGAACGTTTGTTTGTTTGTGAACAAAGTAATGCTTGAGCCGAATTACCTGCAAAAAAATGAAGCTTACACCAATTTCTTACTTCATCTCCCATCTCTACCATCAAATTTTCAAAGGTTTCAGGGGTGCATATGTATGTCTCTATTGCATCGTCAATATTCTCGGCGAATCCAAACTTCATATTACACCCCCTAAAAAATCTTCACTATGACAGCTCGATTTTACATTATAATCAAATTCAGATGGATCAATTTTTGTCTAAAGCATAGACGTAAACTAAAAATTATTCACCTTTTTTCAGACAGCGCTGAACCAGTACTTCTGCAATTTGAACTGCATTGAGGGCTGCACCCTTTCGTAGATTATCCGACACACACCATAAATTAAGTCCATTTTCAATTGTGCTGTCCTGGCGTATTCTACTAATGAATGTGGCAAAATCCCCTACGCACTCAACAGGCGTGGCGTAACCACCATTCTCCCGTTTATCTAATACAATTATACCCGGTGCTTCGCGAAGAATATTCCGAGCTTCGTCCTCATCTAAAAATTCTTCAAACTCTATGTTTACTGCCTCACTGTGCCCCACAAATACGGGCACTCGAACACAGGTTGCAGATACTTTTATCTTTGGGTCGATAATTTTTTTGGTTTCTGCAACCATTTTCCACTCTTCGCGTGTGGTGCCGTCTTCCATGAAACTATCAATATGCGGAATAACGTTAAAAGCTATTTGTTTTGTAAAGGCTTCTGGAGGCACGTCTTTTACAGGATTGTATATTGACTTTGTTTGCTCCCAGAGCTCATCCATTCCACTTTTTCCTGCCCCAGAAACCGATTGATAAGTACTGACCACGACTCTTTTTATACCCGCTCTATCATGCAGCGGTTTTAAAGCCACAACCATCTGCGCAGTGGAGCAATTAGGGTTGGCTATAATATTTTTCTTTGCATAATCATAAATTTTATCACTGTTCACTTCTGGAACTATCAGTGGAACCTGCGGATCGTATCGATATAAAGAACTGTTATCAATCACTACGCAACCAGTTGATGCTGCTCTCGGAGCATGCTTTTTAGTTCCATCTGATCCAATAGCAAATAATGCAATGTCCCAACCTGAGAAATCAAACGTCTCTAAATCTTTCGTGACAAGGGTTTTTTCACCAAAACTTACTTGAGTGCCCAAAGAACGGCGACTAGCTAAAACAGCGATTTCATCCACCTGGAATTGACGTTCATGAAGAATGCTCAGCATTTCTCGCCCAACATTACCAGTAGCGCCAACTATAACAACTCGATAACCCATCACAAATTCCTTTCAGCAAAAGCCAAAATTTAAGATTTACTTTTTCAACCCTTTGGCTGAGTTTTTTATCGCGGCATACTGACCAGAGACGCGATATCTCCACAGATAGTCTGGCAAAACAGTTTCCATAGCAGTGGGGTTAATTCCCAGGTCGGCCACCCCTTTTGCGCCTACCGAAACAATATTATCGTTTTGCAAGTTCTTAACTTGATCTTGCGTTAATATATTGTTTGGAAACAATCCAAAAGTGATGGCTTTAAATAGGTCTAGCGATTTCGCCATAATTCTTGCAACAAAAAATGGTACTTTTAACATTAGGCGCCTTCTCTGAATCACAACCAGCATCCGGTTCATCAATTCAGAAAAAGTCTCTATGTTTGGTCCACCTAATTCATAAACTCCCAGAACAGAATCCTCTAAAAGAGCTTTTTCAACTGCAAGTGCAACATCCCCCACATATACTGGTTGAAATTTAGAAGTAGCCCCCACCAATGGTATAAATGGTGATAAAGTTGCCATCTGTGCAAATCGATTAAAAAATTGATCTTCTGGGCCAAATATAATTGAAGGCCGTAAAATTGTAGCATCTGGAAAATAGCTTAGTACTGCTGCTTCTCCGAGAGCTTTCGTTTTAGCATAATCACTTAATGCAGCTTCATTTGCTCCAATTGCTGATATTTGGACAAAGTTTACTACTCCCTGCTCTGATGAAATTCGAGCGACACGTGCTGCACCTGATGCCTGAACACCTTGAAATGTATTTTTACCTGATTCAGATAATATACCAACACAGTTTACTACTGCATCTGCACCATTAGTTACATCAGTTACTGAGGCATCATCTCTTATGTTACAAAGTACAGGCTCAACTTGTCCAACATCGCCATATTGCCTTACAAACAAAGCCTCATTAGGGCGCCTAATCGCAACCCTTACACGCCACCCTTGCTTAGCCATTCGTTGAGCTACATAGCGGCCAACAAAACCAGATCCACCAAAAATGGTTACTAGTTTCGACATTCAATTCTCCATTCTAAACTTCGAGCTTTGCATACAACTTGTGGTTCGTTGATACAAGCACTCTGATTGGCAATTTAACTTGTTAGAAAATTTTGATTTTGGTAATTAAGAAATCTATAAATTTAACCTTTTGGGGATTTAGATCTTAGGCTAGTGACACGCCTTCCCCAAAACCTTTAATCTCCAATAATTGTAAGGCAGTGGCGTTAAAAATCCTGCTGCGAGCATAAAAGGTATTACCCACCAAGTAAGAGTAGCACCGCCTGTTAAAAGCACATCTGTTATATTCATGGCAGCCTCCATAGCTATCATTGAAATAAGTGACATACCAATTGCAGTTTTGAAGGCATTATTGAATTCCATTTGCCTCCATAAAATTACCGTTTCTAAGATTATGGAGGTAATCAGCCCATTTATAATTGCCAAACTCATAATTGCCATAACAGGCCATTCAATTCCCGAAAGTTGGAAGAATGCAATCGTCCCGAAATCGCCGATAGAGCAACCTATCAGGCACCACATAGTATTATACGACGCCCTCCGCCAAGTATGCTTACATCGCCAATTTGCATTTTTTATACTGCTTATTTCAACCAATTTACACTCCTTAGAATAAGTTATAAACTCTCCAGTAAGGGTAAAGTAAAGGATAAAGTATGAATATTGGAGAGGCTGCTAAAAAATCTGGGCTTTCAGTAAAAACAGTTCGATATTACGATGAGATTAATTTAATCAAACCGATAAAAAATAAAGCTACTAATTATCGTCACTACACTAAAGCCGACTTGGCGAAGTTACAATTTATTGGAAAAGCCCGTCGTTTTAATTTTAGTATTAAAGAATGCAAAGAATTGCTTTCATTATACGAAAATCAAAACAGAAGTAGCAAAGAGGTTCGAAATCTCACTCTTACGAAAATTGCTGAAATCGACGTAAAGTTAACAGAATTGGAAAATTTACGTGAACAACTCTCGCACCTTGTAAACTGCTGTAAAGGGAATGAACGCCCAGAGTGTCCAATTATTGACGAACTAGCAACTGGAAACGTATTTTGATTTATAAAAAATAAATTTCTTTGGGTAGGACCAACATTTTCCACTCCCCACCCAAAGATCTGCACTTCATCCCAAGCTTAATGCTTCCCTTGAAGTGGCTTGATAGTAAGGTAGCTTGTTTTGAGAAAAGTCAAATATACCTTCCTACAGCACCTCCTCAAACAGCGCCTTTAGGTTGTCTGAAGTTAGTTTCACCGGATTACCACCACAACTTGGATCACTCAAAGCACCTTTTACAAGTTTTCCTAAATCTGGGTTTTCCACGCCGAGGTCACTTAATCTCAACGGAATATTTAAAGATGCATTAAACTCGTCAACAAATACTTTAAAACCTGAAAAACCATTTTGTATGCCCAAATAACCTGTAACAGAGTCAAAGCGATCTCTAATTTTTGACTCATTGAGCCTAAGGACAGCTGGCATGCAAACCGCATTAGTTGTTCCGTGATGTGTGTGATGAACAGCGCCAATCGGATGACTTAGGGCATGAATAGCACCAAGACCTTTCTGGAACGCCGTTGCGCCCATTAATGCAGCGGACATCATATTTGCCCTAGCCTCGATATCACTTCCATCTGAATAAACTTTCCCAAGGTTTTCAATTACAAGTCGCATACCCTCGACTGCAATACCTTGACTCATTGGGTGGTAATGTGGACTTGAGAAGGCCTCAACGCAATGTGCAAACGCATCTAGACCAGTACCTGCTGTTATAGATTTTGGCATTTCAACAGTTAACTCTGGATCACAAATGACAACTTTTGGTAAAATTTGCGGGTGAAAAATAATTTTCTTCTCTAAAGTATCTGAATTAGTAAGAACACTTGCCCGCCCAACTTCCGACCCAGTTCCAGCGGTTGTTGGTATAGCGACAATAGGAAAAATAGTATTAGGTTTTGCCCGAGTCCACCAATCAGAAACATCTTCAAAATCCCAAACTGAACGATCTTGACCAACCATAAACGCAACCAATTTACCTAAATCCAGGCCAGAACCTCCTCCAAATGCAATTACACCATCATGATTTCCTTCTTTAAATGCGGCTATACCTGAATTTAAATTTTTCTCATTAGGATTTGGATCAACATTTGAAAAAAGAGCGTCGCCCAAACCAGCTTCCTTCATTAATTGCAAAGTTCTGGATGTTATTGGCAGATTACTCAGACCCTTATCGGTAATCAGGAGTGGTCTTTTAATATTTGCTTGATTACAAGCATCAGCTATTTCCCTTATGCGGCCAGCACCAAACTTTATTTGGGTCGGATATGACCAGTTTCCAATTAGTGTCATTGTGTTACTTTCTTCAAATGGTAAGATTTAGGCCGTGTAAGATTATGATAACCAATAATCGATAAGCCACCACCGCTTCCGGTATTTTTACAACCAGTCCAACACAATGCTGGATCAAGATAATCTGCCCGGTTAAGGAATACCGTGCCCGTTTCAATTTGATCCGCAATTTGTTCTGCCCGACCAACATCTTTTGTCCACAGACTGGCAGTTAAGCCAAACTCACTATCATTCATTAGAGAAATAGCTTCATCATCATTTTTAACGGACATAACACACACAACTGGTCCAAATGTTTCATCTTTCATAATTCTCATATTGTGATCTACACCTGTTAAAATTTGTGGCGTTACATAGGTTCCACCATCATCATTTTTAAACGCCTTGATATGGGCTGTTGCACCTGACCCTACGGCTTCGTCGATTTGCGATCTAACCTCATCAGAAAATCGTTTATTTGCCATAGGCCCAAGAGTAGTTTCAGGCTCTAAGGGGTTCCCCAATTTATAATTCTCTACAATTTTTACCGCTTTTTCTATGAATTCTTCATAAAGACTTTCAGTTACATAAATGCGCTCAATACCACAGCAACATTGACCAGAATTAAACATTGCGCCATCTAT
>CAXEVV010000062.1:0-7870 GCA_963999845.1 uncultured Rhodobacterales bacterium | reverse complement strand
CAGAAGAATTCTGGATGGAGCACGGCAAGCGCATAGACTGGATGACCCCTTACTCAAAAGTTAAGAACGTTAGTTATTCTCATCCAGATGTATCTATTAAGTGGTTTGAAGATGGTCAATTAAATGTATCTGCAAACTGCGTGGATCGTCACCTCCACTCGAGGGGAAGTCAGACTGCAATAATCTGGGAAAGTGACAACCCAGACGTTAGTAAACACATCAGTTATTACGAACTTCATAAGCAAGTTTGCAAACTATCCAATGTCTATAAAAAACTGGGCGTTAAAAAGGGCGATAGAGTAGTACTTTATCTACCGATGGTTCCAGAAGCCGCATACGCAATGCTTGCGTGTGCACGTATCGGAGCTGTACATTCAATTGTCTTCGCGGGTTTTTCGCCAGAAGCGCTAGCGTCGCGAATAAAGGATTGCGGCGCATCTCTTTTAGTTACAGCTGATGAGGCCCCGAGAGGAGGTCGAGCAACTCCCCTTAAGACAAATGTAGACAAAGCACTAGGTATTTGTGGCGATATAAAAACGTTAGTCGTAGAGCGAACTAATGGTAAAGTTGCGATGCAAGATGGCCGTGACTTTAGTTATAGTGCTTTAATGGCAGAAGCGTCAGAGGATTGTCAGCCAGAGCCAATGAATGCTGAGGATCCTTTGTTTATTCTTTATACATCTGGATCGACCGGAAAACCAAAAGGCGTTTTGCATACATCAGGTGGTTACCTTGTTTGGGCTTCAATCACTCACGAATATGTCTTTGATTATCATGATGGCGACATCTATTGGTGTACAGCAGACGTTGGCTGGGTTACCGGTCATAGCTATATCGTATACGGACCTCTTGCAAATGGCGCGACGACACTCATGTTTGAAGGAGTTCCAACTTATCCAGATGCCTCCCGATTCTGGCAAGTATGTGATAAGCACAAAGTCAATCAGTTTTATACAGCGCCGACGGCAATTAGAGCTCTGATGGGCCAAGGATCACAATTTGTAGAACAATGTGATTTATCATCACTTAAAGTACTCGGTACAGTCGGAGAGCCAATTAATCCTGAAGCTTGGAACTGGTACAATGAAGTGGTCGGTAAAGGAAATTGCCCAATAGTTGATACATGGTGGCAAACCGAAACAGGCGGCCATTTACTCACTCCCATACCAGGGGCAATTGCTACAAAACCAGGATCTGCAACGTTACCCTTCTTCTCAATACAACCCGCAATCCTAGATCCACAAACTGGTCAAGAATTAAGTGAAACAGAATGCGAGGGAGTATTGTGTATAAAAGATAGTTGGCCGGGCCAAATGAGAACTGTATATGGTGACCATGAACGTTTTATCAAAACGTATTTTTCTGATTATAAAGGGTATTACTTTACAGGTGATGGATGCCGTCGGGACGCAGATGGTTACTATTGGATAACCGGCCGGGTTGATGATGTTATAAATGTGTCAGGGCATCGTATGGGAACTGCGGAGGTAGAGAGTGCACTAGTAGCACATGAAAAGGTGTCCGAAGCTGCAGTTGTTGGATATCCTCATGATATAAAAGGACAGGGAATATATTGCTATGTAACTCTTATGTCAGGGGAAAAACCGACAGAAGAGCTACGAAAAGAATTACGTAACTGGGTACGAAAAGAAATTGGTCCAATAGCTGCACCAGATTTAGTGCAGTGGGCACCTGGTCTACCCAAAACGCGCTCAGGAAAAATAATGCGCCGCATTCTACGAAAAATTGCTGAGGACGATTTTAATAGCTTAGGTGATACTTCAACATTAGCAGAGCCAGCCGTCGTTGATGACTTGATAGAAAACCGAATGAATAGAGAATAAAGCGCAAAGCAATATTATTTTGAGTCAAGTAGTTACTAAGCTTTATAAAAATCCTTTTCTTTTCATAAAAAAACTGGCAAACGCTGAGCATCTTCTGCCCCTTTTCTTTGATAATTCTTAGATTTATGTATAGGATCGAGAAATAGGGCATAATGCGTATGGGAATAACATGACTAAGAAAAATCGAGATCAAGACGTAGAATTTATTCAATCGCTCGCTAAGCTTCTCAACCAAAATGAACTTACGGAACTAGAAGTAAGTCGAGAATATGGAGAAACAGATAAAATTAACGTACGTGTGAGCAAAGTAGGACCAACACCAGTCCCATATGTCGCTACACAGCAGATGGGTGTAAATTCAGCCCCTACTGTTAGTTATCCGCAGCAAGAAGGGTCAACTGATCAAAATAGTGATGATCCTGTTTCGCACCCAGGCGCAGTAACATCACCAATGGTAGGTACGGTTTACATGCAGGCAGAGCCTGGAGCTACACCGTTTATTTCCGTAGGAAGCACAGTTTCTGAGGGAGAGACTCTTCTCATAGTAGAAGCTATGAAAACAATGAACCAAATTCCTTCACCAAAGTCAGGAATTGTTAAGCGTATTTTTGTTGAAGACGGTGCTGCAGTTGAATTTGGATCTCCCTTGGTCGTTGTTGAATAAGAGTATTGAATGTTTGATAAGATCCTTATTGCAAACCGTGGCGAAATAGCACTTAGGGTAATTCGCGCTTGTAAGGAAATGGGTATCCAAACAGTTGCTGTACATTCCACTGCTGACAGTGATGCAATGCACGTACGTATGGCTGATGAAAGCGTGTGTATTGGCCCTCCTTCAGGTCTTGCTTCTTATCTATCTATGCCAGCTATACTTGCAGCTTGTGAAATATCAGGAGCACAAGCGATACATCCAGGTTATGGATTTCTTTCAGAAAATGCCAGTTTTGTGCAAGCGATAGAGGACCATGGACTAAAATTCATTGGGCCCACTGCAGAGCATATTAGAGTGATGGGTGATAAAATTACGGCTAAAGACACCATGAAAGCTCTCGGCGTGCCATGCGTTCCCGGATCTAAAGGGGGTGTAGAAAACTTAGATGATGCTCGTAAAATAGCTTCTGACATTGGATATCCAATAATTATTAAGGCGACCGCAGGCGGTGGTGGTCGAGGAATGAAGGTTGCACAAACAGCTAAAGAGCTAGAAAATGCTTTTTCAACTGCCAGAGCTGAGGGTAAGGCAGCTTTTGGAAATGACGAGGTTTATATCGAAAAATATTTGACCACCCCTCGACATATAGAGATACAGATATTTGGTGATGGCAAAGGTGGAGCTGTGCACTTAGGCGAACGAGATTGCTCTCTTCAGCGACGCCATCAAAAAGTGTTAGAAGAGGCACCTGGCCCGTGTATTACAAACAAAGAACGCGAAATGATTGGTCAAACATGTGCAGATGCTGTTGCTAAGATTGATTACATTGGTGCTGGGACTATCGAATTTTTATATGAAAACGGGGAATTCTACTTCATTGAAATGAACACAAGACTGCAAGTAGAACATCCTATCACAGAAGCTATATTCGGTGTGGATTTGGTACGTGAACAAATTCGCGTTGCATCCGGGCAGCCTCTGTCTTTTATTCAGGATCAGCTAAAAATAAATGGACATTCTATAGAAGTCCGAATTAATGCAGAAAAACTACCCAATTTCTCCCCTAGCCCTGGCAAAATAACAGCTTATCACGCCCCTGGTGGGCTTGGAGTGAGAATGGACAGTGCTCTTTATACTGGTTACTCAGTACCACCATACTATGACAGTCTTATAGGAAAATTAATTGTACATGGTGAAAATAGAAGCGAAGCCATTGCACGATTAAGTAGGGCTTTAAGCGAATTGATTATAGATGGGATAGACACTTCCATTCCACTTTTTGACGCACTTCTAGACGAAGACGACATAATCAATGGTGATTACAACATTCATTGGCTGGAAAAATGGTTAGTGCAACGTTTCACTTAAGCTCTTTGTTAAAGGCGGAATATAATTATATATTTGCTTTCTATATATTTGTTTGCCACTCTTTAATTATCCAACAATGCTAAAGTAATTACTTTATGACTGGACAGCTAAAACCAGACATTCTGCTAGCTGCATATCGCGCGGGTATTTTCCCCATGGCAGAAAGTGCAATCGACAAAAATATTTTCTGGGTTGACCCTAAATATCGCGGGATAATGCCATTAAATCAGTTTCATGTTTCTAAGTCCTTACGTAAAGAAATACTGAAACTGAACTATCAAGTTTCAGTAAATACAAGGTTTGAGGAAATAATAAAAATGTGTGCTGAGAGGCCAGAAACATGGATAAATCAGGACATACTTACAAATTATTGCTTATTGCATCAAAACGGCCACGCGCATTGCCTAGAAATCTGGAGCAATAAAAAGCTAATTGGAGGTGTATATGGTGTTTCGATTGGAGCAGCATTCTTCGGAGAGAGTATGTTTTCAAAAAAAAATAATGCTTCTAAAATTGCACTAGCCTATTTAGTTGATAGATTGAAAAAAACTGGGTTTAAGCTTTTTGATATCCAATTTCTAACCCCCCATTTAGCCAGCCTTGGTGCAATTGAAATTACAAAAGTAAAGTATAGAACATTACTTTTTCGAGCAGTTGAGGAATTTGCAAACTTTAACGCTTCAGACTATTCACCAGATGTATCAGCCATAGCACAACGAAGAGCCCAAATATCATAACGCGCGTGATCTAACGGATTAAGTGCCGGAGAAGAAGCTATCATCCATCCATCAAAGAGATTTTTCTCCTCTGGTAATTCGCTTACTACTAGACGAACAAATGCATCTCCTACTGGGTTATTCAGAGGAAAACGGCAATCTTTTAAGAGTACTGATAAGCTTCCAAACTCTATAGTATCCCCAGAAAAGATTGGAATATCTTTTACCTTTCCACTTACTTTATCCAACCCTCTTAATATAGCTCCATCAGCAATTTCTGTTTTTACTTCCTGCGATACCAAACAACTTGGAAAGAAAAGATTAAAAATAAAAAACCAAATAGCTGGTTTGTTCATTATTCATCCTTGCCAGTTACAAACTTCATAAGTAATGAAATGAAATTAACTGCACCTTGGGTTTCGTCAAACTCTGAACCTTCTACCATGAAATCATACGAGGCCCCTGGCAATATCTCCACAAAACTTCCTCCTAGAAGTCCTTCCGATGATATAACTGCAGCGCTATCATCTGGCATGTTGTAATCAAGCTTAATAGATAAGCGAGCAATGGCTTGAAAAGTTTCAGGATCCAAAATCAAATTAGAAACACTTCCGATTTTTACTCCTGCTAATCGTACGTCTGTACCTACCGTAATACCTTCCACCGACCTAAACTTAGCATCAACTGAATAATGATCTGCTCCAAAACTTACGTCTGAAAACCTCCAAAGAAAAACTGCAAATAAAATTGCAACACCCAGTACTATTGCCCCAATTACCGTCTCCGTTAAATTCCTAGACATTACTTTAGACTCTTATTTCACTGTGGGTTCCATGGTTCATAATCTTTATTTTTATGAGCTTTTAAGCTCCGCATTGATCCAGAAGGTGCATAAGCTGCAGCAGATCCTGTTAAATTCTCCTGGTGGGGTTTTTCCCATTTTTTTCTTTTAACTAGTTCTTCAGAAGGCGGGTTTTCAAAAGTTTTGTGCAGCCATCCGTGCCATTCTGGACTGACCCTACTAGCCTCAATCTCACCATTATAAATCACCCATCTACGTTTATTCTGACTATCACGAAAATATGAGTTGCCCTGTTCATCCTCACCAACTTTCACGCCTTTTCGCCAAGTAAAAATCTGCGTTCCAATAGTTTGGCCATTCCACCAGGTGAATATTCGTGAAAAGAAATTTCCTAGTCCCATAGAATTCTCCAGCAATATTTTGCCACCTATAAATTAATTCAGACGATTAGATATATTTTGCTTATTGTTTAGTCAACTCGCGCTAGCAGGCTCTTTCTGTTTATCTGCGTATATCATGAGAGGTTTTGCTTCAACTGAGGTTATTACCTCGTCATTGATTACTACTTCGCTAACCTCTTCCATACCAGGTAAGTCAAACATAGTATCAAGTAGTATGTTCTCCAAAATAGAACGCAATCCACGGGCACCTGTTTTTCGCTCAATGGCCTTTTCGGCTATTGCCTCAAGAGCATCGTCAGTGAAAGTAAGTTTTGTATCTTCAATCTCAAAAAGACGTTGATATTGTTTAATCAAAGCATTCTTAGGCTGTGTTAAAATCGTAACTAATGCAGGTTTATCCAAATCCTCTAAGGTCGCAAGAACTGGCAAACGCCCCACGAACTCTGGAATAAGTCCAAATTTCAACAAATCTTCTGGCTCTAATTGCTTGAAGACTTCTCCAATACCACGGTCATCGACATCACGTACATCAGCGCCAAAGCCCATAGCACTGCCTTTACCTCGTTGAGAAATGACTCTATCTAAACCCGCAAAAGCCCCACCACAAATAAATAATATGTTTGTTGTATCCACTTGTAAGAACTCTTGCTGTGGGTGTTTTCTTCCACCTTGAGGCGGTACACTTGCAACAGTACCTTCCATTAATTTCAGCAGAGCCTGCTGAACACCCTCACCAGAAACGTCTCTGGTAATTGAAGGATTTTCTGATTTTCTCGTAATTTTATCTACTTCATCAATATAAACGATACCTCGCTGAGCACGTTCAACGTTATATTCTGCTGACTGAAGCAGTTTTAAAATTATGTTCTCAACGTCTTCCCCGACATAACCTGCTTCTGTTAATGTAGTCGCATCCGCCATTGTGAACGGCACGTCCAATATTCGTGCTAAAGTTTGGGCCAACAATGTTTTACCACATCCAGTAGGACCAATCAGAAGAATATTTGACTTTGAAAGCTCGATATCACTGGACTCGGAGGAATGATTCAGTCTCTTATAATGGTTATGCACAGCTACCGATAGGACGCGCTTAGCCATCTCTTGACCGATAACGTAATCATCCAAAACATCACAGATTTCCCGCGGTGTTGGAACTCCATCTGTTGACTTTAGCCCAGTTGCCTTGGTCTCCTCACGAATTATGTCCATACATAATTCTACACATTCATCACATATGAAAACGGTAGGTCCTGCAATAAGCTTCCTGACCTCATGTTGGCTTTTTCCACAGAAGCTGCAGTAAAGGGTATTTTTGCTATCCGAACCTGACCGAGACGACATTTTTATCCTTTCAAAGCCCTAAAGTTCTATTATTACTGCCTTTATTTCCAACTAAAGTCTAAGATACTCAACAGAAAGCTACAATGCTAATTTAACATTTTATAAACAGATGTTGTATTATTTTTCATCATCAATGGTACGCTTTGTTACAATCTCATCAATCAATCCCCAGTCCTTAGCATCTTCAGGCGACATAAAGTTATCTCGTTCAAGAGCGCCCTCGACCGTCTCATATTTCTGTCCTGTGTGATGAACATAGATTTCATTCAAACGTTTTTTTAGTTTTAAAGTTTCCTCTGCGTGGATCATAATATCGGTCGCCTGCCCCTGATATCCACCGGATGGTTGGTGGACCATTACTCTACTATTTGGCAAAGAAAACCGCATACCCTTTTCACCAGCAGTCAGCAAAAGTGAGCCCATCGACGCTGCTTGTCCTATAACAAGTGTAGAAACTTTTGGCTTTATATATTGCATTGTATCATAAATTGACAAACCTGATGTCACTACACCACCCGGGCTGTTTATATACATGCTTATATCTTTAGTTGGGTTTTCAGCTTCGAGGTGTAGAAGCTGCGCAACCACCAAAGTGGACATACCGTCATGAACTGGGCCACTTATAAATATTATACGTTCCTTAAGTAGTCTTGAAAAAATATCGTATGCTCTCTCGCCACGACTGGTTTGTTCGACCACCATCGGAACCAAGTTGTTCATATAAACTTCAATTGGATCTTTCATGT
>CAXEVV010000061.1:0-8098 GCA_963999845.1 uncultured Rhodobacterales bacterium | reverse complement strand
GCATCTCTAATTCCTATTCCCCGGTGTCCGCTTGCTGGTTCAAAACTGTCAAAACCCGCGCCGTATCCCGCTTGGCTGTTCTCACCCTAGCTGTGTTTTCGAGCTGACCCGTAGCTTGTTGAAAACGCAAATTAAATGATTCTTTTTTCAGAAGCGCTAACTGTTCACGCAATTGGTCGGGTGTTTTTTCACGTAAATCTTGGGCTTTCATAGCCATTCCTTTTCAAACACCAGCAAGCCCCACATGGGTCACTCAAAATCTGGTGGTAAATAAGTTATCTCCAAGTCCGATTCTCACAGACGTCAGAGGACGATGAGTTGCAATACTGTTTTCTTTATTGAATAGCAACACCCACTGTAAAATTTATTTTGATCTATTTAAAAATACCAAATTCGTGTATACACCTTACATGGTTTCTATAAAGTCATTATTTGTAACACAGATGTACGTAGCGAAATTATCTGACGTTGGTAATATAGATATTTCGGAACTGGAGACCGCCTGCGGTTCGATTTCAGAGGACGATCTCGCAGGTCAGCAATGGTGTGAAGAAAACAAGTACCCAGGATACACAAGCTATGCTTCACTGACAGACTTAGTGTGGCGTTTCCCAATTTTCAACGAATTAAAAGATAATTTAGATAAGCATGTGGCTAACTTTGTACAGACATTAGACTTCGATCTAAATAGTCAGGATCTTGTTCTTGAAGACATATGGATTAATATTTTAGATCAAGGTGGATCGCACGGGTCACACATCCATCCACACTCGGCGATTTCGGGAACAACTTATGTTTCCATCCCAAAAGAGGCTGGCGAAATCAAATTTGAGGACCCGAGACTACCATTAATGATGTCAGCTCCACCTCGAAAGAGGGACGCTAGACCTGAATTGAAGACTTTTCACAACCATAAACCGACAGCAGGCGAAGTGCTTCTTTGGGAGAGCTGGCTTAGACACGAAGTTCGACAAAATGCTTCAAATTGTGAGAGAGTGTCAATTAGCTTTAATTATAAGTGGGCAGAGTGATGGAAAGTATTGAGTAATTATCGAGATGCGGCGAGCATCTGGATAAGTTTAAGACCCTATCTTTTCCTTACCAGTCTTCCCGAACTACGACTCTAGATTTTATTGGAAGCTTCATTGCAGCAAGACGCAAGGCTTCCCTTGCTATATCATCATTGACGCCATCGATCTCAAACATAACCCGCCCAGGTTTTACCTTGGCAGCCCAAAAGTCAACTGAACCTTTACCTTTACCCATTCGGACTTCAGTAGGTTTTGAGGTGACAGGGGTATCAGGAAAAATTCTGATCCAAACACGACCTTGCCTCTTCATATGACGGGTCATAGCTCTTCTAGCTGCCTCTATCTGCCGAGCAGTAACTCTCTCTGGCTGAAGAGCCTTCAGCCCATAAGTGCCAAAGTTTAAGTCAGAACCACCCTTGGCCTCGCCTTTTATGCGGCCTTTAAACATTTTACGGAACTTTGTACGCTTTGGTTGCAGCATTTTTTGATCTCCTTACCGGCGGTTAGACGCACCGCGCGGTGCTGGTCCGTCTTGTAGTTCCTGAGCACGTCTGTCTCGAGCCTGTGGATCATGTTCCATAATCTCACCCTTAAAAATCCAGACCTTTATTCCAATAATACCATAAGCTGTCGACGCTTCAATATTAGCATAATCAACATCAGCTCTAAGTGTGTGTAACGGAACCCGTCCTTCTCGATACCATTCAGTTCTGGCAATTTCTGCGCCTCCAAGACGTCCTGCCACGTTAACCCTAATACCCAAGGCTCCCATTCGCATTGCGTTTTGAACAGCACGTTTCATCGCCCTTCGAAAGGAAACGCGACGCTCCAACTGCTGGGCGATACTTTCCCCAACGAGTTGCGCGTCTAATTCTGGTTTACGAACCTCTACAATATTCAGGTGCAAATCAGAATCAGTCATGTTTGCTAACTTTTGACGCAGCGTTTCAATATCAGCGCCTTTCTTACCGATGATGACCCCCGGCCTTGCCGTATGTATTGTTACACGACACTTCTTATGAGGACGCTCGATTATTACTCGAGCTACACCAGCTTGAGAGCACTCACCCTTGATAAAGTCTCTCATACGGAGATCTTCCAAGAGCAAATCTCCATAATCCTTTGTATCAGCGTACCAACGACTGTCCCATGTGCGATTCACCTGAAGCCGCATTCCTATTGGATTAACCTTCTGACCCATTAAGCCTGCTCCTCTAATTGACGTACTTTTATAGTTAGCTCTGAGAAAGGCTTGATTATACGTCCAAAACGACCGCGAGCTCTAGGCCTACCCCGTTTTAATGTCAAATTCTTTCCAACATATGCCTCAGCCACAATCAGACCGTCGACATCTAAATTATGGTTATTTTCTGCGTTTGCAATCGCCGACTGAAGACACTTTTTTACATCTGCAGCAATTCTCTTTTTGCTAAACGACAAATCATTTAGCGCTCGGTCAACTTTTTTCCCACGAATAAGGCCAGCAACCAAGTTGAGCTTTTGGGGACTTGTCTTCAACATGCGTAATTTCGACATAGCCTCGTTATCAGCTACCCGGCGAGGATTTTTTTCTTTTCCCATCGTCTCTACTTCCGTTTTGCTTTTTTGTCAGCACCGTGACCATAATAAGTACGAGTTGGCGAGTACTCGCCAAATTTTTGGCCTATCATATCCTCAGAAACCGACACGGGGATATGCTTTCTTCCGTTATAGACACCGAATGTTAATCCGACGAACTGCGGCAGAATAGTAGATCTACGAGACCATATCTTGATCACATCGTTTCTACCACTTTCACTTGCAGCCTCAGCTTTTTTTAGGACATGGGCATCTACAAAAGGACCCTTCCATAATGAACGTGACATCTATCAGCGCCCTTTCTTCTTTGCGTGCCGCGAGCGAATTATTAATTTTTGCGACGCTTTGTTTGTATTTCTTGTACGTTTTCCTTTTGTTGGCTTACCCCAAGGAGTCACAGGATGCCGACCTCCAGATGTACGTCCTTCACCACCACCATGAGGGTGGTCTATCGGATTCATCACAACACCTCGAACAGACGGTCGAACACCTTTATGCCGCATTCTACCGGCTTTGCCATAATTCTGATTTGAGTTGTCTGGATTAGAAACTGCACCAATTGTTGCCATACACTCTTGTCTCACCATGCGAAGTTCACCCGATGAAAGCCTGATTTGTGCATAACCACCATCCCGACCAACAAACTGAGCATATGTTCCGGCTGCACGGGCAATTTGACCACCCTTGCCAGGTTTCAACTCAATATTGTGGATAATGGTTCCTATAGGCATACCTGAAAACGGCATTGAGTTACCTGGTTTAATATCTGCTTTGGAGGACGCGACTACGCTGTCACCAACAGCCAGTCTTTGTGGGGCGAGTATGTAAGCCTGCTCACCGTCTTGATATTTGATCAATGCGATGAAGGCAGTCCTGTTAGGATCAAATTCAATGCGTTCAACCGTAGCTGGCACATCAAATTTAGTCCGTTTGAAGTCAACTATTCTATATAGCCTTTTGGCTCCGCCACCGCGTCTGCGAGATGTAATTCGTCCGGTGTTGTTCCGACCGCCAGATTTAGTTAGTCCCTCCGTAAGAGACTTAACTGGACGCCCTTTCCAAAGCTCCGAACGGTCGATCAGTACCAGCCCTCGCTGGCCCGGCGTCGTTGGTTTGTACGACTTTAGTGCCATGCTTTGTGTCTTCCGTTTGCTTATGCGGCAAAGCATCGCTTTGCCTATGGTAAAGCCCCCCGAAGGTGGCCAATTTAAAGCCAGTCAAAAAGAATCCTGACCGCTCTAGCGACGGACGTATAACCGCCTTTGATACAAAGGTCTAGGGCTTTGAAACTTTTGTTTCTGATTTATACATCAAGCACCTGAAATACGTCTAAAAATCACAACTCCACTAAATTAAAGGCCAGTTGTAACATCAATAGTGTTGCCCTCTTCTAGAGTTACAAAAGCTTTCTTTACATCTTTTCGACGGCCCATCACGCCTCTAAAACGCTTCTTCTTACCTTTTGTAATAGAAGTATTAACAGCCTTCACCTTTACACCAAAAAGTGCTTCGATAGCTTCTTTAATTTGCGGCTTGTTACTGCCTATAGAAACTTCGAATACAACCGCACCGTTTTCGGAAGCCATAGTTGACTTTTCAGTAACTAAGGGCTTTCGCACAATATCGTAATACTCTGCTTTAACACTCATCTTAAACGAGCCTCCAATGCTTCTACACCAGCTTTTGTAATCACAAGTGTATCACGCTTCAAGATATCATAAACATTCGCACCAATTGACGGCAACACGTCTAAACCTTCAATATTTTGAACTGCCTTAACAAAAGTATCATTTAGAGATGAACCATCAATGACCAAGGCTCGCTTCCACCCAAGGCTTTTTACTTGCTTGGCTAATTCAGCGGTTTTACCAGAGCTTTGTGCTTGATCAATGACCACGATAGAACCCGACTTAGCCTTTGCTGACAGTGCCAATTTAAGTCCCAACCTTCTTACCTTTTTAGGCAAATCAAAAGCATGACTACGAGGAGTAGGACCCTTGTAAATACCGCCTTTTCGAAAAATAGGAGCACGCCGAGACCCATGCCGAGCACCACCAGTACCCTTTTGGCGATATATTTTCTTTGTAGAATAGCTAACTTCACTGCGTGTTTTTACCTTGTGCGTGCCAGCTTGGGCGCCATTTCGCTGCCACCTAACTACGCGGTGCAAAATATCTGCTCTAGGTTCCAACCCAAAAACATCGTCTCCCAATTCAACTGAACCAGCTTTCTTTCCGTCCAATTTAATCACATCAATTTTCATGCCTCACCTCCCTCTGGCTGTGATGCCTCATTGATTTTTGACCCATCAGAACGAAGCGCCGCTGGAAAGGGAACATTATCGGCAAGGGGTTTCTTAACCGAGTCTTTTATAGTGACCCACCCCCCCTTAGATCCAGGCACTGCACCCTTTATCATGATCAAACCACGCTCTGCATCGGTCCTCACTACTTGGAGATTTTGAGTGGTTACTCTAACGGCACCCATATGTCCTGCCATCTTCTTACCTTTAAACACTTTTCCTGGCCCTTGACACTGACCAGTTGAGCCGTGCGACCTATGACTTATTGAAACGCCGTGTGATGCCCTCAATCCACCAAAATTATGTCGCTTCATCGCTCCTGCAAAACCTTTACCAATAGAAGTTCCCGCCACATCGACGAACTGTCCTTCGACATAATGATCAGCAGTTATCTCAGCCCCGACCTCAATTAGATTTTCTGGTGCAACACGAAACTCAGCAAGTTTCCGTTTAGGTTCAACTTTTGCCACCACAAATTGTCCACGTAGAGGCTTGAGAACATTTTTAGCCTTAATAGTTCCAGCACCAAGTTGAACCGCACTATATCCGTGTTGTTCGTTGGTTCGTTGAGCAACTACTTGCAAATTATCCATTTGAAGAACTGTAACCGGTATTTGCTTACCGTCCCCCATGAATAAACGAGTCATTCCAACTTTTTTTGCTATAATACCAGAGCGCATTTTGCCCCCCTAAACTGAGATTTGAACATCAACACCAGCCGCAAGATCTAACTTCATAAGAGCGTCTACAGTCTGTGGTGTTGGGTCAACTATATCTAAAAGCCTTTTGTGTGTGCGTATTTCGAATTGATCACGCGACTTTTTGTTAACGTGTGGACTACGAAGAACGGTGAATTTTTCAATCTTATTCGGCAGTGGAATAGGACCTCGAACAGATGCGCCTGTCCGCTTCGCAGTGCTTACTATCTCTTGTGTGCTAGCATCAAGAACACGATAGTCAAAGGCTTTTAACCTGATACGGATGTTTTGGCTTTGCATTTTACCTTGCCTTTTTAACCGATGTTAAAGTTGAGAGGAAGGAATAAGAGCATCCTACTACTTCTTCGAACCTTATTGGGTTTCCCCATTTTTAAGTAAAGCTCACTAGTGTGAGCTTTACACATTTGTTGTAATTACTATTCGATAATTTTGGCGACGACGCCTGATCCGACGGTGCGTCCACCTTCTCGGATAGCAAACCTTAGTTTTTCTTCCATTGCGATAGGAGCTATCAGTTCAACTGTGAACTTCAAGTTGTCACCTGGCATAACCATTTCAGTTCCGCTTGGCAGCACCACAGTTCCAGTCACGTCAGTAGTTCGAAAGTAAAATTGAGGACGATAATTTGCAAAGAATGGCGTATGTCTTCCACCTTCGTCTTTGGTCAAAATATATGCCTCTGCTTCAAATTTTGTGTGAGGTGTAACTGAACCTGGTTTACACAAAACCTGACCACGCTCAACGCCTTCACGGTCTACGCCACGAAGCAGTGCACCGATGTTGTCACCGGCTTCACCACGATCGAGCAGTTTGCGGAACATTTCAACGCCAGTACAAGTTGTTTTTGATGTATCACGAATACCAACAATTTCTATTTCATCGCCAACATTAATCACACCACGCTCAACACGACCAGTAACAACTGTTCCACGACCAGATATTGAGAATACATCTTCGATGGGCATCAAGAATGGCTCATCAATGGCGCGCGGTGGTTGTGGAATATATTCATCAACAGCAGCCATAAGCTCTTTGATTTTTTCTTCCCCAATGTTTGCGTCACGACCTTCCATTGCAGCTAAAGCAGACCCTGAAACAATTGGAATGTCATCCCCTGGAAAGTCATAAGTGCTTAGCAATTCACGAATTTCCATTTCAACCAATTCAAGCAACTCGTCGTCGTCCACTTGATCTACTTTGTTCATAAAAACAACCATTGCAGGAATACCTACTTGGCGACCTAACAAAATATGCTCACGTGTCTGTGGCATTGGACCATCTGCAGCATTAACAACCAAGATGGCTCCATCCATTTGGGCCGCACCAGTAATCATGTTCTTGACGTAGTCAGCATGACCTGGACAGTCTACGTGAGCGTAGTGACGATTGTCAGTTTCATATTCTACGTGAGCGGTGGAGATTGTTATCCCACGCGCTTTTTCTTCCGGCGCACCATCAATTTGGTCATATGCCTGAAAATCACCAAAGTATTTTGTAATCGCTGCTGTCAAAGTCGTCTTACCATGGTCCACGTGACCAATCGTTCCGATGTTGCAGTGCGGTTTACTACGATCAAACTTTTCCTTTGCCATCGTGGCCTCCTTATAGTTTTTTTACAGCCGGGATAACCCCATTAGCCTTAAGTTACGCGAATTTCGCTTGAATTTCGTCAGATATAGTCTGCGGCACTGGATCATAATGATCAAACTGCATAGAGAAGTTTGCCCGACCTGACGACATCGAGCGCAAATTATTGATATATCCGAACATATTTGCCAATGGCACAAAACAATTAATTGCAACTGCGTTCCCGCGAGGCTCTTGGCCGGTTACCTGACCTCTGCGCGAAGTAAGATCACCAATTATCCCGCCCGTATATTCCTCAGGAGTAATTACCTCCACCTTCATGACTGGCTCCAGCAACTTAGCTCCCGCCTTTTTCATACCCTCACGCATCCCCATTCTTGCCGCAATTTCAAATGCTAAAACAGAAGAATCTACGTCATGATACTTTCCGTCAATGAGAGACACTTTAAAGTCTATGACTGGAAATCCCGCTAAGGGGCCACTATCCATAACTGAGTTGATACCTTTTTCGACACCTGGAATATATTCCTTCGGAACAGCACCCCCGACGATACGACTCTCAAACGAATACCCCTCGCCTGGCTCAGTGGGAGTAATTATCATTTTCACTTCAGCAAACTGCCCAGACCCACCTGATTGTTTTTTATGGGTATAAGTGTGTTCCACCTCATGAGAGATCGTTTCTCGATAAGCGACCTGGGGTGCACCTATATTTGCCTCCACTTTAAACTCTCGTTTTAGCCTATCGACCAAAATATCTAAATGGAGCTCACCCATACCTTTCATAATAGTTTGACCAGACTCAATATCTGTCTCCACACGAAAGGATGGATCCTCGGCTGCAAGCCTAGCAAGCCCTTGGGACATTTTCTCCTGGTCAC
>CAXEVV010000060.1:0-8308 GCA_963999845.1 uncultured Rhodobacterales bacterium | reverse complement strand
ATGTGCAAAATAGTCTTTGTAATTTAAGTGTAATGCCCACTACTATAAAAATAGCTTCGATTAATAGGAATATTGAAATGCTCAGAATTAGAAAAATTTATCTTTTGCTTGCAACGTTTTATTTCCTTGTCTTTCCGTTTATTATCTATGCTCAACCATCTCAGGTTCCAGATGCAAATTGGACTACTGTAGACCATTTTAAGTATTGTGGCTCCGGTGAGTGTGAAACATTCAAGAACATTCAATTAAGCACAAATTCGATTACTGTTGGGCAAGATATTACGGTTATTAATCTGAATACAGGAAACGCGATAGAAACATTTAATGTAAAAAGTATAAGATACGGCCGACAAGTAAAAATGTGTTGGATTGGTAATAGTAATGGAATGGTTTCTGAAAACTACATTACCGTAAAAGGGTGCACGCGTTAGATAACTATCAGCTTGTAGTTACATTAGCCTTTTAAATGAAGCTAAAGCCTCTCTAAGTTGAGAGGCTTTCTAATTTGAAATTAGTCAAATAATTTCTCGCTAAGGACGAATAACAAAGTACCCACTATCATCCAATTTCAATAATCGTCCAACTCCACCGGGCACTACCTTTGCCGCAGAGATAAGTGGAGGCGCTTTACCTTCTTTTTTTGTCATTCCGTTAATAGTATTTTGACAAGCACTAAAGGTTAAATCAGGTATGCTATCCGCAAAGCTTTGCACTCTGTCTAAAACTGGAGAAGTGTCTTCCCGTAACATATGAAGTCCAGCATTAAACGCTACTATTTCGATTTCATACATATTTCCCTTATTGGTTTGTCCTCGAGCAAAATTCGCTGCAACATTTAAAACTTTGTTGAGAGTCTTAGGGTCATTATCGCTGACCTGTAATGCCAAGCGTTGAATGCCGTCATCTGACTGTTCTGCATGTAGTGAAACGATAGACAATGGTAATATTAATATTATCAATAATAACTTTTTTAAGATTTTCATTATAATTTTCTCCCGATATTTCTTATCATTACCACAAACTCATACTTAATTCACTATAACCATCACGGTTGATAATGTGGTTCTCGTTCTGGCGGCCAAAACTGAAATCAGGCACTTCAAATGGCAGCTAGGCTATCGATCAATATCTTTAGATAAAGACAATTCGGGTGCAAACAAAAAATACTAGCAAGACTAGTCAAGAATGATACAAATACAGGGCACTAATATTTGTAAAGATGAGTCTATGTGAGAGCTTTTCAAAATGATGGAAAAAAAATTTCAAAACGATCAAGAAGCGAACCGTTGGAACCACCGTCCAGTTAGCGCAGTTCCGTTAAATCCATTATTTAACTGGCCACCGAGCTTTTTGCCAGTCTTGAAGTGGTATTCTAACTACTGGCTGGCCGCATCCACCACAACTCTTGCATTAGCATTGGCTTTTGCTGCTTATTTCCTAATTTTACCCTCGTTAGACGTCATGCAAAACTTAAACGCAGAGTGGATAATAAGAGTGTGGCTAGCTAATCTTGTTCCTCATACGCTTTGCGCTGGGCTGCTGCATTATTGGCTTTATAAAATTAAGGGACAAGGCAACGAGTTCAAATTTGATGCAAGACAACCCGCAATTAACAACGGAACTTTTAGTTTTCGTAATCAAGTTCACGATAATATGTTTTGGACTTTGGCGAGTGGTGTCACACAGTGGTCAATTTTTCAATGCCTAGTCTTTTGGGCTATGGCGAATGGCTTCGCACCTGCAATTCTGTTTCCAGATAATATTATTTGGTTCTTTTTAATGTTTCCCTTTCTCATTTTATGGGCAAGCTTTCACTTTTACTGGGTTCATCGAGCACTTCACTGGCCGCCACTTTATCGTATCGCTCATGCACTACATCATCGAAACATAAATGTTGGTCCCTGGTCGGGTATTTCAATGCACCCCATTGAGCATTTGCTATTCTATACCAATTTTCTAATTCACTTCATCATACCCAGTCATCCCATGCACATCATGTTCCATGGTTATATGCAGTCAATTCACCCAATATTTTCCCACTCAGGGTTCGAAAAGCTATACGTGGCGGACAAAGAACGAGCAAATATGGGAGATTTTTTCCATCAACTGCATCATAGATATTTTGAGTGTAACTATGGAACTGTTGAAATGCCTTGGGATAAGTGGTTTGGATCTTTTCATGACGGCTCTGAAAAGGGCACAAAGGAAACTCGTGAACGAAAGAAAAGAATGTATTCTTAGCATAATTATCCAAATTCTGAACAAAAAATCTTTATAACCTTGAATATTTTGCTTATTAGAAATTTTATTAAATCAAAAAGAAGGCTAAGATGCTTACTCCCAGACAGAAAACACCAGATTTAATTTTACCGACGGTAAATGGCGAAACCTTTGAGTTATCGAATGAGACTTCTGAACGGGGAACTGTAGTTTGTTTTTATCGTGGATTGCATTGTCCTATTTGCGCCACGTACCTTAGCGAGCTCGAGCGCTTGACGCCTGATTTTAATAAAAGAGGTGTTACTACAATAGCAATAAGTTCAGACGACAAGGAGCGAGCGAGTGAAATGGCAAAGCGCGTTCAAGCAAAGACCTTGCGAATTGGTTATAATTTAAGTTTGGAGCATGCTCGAAAATGGGGTCTTTATATTTCTACGTCGCGTGGCAAAACTTCGATTGGTATTGAAGAGCCGCAGCTATTTCCAGAACCTGGTTTGTTTATGATCACTCCAGAACAGAATCTTTATTATGGTTCCGTTCAAACTATGCCCTTTGTTCGGCCTCATTTCTCTGAATTGCTTGGTGCAATCGATTTTGCGATTGAAAAGGATTATCCTGCAAGAGGTGAATACACTGGTGATGTTTAATTTATATTAAGATTGATACAGAACGACTTCTAAAATTCACATGATAGGACTGAGATTTCTGAGGTTAATCTTAATAATATTATCTATTTTTTTATTAGCACTAAAACTTAGCTATAAAATCTATCATAGCTGACTTTCCACTGTGACCTACGCCCTCGTGTATTGTCGCTTCATATACTTCTAACTTAAATATTTCTGAGTGGTGAAATAATCTTGTGAAGGTATCTTTTGTATACATGAGTGATACATCTTTAGGGCCACCGGTTCCGTAACTGAGCTGGTCCGGTGTGTAGCCGTGTATGAATAATGTACCTCCTTTTTTTGTGGCTGAACGTAAGCCCATCAGCACATCGTCTATCAAGCTGGGTGGTATAAACTGGAAGCATATTCCGACAACATTGTCATATTGTGTCTCGCTCCAATTAATATCAAAAAAGTCTTCGAGTTTATAATTCACTTTTACATTTTGGCTATTTGCTAAGGCTTTTGCTTTTTGATGTGCGACTGTTGAATTGTCTGTTGCAGTGACCTTGAAACCTTTCTTAGCCAAATAAACCGAGTTTCTACCCTCGCCATCGGCTATTAAAAGTGTATTACCTTCCACCACCAAGTGCTTCTCGTTTCTTAACAGTGCCTGTGCTGGATCTTTTCCAAATAAATAATCGTCAATTGAGTAACGTGCATCCCAATCCATTTTAAAGCCTTCCTTTAAGGTCTTGCATAGCCAATTAAAGAGTATTTTACACTAGTGTGATCCAATCATCGAGGGGGTGCGTAAACAAAATATTCCAGGGCAGGACTTTCCTGCGAAATACAAGCTCATATACGAAAGATACCGAATGATACACGATCGTGGTTTTGAAAATCTTAATACCAAAAACCAGCAACAATGCACCTGCGAGTATTGTCAGTCGTTAAGTGTGGATTGGACTAAACTTACCAAAACTGAGAAAATGGTAAAAGCTTTATTACTGAAAGCTAATATTATGGCTGAGCTTAATTCATCTGGGTCAGCTGTAAATTAATTATGTCTGTATTTTTCAGGCCTATCGGCAGCAATAATGTATTCAATTTTTATGAAGATGAAGATTCTGCTACTCATATAAAAACTGTTTCCTATAATTTAGGCAGCGATGGGTCAATAAAGGGAAAGTGGGAAAAAAAAGGCACAATTGCTCAGTTAATGGGAGCAATTAAATCAGTTGAAAAAGGGACAACAGAAATAATTTCTGAAACTGATTGGAAAAACCTTATCAAAGAAAATTAATTATCTGGTTTATGAATTCTAAATTTATAGAAACAAGTCTATCACTTTAGGAAATTTTTTTAACAGATTCACGCTGGTTGCTCACAGTATTTTACAAATTTTACTTCGCATAAATTTCACTCATAACCTGACTTTGTGCACAAATTTTATGCACTTTGAAAGTTATAATTTATATTCATGCCCTTTGTAACATCTAATGCTTTTTTTTTGATCATTTCTGAGATTTCAGATGTGAACTACTCACAAAGAGGATCAAGTTTATGAATGGAGCAGATACTGCCTGGATTATCGTTGCAACGGCACTTGTGCTGTTTATGACACTGCCGGGCCTAGCCCTATTCTATGGTGGTCTTGTGCGCGCACGGAACGTCCTAAGCGTATTCATGCATTGCTATGCAATTGCCTGTCTTATGAGTGTATTATGGTTAGCGCTCGGGTACTCGATTGCTTTTGGCGGTGGTGACAGCGGCTATTGGGGTGGCTTGGATAAGATTTTCCTATTAAATGTGACAAGTGATAGCCTTAGTGGAACTTTGCCAGAAGTTTTATTCTTTGCCTTTCAAATGACCTTTGCAATCATAACACCGGCACTGATCGTAGGAGCATATGTAGAGCGCGTGGGCTTTGCTTTTGTTATGGCTTTCTCAGGTCTGTGGATGTTACTTTGCTATGCTCCAGTCGTCCATTGGATTTGGGGTGGAGGTATGCTGAGTGATGGGGGTATTTTAGGTGCGATTGGTGTTAAAGACTTTGCTGGTGGTATCGTCGTACATGAAACAGCAGGTCTTGCCGCTCTAGTTCTGGCATTTTTTCTTGGTTCGCGCAAAAATAAGACAAAACCTCCTCATAATCCAGGCTATGTGATGATAGGGGCAGCAATGCTCTGGGTGGGGTGGTTTGGTTTTAACGGGGGCTCGCAGCTTGCAGCAGATGGGGGCGCAGCCATGGCACTAACTGTCACACACATTTCTGCGGCGACGGCTTCATTGACCTGGGCCGCTTGGGAGCGAATTAAATACGGTAAAGCATCTTTGGTCGGGCTTGTAACTGGTACAATTGCGGGGCTTGCATCAATTACGCCTGCCTCAGGATTTGTTGGGCCAATCGAAGCGCTTGTCATCGGCGCAATTGCTGGTGTGCTGTGCCAAGAAAGCGTTAACTTCGTGCGCAACATTCTGTCTATTGACGACACACTTGATGTATTCGCAGTGCATGGTATCGGCGGAATCTTTGGGATACTTATGATAGCAGTTTTTAACGTTGGTTCTTGGACGGCTCAAATAGGTGGATTGCTCATTGTAGGGTTTTTTACAATTGTTGTTACTACTATTTTGATCAAGATGGTTGGGGCTCTCACTTCATTTAGAGTTAATGAAGAGGATGAAACCACTGGGCTTGACTTGAGTGCGCACGGTGAGCGGGCCTACGACATCACGAGCTAGATCAAACCCTAACATGTGCTGTTAGAAATAACCTGGGTAGGAACTAAGTTAAGTCTGTAACTTAATTGCATATATGGTTATGGCTCTTGCTACTATCTGCAGCGTACTCATCTAAAGAATGGTGAGTTATTTTGGTCTCAACACATAATAACAGGCTATTCAACAAGATCACCAGATAAAGGAATAGTATGGCGGTTAGCCGGATCATATTCTTGGAGCATTGATCTTCTTTCATCTAACCAATTAGCTACACCATCTTGAGCATTTTGTTCAAAACTATCTGCATCTCTTATAACAACGGCAATAACTTCATCCCCAGCTTTTACACAAAAGTGTGGATATTCTGGATCACGATCTTTTCCATTTTCAACAACATCATTCAAAAAAGTGTCATAATATTCAGGCTTTGGCTTGAAACGAATTATGCTGAGTTTTTTTGCCATTTTGATCTCCGGTTTTAATTTATTGGTTAATCGGCTTTATGTTTTTAAACATCCTGAGAATGTATTAATTAAATAATAAATTATTTGTATTTATGTTTGCAAAGTTAATTCCAATTAAGTACTTGAGCCCACCCGAATCTGTGTAATTTCAAAGAATAAGTTTTATTAGCGTCCAGCCATCTTTGATTGAAGAAAAGTTTACAAATTTAGAAAAATTAGATCTTCTAAGAGGCTTTTGCATATCCACCATTATACGCACCACTTTTTCTTCTTACTTGAGCATGTTCAACAATTCTATCTCGCGCAAGACCTCTAAAACCTTCAATAGAAGAATAGCCTTTATGCTCTAAATATTCGCTAAGATCATTCTTAAGCTCTTGAATAAGCTTGATTCCAATACCACCGCTGCCCTTTTCTTCCATAGCTGCAGTGCAAACTTGTAAGTTTCCGGCACCATGCACTATGAAATTAAATGCCTCTCGGAAGCCTCTTATCCCGCCAATACCAGAAATAGAATTATCTGGAAAAGCTTTGGAGATATCTGAAACACGCTGCAAGGCCTGGTGGAGTATAGCTAAGCCACCCAGCCCTCCGGAGGTTACCAGACCATCAACTTCGACTTCAAATTTCATCGTCTCTGGATCCATCAGTGGGAGAGATGGAAAGGTGTTACAAAGGGAGATTGATGACGCACCTGCCTTATATGCGACACCAGCAGCGTCAACGAGCTTTGAGGTCGCTGGTGTTAGTTTTACCCAGATTGGTACGCTGACTGCACTGGTTACAGCTTTTAAAACAGATTTAATAATTTCCTCATCATTTGCAATATTGGCGCCCATGTCTTTGCGGTCCATGTGTGGGCAAGACATATTTAACTCAATAGCGTCACAACCAACATCGACACAAGAAGTTGCAAGTTTTTGCCAATTTTGCATTTCCTCGTCACTACCTGCACCAGCCATGATAGAAGCTATGACCATACGGTCAGGATATGTCGTTTTAATTTCTTCTAAGTCTGGCAGCCACAAATCAAGTGGCTGATCGGAAATAAGCTCCCAGTTCCATGAGGAGTGAGACACGCTATCTGCTCTCTTATACCTAGAAACATACGGTTTTATCTCACTTGTACGCTGATAAATTGTTTTTGGGCCAGCCACGTTTTCCACCGGATGCAAGCCAATGGTCTTGGTCACGACACCGCCCCAGCCAGCCTCAAAGGCATTCAAAATCTTGCGTTTGCTTTCTGTCGGAGGCGCTGAGGCCAAAATGAATGGATTTACAAATTCAAGCCCAGTAAAAGTTGTCGCAAGTCTTTTCATCACAGCATTCCTATTTTTTATTACTGTTTTAAATATCTGAAGCTGGGGAAAACCTGGCTTAGATAGTCAAGCAAAACGCCTCGGTTTTTTCAAGAGATTTTTTTCCCTGACTAATTTGTGTTGCTTTTTTCGTCCACAGAGTAATTATCTGCTATATGCAATGTTCAGTTTTGGATGCTCTAATCAAGCAGGTCAAAAGATCTACTTGATATTTTTGATTTGGCTTTCACCGGTCAATTTTGCTGCATCGAACGCTTCAAAAACAATTTCAATGACTTCTTCTTTTGTGTAAGAGTTCTTTGATACTTGATCATTAAGTTTTTTTGAAACATCGTTCATCGAGCTCATATAGGCATCCATGATAGCCTGGGCAAATTTACTTGTTTCAATATATGTATATACTCTTTGATTTTTGGTTAATTCAGTTGGATTAGTTTTTTCAAGCCATTTTAAAAAATCTGGATCATAATAGTTTTTGAATTCTTTGTTGGTTTGCTTTGAATAGCTTTGACACAACTTTTTTATTTGTTTTTGAATGCATTGATCGTCCACTTTTCATTATCCTTTTTTCTAATACTATAAATTGTTGCCACAAAGGAAACTACGCCTACAATTATAGCTAGCGGCGACTAGCTGGCTTGTAGATTAGCTACAAACCCACGTTCATTATGAGGTACTTTGTGCGAATAAAGTTCTTGATTACAATTTGCTTCTTTATTTGTGGCACGGCAATATACTGTGTTGCAAGTGTTGAAAGTGAAGCTGTGAAGGCGCGGACGAAAGCGATGAGCGAGATTTCGGATAACATGCGCGTTTTAGGTCTTATGTTGAAGGGTCAGGTAGATTTTGACTTGGTTAGTGCAAAATCGGCGATCCAGAATATCGAAAAATTGGCTGCTAAAACACCTACACTTTTTGAAATTGAAGCAGTCGATCCTCATGCAGAAGCCAAACCTGAAATTTGGAGTAA
>CAXEVV010000059.1:0-8417 GCA_963999845.1 uncultured Rhodobacterales bacterium | reverse complement strand
TTTTAGGGGTGACGGTTGATATTTTGGACATGCAGACAGAAGCAAAGCAGGCTTTCCAGAGTCTAATATTACATTGCTTGTAGTCATAGGCCGATCACTTAATTTACGTAAAATAACAATTTTCTAGAAAGCTACTGCTACATCAACTACTATCAAAAATCCAGTAACACTTTTTTTTCTCAACTTAAGTAATGCTGATCCAATATTTCAAGTAACTCCTCCATACTATCGAGAAGATGAGTAACATTAAGATCTTCGTATGGCTTATGACAATAGCCACCGCGAACAATAACCGAGACAGAATTAGCGGCGATACCTGTTGCAGCGTCAACTTCGGAGTCACCAATCATCATAGTCGTTTCCATAGGGCTATTTATGACCCCAGCAGCAATTTGTAACATCGATGGATCAGGTTTTTTAACAAGATCAGGACGGCTCCCCACAATAGCATTAAAATAGCTATCTAGGCCAAGTGCTGAGACCACCATACGCGCTACTTTTTCGTCCTTATTAGTACAGATAGACATTGGAATCGCACGTTTTTTCAAACCCTCTAGACAATGTTTAACTCCATGCATAAGTGATGACTTTTCACAGTAATACTTACGGGAATAGGAAAGCATTGAAGTTATCACATCATCTGCAAGATCTTCCGACGCACCAACATGAAGAAGGGCCCTACAAACCAATACAGGAATGCCATTACCGATCATTCCTTTTACAGATTCTAAAGGAACCCGTCTTAGTCCGATATCATCAAGCGATTTGTTTAAAGCTAAAGCTATATCTGGTGCGGTATCTGCCAGTGTTCCATCCAAATCAAAAACACACCCTGTAATTTTATTTGCCATAATTCTTTGCTTAGCTATAGTTTAAATTCCACTTAAAGTTATCGAATTTTACTGTAACCTCAAGACACTCTGCAAACCGTGTTGTAATTTTCTAAAAAAATCATTGCACTTGCGAAGTTGATTTATATCGATCCCTTCATCAGGCTGATGACCGTCGCAATCCATTGAACCAGGACCAATGACTGCTCTTATCACACGGCTATTGGTAAATTAACAAGTCATAGTTCTCTCTCTCAGCGCTACAAAAGTAACGAGTATCTCACCTAACTACTTCCCTTTGAGCTACCTCACAAAATGCTCGAATGAGACGTGAGTTTTCACGCTCTCTCAAGAAAGCTAAAAAGTACTGCGTACTAATTAGTGCATCCTTGATAGGAATAGCTCGCAAGTTTGGATGAGGTACAAACTCAAAATCAGCAACGAATCCAATGCCTAATCCTTGCTCAACTGCTTTCCAAATGCCTTCGCGGCTTCCGATCTCCAACACAAGATCAATCTCAACATCATTATCTTTCAAAGCCTTCTCCATTGCGGTTCTAGTTGTGGAACCAATCTCGCGCTGAACTACTCTTTGTTTCTGCAAATCTTTAATCGAAATACTATCTCTTTCAAAAAAAGGATGCTGCGCATTCGCAAAAACTACAACTTCGTGAGTACTATAGGGCAGTGTAAGTACGCGTTTATCTGGATGTACTTCTGCAATCAGGCCAACGTCCGCTTCGTAAGATAACAGCCGATCAAAACTACGCGACGAATTTCCAAATTCAACGATAATATCGATTTTGGGGTAAGAAGCCTTAAATGCGACAATTATATCAGTCGCGTGAAATGGCCCGACGGCTGCGATTCGCAGCACGCCAGTTTGAAGTCCTTTGAAAGATCCTAATAAATCTTCAGCTTCTGCTTCATTTTGCGTCAGGCGCATTGTCGTCCGAAACAGTTCCCGACCCGCTGGCGTTAAGTGAACATCTCGTCCGATGCGGCTGAACAGTTCCACATCGTAGCGTGTTTCCAGAGCTTTAACTTGCGTCGTTAGCGTTGGCTGACTGATATTCATAGCCCGTGCAGCGGCAGAAAACCCACCATGAAGCGCTACAGCATGAAATGAACGGAGGGAAGTATAAAGCATAGGCTCAGTCTATAGGAAAGATATAAATAATCAATTTGATATATACTAATTTATCAGTCATCTTTTTTTAAACTTTGAAGAATAGAATAAAATGTGGTCCTATAAAAACCCAGTTAAAATCCTCTTTGGAAACGATCAGATAGCCTGTCTTGGGTCGATAATTAATGGTCGAAAGTACGCTCTGGTGACGTATCCTGATACTTTTTTTGAGACTTTAATCAGTGATATAATTAAGGAGGTCGGCGAACCTATTATTATGGTTCGGGACGTTGCTCCAAACCCTGATCGTAAATTGCTTTCTAGTCAATCGCAACGTTTCTATGATTTAAAGGAACTTCCAGAAGTAATAATAGCACTTGGTGGGGGGTCAGTAATTGATTCTGCCAAAGTTTTTTCTGCAGCAGCTGGAAATTTTGAAAAAGTAGAGCGTTATCTGACAGACGGTGAAGCCAAATTAACGTTATCAGCCATTCCAATAGTAGCTATACCAACAACAGCCGGTACCGGAAGTGAAGTAACATCTTTCGCGACTATTTGGGATGAAGAACATGGACGAAAATTTTCCCTAGCACACGATAACCTGTATCCTGAAATTGCTGTTGTTGACCCCGTTCTTATGTTGGGAAAGCCTCATGACTTGACCCTTGCAACTGGACTTGATGCTCTTTCTCACGCAGTTGAAAGTATCTGGAATGTAAATGCAAATCCCGTTTCAGCACGCCATGCTGTTGCTGCAGCAAAAAGTATAATAGCTAATCTGCCAAAGCTTTTAAAAAATTTGGATAATCTTGAACTCCGGCATAAAATTGCGGAAGCTTCACTAAATGCTGGTCTCGCATTTTCAAACACTAAAACTGCGATTGCTCATAATATTTCTTATCCAATTACTTTAGGTTGGGGAGTTCAGCATGGAATTGCTTGCTCGTTTACATTGCCTATAATTTTACGATCATTGATTGGACTAGGCGGGTTTCGTGAAACTGCGCTAAAACAGATTTTTGGTAACGACCTTGAAACAGGAGCTGAAAATTTAAAACAATTTTTAGCATCTGTAGAAGTGGGTCACAGCTTTAGTGACCAAGGAGTGTCAAACACTGATTGCAAAAAAATTATTGATGATGCGTTTATTGGAGAGCGCGGTAAGAATTTCATTGGCTCAAAAGAGAGCTTTTGGGAGGCAGCCAAGCAAATGGGTAGTCTCTAGAGATAAACTCAATAACAAAACGGCTGAGAATTTGTTACGTGTATTAACTTTTAATTATGGAGGAAAATATGAATATCTGGAATAAAACAAGTAGGATGGCCGCCGGAGCGTTGGCGGCATCAATCGCGTTTACAGGATTTTTGCAAGCCCAAGAGTGTAAGAACCCAGAGGTTATACGCTTTTCAATGATCCCAACAGAGGAAACAACCCAAGAGCTAGCTCTTTACCAGCCTCTCGTGAATTTAATAAAAGAAGCAACAGGTAAGAATGTTGAATTTTTTCTACCTACTTCCTATGCATCAGTAGTAGAGGCGATGTTAGGTGGTTTTGTAGACTTAGGAATGCATGGGCCATATTCTTATGTGATTGCGCAAGAAAAAGATCCCGAACTTCGCGTGATAGCGACTTACGCAAAGCACAAAGGCCAGTTCCAGGAAGAAGGTCCTGGATATAAGGCTGTTTTGGTCGCTCGCGCCGATTCCGGCTATAAATCGGTAGATGATCTGAAGGGAACGGTTATTGGTCTTACAGACCCAGCTAGCACCTCTGGAAATCTTTTGCCCCGCGTATCGTTTACTAAAGTAATTGGAGCAGAACTGGAAGATTACTTTTCTCGAGTGGTTTACACTGGTGGACACGATTTATCAGGCGTTGCGGTAATCGAGGGTCAAGTTGATGCTGCTTTTGTTGCCACACACCGTCTAGATAATGTGCTTGATCGCGGTATAGCAGAAATGGATGATTACGTAGTGTTATGGTCATCGCCTGTAATCCCACAGGACCCGTTTGTAGTAAACGGACGCATGTGTTCTGAAATCATTGATCAGATACAGGGAGCATTTTTAGCGCTAGCCGATAATGAAGAGGGCAGACAATATCTCAAGAACGTCAACGCAAGTAAGTTTGTTGCAATGGACGACTCTGATTATGATATCATCCGCGATCTAAAAGCGGCAAAAGACGCTAAGAAAAACTAAAAATATTTTATAATCTCTGCCTTGTCGTTGTAGTACTTACGGCAAGGCACATCGGAGAATTTATTAATGTCAGTCTTGTCCGTGAGAAACCTTACAGTGAGATACACTGCCAAAGGGCCAGAGATACTAAAAGGAATTGATTTTGACGTCGAAAGTGATGATTTTCTAGCCATCATTGGCCCAAGCGGCGCTGGCAAGTCTACTCTCATTCGTTGCATAAATAGATTGGTTGAACCAACAGGTGGGAATATTACGCTTTTAGATCAAGAGGTTTGCTCACTAAATACTCGTCAGTTACGTAAATTGCGACGTAATGTTGGAATGATTTTTCAAGAGTTTAACCTTATCAACCGAATGTCAGTAATGGACAATGTCCTTTCGGGGAGGCTTGGATATACAAGCAATATTCGTAGTCTTTTCCGCCACTTTCATAAAGAAGACATAACGCGAGCACTAGACTACCTTGATCGGGTCGGACTTGGGGATCAAATAAATAAACGTGCAGACGAGCTTTCAGGGGGACAACGTCAGAGGGTTGGTATAGCGAGGGCGTTGATGCAGCAGCCAAAGCTTTTATTACTAGACGAGCCTACCTCAGCTCTTGATCCTAAAATTTCTAGAGAAGTCATGGCCCTGATCTTAAGCTTAGCAAAAGAGCTTGGCGTGCCAACTCTTTGTAATATTCACGACGTTCAATTGGCTAAAGAGTTTTGTAACCGGATTATTGGCTTACAGGACGGGTATAAAAAGTTTGATGGAGGCACAAGCACTCTTAGCGATAATGATCTGAATGATATCTACGCAATGGAGGTCCTGTAGCTCGTGTCGATCTCAGAGAACTATTCGAATGGCTTGGCCCATCAAATTGAACTACGCCGCCACCGGCAGTTGAAATTGGCCATTATCTGGGGCGGAGTTCTTTTATTTTCTGCCTGGTGTCTAAATGGTACGATTATAGACGACACCGATTGGTCGCGCATTGGGGGACGTAATGGTGTTTTCGCATCAATATCTCGCTACCTAACAATTGATTTGAGCCTATTTTCAGAATTAATAGTACCAACAATAGAGACTTTCATGATGGCTACTGTGGGTACTGTTCTTGGGTGTTTTTTTTCATTGCCAGTGGCATGGTTGGGAGCGGCCAACGTAACCCCTAGTAAAACAATTTTTTACCCATTAGGTCGTTTTTTAATGGTTATAAGCCGCAGCGTCCATGAAATCGTCTGGGCACTTATTTTTGTTAGTGCGGTAGGTCTAGGCGCATTACCAGGCGTTTTAGCGATTGCCATGAGATCAGTAGGCTTCATCTCAAAAATAACGGCGGAAGCTATAGAAAACATAGACCCAAAACCTGTGGAAGCCATTCGAGCCACCGGTGGTAGTGACTTCCAGGTTTTATATTATGGAATTTTGCCTCAAATATATCCAGTAGTTTTAGCGACAGTTATTTTTGAATGGGATATAAATATCCGTCGCTCCGCTGTAATGGGGCTTGTCGGAGCTGGAGGGCTTGGACTTCTATTTTTCCGCCAAATGAATAGCTTTAACTATGGCGGTGTTAGCATGGTCATCTTAGCAATTCTTCTATTAATAATATTGGGTGAAATCATTTCTCATTACCTGCGAAAAGCAGTGATCTAAGAGAACCAAAATGACTGAGCAAAAAAATATGCCTATGCAAAAACACAAGCTTACATGGAGTCGTTACAGTTTTCCTGAATCATTGTGGAGTTTTGGCACTGTATTGGCGATACTAGTATTTCTCGGTTACTCTCTCCATTTTCTCAACATTGATGTACTTGTCATGCTGACAGCGTTGGGCAAACTTGGAGGTGTAATCGCTGACCGCTTCTACCCACCAGAAATATCATATGTTACCAACCCAGGTTATCTATCGTCCATACTGGACACTCTTCAAATGTCATTTCTGGGTGGTATTTTAGGTGTAATTTTGGCGATCCCGTTGGCCTGGTTTTCAGCTTGGAATGTTACCCCCCACCGTATGATTTTCTTTCCGTTTGGTCGTCTTTGTGTGATTTCAAGCCGCTCCATCCACGAAACAATATGGACGATATTATTTGTTTCCATTCTCGGTTTTGGAATGTTGGCCGGAGTAAGCGCGCTAACTATGTTTTGCATCGGGTTTGCAGGCAAACTTTTTTCTGATGAAATCGAAGCGGTTGACATTGGCCCGGTTGAGGCAATGCGGGCAGCAGGGGCAAATTCTTTTCAGGTCTTCATCTATGCTGTTATGCCTCAGGTGCGCGTTGCTTTCACAGGTATCGCAATCTACACGTGGGACGTCGCGTTCCGTGCTGCAACGGTTGTAGGTTTCTTTGGAGGCGGAGGAATGGGCTGGTATCTGAAGCGCAATGTACAGCAATTAGAAAATTTGCGGGTAGGGGCAATCATCCTATCAATAATCGCCATGGTGCTAGCTGCAGAATTTATCTCAGGCCGGCTTCGCAGCGCAGTGAATAAGGCCAAGTAATCAGGCTTCTAAATCAAAATGAAAAATCTGTAACAATTCAGGAAAGAAAGGAACTATAAAATGACGGTTCAAGCATCAGTCGTAGCAAATGATCGCACTTACGAAGCCCCAAAGATTTGTGCGATTGCAATTTGTCTTGACGGATGTGAGCCGGCTTATCTTGATGAGGCGATTGCGGCTGGCTTGATGCCAAATCTGAAACGGATTAAAGAAAGCGGCACGGTCCGCCTGGCACATTCTGTTGTGCCGTCGTTCACAAACCCAAACAACATGTCGATTGCTACGGGTCATCCGCCAGCGGTTCATGGTATCTGTGGCAACTACCTATATGACCCGGAAACCAAAACTGAAGTGATGATGAATGACGTGCGATTTTTGCGCGCACCGACTATTTTCCACAAGTTTCAGGAAGGTGGCGCACGGGTGGCGGTTGTGACGGCCAAAGATAAGCTTCGCGCGCTTTTAGGGGCTGGTCTGACTTTTGATAGCGACACTGCGATTTGTTTTTCGGCCGAGCGTTCAGACGTGGCCAATGCAGCAGAACACGGCATCGATAACGCTAGTGAATGGTTGGGCATGGATGTGCCAGAAGTCTATTCCGCAGGCCTTTCAGAATTTGTATTTGCTGCAGGTGTAAAACTGCTGGCAGAATGGAAGCCGGACATAATGTACCTGACAACAACCGACTTTGTGCAACATAAATATGCACCGGGCGAGCCTGAAGCGAATGACTTCTACAAAATGTTTGATGTCTATCTTGGGCAGTTGGATGAAATGGGTGCTGCAGTTGTTATCACTGGTGATCATGGCATGAAACCCAAACATCACGCTGACGGATCACCCAATGTTATTTACATTCAAGACCAGATGGACGAATGGCTGGGCGTTGCTGCGGCTCGCGTGATCTTGCCAATCACTGACCCTTATGTCGTTCATCACGGCGCGCTTGGCTCTTTCGCGACGATGTATCTGCCAGCAGAAACAGATCGTCAGGATATCATCGACCGGCTTGCAAAGATCGACGGCATCGAATTTGTCTGTGGTCGCGAGGAGGCATGTGGACGCTTTGGTCTGCCCGCAGATCGCATCGGCGATATAATAGTGACATCAGGGGCTAATATAACCATTGGTACGTCTGAAGATCGTCATGACCTAGCAGCGTTGAACGAGCCTCTGCGCTCGCACGGCGGTCTGCACGAGCAAACGGTTCCATTCATTATTAACCGTGTGCTTGAATTGGATACAGCCCCTGATTTGCGAAATTTTGATGCGTTTTTCTTCGCCACTAAAGCAGCGGCTCTTTAGGATGTGGGATGCGGATATGAGCAAAATTGAACTTCGCCATGAGGGCATGCGTACCAGTGGCTTTATAAATGACCCAAACGCCTTTGCTAGTGCACAGTCATGAACCGCCCGTCTACGGAATTATATTTATAAATAAGCATTCCAGTATAGTACATTTATACGATTTTTTGGATTATACAGCGTTTATTTCTAATGCGGCTCCAACTTCTCAATCATAAACAAAAGGCGGTACACTAGTATGAAGAACATCCGTCACATATAGACAGATTTTGATCCGGTTTATACGATATAAATTTATCGAAAATTGTACATTCGCTTTTCAAACTTAACAAATCTAATTTTTTGATAAACATGGCTCCCAAGACGTTATATTACTTTGCGACCGAAACTTGGATTAATGCGTCGATAGCAGAAACTTCAGCTTGATAGACAAAGAGAGGGTTAATTTCAATTTCTG
>CAXEVV010000058.1:0-8683 GCA_963999845.1 uncultured Rhodobacterales bacterium | reverse complement strand
TTTTGGATCAAGCATGTGCCGCAAAATGCTGCATATTACAAACCTTGGAATCTTGATTATCAAAATTGGGCAGTAAGCACCGGATTATTTGATGCCCCACAACCTTATATTTTTTCTCTTTATGTTGAGCCAATGAGAAAATTTCAGTTGGCGGCAATGGGGCACGGCGAAAGGCAACCACCAGAACATTTACGTGACCGAATTCTAAAAAGTATGGATCCGCTTCCAATTTGGTATCCACCTTTTGAGGAGACACATGTTGATACAGAAGAGTTTACGCTACATGCTTTAACACAACGTCCAATGGCAATGTACCACTCTTGGGGAACACAAAATGCCTGGCTTCGTCAAATTCATGGTATTAATCCACTATATATTCCCTCAAAACTTATGATTTCACATGCACTAAAGGATGGAGATTGGGTACAATTAACCTCCGTTCATGGTTCAATAACCGTGCCTGTAGCTGAAATGGCTGCTCTTAATGAAAAAACCGTCTGGACATGGAACGCAATTGGGAAACGTAAAGGGACATGGGCATTAGATAAGAATGCGCCTGAAGCTACAAAAGGGTTTTTGCTCAACCATCTTATACACGAGCTGTTACCTTCAAAAGGAGATGGTTTACGTTGGGCAAATTCCGACCCTATCACTGGACAAGCTGCTTGGTTTGATCTCAGAGTTAAATTGGAGAAAGTCAAACCACCTTCATCTAGCAAACCATCACTCCCAGAAATCAAGTCTCCTGTGGGAAAAGGGCCAAATATCGTATTACAGGGAAAAAGCTAAGGACAGTTAGCATTTCCATAACTAAGCAATTGGATATTGCACGTAAGGTATCAGTATGACTTCATTACCAGAAACAACAGAAAAGAAATTAGGCTTAGTAATTGACCTGGACACTTGCGTTGGATGTCACGCATGCGTAATTTCTTGCAAAGGTTGGAACACTGAAAATTATGGGGCGCCGCTTGCGGATGTCGATGCTTATGGCAAAAATCCAGAAGGTACTTTTCTCAATCGAGTTCATTCATATGAAGTTACCCCCAAGCAAGGAATCCCTCAAGTCGTGCACTTTCCAAAGTCTTGTTTACACTGCGAGGATGCTCCTTGTGTAACAGTATGCCCGACTGGAGCCAGTTATAAAAGATCTGAAGACGGCATTGTACTTGTTAACGAAAGTGACTGTATAGGTTGTGGCTTATGTGCATGGGCGTGTCCATACGGCGCACGTGAGATGGATGCCGTAGAAAAGGTAATGAAAAAATGTACCCTCTGCGTCGATCGTATTTACAATGAAAATTTAGAGCCAGAAGATCAAATTCCCTCATGCGTTCGCACGTGCCCAGCCGGTGCTAGACACTTTGGCGACTTCAATGACCCTAAGAGCCATGTGAACCAGTTAGTATCAGAGCGTGGTGGGATAGATTTAATGCCTGAACAAAAAACAAAACCAGTGAATAAATATTTACCACCAAGGCAGAAAGACACCTTGGACGAATTAGATATACTGGCACCATTGCTTAAACCTGTCGCAGAGGAACCTAACACTTTCATTGGTTGGATAAATAAACAATTGGATAAGATTTAATGCACCCGTCTCCATCAGTAATAATATTTACGTCACTTTCTGGACTAGGATTTGGCTTGTTGGTATTTTTGGGCTTACAAATGCCCGATGTCATGGGGTTTTTTTCGTTCATCTTTTTTACCATCGGATTTGGGTTAGCAGTTGGAGGTCTTCTTGCGTCAACTTTTCACTTAGGACGGCCAGAGCGATCACTTAAGGCATTTAAGCAATGGCGTAGCAGTTGGCTTAGCAGAGAAGCCATATCTGCGGTTTTTACGCTTTCCGTAATGGCAGTTTATGCAATCGGTCGAATATTTTTTGACTATGATATCCGCGTGCTTGGTATTGTAGGGTCAATTATGTCTCTTATAACTGTATTCACTACTTCAATGATCTATGCACAACTAAAATCGATACCAAGGTGGAATACAAACCTAACGCCAGCATATTTCTTATCGTTATCTTTAGCTGGCGGTGCCCTTTTGGCTGGCCAAGTTAAGTTTTGCTTTTTTTTGCTTATAATATCAGGCTTTGTTCAATTAATTGTTTGGGTCAAAGGTGACAAGGCACTGGCCTTATCTGGTACCACGATAGGAAGTGGGACTGGATTAGGTGTTATAGGACAGGTTCGCGCATTCGAACCTCCGCACACAGGTACCAATTACTTATTGAAAGAATTTGTGCACATTGTTGGACGAAAGCATTCTGCAAAATTAAGAATAATATCACTTATACTGATGATTGGAACTCCAATTTTACTGCTTTCGTTATCTTTTTCACATTTATTGGCTGCGCTTGCGGTCATCAGCCACATATCTGGACTTTTCATTTCTCGATGGTTGTTTTTTGCTGAAGCTGAGCACGTAGTTGGTTTGTATTATGGCAAACGCTGATTTTGATGATCCAAAAATTGTGGCAGTAAAAATCAAATAACTTGTTAGATAAAGAGAGGATTGAGGTGTCCGGTAAAGTTAGCTTCGGTTACTCAATGCAACTTCTTTTCAATCTCCGAAATTCCTAAATCAATTAGCTTGTTCGCGTCCGGCGCGGACAGCTGATTGGAAATAACTTCGCTTGCCGCTTCTATTGCAACTTTTATTGCTGCATCACGCACTTCTTTCTCAGCGGATGCCTGAGCAGTTGAAATACGTTCTTCTGCCGCGGCCATTCGCCTTGCTACAGACTCTGTAAGATCTGTCTTTGCCTGATCAGCCGCTGCAGCTGCATCAGCACGTGCTGTGGCCAGAATTCGCTCTGCCTGCTCCATGGCTTCCTTTTGTTTTCTTTCGTAAGAAGCTAAAAGAGACTGAGCTTCATCTCGCAGTGCCCGCGCCTCATCAATTTCTTTTCGAATACCATCAGAACGCTTGTCTAGCATTCCACCCAAGAGACCTGGTACTTTAAAGTAAAAAAGAATTCCAATGAATAACAAAAAGGAGCACAAAACTACAAAATCAGTGTTCTTTAAAGAAAAGAATTGTCCTGAAGCCGCATACAGCGGACTGCTAAGGCAGATAAATATCGTTAATAGGAAAATACGCATGTCTAGCCCTTTATTTTCGAGGAAACTGCCAAACTTATTGTTTTAGCATCCGCTTTACTGCCAAGTGCTGAAACGATTTCCTTTGCTGTATCCTTAGCAACCTTTTCAACACTGGCCACAGCGTTCTTTTTAATTTCAGCTATCGATTTTTCACTTTCATCAACTTTAACGCTTATGTCTGTGTCTGCTTTGTTAATAGCAGATTGTAGCTCTTTTTTCATTTCTGCTTTCGTAGCATCCAGTAGCCTAGAGGCTTCACTTCGAGCATCATTAAGAGCTTGTACGTAAGCACGTTCAGCATCTTCAGCTTTAGACTTTAATTCTTCTGAGGCCGCAATGTAATTGGTAATTGTACCTTGCCTATCTGCGAGTACTGCTGAAATACGTGGAAGGGCTATTCTTGAAAGAATTAGAAAAATTATTACTAGAGTAACAATCAACCAAAAGATTTGGTTTGCCATCCAATCGCCGCAAAGCTGAGGCATACCGATCGCACTGCCGTAGCTATCGACGCACGTACTTGCAACTTTATCTGTACTTGCCGCCATTACTTAACCCCTCTGCTACTTTGGAATAGGACACTACTTAACCCAAATAATGCCCTTCATAGTAGGATTATTATACAGCAAACATTAATAGCAATGCCACGAGGAATGAGAAAATTCCAAGAGCTTCAGCAAATGCAATACCAATGAACATTGTAGCTGTTTGTCCAGCTGCTGCCGAAGGATTTCTCAACGCACCGGATATGTAGTTACCCACTACGTGACCAACACCTATGGCTGCGCCGCCCATGCCAGTACAAGCTAAGCCCGCACCTATATATGCGCCCATTTGAACTATATCGCCTTCCATTCGAATTCTCCTTGATTTACGAACCTGATTAATGATGAGGATGAAGTGCATCTTTTAAATACACACAAGTTAATATTGCAAATACGTATGCTTGAATGAATGAAACCAAAGTTTCAAGAGCATACATCGCTGTAATGGCTACTACAGAAAGCGGTGAAATCAATGCAACGCCTGCAAATGCAGCAAAGACCTTAATGACGGCGTGACCGGCCATCATGTTTCCAGCCAGTCTGATTGAGTGACTCACTGGTCTAACAAAATATGAAATAATTTCGATCAGCGCCAGTGCCGGACGTAGTGCCAAAGGAGCTGAGGATATCCAAAACAAGGAAAAGAACCCAACGCCATTTTTCACAAATCCGATAACAGTGACAGCGAGAAACACTCCAATAGCCATCAAAGCAGTAACTGCTATGTGCGATGTCGTAGTGAAAGCCATGGGTAAAAGCCCCAGAAAATTTGACAACACGATAAACATAAACAAAGTCATAATGTACGGGAAATATGGCACTGCATCGCGTCCTGCCACGTCTTCAACCATTTTGTGAACAAACCCATATGCCAGCTCCCCGATCGATTGAGCTCTCCCAGGGACCAGAGCACGTTTGGATGTTCCCACCAACATAACTAAAACGAGAGCAACAACACTCAATCCCATCCACAAAGTCACATTCGTTACTGTGTACCAATGAATCGGACCGGAACCAAAAAGCGGCTCAACAATGAATTGATCCATCGGATGGAAAACTAGGCCACCTGAACTTTCCGAAGATTGCGCTTCTCCAGCCACTTATCTATCCTTCTCGCTTAGACCTGAAATATGGTCTTTCTGAACTTCTCTAGCCGTTGCTAACATGGTCCTAACTCCAGCCACGAAACCAAGTAGCGTAAAAATAATCATAAAAATCGGTAGCGTTTCAAAGAAAACATCTAGTCCATACCCAAGACCAAAACCGATAGCTAAACCACCCACCAGCTCTATTACCATTCTCCAAGCGTGTTGTAGCCCAGAATGGTGATCTTCAGACTTTGGTTCAATCTCATGAATCTTCTTTGCAGACTCAATCTTCTTACCAAGGTCATTTAATGGATCACTGTCCCCCATAAATAAACTTTCAATTTGAACATTGAGTATTATCTCAGCGCCAGGCTGTCAAGCTCCGCTTAGAGCTTTTCTAAAAAAATATAAAGTACTGTTTTATATGCACTTTTTATCATTTTTCTGCTCACAACCACAACTTCTTTATTAATCCAATAGATTTTTGTATATTTAACCATCTGGTTAAATATACTTGAAAAGGACAGCATCCCATGTCTTCAACTTTAGATGAGATGTTCTCTGCACTCTCTGATGCTACGCGCAGGCAAATACTGATCATGTTATTGGAGGATGATATGGCTGTCACTGATGTAGCCGACCCATTCGATATGTCGCTACCAGCAATATCTAAACATTTAAATATTTTAAGCAAAGCAGGTCTCATTACCCAAGAAAAGCGCGGAAGGGTAAATTGGTGCAAATTGGAGCCAGATGGTCTACGCCACGCTAGCGTTTGGATGCTTAGTTTTGGTCAATTTAATATTCCAGATATTGAGGGCATAGAGAAATTGATTGAAACCAATATCGCTTTCTTAGATTTGAAGTAGTCAAAACTAATTCAATATTCCATTTGCTATCTAGTAGAAACAGGCCTTGACTCTAAGCCTCATCTGGACTAATTCCCTCCGTATTCTAGGAAGGTGACACTTCCGGTTCTATCTTTAGAATCGACCCCCGTCAGCGAGTTTCGCCCACGGGGGCGTTTGTTGTTTATAGTCGATGAATGAATTAGGGTACGGTTAAATTTTGAAGAGGCTCGCACATGTTTGAAAATCTCTCAGAGCGTTTATCTGGCGTATTTAGTCGCCTTACCAAGCAAGGGGCACTATCAAGTGAAGATGTAACGTCAGCTCTAAGGGAAGTGCGAATTGCTCTCCTAGAGGCAGATGTTTCCGTATCGGTTGCTCGCGATTTCATTAAATCAGTCGAGTTAAAGGCCACAGGTCAAGATGTAACAAAATCAGTCACACCCGGTCAGCAGGTAATCAAAATAGTTCATGACGAATTAATTGTTATGTTAAAAGGTACAGACGCAGCTGAAAACCTAAAAATTGATCACCCGCCTGCCCCAATATTGATGGTTGGTTTACAAGGCTCTGGAAAGACCACTACATCGGCAAAGTTAGCCAAACGGCTACGCGATAAAGATAATAAGCGCATTTTAATGGCGTCACTCGATGTAAATAGACCTGCCGCGATGGAACAGTTGCAAATCCTCGGCTCCCAAATTGGTATCGACACATTACCCATCGTTAAAGGCGAGGATCCTGTAGCCATAGCGAAAAGAGCCAAAACGCAAGCAGCTCTCGGAGGTTATGACGTTTATTTGCTGGATACTGCCGGTAGGCTTCATATTGATCATGAGTTGATAACTCAGGCGGCAACAATTCGCGACATAGTAAACCCAAGAGAAACACTACTCGTCGTCGACGGCTTGACTGGACAAGACGCTGTGAACGTGGCTACGGAGTTCAACGATAAAATAGGCGTTTCGGGCGTTATTCTGACTCGGATGGACGGCGATGGCCGTGGTGGTGCTGCACTGTCTATGCGAGCTGTTACCGGAAAACCAATTAGATTTGTCGGAGTTGGTGAAAAAGTCGACGCACTTGAAACTTTTGAGCCTGACCGTATCGCAGGCCGCATTCTAGGTATGGGCGATATCGTCGCCTTGGTTGAAAAAGCTCAGGAGACAATCGAAGCCCAGCAGGCTGAAAAAATGATGAAACGGTTCCAAAAAGGCCAATTCAACATGAACGATCTTAAATTACAGCTTGAGCAAATGATGAAAATGGGAGGCATGGAAAGTATTATGGGAATGATGCCTGGCGCCGCAAAGATGAACAAACAAGCCTCCGAAGCGGGTATGGATGATAGGGTCTTTAAGAGACAAATTGCTCTTATTAACTCAATGACCAAAAAAGAAAGAGCTAACCCACAAGTATTACAGGCTAGTCGAAAAAAGAGAGTGGCAAAAGGGTCTGGCTTGGAAGTTAGTGAACTGAACAAGCTACTCAAAATGCATCGTCAGATGTCAGATGTAATGAAAAAAATGGGTAGAGGGGGAATGCTAAAACAAGCTATGCGTGGGATGTTTGGAAAGGGAACAAATCTAGAAAATTTTGACCCCAAAAATATGGATGCAAAAGATCTGGAAAAAGCAGCAAAACAATTGGGCGGAGGTTTATCACCAGGGAAACTTCCCGGCCTAGGCCTGCCCCCTGGCCTTTCAGGATTCGGCAAAAGAAAATGATCCCTTTTATTTCATTTGTTTCTCGAGTTACGACTTACTTAAACCTTTTTGGAATAAGTAGATAGTATTATGTCACTTACAAATTCTCCAATAGTTGAAACTCAAGGTTTGATTTTACGTGGTCCAAAAAAGGTGGATGTTGAGCCAACAATAGCGTTTTTACAAAACGAAGAGCGTTCGATCTTTTTTGGTGCTTTGTTAAACCGAGGAGACGCATGGCGCTGGTTCGCCTTGAATGTGGGTCACTGGCACTTACATGGCTTTGGCTATTTTACCATTGTAACCAAAGAGAATGAGATCGCCGGTCTTTGTGGTATTTGGTTTCCTGAAGGATGGCCAGAACCAGAATTAGGATGGGTTGTCTTTGAGAATTTTGAAGGAAAGGGTATAGCTTATGAGGCTGCGCAAGCCGTGCGGTCATGGGCCTATTCGAAATTAGAATTTACGACGATTACCAGTAATATTGTACCAGAAAATAAAAGATCAATCACGCTAGCAAAAAGACTGAATGCTACGTTTGAGAAAGAATACCATAACGACAATATGGGGCTGTGCTACATGTACCGGCATCCATCCCCTGAAGATATAAAAAATTGACTAATCTATGACAAATAATTCGACGAAACATTACTCGCTCTTAGCCATTTGTACTGTGTTAAGGGCCTAGGATACTAAAAATGGATAATAATTCAGAACGAGCTGAAATAATTTTAAAAGACCATCGGAATAGCATAGATCGGCTCGACGCAATATTGATTTACACGCTAGGAGAGAGGTTTCAGCATACAAAAGCCGTGGGTAAATTGAAAGCTGAACATAAACTTCCACCATCAGATCCAGTTCGCGAAGAGGAACAAATAAAGCGACTTTCCCAACTTGCGCTTGAAGCAGACTTAGATCCTAAATTTGCAAAAAAGTTTCTAAATTTCATTATTGAAGAAGTTATTCTTCACCATAAAAAACAACAAAATTAATCAATAATTTCTTAAGGAGAAAATAAATGTCAATGAAAATTCGTTTAGCTAGAGGTGGTAGTAAAAAGAGACCATTTTACAAAATAGTTGCTGCAGATAGCCGCATGCCAAGAGATGGACGTTTCATAGAAAAGCTTGGAACATATAATCCACTTCTTCCAAAAGACAGTGAAGACAGAGTAAAAATGAATATGGAGAGAATTCAGCATTGGTTAGGTCACGGAGCTCAGCCTACAGACCGAATAGCGCGTATGCTCGAGGCAGCAGGCGTTTTACCCAAAACTGAAAGAAACAACCCGAAAAAAGCAGAGCTAGGGACTAAAGCCAAGGAACGATTAGAAGCGAAAGCAGCAAAATCAGAAGAAGCAGCCGCAGAAGCACCAGCTGA
>CAXEVV010000057.1:0-8985 GCA_963999845.1 uncultured Rhodobacterales bacterium | reverse complement strand
AATTTTCAGTGAAAAGTATTTCATCCGATAGCTCATTCTTAAAGTCATTAGTCTCGGGTAAGATAACTATTGGCGCCTCAAGTCCCTTGGCACCATGAACGGTCATCACTCTAATTTGATTTGCAGAGCTATCGAACTGCCTTTTGATTTGGATATTCTCGTCAGAAATCCATGAAAGAAACCCCGTTAAACTTGGTATCTCAGAAATTTCATAATCCATTGCTTGGGTAAGCAAGGTATCTATACCTTCTTCTGCTTCTTTTCCAAGCCTCCCAATCAATAAGGATCGCCCATTGTGGAGAATTAATATTCTTTCAATCAGTTCGTATGGCCGTACAAACTCAGAAACAGACCTGAGATCCTCAAAAACTTTTAACTCACACAAAAATTTATTTGGGTCTTTTTTTAATGCTTGCCACAAAGTCATTTCTTCACGTGAATGTGCTAAATCGAATAACTGCTTCTCAGTCCATCCAAATAGTGGTGACTTTAAAACTGCTGCTAACGAAAAATCATCGTCCGCATTATCAATAAATGCCAGAAAATTACATATATCTTTTATTGCAACTTCCCCAGCTAACCTTAACCTATCTGCGCCCGCAATAGGCAAATCAACATCCTTACAAGCCTTTATGATTTCATGAAAAATTTCTGATCTTCGTTGGACAAGAATTAAAAAATCACCAGCCTTAACTGGACGAAAAGTAGGCTTATTATTAATATTTTTTTGCTCTGGGATTTGAATCCCCTCATCTATCATTCTCTTTATTTCTAATGCAATTAAACGAGCTAAACTTACAAAATGATCAGCCTCGCTGATTAGCTCAAGAGTTTCTTCCCATTTTTCCAAGTTGGGATTAATTTTTTTAGGAATAATTGGCCATAAATCAATGCGGCCCGGCAATTCTGATTTAAATGCAATATGTCTTCGTCGCGAACCAAAGCTTTGGTCCTGGCCATTTTCATAAACCTTATCAACAAGATCTAAAATTGCACGCGACGACCTAAATGAGTGGTCAAGAGAAGCTACCTGTAAAGCTTTATCAGCACCCGCTAACTTTGCAGAGAAACTATTACGAACCCTATCAAATTGCCCTGGATCAGCACCTTGAAATGAATAGATCGATTGCTTTTGATCACCCACGACAAAGATTGTTCTAGACCTATCCGCTTTTACACCTTGGCCACTTGTGAGTTCTCTAGCAAGTGTTTCAATTACTTTCCATTGAGAGGGACTAGTATCTTGAGCCTCATCAACTAAAATATGATCTATTCCGCCATCTAACCTATATAAAACCCAGTCAGCAACTTCCGAAGTAGTAAGAAGATTGACAGCGATAGTTATCAAATCATCAAAATCTAGAAGGCCTTTAGCTTGCTTTTGTTCTTTGTAAAATTTTAAAAAAGTCTCAGCAAATTTATGAATAGATAATGAAGTGTTAGCCGCCTGGTAAGAAAGTCTTCTATTCCTAAAGGCCTCTATGCAAATCATAAAATCGTCAATATCATCTATAAAGTCTGCTAAAGTACCAGTTCTCATTTCTTTCGTTGAAAATTTTCCTAACTTTGCAGTAAAGGGAGCTTTCGCAGTTTTGCCGTAAAGAAAAATGTTTTCAAGAAGTTTGAGGCTAGTCAAATCAATGGAAGAAATTTTGCTAAGTTCCTGGGATATTTTTTGATCATTTTGACTCGTGGATTTCTGCAAGCACTCAGATATAATTTTAAGAAAATTCAGTGTACCGTCTTTAAAATGAGAACTAATATCATCATCTATCGAAACTTCACCATTTACTGCGAACGCTTCGTATATTTCTGACTTACTTTTACTTTTAGAGAAAACACCTCTTTTTGAAATGATTTTTGAAATAATATCTTCCCAATTGCTTGCGTTGGCTATCGTTAAAAAATGCTCAAAACTCTCTCTTGCTGACTTATCTTTTGAAATTATTTCAAGGACCCTTAAATATAGATCGCGCTGACTTCTCTCGTTTAATTCTCCAAACTGTGGGGATATACCTGCCTCTAAAGGAAATTTTCTCAACAAAGATGCACAAAATGCATGTATTGTTTGAATTTTTAAACCTCCTGGAGCCTCTATGGCTCGGGCAAACAAGGTGCGAGCCTTTTTAAGCTCAGCAATACTAAGTTTTCGTTGAATACCAGTTTCAAAAAGGCTTAAATTTAAATCCCGATCTGCTAACATCGCCCATTTGCCAAGCCGGTCGAACAATCTATTTTTCATTTCCACCGCAGCAGATTTGGTGTAAGTTAAACATAAGATTTGCTCTGGCTGCACTCCATCAAGTAGCAAACGTGCGACCCTGTCTATTAGAACTTTAGTTTTGCCTGATCCAGCATTTGCGGTAAGCCAAGTCGATAGACTGGCATCTGATGCTGCGATCTGAGCGCTTGTTGCAGAATTTATTTTCATAAAATTTCAACTTCAAATTTATCAGAAGTATCCCATTCACCATAGCGTGAGATTTGATCGTACGGAGAATAATCCTCTTTCAAAAAAAGAGCGCGTCGAGCCTTAAAACCTATGACGGGATTTAGATAAGCGGAGAGCAACTTACCTAACTTAAGCTCAAATTCCTCTAAACTTTCTAAATGAGTAGGTATTTGTACTTCTTTTGCATTTGGCTTAATCGGAACGAAACAGGCAGTCGCAATTTTAACGTTAGTAATTCCTTTAAAGCCACCTTTTTGCAATATCAAAGCGAGTAGATAAAGTTGTTTATCAAAAGAAACTTGCTGTTTTAATGAGGGTAAAGTGCCCGACTTATAATCATAAATAATTGCAGCACCATTCTTCTTCAAATCGACTCTATCGACTTTACCCAATATTTCGAAATTTATGTCTTTAATGATTAATTTACCACTTTGCTCAAAGGCTATCGGCGTGGCTTCCTCGTGGCGCTTAAGCTCATCATTAATAAATGATAATGAAATATCGTTTATTCCCTTCATCCAAAATTTTTGTAATATTTTGTTTGAAGTACTTACTTTTATGACCTCAGACGCTGTTTTCTCTAATTTTTCTATATGCTGATCTAAATCGGCATCACGATGCCAACTCATCATAAACTTCTCAAAGATCGAATGGTAAACTATCCCACGCAAAGCGTAAGCCGAAAACTTATCGAGACGCTCTAAAGGCTCAATCTTTAAGATATGACGAACGTAGATAGAGTATGGGTCACGGATTAATGTTTTGATTTCTGTTACTGATAATTTTTTGGGTCTTACTTTTACAGGAGGTACTGGCTCAGGCCTGCATGGCTTTTTTATTTGCCTTGTTTTTTCTAATTCACTTATCAGTGAGAGATGTTGAGCTCCCCGAATGCGCATATTATCAAGAGCAAGTTTTCCTCCGTTAGAATTTAATCCCTCAAGCAGATTAATTAATCTACTTAGCCATCGCGAAGGCGTAGTTTCTGACTCAGAGTTTCTTTTAGACCTTGTTATCCAAACTTCCTTTGCCCCCACAGCCTGTTGGAAATCGTGAGCTGCCAGCCCTATCCTCCTTTCTGGCAAAAGTAGCCCTGCGTCTTTCCGCATTTTCCTATTCATCCATTGGTCAGGGTCTGGCTGGGCGGGCCAAATACCCTCGTTTAGACTACCTAAAATTAGTAAATCTGCTCCATTCCCACGCGCTTCAAGTGTTCCCCAAATAAAAATATTATTGTGCGAAATATGTGAGTTTCTAACCTCATGGTCAGAAAAAATTGCATTAACCGTCCTGTTATAATCGAACGAAGACATTAGCGGCGCTGAACTAGCAACCGCAGAGATTTTTGTAATTATCTTTTTTGCCATCTCGCCAGCATTATGTCGCCACAAAGAACTAGACATCTCTTCTTTTTTAGGATCACAACCCAATGCAAGATAATTCGAATTAAATACGTGTTCATTGAACCAATAACTAAAGTTTTGGGTTCCTTCTTTCCGAGCTTTCAATAAGAAACTCGATAGCCACTTTACCCATTTTTGAGAAAATTCGTAATTATTTTCTTTTAAAAAATTACTTAAATGTTCAGAATTTGGATCAACTACGGTATTTTTTCGGAGGAAAGTTTCTAATTTTGAAACTAAAAGCAAATGTCTTCCACGGTTTACTTGATCGTCGTGACATATTGGGCTTTTTAATAAAGCAATTAATTCAGACGAACTTGGCGGTGTATTTAAAAGGGCCGCTACTTTCCTTAAAAACCGGCCTGGCAAGGTAAGATTAAACGAAATGCCTGCGCTATCATCAGGTATAATTCCCCATCGCAAAAGCTCTGCCGTTACCTGTCGAGTAAGCCTTCGATCCGGGGTTACCAAAGCAACTCTTTTGTTTTGATGAACGGCCTGTCTGAACACCATTGCAATAGCCAAAGCTTCTTGTCTTTGGTTCTCAGCTTCAAATAAGCTTAACCCTTCACATGCACAGTCCAAATTTTCTAGCCTAGGGCCTTCTAACATCCAGCTATCCGTAAAGGGCGCGGGGCGCAGCGCAAGAGAAATTAATTTGTTACGAGGAATACTTTGGGAGGAGGCGACAGGCCAAATATCAACATCAGAATACTTGATATTTAAATCTTCAAGCATTTTGACGAATCGATACTGCGGATGGTCTTCACCAATAAGCGGATCAGAAATACTTCCAAAAACTGCTTCAGTCATATGAAAATCAAATCCGGGCAACACAATTACGCCCTTACGAAGCTTATAAACTCCTTTTATTAATTCTAAGGTCGTCCCTCGAGAGCCAGTTGAGCCTGCTATAAAAATATGACTTTCTGGCGGATATTCTTCCCAGGCCCGCAGTAATGTCAGAACTTGCTTTCGTTGAAAACCTTCAGAGTCTGGCTCCAAATTTCTTTTTTCAAGATAGGTTGTAACGACATCCATAAAATGCAGAATACGCTGCCAATGACCGGAATGATCCTCTACATTTAAATTTTTTATTATTATTGGTTTGACGTTCTCACCCTGGAGTTCATCTATTAACTTTGCTAAATTATCGGTGAGATCATAAAGGGCTGATTTTGGTGCTAAATTAGGTTCTTGTTCAATTAACTTCTGAACAAGAGCCATTAACTCAAATCTATATTGCAAATGCGAGCTGGGCTTGGAATCTTTAAAAGTACCAATCAACTCTGATAGGTCAGATAAAACATGTACCTTGGGAATTAAGATTGTATGCAGTGATGCAAACTCTTCTAGCAACCTAAGTCGCATACGTTTAGTATTTACAATTATATTTACACGCGCCAAAACTTCCGGCGGTTTATCTGAAAAGAATTTAAAAATTCCATATGCTAAAGTTCTTGGAAAATCTGCTCCACAAGGCATTCCAAATATTTTTTGATTTATTTCCATGAATGTAAAAAGGTAGGGATGTTTCTAGCCGTAATCAAGCTATCAAATTATCCTAGTTTATCAACATATACTTTTTTATTTGGCAACATAATTTTCCAGGATATTTTCAATGCGCTCATGCCAGTAATCAGAGCATGTCCAGCTGAAATTGATCTGTCTCTCCAGCTCACCAGTAATCAAAATCTCTACACTAAGAGCATTTTCTGGAACCACATCAACTGCTAAGTCCGGCCATTCAATCAAACAAATTTTGTCCTCAAAAGCGTCTGAAAGACCCAGTTCGATCAAGCTATCTGCATCGGTAAGACGGTATAAGTCAACATGCCAAATTTCACCTATCGAGGTCTCATATGTTTGAACTAAAGTGAAGGTTGGCGATGGTACTTCTTCTGGAAGGATTTGTTGCGATTGGATGAGTTTACGAGAAAAATAGCTTTTCCCAGCCCCGATTTCTCCCTTTAGCAATAAGGTATCATTACCGTTCAAAATCTGACCAATTAGTACGGCTAACTCAGCCATTTGATTTTCATTTACACTATTAATTTCAAATCTCTGATTTAGCAAAATAAATTCTTTCAAAAAATTAAAAGCATTTGGTTAAGGTGTTTTCAAAAAACTAAAGTTAACAAAAACCACTTATTAAAATGACTGAATATAGTTTTTGCCAATTACGGCATAATTTTTAATCAACTAAAATACCTGTAAGTTTTCATTTTCTCCAGAAAAATTAGTTTTCCTCTCAATGTCAGCACGTGACCAGAAAATTTCTACGATGGCACCCATGCGATCCGCCGTTTCTGCCCCCACATTAGGGTTTGTGGCACCATTTGAAAAATTAAGCTTTGCATTTGTACGTTCTAATAAAGTTTTTGCAATAAATAGACCAAGGCCCATACCCTCATATTCTGGCTGCTTACCTCGAACTGACGAGGGTTTCCGGTAACTTACGAATGGATCGCCGATACGTGAAATCATTTGTACAGGAAATCCTGGCCCATCATCACTTATGGTGATTTTTATGTCTACCTCACTCCAACTAAGTACAATCCAAACTTTGCTATCAGCAAAATCAATCGCATTCTGGATCATATTTCTCAAACCGTGAATTATCTCAGGTCGACGCTGGATAACTGGATGGGATATATCTTCTTTTGATTTAAGCTTGATTTCGAAAATTATCTCTACACCCCGATCCAAATGTGGTTCGGCTGCTTCTCGAATTACTTCAGAAGCTGGTGCATTGCGCATATGCTGGTCGTCTTTACCGGCCTGACCCATAGACTGAAGAATATCACGACAACGATCGGCTTGATCTCTAATCAAAACCGCATCCTCCAATAGCTCTTTCTCATCCTTTAATTCATCCATCAGCTCACTACTCGCCAACTTAATGGTTGCCAGCGGTGTTCCAAGCTCATGCGCAGCAGCTGCCACAACGCCGCCTAAGTCGGTAAGCTTTTGTTCTCTGGAAAGGGCCATCTGAGTCGCAAACAATGCATCAGACATATCATTAACTTCAACGGTTACTTTACGCGAATAGAATCCTAAAAATATCATTGAAATAACAATGGCAGTCCAGTTTCCAAAAATAAAAATATTGGGAACTCTTAAAATAAAACCTTGCTCTGTCAGTAGTGGGTAGTTGTAATTAGCCAGTAAGGTCACTGCGACTATTGCTATCACGCCAAGGGAAAGTGTATACCTAACGGGCAATGAAGTCGCTGAAATAGCAACAGGGGCGATTACTAAAACTGCAAATGGATTGTTGAGCCCACCTGTAAAAAAAAGCAGCAACAGTAATTGAAGTAGATCAAATAATATCATACCCGTATTTTGTTTTTCCGATAACCGTTCATTTTTTGGAAAAACGAACATAGCCACAAGATTACCTGCCACTGATATTCCAATTGCAAAAATGATTAGATCAAGCTCTAAGCGTAAGTTATAGAATTGAACAGCAACAAGAACTGCTGCACTTTGACCAAGTATTGCGACCCAACGCAATAAAATCGTTGTACGTAGTTTAATCCATCGGCTACGCTGATTATCTCTAGATAATGTTACTGCATTTTCGGGTATCATTGTCGCACCCTCTTTATTTTAAAGGATATTCTTAATAGTCATGTATAACAGGGTATTGAGGCAGATCAAGAATATGACAAATATGAAAAACATTGTTTACCTATCGGTCGCTTCTTTATTCATACTTATCAGTCTAACATATTTGGCCACAACTCCAATCTGGCCTTTTAATAAAGAGGATAAGTTTGCTCAATGCCGAAATTCAAAAGTTACTGGTGGTTCTGCAAGCATTGGAGGAACTATCGAGTTAGTCGCCGCTGATGGAAGTACTGTTTCGGATTTCGAAATCTTTTCACAACCCTCTCTTGTCTACTTCGGTTACACATTCTGTCCTGACGTTTGCCCATTACATGTTTCTAGAAACGCTGATGCCGTTGATATGCTTGAAGAAAGAAGCATTCAAACAACACCAGTTTTTATATCCATAGATCCAACCCGTGATACTCCAGAGGTTTTACAAGAATTTGCCGAAATGATCCATCCACGAATGGTTACATATACTGGAAGCGAGGAGCAAATAAGATCTGCTAGCAAGGCTTATCGAACCTACTACAAAAAACAAGAGAGCGAGGATGAATACTATCTGGTAGATCATTCAACTATAACTTATTTAGTATTGCCAAAGTATGGTTTTGTGGAGTTTTTTAGGGCTGACACTTCACCTGAAGTTATGGCCGAAACTACTGCATGTTTTGTTGAAAATAGCTAAATTTACAAGACATTCGAGCATAAAGTATTATCTATTAAGAATTGATGGGGTCAAAGGCAGGAGACAACCCGTGAAAGAGGTTGAAAAAAGAACAATTGGTGAAGATAACTCACTACTTATTTTAGACGACGATGAACCATTTCTGCGTCGTCTAGCAAAGGCCATGGAGAAGCGTGGTTTTTCTGTTGAAACAGCAGGGTCAGTTGCAGCGGGTGGTGCAATAGCCACAGCTCGTACACCTGCTTACGCAGTGATTGACCTAAGGCTTTCAGATGGCAACGGACTTGATGTAGTCGAAATTTTGCGTTCGAAACGTCCTGATTGTCGCATAGTCGTTTTAACTGGGTATGGAGCTATAGCGACCGCCGTTGCCGCGGTAAAAATTGGTGCGACTGATTATCTGTCAAAGCCAGCAGATGCAAATGATGTCATAAATGCTTTATTGGCAAAAGATGATGAGCTTCCTCCTCCACCTGAAAACCCAATGAGTGCGGACCGTGTAAGGTGGGAGCACATTCAAAGAGTCTATGAGCTTTGTGATCGAAATGTCAGCGAAACTGCTCGACGTTTAAATATGCATAGAAGGACACTGCAACGCATATTGGCGAAGCGAAGCCCAAAATAAGTTTAGTTAAACAGGCAAATCGAACCTTTTTGCAACACAATACTGATTGCCATCATTTTTGAACTGCTCATATTCGTAAAAACCTAAACTGTCATAGAATTTAATAGCTACCTTGTTAAAGATGCCCACCGTAGCGATTATTGAGATCATGTGTGTTTTACTTGCATATAGTTTAGTAGCGTGAAACAGCTGCTTCCCAGCA
>CAXEVV010000056.1:0-9528 GCA_963999845.1 uncultured Rhodobacterales bacterium | reverse complement strand
ACAGTTCTAACACTTTTACCAATTTTTAAAAAATTATTTAAATCAGTTGGTGAGGATATTTTTGAGCACATCGAATTGGTACGGCAAAAAATAATCGCCAGGCACTGGTGGCCTGACGGGACGTCTTTGGACCTTTATGATAACTTTGAAGCATCGAGAGATGCTATATTAAGTTTTAGCGGATCGAACTCAGCGCAGGAATTTGAAAAATACTTTTTTGATACACAGGATTTATTTTCATGCTTTGAAATACCAGTTATGCAAAACCCAAAACCTTCGCTGTCAGATATGAACTGGGCAGTTCTTTCTAACCCCAGAATTCTCACCAAAATACATCCACATCGCTCACTAAGTAGCTCACTTAAATATAAATTCAGTGATTATAGGTTACAACAACTATTTGCCCGCTATGCTACCTATGTTGGAGGGTCACCGTTAGAGTCCCCAGCCCTTCTTTCTTTAATTTGGCAAGCAGAAGCACGTGGAGTTTGGTCAATTAAAGGCGGAATGAAAAAACTTGCTAGCGTACTGGAAAAGCTAGCTTTGGACCGTGGTACATCCTTTACTTACGACTCCGAAGTAAAGGAATTGAATACAGAAGGAGATAAATTAGTCTCTATTACAGATAATCTCGGTAATAAGCATCGGGCTGATAAATTTATCTTTAATGGAGACCCACGAGCACTAGCGGTGGGGAAACTTGGAAACTCTGTAAAAAAAGCTGCCGCTAAAGAGGCAAACTGCGAAAGAAGCCTGTCAGCATACGTTTGGGGCTTCGATGCCAAAGTTTCTGGTCTAGATCTAGTACACCACAATGTCTTTTTTTCAGATGAACCAAATTCAGAGTTTAGAGAAATAAAACGAGGCAAAATGCCGAGTGATCCATCCATCTATGTTTGTGCCCAAGATCGCGGCAAGAATGCACCGTATCCAGATATCGAGCGGTTTGAGATAATTTTAAATGCACCGCCAGTCTCGAAGAGAAAGTCTACTCCAAAGGATTATGAAAAATGCAAAGAAACAACCTTCAAACGGCTGGAAACGTTTGGCCTAACCTTTCAATCAAAACTAGAGAGGGGAAACCTAACAACACCGGAGGATTTCGAGGCACTTTTTCCAGCATCGGACGGATCACTTTACGGTCGGAGCCCTCACAGCCTACTAGCAACCTTGCGGCGCCCCAAATGCGTGACGCCCCTAAAAAACCTATTTCTGGTCGGAGGCGGAGTACATCCGGGGGCAGGAGTTCCAATGGCAACTCTTTGCGCTCAGCTCGCGGTAGAGGAGATAACAAAGGACCAAATTTCAACATCGACGTTCCCTCAAATGGCTACGCCTGGTGGTACGTTGACGGCATCGACCCGATAAGTGGAAAAGCTATTTCCATAATTGCTTTTATTGGATCAGTATTTTCTCCATGGTATAAGTGGTCAGGAAGAAAAGTCCCACAAAACAACGTCTGTATAAACGTGGCAACTTACGGTCCCGGCGGGCGTTTTACAATGACCGACCGGGGAAGTTCAGCTTTACAGCAATCAGAGCACAGTATCACCATCGGTCCCTCGTCAATGATTTGGGATGACACAGAGAAAAGTTTGGTAATATCTATCAATGAAATAAGTAGCTTACCTCTCGTTTCACAGCTAAAAGGCACAATTGTTGTTAAGCCAAAGTCTATTACAGATGTAGAATTACCTTTGACTTCTGACGGTACCCACATTTGGAGACCTTTTGCTCCAACAGCAGAAATTGAAGTAGATCTAAACACTTCTGGCTGGAAATGGTCTGGACATGGTTATTTTGATGCAAATTTTGGCACTCGCGCACTAGAGCAAGATTTCAATTACTGGACGTGGGGTCGGTTCCCTGTTTCTAAGGGAACACAATGCTTTTACGACCTTGAACTTAAAAATGGGAAAAAAGAAAGCCACGCATTCAACTTCGATGAAGATGGCAAAGGATCCTCGATAGTAGACCCTCCTCCAATTAAAAAATTTAAACGCAGCCTTTGGTCAGTTAAACGGAGTACTAGATGCGATGTTACCTCCGAACCAAGACAGATTAAAAATATGTTGGATGCACCATTTTATAGTCGGGCAGCAGTTGAGACAACGCTAGATGGGCGTAAAACTACTGGCGTATTTGAGGCTTTAGATCTGCATAGGTTCCGCAATCCGTTAATACTAGCAATGCTTGCAGTTCGCGTTCCCAGGCGGAGAAGTTGGGTGTTTAAATAGGTTTTTTAATTGAGTTTAAATACAGCAGCATTTAACGCTGCTGCAAAGACGACCCACGCTAAATATGGCAAAAATAGTAGTCCAGCAATCCACGCATATAGCCAGAATACATAGGTACAAATTGCCACAGAAACCAATAGTAAGAATATAATAATTAAACCCAGTTTAAGATTTTTGAGGCCAAAAAATACTGGCGTCCATAAAGTATTTAGCGAAATTTGTAACGCCCATAATGCCAATGCTGAGCCTGCGCTTTCAAGATTTGCTAACGTTGCCCCACTGTAAGACATGAGTAGGTATAGAATTGGCCACGCAACAGGAAAAACCCAATTGGGCGGGGTCCACACTGGTTTTTTTAACTCAGAATACCATTCTCCTGGAGGGAAAAGTGATCCCGTTAAGCCTGCAGCCATACAAGCAAATAAAAAGACCAGAAAATCTAACCAGAACATGACATTTTAATTTCCTGTTAAACACTAGTGATTAGGTGCTATAATTTTCGAGGTCTCTCTGGCGTAGCTGCTCTAAGATAGAAATAAATCGATCGCTCCAATCAGTGTCACTCTGCCTTTTCACTTCGGCCGCATCAACGAGGAATTTTGTTTGCTCCAATGCTGGAGCGTAAAGCGTTGCTGGGCCGGGCAGAAACAAACTAGCGCTTGCTTGCGCACAGGATAGTAGAAGCAATCCAACCTTTTTTCTACGGGACGTTTTTGCACGTATGCCAACACTATCAAATCCATTGTTACGAATTTCTTGTCCAATTGCAGCGTAAATATGACGAGCAGAAAACATGGCTGGCCTAACGGCTTTTGGTAGGCACACTAGTCCCGATTCCGATCTTTGGTATAATGTTTCTGCTTTTGCTAGTAAACGATGTGCCAACGATCGTATTTCAGGCGTAGGAGTAGGACTTTGCAAAAATAATTTAGGATTTACACCTACTTCCTTCATCCAATTTAAAGGGATATACAAACGTCCTTCTCGAGCATCCTCACCTATATCACGAGCGATGTTGGTTAGCTGCATTGCCACTCCTAGGTCGCATGCACGTGCCAACACATTCGAGTCACGTTGACGCATTATAACACACATCATTACACCAACAGATGAAGCGACCCTTGCAGAATATGCAACCAGTTCATCAAAAGTATGATACCTCCGCTCCATTGCATCCCAAACCAAGCCTTCTATAAGCGCTTCAGGTAACGCGCGAGGCATCTCCGTTTCTTCAACCATTCTTGCAAAGGCACGATCCATTGGAAGGTCTCTCGGACTGCCAGAGTAAACTTTATCTAACCTCTCAACCAGGTCGTACACTGAAGCTGATTTATCCTCTTTTAAATCCACTTCATCATCTGCCAAACGACAGAATGCATATAGGGCTAAGCACGAATTACGGACAGCATTCGGCAAAAGTCTTGAGGCCGCATGGAAACTAAGGGATCCATTTTTTATAGCTTGTTCGCAATAGTCTAAATCCTCTCTCCGATTTGACATGTTAAGTGCCTCCAGTTACGGGATCGGATACAAGCTGTGATAAAACTTCCGATGATGTAACTACACTTGGAATACCAGCTCCAGGATGAGTTCCTGCACCAACAAGGTAGAGGTTTTCAATGTCTTCGCTGACATTGTGAGGTCTAAACCAGGCAGACTGAAAAATCCTGGGCTCAAGTGAGAAACCACAACCATATGGGCTCAAGTAACGTTCTTCAAAATCTTTTGGCGTTAAAATGTGTTCTGCAATGATAGCATCGGAAAAACCTGGGATTGTTTCTTCCAAGACCATTCGCATTTTATTTTTGTAACCTTCCAATTCCTTTGACCAGTCAATGGGATTTGAAGTTTTCAGATTTGGGACCGGCGAAAGTGCATAAAAACAATCATCGCCCTTGGGTGCTACACTTGGGTCTGTAACTGATGGGCGATGAAGGTAAATTGACATATCATCAGCCAAAAATTGCCTATCAAAAATATCAGCTAACAGCCCGCGATAGCGCGGCCCGTTCATTATTGTATGATGTCCGACATCTTGCCACTTTTCCCTTGTATTTTTAGTACCAAAATACCAAACAAAAAGCCCCATAGACCATCTTGATTTTTTTAACTTTTTTTCTGTCCAACGCTTTTTTTGATTAGGAAGAAGTTTATTATAGGTCCAGCCTGGATCAGCGTTTGAAACGACGATATCAGCATTAAGTTTCAACCCATTTTCTAGCATAACCCCATCAGCCTTTTGCTTGTTAAGGGTTATATTTTCAACATTGGAATTCAGTAAAACCTGACCACCCTGTTCCTTCACAACATTAGCCATTGCATCGGCTAAAGCCTGAACTCCCCCTTTAACGTAATGAACGCCAAAAGCTTTTTCTAAATGACTAACTAAAATATACATTGAGGTTACATTTCTTGGGTCTCCCCCGATAAAAAGCGGATGAAAAGACAAAGCCATTCTAAATTTGGGATCTTTTACTCGAGTTGAAACATGAGAATATACAGATCGATCAGCTCTCAACCTTATAAATCCGGGAATTTCCTTCAGCAAATCCCAGATCTTATTCATTGGCCTTCTACCTAAGCCTTCAAAACCAAAAACATAACGTTTTTCACAATCCTCAAGAAATTTACAGTAACCTTTTAAGTCTTTAGGGAAATTACGCGTAACTTCTGCAAGCATTTCTTCTTCACTGCTTCGAACTTGAAAACGTGACCCATCTTGCCATCGAATCTCATAAAATGGATCCAATGGAACTAATTCAACATCTCCGGCGAAGTCTTTTCCACAATCTTTCCAAAGTTTCTCAAAAACTTGTGGAACTGTGAGTATCGTTGGTCCTAAATCAAACCTAAATCCGTTTTTTGTGACTGATGAACCTCTGCCACCTACACGGTCTAATCTATCTATTACTGTAACAGAATATCCTTTTGAACCCAGTCGCATTGCTGCCGACAAGCCTCCAAGTCCAGCTCCGATTACAACGGCAGACGACCTAGTTGGCGAGATTACAGGAATCTTAAGATTTGGCTCTAAACGTGTCATGTTAAATTGACATTACATCTGTCCATTTTATTTTACAATAGATGTCTTTTGTGGTTCACTATGAGCAAGCCCTGCTCTATGTTGCAAATCGGAGGCATATTATACAGACGGTAACTATAAGCCTTTATCGTTTTGACGGGGTGATGCGCCAACTTTGGGCATTTGCCATGATGGGACTTGCAAGGCAAAAACTAAATAAGCTGACTAATTTGCGTTTCTGGAAACTTTTAGGTTCAGGGACGGATCAAGGATTCACACCAATTCCCAATTTTGGTGTATATGCCATTTTGTGTGTTTGGGACACTGCCGAAGACGCACTTGAATTCACAAATAATTCTAAAATATTCTTACGCTATAAGTCACAGTCTATAGAATATGCCACGATTTATATGGAGGCTGTTTCATCTCGAGGCAAGTGGTCAAATGGTGAACCATTTTCAGTTATTTCTAAACATGTAGATGGCCCAATTGCTATTTTAACTCGGGCGACAGTTCGCTTTTCAAAGGTAATAAATTTTTGGCGGCAGTCACCTTCAATAAGTGAGAGGATAGGAAATAATACCGATGTAATGTTTAAAGTTGGATTGGGAGAGGTCCCATTGCGCCAACAGTTAACATTTTCTATCTGGCCGGATGTAAACTCAATGAAAAAATTTGCTCATTTGAATGGACCTCATCGTGAAGCAATTGACAAAGTCAGAAGTGGAAATTGGTTTAAAGAAGAATTATATGCCCGTTTTCGCATAAAAAAAATTGAAGGATATTGGCCGGCTTTCGGCGAATTAAATAATCAGGAAATAGAATAATGAATACTCCCTTTCCATTTACTGCTATAGTTGGACAAGACAATATGAAGTTAGCACTAATTCTAACTGCTATTGATCCGAAAATCGGTGGAGTATTAGTTTTTGGAGATCGAGGTACTGGAAAATCAACGGCTATTAGAGCTTTTGCAGATCTTTTACCGCCCATTAAAGTAGTAAGTGGCTGCCCCATAAACTCTGAAAAATATACAGATGTACCACTTTGGGTAGATACAGCGTCAAAAAAACTCCAACATATAAATACCCCTGTGGTCGACTTGCCATTAGGTATTAGCTCTGATCGTATTACTGGTGCTCTGGATATCGAATATGCTTTAATTGAGGGTGTAAAGAGGTTTCAAACGGGGCTACTTGCAAAAGCAAATCGCGGCTACCTATATATTGATGAAGTTAATCTATTAGAAGATCATCTCGTTGATTTACTACTAGATGTTGCACAATCGGGTGAAAATGTTGTTGAAAGAGAGGGGCTATCAATCCGCCACACATCTAAGTTCATTTTGATTGGCTCGGGAAATCCCGAGGAAGGTGAACTAAGACCTCAACTACTTGATAGGTTTGGGTTATCTGTAGAGGTTATGACACCAGATACTGTCCATGAGCGCATTGAAATTATTCAAAGAAGAGATCAATACGATAACAACCCAGAGGGGTATGTTTTAGATTGGCAAAAAGAAAATAAGAAGCTCAGAAATAAGATTCAAAAAGCTAGAAAAAATCTTAATTCAGTTTCCGTGGATAATAAAATTCTCGAGAGTTGTGCAGAAATTTGCATAGATTTGGGCAGTGACGGATTACGAGGAGAACTTACGCTAGTCAGAACTGCCAGAGCGCTAGCGGCGCTCAGCAATAGCAGCAGTGTAGATGAAGCACAATTGAGAAAAATTGCCCCAATGGCTTTAAGCCATAGATTGCGACGAGATCCACTTGACGATGCCGGTTCTGGAACAAGGGTCGAAAGATCTGTTGAGAAAATCATAGGATAAAAATGCCAGAAGTTTATATGAACAGTGCTGAACTTGCGGAAACAGCACTAAATTTATGTTCTATGGCTCCACATACTTTCGGAGGAATAGTTTTTAAAAATGCTAGTGAGGCGCATATCTCTCATTTAAGGGGTCTCTTTAGATCTGAGGCGATACCCCCAACGATCTTGCAACCTTTTTATACATTAACGGATCTTATGGGTGGGGTGGATGCTGTGTCGAGCATGTCGAGTGGTAAACTTGTTAAACAGCCTGGATTATTAGAAAAGTCTGGATGGTTTATACAAGTGATGGGCGAAAAGTTACCTTTAGAAAATCAAGCTGTCATTTCCAAGCAGATAGACGAAAAAAAAATGGGCCCAATTTTAATTTTTGATGAATCTAGACAGGACGATCCGAATGTTTTGCAAAAAATATCAGATAGACTAGCGTTTGAAATTGATTTGATCAACGTAAGACATTGTGATTTTAAGCCCGCCAGACCCTCTCCATTTGACATCGACAACCATAAATCAAATATAACTAGAGACCAACAAGAAGCCCTTGCACTTGCTGCAGTAAAACTTGGAGTTTATAGCATCCGCCCAGTTATAATGGCTCAAAATGCTGCAAAATCCCTTGCGTCTCTGAGTGGCCGCGATTTGGTCTCCAGCAGTGACTTAGAACTCGCAAGCACTTTGGTATTATCTCACCGAGCAATAGTAATACAAAGTGATGAGCCAGACCAAACGGATAATAGCCTTGACGAAAACAAAGCCACTGAGAAGGACGAGGGCGATGAACTAAACAGTGAGCAAACTCAGCTTTTAAAGGATATGATTATTGAAGCTGTAAAAGCAAATCTTCCGGACGATTTAATTAATCAAATGAGAATTTCAAAAAAAGAATTGGCAAAGACCAGTAAAACGGGGTTTGGTACTAAAATACGCGCTAAAGTTAGGGGACGTCCAAAACCGGCTATCAATGGCAGACCCAACGGTCAAGATAGAATAGAAATTCTAGCCACTCTGCGACAGGCAGCCCCATGGCAGAAAATGAGGAGAAGGCAGCAGCCAGATCGAAAGGGACTGATAATACTCCCTGGAGATTTACAAATCCAACAATTTGAGAATAGGTCTGAGCGAGTAATTGTATTCGTAGTGGATGCATCTGGTTCAGCAGCTGTGGCTAGATTAGCAGAGGCCAAGGGCGCCGTGGAACTTATGCTTGCGAATGCATACTCAAAGAGAGATTTTGTTGCTTTAATAGGATTTAGGGATCAATTTGCCCAAGTACTGCTAGAACCAACACGTTCTCTAGTTCAGGCAAAAAAGAATTTGTCTTCTTTTGCAGCAGGAGGTGGTACACCTCTCGCATCGGGTTTAGACAAGGCTTTAAAATTGGCAGAGCGCTCGCGTCAAAGTAGCAAAACTCCAATAATTGCTATATTAACTGACGGGAAGGCAAACATAGACTTGAACGGCAACCCAGGGCGCGATGCTGCGATGGATGATGCTGAAAAAGTGGCCAAGATTGCTCGCGAGACTAAAATATCATCAATATTTATTGATGTAGGCCGAAAATCAAATCCGAAACTTTTTGATTTGGCTCAAATAATGGACGCTCAATATGTAAATCTGCCCAGAGCAAACGCAAAAGATCTATCTCAATCGCTCACCAATTCATTGGATAACGCGTGATAGAAGTCATACCAGAATGGTGGCCAAATAGATCTAATTCTACCTTTATTAATTCAGTAAATTACAATTGGCACATTCAAAAGCTAGGCTCTGAGGGTAAAAGGTTGTTACTTATTCACGGCACTGGAGCATCATCACATAGCTGGTTTCCATTGACAGAAGATCTTGAACTAGATTTTGAAATATTATCTTTGGATTTGCCAGGACATGGGTTCACTAAGGCGCTGACAAGACAAAGAAAACATCTAAGAAATATTGTTGATCAGATTTATAATTTACTTCAAGAAATAAATTTTATTCCTGAGATAATATTAGGACATTCCGCAGGGGCGGTTATAGCTTATGAACTGGCTAAAAAACTGGAAAATATTCCATACACCGTAGCCATTAATGCCGCATTTGGGCAATTTTCCGGACTGGCTGGAGTAGCGTTTCCATATTTTGCAAAAATTGCTGCAGCTACGACAATACCTGCAAGATTATTTAATATACTCGCTAACAAACAAGATTTAGTCCAAAAATTACTTTCTGGTACAGGCTCCACGATCCCTAGTGGGCAACTACGTTGCTACCAGCACCTTTTTACTAGGCCTGATCACGTGGACGGCACTCTACAAATGATGGCAGATTGGGAACTTGGAGACTTTCTAGATCAACTTCCCCGAGATACTTCGCCCATTCATTTTTTTGTAGGAGAGAAAGACAAAACAGTGCCATCACACATCTCTCATAGTTGGGCACGAGTAATCTCTAACTCAA
>CAXEVV010000055.1:0-10148 GCA_963999845.1 uncultured Rhodobacterales bacterium | reverse complement strand
AGTTCCTTCAGCAATTTGATAATTTGAACTTCCAAAGTGGCATCAAGCGAAGTTGTTATCTCATCTGCAATCAACAGCTTTGGGCGTGACATGATAGCCATTGCGATGCACACTCGCTGTTTTTGTCCACCAGATAATTCATGCGGATACATATCCAGACGAGATTTCGAGTTAGGCATTCTAACTTGCTCAAGTGCATCTAACGCACATTTAAGTTTGACCTCATTGGTATCATCGCTTCCATATTGTATGTCCACCATTTGTTGACCAATGCGTAGAGTTGGATTTAATGCACTCATCGGATCTTGAGAAACATAAGATATTTCGCGTCCGCGCAGTTCTTGCCATTGATTTTTTGTAAATTTAAGCATATCACGACCCTCAAAATCCATTGTCCCACCTATGATATTTGCTGCATGCGGTAGCAGGCCTATGATAGCGTTTGCTAACGTAGATTTACCACTACCACTTTCACCAACTAAGCCCATAATCTGACCTTGTTTAATAATCATGTCAGCTTGTTTAACTGCGCTAGCTATACCAAAGTTGATACTTAGGTCTTTAATGTTGATCAAGTTATTTTTATTCTGCATATGTCAGTTCTACTTACGAAGTTTAGGATCAAGAATGTCGCGGAGACTTTCGCCTAGGGAAGTGAATGCTACTGTTGTGAGTATAAGTGGTAATCCGGCCGCAAACACAATCCAAGGAGTATTTCTGATAAATAAAAAACCATCATTTAAAATTGATCCCCAACTGGGTGTAGGTGGTCGCACACCAAGACCAAGAAAGCTAAGCCCTGCCTCAACACCAATAACTAGTGGAACATCCATACTCGCCACAATCAAAACAGGACCAATCACATTAGGAAGAATATGCAAACGTAGAATGCGTGGCAGACTTGAACCCATGGCGCGCTGCGCTTCTATAAACTCTGAATTGCGAAGTGACATTACCTGAGTACGAACTAGTCTAGCGTAAGAAGGAAATGTGGAAAAAACAATGACCACAACTATCGAATTTACACTTGGACCAAATAACGCAACTATTGTTAAGGCGAACATAATACCTGGGAATGATTTTACAGTGTCAAATACTAATAGTAGAGCCCAGTCAATCCACTGATTTGTGAACGCTGCTATCATGCCAAGCACAATACCGATTATCAGTGCGATAGATACGGAAGTCACTGCTAAATATAGTGCAATTTTTGTTCCAACAATCAGTCGAGAAAGTACATCGCGTCCCAGTTGATCTGTACCCAACCAATGGTCCCAACTAGGGCCAGATAGTTTGTTTCGAATATCAATTTTAATTGGATCATAAGGCGCAATATAGTCTGCCGTTATTCCAACTGCGAAGAATAGTAGTACAATTACCAAACTGAAAACAACTAACGGACTTGAACAAAGCTCCCTGATTATTTGTAGAATGCGTGCAAATTTTGTTAGGGGTTTGACAGTAATTGTGGTCATGAATTTAATTTCCGAGATCGTGGATCAAGCATAACATTTAATAAATCAGACAATGTGGTTGCTACGACAATAAAAATGGTACCAGCCAAAACAGTTCCCATGACAACTGGGTAATTTCGGCTGATAACTGCATCATAGATTAGCTTGCCAATACCTGGTCTTGAAAAAAGTATTTCAACAATAACAGCGGTTGATAGTATGAATCCAATGCTAACGCCCAAAACGGTAACAGTCGCTGGCAGGGCTACTCGTAATACATATCGTCGCAGAATTTTGTTTTCAGGAATTCCAAACGCGCGAGCTGTTTTGACGTGATTTTGCATTAGCACTTCAATTACAGAAGCTCTCACTAAACGCGACACATACCCGATCCATGTCAAACCTATAGCTAATGTTGGCAAGACCAGGTGTTTTATTATTTCCCAAAATCCTTCTCCTGCACCAATCGCAGGAAGCCATCTCAGCTGAATTGCAAAAAGTAGAATTAAATAAAGTCCTATCACGATTGGCGGTACTGCAATTATTGAAACTGAGACCACACCACTGATCTGATCAAATGATCCACCGCGATGAACAGCAGCATAAGTTCCAATTGGAATACCCATCAATGCCACCAATAATACCGAAATGACCAACGTCGCTGTGTATGGTGCTTGCTCTGCTATAATTGAAGTCACGGGTCGGTTTGAGGTGAGGTCTACTCCTAAATCACCTTGAAGAAGCCCTAAGAAGAAATAGTATATTTGAATGTAGATTGGATCATTTAAATGAAGCCGTTCGCGAAGCGCCTCTTTAAGCTCTGGCGTGGCACGTGGTCCAAGCATTACATTTGCAGGATCACCAGGAACAAATTGAATCATAACAAACAATGCTGTCGTTGCGAGAAGAACAATAAGGATCGCAACACCAATTCGCTGAACTGTATAACCAATCATACGTTGGTCACTTTTAGTATCATTTCACTACTAAAATCCACTCCGAGGGATTTTTTCATTCCATGTTCGACAAAATATTTCTTTATCATCTTCGAAGGCTTTCAATTCACCGTTTAATAAAAAGTTGTCTTTATCACACGTCACCGTCATTTGACCCTGCGTTGTAACATTCCAACCCTTACGTTTATACCCCATACTGAATTGATAGTCAGCCTTGGCTGTTAAAACATCATTATCCGCGATTTCAAAACGATCCTGAGAATGACCAGTTACCGTTATATCTGCCGTTTTTATCAATTGAGCACCATAATCACTTTGCAATACTAAGACTTTTTTTCCAGTACACAAATCTCTGGTAATTGCTCGGCTATGAGATCCTGCCTTTTGCTCGACAACTTCACCAGGTTTAGCAACCCTTGGCTGTGTAAACAACACACGCGACAAATCACTTGGGCCCAAATTAGCATTTGGAAGATTCACTCGGCAATTTTTTAAATGTAAAGTCAGTTCATGATTATCAGCAACTGGCCAAGCCATTGGCCACATCGCATTTGAAACAGAAACGCGCAACTTATGGCCTTTGACAATCCGGTGTGCAATATCATTCAAATCATATTGTATGCGATAGGCAGTTCCTGCCTCTACCTTAGCGCAAACTTCGCGGCCATCACGTTGTGACAAATTTACAATGCCATAAGTGATAAGCGTTGATGAACCATTTTCATCAACATCACATAGGCGTACCGCCAAAAGACCACTTGCAGCATCGGTGCTGACCTCAAAATCAATTGTGCTGGTACCAACGATATCAATTGGTTCGCTCAGTGGCTCACTATCAAAACATAACGATCCAGCATCCTCACTTCGCTGATCGCCCGGCATTTGTGCCAAGGTTGGATCAGAATAAAGAGGCATATAATCACCGCTAAGCATTCCCAAAGATTGAGGTGAACATATTGTCTTAGTTCCGTCAGCAGGCTCATCTACCAATCCATCTGAACCAAGCCAATAAGTTTGGTACTTTAGAGATTCATCAGGCCATGTATCTGCATCTAACCAAACACCAGGTCTTGATGCATGACAAGGATCAGGTGATATCTCTTGCTGACGATATACGGTCAGCATTGGTTCGTCTTCAATTCCGTTTTTGTCCTCCTTGAGCCAGCGATCAAACCAGCGCAACATTTCATCCAAAAAGTTTACACCAGGTCCAGGTAAAGCTCGTGCTGGAAAAAGGTGTGCCCAAGGTCCTATCAGTCCCTTCCGCGGAACCTTAAGGTTTTTCATCAAGCGCATTACCGTATTAGGCCAACAATCCGTCCAACCACTGATGGCATAAACTGGAATTTGAATGCGATCGTAATCTTTGCAGACGGTCCCTTGCAACCAGTAATCATCACGTTGCTGATGCTCCAGCCAGATTTTCATAAATAAGTCTGGCTCTTTTAAGCGGCGCATCCAATCATCGCGCCAACTTTCTCCGTAAATTGCAGGATCAGGAGGTCGGCCATTAAACGCAAACATTACACCGCCCCACCCAAGTGTCTCACCCGCAAAGCCACCGACAAAGTAACCTGCATCATCATAATAACGATCATCTGATGCACCAACTGGAATAATTGTCTTTAGTGCTGAAGGCTGATGTGAGGCAAGTTGTAGGGTTGTAATTCCCCCCCATGAAAGGCCAAACATACCTACTGATCCTGTACACCAAGATTGCGCAGCCAACCACTCAATAACTTCCAATCCATCTTGTTGTTCAATAGGCAAGTATTCGTCTAACTGGATACCCTCTGAATCTCCTGAGCCACGCATATCTACTCGTGCACAAACATATCCATGACCCGCTAAATATCCGTGCTGTTCTTCGTCCCGCGTCCGTGTACCATCACGTTTGCGGTATGGAATATATTCCAAAACTGCTGGGTAGACTCCGTCTACCTCTGGTCTCCACAAACGTGCTGCTAATCGCGTACCATCTTTGAGTGGAATAAAGATTTCTTCTTCAACCACACGAAAAGGTAAGTCTTGAGGATCAACTTCAAGAGTCGGCTCCCAAATTGTAGGCGAAATCAAGTTCATCGTATAAACTTCCCAATTAAATTTTCAGATTTGATGGTCTGTTGGCAGCTTAGAAAAGCCGCCAACAGAGTTTTGTAAATTAATTACTTTACAATACTGACTAACTAGCCGGTGCGAATGCGTGCAGCTTGTAGTCACCATTTGGCAATAGCCCAGCGTTGATCGAGTCTTTATAGATCACGGTTGCTGGAGGATGAATCAGCCAAACAAAAGAGTGAGATGCATCCATGAGATCTTGCATGTCATGATAGATTTTCGCTCGCTTGTCGAAATCTGTCTCAGAAATGGCTGCATAGTGAAGTTTTTCATACTCTTCATTTTTGAACCATTCCCAGTTCCAAATGCCAGCTTGACCTGCAAGGAACCATTGTGTTGACCATGCTGGATCAGGAGGACTGACGTAAGATTTTAATGTCATTTGCATATTGACACCTTTTTCGTCACCTAAGCTCCAGAATGTCCCACCTTCATGTGTGTTCAGTTGAACATTGATTCCTATTTCAGCAAGGTTTGCTTGAATAATTAAGCCAGCAGTTTGCTCATCTGTGGAGTTTTGTAATTCTAGTTCTAAATCCAATGAGTTTATACCTGCTTCTGCTAATAGCGCACGTGCGCCATCAAGATCACGAGCTGGTTGTTGTTCTTCACTGTAGCCGATTAAACCAGGTGCAACTAATCCTGTAGAGCGTTCAGGTATTCCAAAATATGCACCTTCGATAATTGCATCGACATCGACTGCCTTTGTAATCGCTTGACGAACACGCAAATCTTTTAAAGACGGGTTGTCAGCATTCAAGCCTAACCAGAAATATCCAGCCGTCGGACGTACTTCTAAAATAGAGTTCGCAGGCATATTCGATTGCAATTCTGGTACAGAGCTAACCGCAACTGTGGACACGTCAATTTGTCCAGCTTCAAATGCAACTTCAGCAGATTTTGCATCATTGATTGGTATTAAAACTACACGATCATATGCAGGTTTTTTACCATTCCAACCATCGTGAGCAACTAGCACAGTCTGTTGACCTTGATCCCATCTTTCGATTTTGTATGGTCCAGCAGTTGCACCAGGTTCAGTTGTAAATTTTCCCCCGAGTGCTTCTGTAGCAGCTTTACTGATAATTGCACCACCTGTATAAGGCAATGTACTCCACCAAACAGGTGCGAAAGGTTCATTAAAATGTATAATGCCACTGTACTTATCAACGACTTCAACATCTTTTAATGGAGCCCAATCACCACTATTAGGAGCAGCAAGACCTTCATCCGTATAACGTTCGAATGAATATTCGACGTCTTCGGCAGTTACTTCACCGTAATTACCAGTCCACATCAATCCTTTTTTCAATGTAAACTTTATCGTAAGCGGATCTACCTGTTCGATTGATTCTGCAGCCGACAATTCCCACTCCCAATTTTTTCCTGATTTGAATTCAATCAGCTTTGGATAAATTGCATCGATGATCGTCTGATCTGCACCACTTTGCCAGAATGCTGGATCAAGCTGACCAAAATCTGATGGTGTTTGGAGCCTAATTTCATTTGCATGTGTGGCAGAAATTCCAAGCACTGCAATAAAAACTGCAATTGCTTTGTAGAACTTTCCTATTATCTTAAAACTTGTCATATATGTTCTCCCTAAAATTAAAAATTGCCTGATGACGTTCACGTAGCGGCAATCCTGTCAAAAAATTATATTAGGCAGAAAATTTCTAATCAACCATTCTACTATTAACTATAGACATATAACGTAAATAATTTGCGTCATATTGCGTCATATCATATACTGTCAAAATTATTGGAGTAGTAATATGGAAAATCAACTTGTTTTTGCGAAAAATCTTCGACTACTGATTAGCTACAGCCAATCAATCGCTTCTGTTAGTCGTGATTTACAGATTTCTCGACAACAATTCACAAAATATCTCGCAGGGAAAAATCTTCCTTCAGTGCAAAATTTGCGAAAGATTTCCGACTACTTTGGGGTTGAAGAAACAGAAATTTTAATGCCAGTAGATGATTTTCGTAAATTGATTGCCCTTAATCCGCCACGTTCAGCATCAACTGACCCAATGCAATCATTTTTTACGGGTGAGGGATATAGGAATGCTGACAATCGAAAAGAGCTTAAAAAATATCTTGGGTTTTATTATTCTCATTTCATAATTGCAGATTCTCCTGACCAAATTACCCGATCACTATTATGTATTTACGAGTCTGATGGGGCTATTTTAACAAAGAATATCGAACGCTATCCATTTCAAGGCGATGGCGCAGCACCAATAAATAAATTCGAAGGCGTCGCCCTTTTTAACGCCGATCGATTGTTCATCTACGAACGAGAAACAATACCAGGAACCCGGATTTGGCAGACTGTCGTTTACACTAGTAATTTCAAATTCTCAACATATCTATCAGGTTTAACCATGGGTATTGCTAATCAAGCTGTTGGTGATATTGCATGCTATCGTGTTGTTTACGAGTTTTTAGGCACAAACATTAATCCTCGTATGGCATTGAGTGGATGTGGTACTTTTGATCTTAATACAACTGAAGTTTCAAAATTTATTCGCGATCGTATTGTAAATGATATCCGTCCAAGCGAAACAGCTTTCATTCCACGGGCATAAAAATCGTTTTAAAATTTTTTTATCGTCTTACTCAAAACGAAGACTAGTCTTAATTTAATCGATGCATTGCGTGTTGTTCGAGATCTTCTAAGTTCACAAACTCTAGCGCTTTTTGATGACAACTCTCTAGAAATACTCGAGGAGCAACTCCTGCTTCAAACGCTTCTTGCCACCTCATGGCACAAAGACACCAACGATCTCCTTCTTTCAAGCCAGGAAAATTAAATTCAGGCCGCGGTGTCGATAAATCATTACCTCTTTCTTTGCTGAAAGCTAAAAAAGCATCAGTTACTTCACAGCATACGACATGGCTTCCATGATCAAAGTCATCAGTATTACAATAACCATCACGTTTCCATCCAGTTAAAGGGTCAAAGCAACAAGCTTCCATTTCTTCTCCAAAAATATTTAATACTTTTTCTGTCATTATCTTATTTTAAAAGGATCTTCTGTAACCCTTGAGTTTGAAGTCCATATTGTTTTTTTAATTTGCATATCAGAAATTGCATCAGCTCCACTTTCGCGACCATAACCACTATTTTTACGTCCACCAAAGCTTGCAGCGTATGAAATAAATCGATAACAGTTTTTAAAACATATACCAGCATCGAGAGCTTTGCTCACTCGATCACATTTTTCTGGATCTTCTGAAAATACTCCTGATGATAATCCATAATCATTGTCATTAGCGATCTGTAGGGCTTCATCTTCAGTTTTGAATTTTATTACTGACAAAATTGGTCCAAAAAGTTCAGTATTTGCCGTACTTATTGACCGATCAGGACACTCAATGATAGTTGGTAAAAAATAACATCCCTCGGAAAATTCTGGAGATTTTGTTCCTCCACAGATAACTTTTGCACCCTGTTCAACAGATTGTTTAATGTTTTTTTCAATGAATTCGACTTGCTTATCATTGTTCAATGGACCCATTTGTGACTCTTCATCTAATGGTGAACCTAATTTTATTTTCTTGGCACGGTCAGTCAATTGGTCGAGGAAAGAATCATAGATTGTATCCTGCAAAACTAAAACCGAACCAGCAATACAGCTACATCCGTTTCCAGAAAAGATTGCCGTAGTAATATTATTCAAAGCATTCTCAACATCTGCATCATCAAAAACAACGACTGGAGATTTTCCTCCTAATTCTAATGTCAGTGATGCGTAGTTTTCTGCTGAGTTTCTAATCACATGTGAAGCAGTGGAAGTTCCACCTGTAAATAAAATTTTACCTATATCTTTATGAGATGTTAATAATCGTCCGACTTCTGCGCCACCACTAATAACATTAATCACTCCACTTGGAATTCCAGCATCATGCACTAGTTTTGCAAATTCAATTAAAGGTGCTGGAGCCAGTTCAGATGATTTTATAACAACTGTATTTCCTGCAGCTAAAGCAGGAGCAACTTTTGTTGCCATTAAAAACATTTGAGAATTCCATGGAATGATGCATGCAATGACACCGATTGGCTCCCGAACTTCGACAACCTCCATATTGGGCTTATCAATGTTTGGTACTGGCATTTCATTATTCATACCTTCTGCAAGATCAGCATAATAATAAAAATATTCCTTCATATATTCAGACTGAAACTTTGTTTCTTTAAGTAACTTTCCGCTGTCAATAGATTCAGTTTTGCCAAGCAGCTCAGCGTTCTCAAACATCTTATCACCGATGGCTCTTAAATATTTTGCACGTTCACCAACTGAAGTCTTTGACCAATGATTTTTAAAGGCAATCTTTGCTGATTGTACTGAACGTTCAACATCATTTTCTGACGCATCAGGAAATGTCGCCCATGGTTTATTATTTTCGGGATTTAAACTTTCAAATCGCTGATTATGTTCAGCTCCAACAAAGTTACCATCAATATACATATCGTATTCTGTTAAGCTCATTAGTTTCCCTCAATGAAATTACTAAACACTTTATTCACTTCCTCAGCACATTCAATTCCAACCATATGTTTACCGTGATCAAAAATAACGACCTTACTCTTTTCAATAACATTGCCCAATTGATTGGACATTTCGGGCGTAGACCCTACATCTCCATGAGCTGTACAAATAAGAGTTTCAGCTTCTATTTGATTAAAATCAATCAATTTATCCTCAAAATGCGCGAATAATTTATATGACTTTAAAAAGTCCTCATGATTGTTACTAGATAAAATATCAGTAATTTTTTTAACTATTTCCGTGTTAGACGATAAGTAATCTTGATTAAACCAGCGATCCAATTGCTTAGGTGCGTTTAAATAAGTTTCTTTGACATCAATAAAACGTTTAGCGGCATTTTCTTTCTGTCCTTCAGTCCGATTAAAAATAGTTCCAAACAAAATTGTTTTCAAAACATAGTTTTTTCTTGTTGATGAAAAATGAGCTGCAATAAGTCCACCAAGGCTAAATCCAATTACTATAACTTTTTGAATTTTTAAAATTTGTAACAATCCTTCAATTTGATTTGAAAAATCTTCAAAGGTTACTTCGTTTAGAGTACACGTTGATAACCCATGTCCAATTAGATCAAAGGTAATTGTCGTTTGATCTTTAAAAAATTTTATTTGTGGTTCCCAGATACTATGATCAAGTCCAACGCCATGAATAAATAAGATTGGCGTCGTTCCCTCTACTTTATTTATTTGATAATACGTTCCTTGATCATCAAGGCCTTCACGAAATGACATGAATTACTTCAGACCCATTTCCTTTTCATCTTCATAACGATTACCGATACGATGATGGGCTTGAGGAGTTGTACTTGCACCAATTGCGATTACCAATTCAGCAGGTCCTGGTGCGTCATGAATTGTAAACTCATGTGTTAAATAAAATTGTCTTAAGCCAGGGTCAGTTTTATGCATCATTGGAATTGACATCTTTGAAGCTGCAAGTCCTCTTACATTAGTAAATGAAAGATAAGATGTTCCACCAACGGCATCTCTGAACTTGTTACCAAAATGTAATGTATGTATGAGCGCACTTGCGTGCTGAATGCTTCCACGCATACCAGTCATACT
>CAXEVV010000054.1:0-10282 GCA_963999845.1 uncultured Rhodobacterales bacterium | reverse complement strand
TGATTATGTTCTTAGTGGCGGCATCAAACTTTTTTGGTGCAGAGTTCTCTTCTCTTGGAACCCCAAAGATGATGACTGAAATGTTGTTGGGTATGGACATGTCGCCTTATTTAATTTTAATCTTGATCATGGCCTTAATCTTTTTACTGGGATGGCCATTGGAATGGGTACCGATAGTCTTAATCGTGGTGCCAATCCTGCTCCCAACAGTTCTGTCATTAGATGTTCATGGGTTAAGCCAATATGATTTGATGGTTTGGTTTGGCATTTTAGTTGCGGTTAACCTGCAAACTGCTTGGTTATCACCGCCAGTGGCTCTTTCTGCATACTTTCTCAAGGGCGTTGTGCCAAATTGGGATCTCAAGGATATATATCTGGGAATGATGCAGTTCATGGTAATTCAATTGATTGGACTGATACTCATTTTTATTTTTCCTCAAATTGTTCTTTGGTTGCCAAACCAAGTTTTTGGACAATAGGGCGCTTAAATGACTAGATCAGCTTTATCTTATCAAAAATGGCCAATAATAGTCACTGTAATCGGGCTGACTTTATCAGGTTGGCTAGGTTGGATAACGACAGGTACTTTCTCTGGGCTCATAGGATTTCTAATTATTGGAGGAATACTAGCAGCCTTGGAAATAGCTCTTTCATTCGATAATGCGATTGTTAACGCCAATAAATTGGTGGAGATGACCCCGATATGGCAAAAAAGGTTTTTAACTTGGGGAATTCTAATCGCTGTGTTTGGGATGCGTATTATTTTCCCACTTGCTATCGTGGCAATCTTTGCCTGGATCAATCCTTTTGCGGCAGTCCATCTAGCACTGTCAAATCCAGATGAATACTCACATATCATCGAAGAAGCCCACGGTCCGATATCTGCTTTTGGGGGAACATTTTTGATGATGGTTGCCCTAAAGTTTTTTGTTGATGAAGATAAATCAGTTGATTGGTTCGTTGGCCTAGAAAGAAATTTGCGAAGGGTTGGATCAATACGAGGCTTTGAAATTGTTATTGTCCTATCCATGATTGTTGGGATTTGCCAATTTTTGCCAGATACAAAGCATGCATCTTTCCTGATGTCTGCTCTGTTTGGACTTTTGGTTTTTATGCTGGTGGATGGTTTGGGTTCTTATCTTGATGGAATAGCTGGATCTACAACCTCGATTGGGGTTCGTGGTGGCTTGGGTGCTTTTCTATATCTTGAAGTTTTAGATGCTAGTTTTTCTTTTGATGGCGTAATTGGCGCTTTTGCCCTTACAACTAATATTGTGCTGATTGCGATTGGTTTGGGTATCGGCGCAATGTACGTGCGCTCTATGACCATAATGTTAGTAGAACGCGGTACACTCGCTGAATTTCGCTATCTTGAGCATGGAGCTTTTTATTCAATATTTGCTCTTTCTGTTATTATGTTTTTACAATCACTTTTCCATGTACCTGAATTAATCACTGGTGGCATTGGATTTTCTCTGATTGGCTTTGCCTTCTATCGATCAATTCAACATAACAAAAATGAAGCTGCAGTTAAAGCAGCTGCAGGATTATAATAATGACTATAAAATACTTAAAAAAAGCACCGCTTCACTCACGTAGTGATGACACTAAGACTCAGCAAATTGTAAGGGATATTTTAAATGATATCGAAGCAGGTAGAGACGAAAAGGCATTAGAGTACGCAGCAAAATTTGATAAGTATGATGGTGAAATTATTCTATCAAAAGAGGCTATTAAGGCTGCAACTGCTATAGTCCCAGAAAAAATGAAGCAAGATATTCAATTTGCGCATTCGAATGTAGAGAGATTTGCTAAAGCCCAAAAATCTACTGTAGCAAATTTTGAAACGGAAGTAGTACCCGGCCTCATAGCTGGGCAAAAGGCTATTCCTGTAAATGCAGCGGGGTGTTATATTCCTGGAGGACGCTATAGTCACATAGCGAGCGCAATAATGACCGTGACAACAGCAAAAGTCGCGGGTTGTGAAAACATTATAGCATGCTCTCCCCCTAGACCAGGCGTGGGTGTGGCTCCAGCCATAATTTACGCTGCTCACATTTCTGGTGCTGATAAAATACTTGCAATGGGCGGTGTGCAAGGAATCGCAGCAATGACTTTTGGTTTATTTGGTTTGCCAAAGGCAAATATTCTAGTTGGGCCAGGTAATCAGTTTGTAGCAGAGGCCAAGCGTATGTTGTTTGGCCGTGTTGGTATTGATATGATTGCTGGTCCTACCGATAGTCTTATTCTAGCAGATGGAACAGCTGATCCAATGATAGTGGCTGTTGATTTGGTGGGCCAAGCAGAGCATGGCTATAATTCACCTGTTTGGCTTGTGACGGATGATCAAGCACTGGCTGAAAAAGTTATGGAACTCGTTCCCGGGTTGATAGAAGATTTGCCGGACACCAACCGTGAAAACGCGTTTGCCGCATGGCGAGATTACGCAGAAGTCATTCTTTGTGATAACCGCGAGGAAATGGCGCAGACATCAGATGACTATGCACCAGAACATTTAACTGTGCAGGCTTCTGATCTAGATTGGTGGTTGGAAAATCTAAGTTGTTACGGGTCTTTATTTTTGGGTGAAGAAACTACGGTTGCTTTTGGAGACAAGGCATCGGGTACGAACCATGTTTTGCCAACTTCAGGAGCCGCTAATTATACAGGTGGACTAAGTGTTCATAAGTATATGAAGATTGTCACGTGGCAACGCGCAACTCGAGAAGGTGCCCGTCCTATAGCAGAGGCAACCGCACGTATTTCTAGACTTGAAGGGATGGAAGGACATGCTCGAACTGCCGACGCACGCCTCGCCAAGTTTTTTCCTAATGAAAAATTTGATTTAACAGCAAATGGATAATGTGAAATCGCTTTTTGATTTAAGAGACAAAGTTGCTCTTGTTACGGGGGCAAGTTCGGGTCTTGGTAGAAGAGCCGCCATAGTTCTGGCGGATGCGGGTGCAAAAGTTGTAGGTGTTGCTCGCAGAAGAGCTGCACTTGAAGATTTAAGAAAAGAAATAGGAAATAATTTTTCTTTTGTTGTGGGTGACGTTGCTGAACGCAGTAAAATTGACAGTCTTGTCTCAGAGGCATCAAATGATTTCGGCATGCCAGATATATTAGTGCATGCTGCTGGTTTGAATACAAGACAGGTCGCTGATCAAGTTAATTCAGATGGATGGGATAGAACTCTTGAGATTAATTTATCAGCCCCCTTTTTTTTATCACAAGCTGCAATCTCTGCTATGAAGGAGCGGGGTTGGGGAAGAATAGTGAATTTTGCCTCGCTGCAATCCACCAGAGCTTTCCCTGGTGGCCTGGCGTATGGAGTGTCTAAAGGTGGTATCTTGCAGTTAACCCGGGCAATGGCAGAAGAGTGGTCCGAAGATGGCATATGCATTAATGCAATCGGACCAGGCTTCTTTCCTACTGAACTTACTAAGGCTGTTTTTGATGATGCCGAACGAGCTGAGCGAAATGCTATGCAAACATGCATAGGAAGAAATGGAAAATTAGAAGACATTGATGGCCCATTGTTATTTTTGTGTTCCGAGGCCTCAGCTTATGTTACTGGCCAAGTCCTCATGGTTGATGGAGGTTTTACGGCAAAATGAAGGCGCTTATTTACGATGGTCCTGAGGCTATTACTTTTCGTGAAGTTCCGGAGCCAATCCCAAGCCAAGACAACGTCCTTATAAAGATCAAAGCAGTAGGGATTTGTGGTTCTGATATGCATGCCTACTTGGGTCATGACGAAAGGCGCCCGGCTCCGTTGATTTTGGGTCATGAAGCTGCTGGAATTATTTGTGGGGGTAAGAGAGATGGGGAGCGCGTTACAATTAACCCACTAGTTTCGTGTGGTGATTGTTTAGTGTGTAAAGCCAGAAGAGAGAATATTTGTCCTAACAGGCAAATCATTTCTATGCCTCCCAGAGAAGGGGCTTTTGCCCAATATGTGAGTATGCCTGAAAAAAATTTGGTAATAGTGCCAAATGATTATCCCTTAGAGAAAGCAGCGTTAGTGGAGCCACTGGCCGTTGGATGGCATACAGCTAAATTAGCGGTTCGGGCTCTAGACGTTACTATGGAAAAGAGAGCTTTGGTAATCGGTGGTGGGGCTATTGGCTTAGCTACAGCATTAGCACTCAACGCAATGGGTATTGATGATTTGACTATATCGGAGTTCAACCCGCTACGAAGAGAGAATTTGCTACAGCATATAGATGCCAAGGTTGTGGAAAAAGCTGAGGGGTCATTTCCAATTGTCATAGATGCAGTAGGTTTTGGCTCAACACGCAGTTTGGCATCACAACTTGCTTCTCCCGGTGGGGTCATAGCGCATGTAGGTTTAGGAGATAGCGCTGATGGCCTAAATATTAGGCAGATAACGCTTCAGGAAATAACTTTTATTGGTACTTACACTTATACTGCGCAAGACTTTAAAGATACCGCAGAAGCACTTTTTACCGGGCGCCTAGGTTTGTTAAAGTGGATCGAGAAACGTCCACTTTCGGAGGGTGGGGCAGCTTTTAGAGATCTTATGGGCAACATCGTCGCTGCTCCAAAAATAGTTCTTGAGCCATGGGCTTAGATAAAACTTAAGGATATAGTCTGTCTAATCTCCAATTAGCAAAAATCCCAGATTCTTCAGAATAACGCTGTGTTTCAAAACCAGAAAATAATCCATCTTTTGTAACAAGAACAGTTTTCCAACCCTGGGCGGCGGCACCCAAAATATCGGTATGTAACGAGTCACCGCACATAGCAATCTTCTCTCCCGGGACTCCAGATAAAGATTTTGTCACAAGACTATATACTTCTGGGTACGGCTTACCAAAAAATTTTACGTTAGAAGCTCCTAGATCTATCAACTCATGGCCATAAAACCCTGGTTCTAGAGTAAATCCACTCTCTCTTGGAGCTACCAAGTCTGCGTTTGCAATAATGACTGGGCGATCATTTTTTAAGATACTATTTTTAAGAAAAAGTTGTTTCTGCGAATTCCAGTCACTTGTAGACAGAAATAAAAATCCATCGACCTTATCAAAATCTGATTCACTGTCAGTTAAAATAATATGTTCGGTTTTGAGATCTTTTAGATTATCAGCGCCTGAAGTAATGACACCCCAAACGCCTGAAAAAATATTTTCGACTGCCACATCGCGGCTTGTCACGATTTCATAATCGGCAAAACAGAAACCTAGATCAGAAAATTTTTTCTTAGCCCCAGCTTTATCATAACTAGCAGCATTGGTTAGAACACGGACTTTTTTATCTAAATCCCGCAGTGCCTGTATTGCTAAATCTGCGCCAGGTATAAGATCTTCCCCTACATTCAACACGCCAAAAGCATCAAATACGAATACATCTATTTGGCTTGCGATTTCTAAGATTGAATTGATCTCAATTGTAGCATTTGGACATTTGAAATCGGGCAGTCTCGGTCTAAGACTTTCATATTTTTGAAAGACCGAAGAGGTATCCAGCATTAACAAATATTCTTTCTAAAATGAGAATTTAGTGAAAATCCAAGTGAAGAAGTCAAGTTGTATACAATTAGATTATTTACTATCAGGATAAAACATAAATGGTCCATCATAATTATCGACTAGAATTTGATGGCTTAAAATTCCATCTCTTATTTCATGTAGCAAAAAGCTACCGGGTTCTTTGGTCAAGCAGTTTGGTGCATCTATTCGTAAATCCATGGTAACTGCATGTGAAACCCCAGGTGCTATTTGGCATAGTTTATTACCAAACTGCCCCACTATATTTCGGTGCACATGTCCACAAATTAATTTCAACTCACCTGTATGTGCGGATAAAATTTCCTTTAGTCCTGCGCTGTCACGGAGATTTTGAATGTCCATTTTCTCGAGACCGGTTATTATTGGTGGGTGGTGAGTAGCTACCAGTACTGGCCTGCCATTAGCCGTAGAAAGTGATGCTCTTAAGAAATCTAACGAAATACTCTCTAAATTACCGTGAGCCATGCCAGTAATACTAGTATCTAGGGCTATTACTTTAAGATCGTAAAAATCTAATTCCCAATTTATTGGTCCGTTGATTGGCATCCAATCCTTATCTGCAAAGGCCTTTTGCATTGTTAGTTTGTTATCGTGATTCCCAGGAATTGCGCGGTAAGGAATGCCGACTTCCTCAACTATTTCACGAAATAGTGAATATTCTTCTTTTTTTCCAAAGTCAGTGAGGTCGCCTGTCACTATAATCATATCGATTGGGCCAATCTCAGGCAAAATTCTTTTTATCTTATCCACACATTTTTTTAATGCAGTACATGTATCAACTTGTCCGTAGGCAAGCTCACCCTTTATGACTATATGCGGATCAGAAATTTGAATGATTTTGGTCATTTTTGGGCTTTCGACGGTAGGAGTAATATTGACTGCGGTTCAACTGAAAGCCTTACTTTATCACCTAATTTGGGAACTTTAGTACCGGAAAAAATTGAAGTGATGGTCTCAGAAACAACACCGGAAACACCCACTCTGTAATGTGTTCCAAGAAAAGTTACCGCATCTACGAGCCCAGAAAGTGGTCCATTTTTATTTATTTGGATATTCTCAGCTCTCACAAATGCTTCGCAGCCTGTTCCGTCACTTGGGAGTAAAAGCTCTCCACCCGCCAGTGTTAATTTTGAACCATTTATTTTACCAGCCAGGTGCATTGCACTTCCAACAAAACCTGCCACAAACGTTGAATTGGGATTACGATAAAGCTCCTCTGGTGTTCCACTTTGAACTATTTCACCCTCTGACATTACGGCGACACGATCTGCAATTGCCATTGCTTCATTTTGATCGTGAGTGACGAAGATAGCTGTTATATTGAATTTCCGTAGAAGTATTGCTAACTCATCCCGAAGGTTTTCTCTAAGGGCTGCATCAAGGGCAGATAATGGTTCGTCTAGTAAAAGTAACCGTGGGCGAGGCGCGATGGCGCGAGCTAATGCCACTCTCTGTCTTTGCCCACCGCTTAAAGCAGTAACTGCGCGTTGGGAATAATCGTTGAGTTGGCACATTTCTAGAACTTCAGATACTCTCGCTTCAATGTCAGATTTTGGTAGCTTTTGCATCTTCAGCCCATAACCGATGTTCGCTCGAACAGACATGTTTGGAAATAATGCATAGGATTGAAAAACCATACCAACTTGCCTTCGTTCGACTGGCAGATCAGTAACATCATCACTATCAAACCAAATCTTGCCGCCTAAATCGGGAGTTTCAAGACCAGCTATGATCCTTAACAAGGTAGTTTTACCGCATCCAGATGGACCCAACAGTGAAACTATCTCACCTGTATCCACGTTGAGGCTCGTCGGAAGTAAGGCTTTGGTCCCATCGCCATAAGTTTTTGCGGTATTGGTAAGATTTAAGGTCATTGGGATATCCTTTGAGCACGGGCAGAAGCCCACTGCATCGCCATCAAAAGTGGAACAATTAATATAAAGAAAACTAAAGTATATGCAGAAGCAATTTCCAGCCGCATTGATGCGTAGCTATCTGCAAGGCCAACTGGTAACGTTTTCAGGTATGGTGTGTGTAACATCCATGTAAGATTGAACTCTCCAATCGAGAGTGTAACAACAGTTAATGCACCGGCAAGAATTCCTGGCATGGCATTGGGTACTACTATATCCCGAAACCTTTGCCATGGCGAAGCCCCAAGAGATGCGGCACCCTCTTCTAAAGTCTTTAGGTCCATTGCTGCTAAAACTGCGAGGATAGATCTCACCATAAATGGTAATGTATAAAGCACATGACCAACAAGTATGAACGTCCAAGAAGTGCGGAAGCCATTAAGAGTGCCATAAAGTTGCAGTAGAGCCAATGCCAGTGCGAGACCTGGTACGGCTAATGGTAATGATATGAATTCTTCCAATAATCTAGATAGCCATCCAGGATGTCGGGCAAGTCCATAAGCAGCAGGTAATCCAATTATTAAGGTTACGATAAGGCATGCAATTGCGAGCCACAGAGATAAGAAGATACTGTCTGCATAGAGCTCCCAAACGTTTAGAACCCATTTAAATGTCAGACCAGAGGAAACACCTTTGAAATAATTTACTGTTATTCCAGCTAACACTGACATTAGTGTAGGGATCAGTAGAAACGCGCATGCAGTAAGAGTTACTGTTAGCTGTAAAAGTTTTGTTTTGGATTTAAACAAATTAACCTCCCGCTGCTACAGTTGTGCCTGAGAGGCTTCGGGCTATTAATAGTAAGATCCAAGTCACAATACCCAATACAATAGATAGGGCTGCTGCCATCGCAATATTGGCTGATAATGTGAACTCTGTATAAATGACCATAGGGATCACATCGATATTTGTTGCCAGTGTAAATGCTGTTCCAAATGCGCCCATTGCTGTGGCAAATGCTATTGCTCCAGACGCAATTAATGATGGCATTAGTCCAGGAAGGATAACATCTATTACCACTCTAAGTGGGTTGGCTCCCAGAGTTCGAGCGGCTTCCTCAAGCGCCGGGTCAAGCTTTTCGGCGGCAGCCATTACTGTTAAAAGAACACGTGGGATGGAAAAATAGAGATAACCTAAAAAAAGTCCAACTACGGAATAGGCAAAAACTACATGTCCGGGTGTGATTTGGTTAATCAATCCTTGGCGTCCTCCAAGCAATATTATCAAAAAACCAATCACAACTCCTGGAAAAGCTAATGGAAGTGTAAGAATAGATAATAATATATTTCTTCCACGAAATTTATTTCTGGACAAAAACATTCCTGCTGTTGTCGAAACAGCCAGAGCGGCAAAAGTGGTAGCTAATGATACAAGGACTGTCAGGACTAAGGTGTTTAGGTATCTTGGTTTTCGAATAATATCTAGGTAAACGGCCCACCCGCTATCGCCCTCTACCGATGATAGAAATAAACGCACAAGTGGAAATGCCAGGAATGCCAAAGAAAAGATTAATAGTGGCGTAAGGCAGGTCAGTACAAAAGTTTTATTTGTCATGAAGTTCAAATGGGTCGAGCATATTACATCCTCGACCCTTCTCTTTACGAATTACTATTTAACTTCGCTTAAATAACGCTCACCAAACCCTGATTGCGCTTTCTCCATTTCAGCATAGTTAACTGCGACTGCACGTTCGTAATCACTAGCTGGTAGGAATTTTGAAGCTACTTCTGCAGGTAACTCTACTGGTCGTGACGGTTGCAAATATGCATTTGTCCAAATTGCTTGACCTTTGTCTGAGAGAATGAAATCCAGCACTTTTTTTCCAAGTTCAGGATTTGGACCATTATTTACAAGGCTCATAACGTAGGGCACGCGAACTGAACCTTCACAAGGAAGAACAAATTCAAAGTTTCCATCTTCTTCATACTTTCCCCTATAAGCATTGAAATCATAGTCGAAGAGAATTGGTATTTCCCCAGACACTACTCGAGCATATGATGTTTGCTTTGGGACGATTGGTGAATTTTTTGCTAAGTCATTAAAGTATTTAATTGCAGGGTCAAAATTACTCAGATCACCTCCAAATGCTATATTTGCTGCAACAGCACCAGCGTATCCAACGAAAGCTGAAGATGGATCGAGATATCCAACCATTCCTCTATATTCCGACTTAGTTAAGTCAGCAAAGCATTGTGGCACTGCCGCGCCCCCTAAAGCATCAACATTTACGAAGAAACCCAGAGTTCCATAATGTATTGCGAACCACTTACCCTCTGGGTCCTTTAATCCATCTGGTATATCTTCAAACCCTGTAGGTTTATATGCTGTTGCTACACCCTCGTTTCCTGCTTTGATCCCTGTTGTTACGCCATAGTATGCGACGTCTGCTATAGGATTAGCTTTTTCAGCTAAAAGTTGGCTCAATGTTTGTCCCGAATTTTTGTTATCATGGGGCATTTGTACGTCTATTTCTTTGTCAATCGCCTCTAGCATAGATGCCCAGTCCGCCCATTGTGGTGGACAGTTATAACAAACTGCATCTTCAGCAATGGCGGGAGTTACAAATGCCATTGTCATTAAAGTAGCTACTAGTCTATATTTCATTTTGACTTCTCCTATGTGATTTACTTTCTACTTGGTGGGGTCGAAAGACGATGGAAAGGCTGTAAGCTTTCCATCGTCGCTGCTTTCTGCGCCCAAATGGGCAATGCTGCCGCCAGCGCGGAAATTAAATGTTTGGTATGCGGATGGTGGTTTTGGAACTTCCGTTTTGTTTATAAATGATAAAACAGTTTTGCCTGCTCCTGCTCCAAGCATTTTTGGATCAGTTACGATTGT
>CAXEVV010000053.1:0-10286 GCA_963999845.1 uncultured Rhodobacterales bacterium | reverse complement strand
AAGGCTTTTATCCAACAGGGGGCTAAAGTTTCCTTTGTCCAACGGTCAGATGCAGAGCATTTTTGTGATAAAGTTGAGGCTGAGTTCAATTCGCGTCCATACTTCATTAAATGTGATATAACTGATTTAAGTGCTTTGAAAAAAGCCGTTGACCTCGCTAATAGCGTAAATGGTGATGCCGACATTCTAGTCAATAATGCCGCAAATGATGATAGGCATGAAACACTCAACGTTACAGAGGAGTATTGGGATAATTCACAAGCTATTAACCTCAAGTCATATTTCTTTGCTTCTCAGTATGTCTTACCTGGAATGCAGGCGAAAGGTGGAGGATCTATCATAAATTTTTCGTCTATAAGCTACATGATGGGAAATTCAGGCTACCCAGCATATACCACTGCTAACGCTGGCATAATGGGAATGACACGCTCATTAGCAAGGGAATTTGGTCCAAATAATATTCGGGTAAATGCTATTGCTCCGGGCTGGGTTTTAACAAAAAAACAGTTAGATAAGTGGGCAACACAAGAAGGTTTGAAAACACATTTAGATCGCCAATGCATAAAAAGTCATCTCAAAGAAGAAGATATAGCAGGGGGTGCTCTATTTCTTGCATCTGCGTCTAGCAGTATGATTACTGGCCAGCTTATCGCTATTGACGGTGGTGTCGTTATGACTGGATGAAAATTTTGAAAGAATTGTATTGGATTGCTGTTGATTGGGGTTCAAGTAATTTAAGAGTGTGGGCTTTGGATAGACGTCACAAGATTCTTGATAGTTTCTCATCAAATGATGGAATGCTCAGTCTTGAGACTGTTGAATTTGAGCCTTTGCTTTTAGAGAAAATTTCAAATTGGGTTGCCGATGATGTCAATATACCAGTTTTATGCTGTGGAATGGTTGGTGCTAAACAGGGTTGGTTGGAGGCTCCCTACGCTACGGTTCCGTATAATCTCATGCAAGAAACTGATAGCGTAAAAGTTATTTGCAGAGATAATCGACTCGATGTTCGAATTTTGGGAGGCTTAAAGCAAAATAATCCTGCAGATGTTATGAGAGGTGAGGAGACCCAAATTAGGGGTTTTTTGTCGGATTTCGCTGATTTTGATGGTATAGTTTGTTTGCCTGGTACTCATACCAAGTGGGTCCACGTTAGTGCTGGAGAAGTAATCAGTTTTCGTACTTTTATATCTGGCGAACTATTTGCTTTGATGTCCGAATACTCAGTATTAAAGCATTCTGTAAACTCTGAAGGCTGGAGTGACCAAGAGTTTAAAAGTGCAGTTTCAGAGAGCATTTCAAACCCGCAAAAAATATTTTCACATTTTTTTAATCTCCGAGCTGATGATCTTCTTAACAATGTGGCAAAACCAGTACTCAGATCAAAATTATCTGGTTATCTAATAGGCGCAGAACTAGCAGGTGCAAAGCCTTATTGGCTTGGACAAAATGTTGTTATTTTGGCAGAGAATAACTTATCAAAGACGTACAAAGCTGCGTTGGAAGGTCAAGGAATTTTTGCTCAAGAGGTAGATGCAACGAAATGCACATTAGATGGATTGGCCCAGGCCTTTTCTTTAATCCATGGGAGACATTGAATGGGTAGAGAGATAATTGCAATTCTAAGAGGTGTTACATCACATGAGGTGGCGGGTATCGCTGAAGAATTGATATTATCAGGGATTACCAAAATTGAAGTTCCACTTAATTCACCAAATGCATATAAAAGTATTGAAATTTTAGCAAACCGTTTTTCGAGTGAGGCAGTAATTGGAGCGGGCACTGTGCTTGCGAAAAATGAAGTCTCTCTTGTTTGGAACTCAGGTGGAAAGATGATTGTTTCACCCAACGTCAACATCGATGTGATTAAAGAAACGAAGAAGTTAAATATGAGGTCTTATCCTGGTGTTTTCACTGCTACTGAATGTTTTGAGGCAGTCCAAAATGGTTCTGACGGCTTGAAATTATTCCCAGCTATTCTCATGGGAGTTGAGGGCTTAAAAGCATTGAGAGCGGTCCTGCCTCCAAGTCTATCAACTTATGCTGTTGGAGGTGTCGACCCTAACAATTTTGTTGACTGGCTAGCTTCCGGTGTAACTGGCTTTGGTATCGGAAGCTATCTGTACAAAGTGGGTGACAAAGCCTCTGCCGTTAGAGAAAAAGCTGATGAAATCGTTTCAGCATATGATGATGCCTCTGATGCAAGTACCTAAAGTATTTAATCATACGATTAATGCACTTGGAGAGGGGCCTTTATGGCACCCTGGAATTCAAAGTTTGTTCTGGTTTGATATTCTGAATAATACTATTCACATGTCAGATGGCTTAAATCATAAATCGTGGATATTTGAATGCTTTGTTTCGGCAGCTGGATGGGTATCCAATGAAAAGTTACTAATAGCATCTGCCACTGATTTAAGGCTTTTTGATATTTTAACAGGTGCAAGTGAACAGATCTGTGAGCTTGAAAGTAATGATAACTCAACACGATCAAACGATGGTCGAGCCGATCCCTATGGGGGGTTTTGGATTGGGACTATGGGACTTGCTGCTGAACCGCATGCAGGTTCAATTTATCGTTTTTTTGAGGGAGAAATAGTCAAATTATTTCCAAATATAACTATCTCAAATTCAATTTGTTTTTCGCCAGATAAAAAATTTGGATATTTTTGTGATACGCCAGAAAGAAAGATAATGCGAGTTTCTTTAGATCAAAAGGGATGGCCTAGTTCGGATCCAGAAGTTTTCATCGACCTTCAAGAAACTAATTTAAATCCAGATGGAGCTGTTATAGATCTTTCTGGTTATCTTTGGTCTGCACAGTGGGGAGCGTCGAGGGTCGCTCGTTACGATAGAGATGGCTGCTTTGTAAGTGAACTTAAATTCAATGCAAAGCAGATTAGTTGTCCAGCATTTGGAGGCGAAAATATGAGTACGTTATTTGCTACATCAGCTTCTGTAGATTTAGAGGATGCCACCCCAAATGATGGAAAAACTTTTTTAATTGAAGTTGATTGCGTCGGGCAGGAAGAGCATAGGGTCATAATATGAAAGCTATTAAGCGTGAGCTAGGTACCTGCTATTATCCAGAGCATTGGCCTGATGACATATGGAAAACTGACGCCAAGCAAATGGTTGATTTAGGACTCAAATGGGTACGTATTGGTGAGTTTGCTTGGTCAAGATTAGAGCCTCAAGAAAGTGAGTTTTGTTTTGAATGGCTTGATAGGGCAGTAGAGATATTAGGTAAAGCCGGTTTATCGGTAATATTAGGAACTCCAACTGCTACGCCGCCTACTTGGGTTCTCAAGAAATACCCAGATATGTTAGCAGTAGATTCTGAGGGTCGGCCCAGAGAATTTGGATCACGAAGACATTACTGTTTTTCGCACGAAGGGTATCGGACTCAATGCTCTATAATAGTAAAGCAGTTGGCAGAACGTTATGGGGCTAATCCATATATTCAAGCATGGCAAACTGACAACGAGTATGGATGTCATAATACGACAATTTCATATTCATCTTCTGCACTGAAATCCTTTCAAAATTGGCTGTCAAGGGCCTATGGCAACGACATTAACAAATTAAACGAGGATTGGGGCAACGTTTTCTGGTCAATGGAGTACCGAAGTTATGATGAGATAAGTCTGCCAAATTTGGCTGTTACGGAACCAAATCCATCCCATACATTGGCTTTTCGGAGATTTACGAGTTCACAAGTTGCTTCTTTCAACCGAATTCAAACTAAAATTATAAGAGAATATTCGTCGGCACCAATCATCCACAATTTTATGGGCCGTATTACTGATTTTGATCACTTTGAAGTTGGAGAAGATTTAGATATTGCAAGCTGGGACAGCTATCCACTTGGGTTTTTGCTTGATAGAGCGGGAGCAACGGAAACTGAAAAATATGATTTTCTGCGTCAGGGCGATCCAGATTTTCAAGCTTTCCACCACGATTTGTACAGATCAGTGTGTGATGGTCGATGGTGGGTAATGGAGCAACAGCCTGGTCCTGTTAATTGGGCTCCATATAATCCAGAACCCTTGCCAGGCATGGTAAGGCTTTGGACCTGGGAAGCGTTTGCTCATGGAGCTGAGACTGTTTCGTTCTTTAGGTGGCGACAAGCTCCCTTTGCTCAGGAGCAAATGCATTCAGGGCTGTTACAGCCCGATAGTGTCCCTGCACCCGGTTACTTTGAAGCAAAGCAGCTAAAGGAAGAGTTGGCTTTGTCTCCAGCTGTTTCGAGTGGCTTGTCAGATGTAGCGATTTACTTTGATTATGATGCAGATGCTGCGTGGGCTGTACAACCGACGGGCGAAGGCCTTAACTATTTTCAACTAGTAATGGATCATTATAAAGCATTTAGAACCTTGGGATTAAATGTGGATTTTGTGCATAAGAAAACAAAAGACTTTTCAAGGTATAAGTTAATATCGATAGTAGGAGCTATTCATATTTCGAGTGAGTTAATCTCACGTCTTTCTGCGAGTAAAGCAAAACTCGTTTTTGGGCCTCGTACCGGTGCCAGAGTGGGAAATATGAAAATACCAACAAATCTACCTCCTGCCATCAATCTCGTAAAATCTAAAGTTTTAAGGGTAGAAACGCTTCCGCCCAATTTATCGCTAGAGATTGACCCCATAGGTCAAGCTAATAGGTATATTGAAACCATAAATGTCGATAGTAATGCAGCTCCGTATCTTACGTTAAAAAACGGCAAAGTAATCGCAACGAGCGAAGTGTCGGGAGCTATATATTTGGGATCAATGCTTGATCAAGAAGGGTTGCGCGTATTCTACAAAGGATTATTCGACGAAATTCAGGTTGATTATCTTTTGATGCCAGTTGGAGTACGTAGAAGGTGCACTGACAGTGAAGAATTTTGGTTTAACTATAACGATCGAACCATCGAAACGAAAAATGGCAATATGAAGCCAGCAGAAGCCAAACGTCTGCCACTTATTTAATTACGTTAGCTGGTGATGGAAATTAAAGCAGTAATCCAGTTAGGCGGTACTAATTTCGTCTGCCATTTGTCGACCATCGCGACCTTCAACCAGTTCATAATTTACTAATTGATCTTCGGCCAAGCCTGTCAAGCCTGATTTTTGAACCGCAGATATATGCACAAATACGTCATTTCCACCGTCACTGGGCTCTATAAATCCAAAGCCTTTTGTTGTATTAAACCACTTCACTTTTCCCTGTGGCATATTTCTAACCTCTTCGAACAAATTTACTATAACATTAAAAGAATTTTTGATTTAACTTCTGCACTACTAGCCGTATCAACTTTTAATATCGGAAGGTTAGTGCTAATTTTATATTTAGCCAGTTAAATTTTTTGATAGGATGCTAAGATGCTGATATATGGTTTAAAAAACTGTGATAAGTGCAGAGCTGCTAGGAAGGTTTTGCTAAATTCAGTTTTTGTTGATCTGAGAGAGAACCCATTTCCTAAGATGGAGATTTGTACGTTAGTTGAAAACTATGGTGATGATATAGTTAACAAAAAGTCCACTACATGGCGTTCTCTGACTGAAGCGGATCGGCAACTTACCACCACAGATTTGCTTGAAGCGCATCCTACTTTATTTAAACGCCCGATTATTAAAGATAGTGAAGGTCATTATACCTTTGGTTGGACAAAAGGCATAATTGAACAGTATCAATCCGAAAAAAAATAGATTTTTATTGATCAAAATTTACGTCCAAAATGCTATCTTATATCTGGCGGGACGCTTTCTTTTTTAAGTTCGAGAATAACTTGATCAAATTCAAGGGTTTCGGTTTGTTTTTCGCCCAATTTACGAACAGTTATTGTTCTCTCATCAACCTCTCGGTTTCCAATAGCTAAAATGATTGGTACTTTGGCTAAAGAATGTTCACGAACTTTGTAGCTTATCTTTTCATTTCTAAGGTCACTCTCTGCTTTGATGCCTGCAACTTTTAATGCATCTACAATTTCGTTACAGTATCCGTTTGCATCAGTGATGATGGAAGCAACAACGACCTGCCTTGCGGCAAGCCAAAAGGGTAATTTTCCGGCATAGTTTTCAATGAGTATGCCTATAAATCTTTCAAGGGAACCAAACAAAGCACGATGCAGCATAATAGGCGCCAATTTCTCACCCGATGCACTCACGAAAGTTGAGCCGAACCTTTCTGGTAAGTTGTAGTCGACTTGAAGTGTTCCACATTGCCAGTCGCGACCGATTGCATCGCGCAACACATACTCCAGCTTTGGTCCATAGAACGCACCCTCTCCTTCAAAGATAGTGTAAGACATGCCAGCGCGGTCCAAGGCGGTTTTGAGTGCCGCCTCCGACAAGTCCCAACTTTCGTCGCTTCCAATACGGTTTTCAGGGCGGGTCGACAGTTTAATGTGTACATCCTCAAACCCAAAGTCCTTGTAAATTGACAAGATCAACTCATTTACTTTCAAGCACTCATCGGTCAATTGTTCGGGGGTGCAGTAAATATGTGCGTCGTCTTGAGTGAAACTCCGGACCCGAAGCAAACCATGCAACGCTCCCGAAGGCTCGTAGCGATGCACTTTGCCAAACTCAGAAATCTTCATCGGCAAATCACGATAACTGCGCAGGCTTTCATTGTAAATCATCATATGGCCTGGACAGTTCATAGGCTTAAGCGCGTAGTCGCGATCATCGTGGGTTTTTGCGAGGAACATATTTTCCATGTAGTTGAACCAATGCCCTGAGGTCTCCCACAATGCTCGATCCATGATGTCTGGTGTGTTGACCTCGACATATCCTGCTTTTTCCTGACGGCGGCGCATGTAGCTGATTAGGGTCTGAAATAGGCGCCAGCCGCTTGGGTGCCAGAAAACAGATCCAGGCGCTACTTCTTCAAAGTGAAACAAGCTCATTTCTCGCCCAAGTTTCCTGTGATCGCGCTTTGCTGCTTCTTCGAGGAAGTTGAGGTGTGCACGCAGGTCTTCTTTATTTTTGAAAGCTACGCCATAAATTCGTTGAAGCATTGGACGATTACTGTCCCCACGCCAATATGCGCCCGCGACGGACATCAGCTTCCATGAATCTCCCGGTACCTGGCCAGTATTTTGAAGATGTGGTCCGCGACACAAATCTTGCCAGTCGCCATGCCAGTACATACGCAATGGCTCGTTTCCAGGAATGGCTTCAATCAGTTCAACTTTGTAGGGCTCATTGCTATTCTTGTAATAGGCAATAGCAGCTGACCGATCCCACACTTCTGTTCGCACGGGGTCGCGCAAATTGATGATATCCTTCATTTTCTTTTCTATCGTCCCCAGGTCTTCGGGGGTGAAAGGGTCTTGTCGATCAAAGTCATAATACCACCCGTTTTCGATTACGGGGCCAATGGTGACTTTGACGTCTGGCCAAATTTCTTGCACTGCTCGCGCCATTATATGGGCTAGGTCATGGCGAACCAACTCAATCGCACGATCGACATTTTTCAACGTGTTTATCGAAATTTCGGAGTCTTGTGTAATTGGCCATTGAAGGTCCCAATGACTACCATCTACATCTGCACTAATTGCCTTTTTGGATAAAGAAGTTGAGATAGTTTGAGCTACTTCTGAAGCAGTAACTCCTGCCTCAAATTCCCGTTTGTTACCATCAGGAAATTTTACAACTATTTTTTTCATATAATTCTCGTCGTTTTGGCGCCTACGAAACACCCGGTTGCGTATTGTTTTAGTAATGCCGTGTAGATGTGCAGAGGTCAAGAAAGCTTTATATTTTTTTTCAATTTCTGACTTGAAATAACTTGGTAGACTATGAGACAAGCTAATGAAATTGAGAGTAGTCGATGACCATAGAGTATCTTACGAAAAATAACAAAAGTATTGCTTATTCTGTAAAAGCGGGTGGTGCTTTTACCTTTATTTTTTTGGGAGGCTTCATGTCTGATATGATGGGATCCAAGGCTACCCATCTGGAAGATTGGGCAGAAAAAAATCACCATGGGTTTTTAAGATTTGATTATTCTGGCCATGGTCAAAGTTCTGGTATCTTTGAGAAGTGTAATATTAGTGATTGGGTCCAAGACGCTTATGAAATTATTACTGAAAAAACAAAAGGACCAATTATTCTAATAGGATCGTCTATGGGCGGTTGGATATCATTTTTGATATATCAGAAATTAAAGCAAAGAGTAGTTGGCATTATAACAATAGCAGCGGCGCCGGACTTCACGGAAGATTTTTTTTGGTTTAATTTCAGTGATATACAAAAATCTGAGTTACTAAGTTCGGGGAAGATTTTGCTACCCTCTGATTATGATGAACCCTACCCAATTACACTTAAGTTAATAGAGGATGGAAGGAAAAATCTTATTTTAAGAACCCCGCTGAATGTTCTATGTCCCTTGAGAATGTTACAGGGTACGGAGGATAAATCTGTGGAGGTTCAAACGGCAGTTAAATTACTTAAACACATAGATTGTGAAAATATGCAGCTTAAGTTAGTTGCGAATGCAGATCATTCTTTTTCATCTCCAAAGTGCTTGGAAATTTTAGAACAAACTATCCACGAAATCATGTTGGAAGTGGAGACCGTGTGATCATATTTTTAGTGATTTTAGTCGCTGCTTTATTTCTGTCTATCTGTTGTGTGAGGATCTTTAATCAGCAAATACCTGTGGAAGCGTCCAAAGAATTTCATTTATTCTGTGATAATTTAGACGATTACATCTTAAGATCAGAGGAAAATATTCCAAATTTAAAAAATGACTTAAAGAAAAAGATTTATTGGTTTTCAGATCCTGGTGTGAAGTCTGAAGTCGCAGTTGTTTATATTCACGGTTATTCTGCTAGCCCCCAAGAGGTAAGGCCAGTCCCTGATTTAATTGCGAAGGAATTAAAAGCGAATTTATATTTCACTCGATTGACAGGGCATGGATGCGACAGCAGACAAATGTCAGAAGCTCAAATTCAGGACTGGCTAAATGATGCAGCAGAAGCAGTAGAAATTGGTCATAGAATAGGGAAAAAAATCATCGTGTTAAGCACCTCTACTGGTGGCACCCTAGTTTCGGCTTTGGCAATATCGAAGCAAATATTTAATGCTGCGGACAAGTTGGTTTTTATTTCACCAAATTTTGGTCTTAACAAAAAAATGTCAGGAATTCTAACTTGGCCATTCTCCCAAGTCTGGTTACCGCTGATCTTTGGCAGCGAAAGAAGTTTTAAACCAAAGGGCGTGCTCCACAGTTATTATTGGACTACTAGATATTCTACACAGTCAGTAATTAAAATGGCAAAAATGACTAGAAAAATTTCAAAGTTAGATTTTTCTAAAGCTAACTTACCTGCTCTTTTCATTTATTCAAAAAAAGATAAAGTCGTAAAGCCATGGTTAATTGAAAAAGTTTTTGGTGCTTGGGAGGGTGAAAAGTCGAAATTAGTAATAGAAGTTGGGGAGAATGATGACCCCAACTCGCATGTCATCTGCGGGGACATTATGTCACCATCCATGAATGATTATTTTGTAGATAAAATTGTGAAATGGGTAAGGTACGAAAAAAGAAATTAGTATGGTGAGTAAAATGACCTAATGCTTACTGGACGGAGGGGTATCCCCTGCTTATCCCGCTGCTTGATCTGGTACTTCTTGGTCTAATAACTTCTCTATTTCATTTGTTATTGCTCCAGAAGTTGGCCTGGTGAGAGAACCGAATGTCTGAACAATCTCTCCTGACGGTCCAATCAAAATTTTATTAAAATTCCATTTTGGTGAAAACCCAGTAGTATCTTTGACCCATTTAAAGAATGGGTGAGCATTTTTTCCCCTAACGGACGTAATTTCGGTCATTGGAAGCGTTAAATTGTAGTTGATAGTACAAAATTCCTTAACGGCATCGATCGAAGCCAACTCTTGGTTGAAGTCATTTGAAGGGACTGCCAACACTGTCAACCCTTCACTGATGTATGCGTCAGAAAGTTTTTGTAACGTTTCTAACTGTCCCGTAAAACCGCAACGACTTGCCGTGTTCACGATTAAGACGGGCTTACCCTTAAACTCTTCCAAATTAATTAGGCCGCCGTCCGCGCTTTTAAATATAAATTGACTAGCGTTAGACATTGTAGCTACTCCAACACACAACGAAATTATAAGAATAATGGTTTTCATTTTCACCTCACAAAAGTGAAATAGCTCGGCGTTCAACAATTGCAAGAAGACCGAACTGTTTGCTTCCAAATGATAGTTATTTTTGAATGATCAGTTCAATCGCTCTAATTCGTCAATCATTGACGAGATTACCGACAGCCCTTT
>CAXEVV010000052.1:0-11326 GCA_963999845.1 uncultured Rhodobacterales bacterium | reverse complement strand
TGCAGATGCATTTGTAGCTTTGGTTACCAATTCATCTAGTTCGTCATCCGACATGCTCTTGGTGATAACTGGTAGATTCATTTTACGGCTATTCCTTTTTTATTTGACGAACAATCGGGATTTTTCAGCTGGAACAATTTCTTTAAATTTGCATCTGGCGTCTATTATTTATTTATATTTTGTTTCTCTTTTTAACATAACCTCTAACATACCCCAAAATAAATCATCACCGATGTATCCCTCTATTCTAGAAATTTCTTTAGAGTTATTTGTAAGAATAAAGGTTGGGGTAAATACTACTGGCTTTACATCGATCATTTCCGCTTCGTAGTTAGTAATGTCTAATCTTAATAATGGTGCAAACTTACCCTCAGGTGTTTTGGGGTATATTGCAGCAATTTCTTCATCCCAAATCTCACAATACTCACAACCTTGTTGTCCTACATACACTAAATTGTATTTTTCTGACGCATAAGAGAAATCCCAGGCCATTATAAGTAGTATTGTCTGTAGTACTAATTTCATAGATTGAGGCAATGATTGACGAAAATTATTACATCTTCTATAATATGAATATGTGAATTAAACAAGGATCCTCCGATGTTAGATGTCTCGATATGGGGAGCTTTCATCGGCGGTCTGGTTGTATTCTTCTCACCCTGCGTATTACCTATTGTTCCGTTTTATATGAGCTATATGGCTGGAGCAGGACTTGTAGAACTTAAAAAAGATGGTCTAGTTCCTGCTAATATTCGACGTAAAGCTGTAATTTCATCAATCTTTTTTTCGTTGGGTATAATTACTGTGTTCGTTCTTTTAGGAGCAGCAGCTTTTTCAGTGTCTCAAGCTTTTCGAAGTTTGCAAGACGAATTTCGTTGGTTTGCAGGCACAATTATTTTCATAATGGGCCTTCATTTTTTGGGTGTTTTCAAAATTGGATTTTTAGATCGTCAATTCCAGTTAAATGTTGGCGATACCGGTAAGATGGATGTCGTGGGGTCATTCCTTGTTGGTTTGGCATTTGCAGCAGGCTGGACGCCGTGCGTCGGTGGTGTTTTAACGGCTGTGATTATGACTGCATCCTTAGAATCAAGTGCTTACAGAGGCCTTCTGCTTCTATTTATCTTTGGGATAGGATTAACATTGCCTTTCGTTTTGGCAGCTTTCTTTATTAAACCCTTTTTGAAGTTTGCTGCGCAGTTTCGTCCGTATTTAGGGTTTATGGAAAAGTTAATGGGGCTGATTTTGATCTTTTTTGCTATTTTAATGGTTACTGGATCTATTAGTAAAATAGCAAATTGGATGTTGGTAGCTTTTCCAACATTATTTGGAGTTTAGAAATGATATTGAAAAAATATTTAGCAATTATAGTTGTATCTGTGTTTTCTTTCCTAGCCACAAATATAAGTGCGTTAGAGTTAGGAGATGACGGTCTGCATAAGACCCGATGGATGCAAGATACTTTCAAGGACTTGAGAGAAGACCTTTCTGAGGCTAATTCAGAGGGAAAGCGGTTGGTTCTTTTTTTTGAGCAGATAGGCTGTATTTACTGCACGAAGATGCACAAAGAAGTTTTTTCGAAGGAAAAAGTATCTAACTACATCGAAGAAAATTTCTTTGTGGTGCAACTAAACCTGCATGGAGACATAGAAGTTACCGACTTTGATGGTGAAGTATTAGCTGAAAAAGATATCGCTCGAAAATGGGGGATTCTTTTTACTCCTTCCGTAATCTTTTTGCCGACAGAGGTAAAAGTTGATGTTTCTGCTCAGCAAGCTGCGGTAGCAACGATGCCTGGAGCCTTCAGTGCTTGGACTACAATGGATCTATTTACCTGGGTTCGTGAGGAGCGCTATCTCCTTGATAATGGTGAGGACTTTCAGCGTTATCACGCAAGAAGAATTGATGAGCGTCGCGCTCAAAACACTGATTGAAGCAGCCATTCATTCAAAATTGAGAATTTGTTCTTGCGTGGGGAGTAATTCGTGTCCTATGCTAACGTTAGCAAGGTAGAGACTCTTTACGATAGCTCAGGGGAGGAAATATGAAACTTTTTGCACAGGCAGCTTTTGCGGCTGCGTTGATCGGCAGCGCTTCATTGGCAGGGTCGATTGCTCCATCAGATGTCGCTTTCGGTAGTGATGGAGAAGTAACTGCATCTCTAACAGGTGTTTCTGGAGATGCCGCTAATGGTCGAAAACTTTTTATGAATAGAAAAAAAGGAAACTGTTTGGCTTGCCATGTTAATTCGGACATGAGTGAGCAGTCATTTCATGGAGAAGTGGGTCCTGAATTGGATGGTGTCGCAGCTCGCTGGAATACAGCAGAACTTCGTGGAATTTTAGTTAATTCTAAAGGTATGTTTGAGGGAACTATAATGCCCTCATTTTATTGGGATTCAGGGTATGAGCGGACGCTCAAAAAATTTGTTGGTAAGACAATACTTGGAGCTCAAGAAGTAGAAGATGTTTTAGCTTATCTTTCAACACTGAAAGAATAAGTGGATAGTAGATCTAAGGAGATAAGAATGAAACTCACACGACGTGATACAATAGCAATCGGTGGAGCGGCTGCATTGACAACTATTTTGCCGTCATTTTCGTCAGCGGCAATACCTGTCAATGAGCTTGTCATGGGCGTTACTGGTGGGGCTGATGCTGCTCCTGCTGGAATTTCTCTGACTGCACCTGAAATTGCTGAAAACGGTAATACTGTTCCAATTACTGTAGATGCACCAGGTGCAGTAGCAATTACAGTGCTGGCAGCAGGAAACCCTCTTCCAGGAGTTGCTACATTCAATTTTGGTGCTGGCTCTGCGTCTCAAAGTGCAACAACCCGAATTAGGCTAGCTGGCACTCAAGATGTGGTTGCTGTTGCAGAGATGGCTGATGGTTCATTTGCATCAGCTCATCAGACAGTAAAAGTTACTATTGGCGGCTGCGGCGGCTAAAAAAGGGAGAGAAGTTATGGCAAAAGGCGTAAAAGCGAGAGTTAAGGTTCCAAAAACTGCAGGTGTTGGAGAAATTGTTACTTTAAAAACATTGATAAGCCACAAAATGGAGAGTGGACAACGAAAAGACAGTGATGGTAATAAAATTCCCCAATCAATCATTAACCGGTTCACATGTGCCTTCAATGGAAATACCGTGATCGATGTTAAGATGGCTGCTGCAATTTCTACCAATCCGTATTTTGCATTTGACGCTGTTGTTCCGGAGGCCGGTGAGTTTCATTTTACTTGGTACGACGATGACGGATCTATTTATGAGGAAAAGAAGAGTGTCAAAATAGCGTAATGATGCTCAAATGCGCAGATTTTGCGCCTCTATTATTGGGAGGAAACTTATGAAGTTTAAGAAACTAATTGCCGTAGTTGTGGGGGCTTTAGCCATTCCATCGGTCTCTTTTGCAGGGGAAGACTCGCAGCTAAGCGTTGAGGGTCAGCTAATGATTACCAGGGCTGCTGCACCCGCCCACATGGAGAATGTTGACGAAATTTTCTCTGGTTGGGTTTTTAGAAAGGACGAAACGCAAGCACTTCAGATGGATGATTTTGACAACCCTGCATTTGTATTTATTGACAAGGCGATTGATACCTTCAATGCGGTAGATGGAACTGCTGGAAAAGCCTGTGTTTCATGTCATGAATCACCGGAAGTTTTTAAAGGACTTAGAGCTTCAATGCCGAGAATTAATGGTTCTGGAGAATTAGAAACTATTCCTGAGCTGGTAAACGGTTGTCGAACCGAAAGAATGGGCGCCGAAAAGTGGAAGTGGTCCGGAGGTAATATGGCTGGTATCATCGGCTTAATAGGGCTGCAATCAAGAGGCATGCCCGTTAATGTTGCTATTGATGGCGCCGCCTCCAGTGCTTGGGATAAAGGCAAAGATTTGTATTATACTCGTGTAGGCCAATTAAATATGTCCTGCGCTAATTGCCATGAAGATAATTATGGCAATATGATTAGGGCCGACCATTTGTCTATGGGGCAGATTAATGGTTTTCCAACATACAGACTAAAAAATGCAAAACTGAATACTATCCATGCACGTTTTAAGGGGTGTATGAAGAATATTCGTGCTACTCCCTACAAAGAAGGTGGTGATGAATTTAAAGCTCTTGAGCTTTATGTTGCATCTCGTTCTAACGGTCTAACGATAGAAACTCCATCAGTTCGAAACTAAGAAAATAAAACCCCGGCAGACTTTTGCCGGGGTTTTGCTTGTTTAAAAATTCAAACATGCGAATATGTATTTGGTTTTAAGAAAGTAGATAAATGGTATCACGCCGCGATTTTTTACAAGTTGGAATGGCTACAACAGCAATATATGGCGCGTCGGGATTTGGTAATTTCTCTAAACTTGCTGCCCAACAAAAGCTTACTCAGGATGATCTTCTGAAATTTGATACCTATGGAAATGTTTCATTAATTCACATTACGGATATTCATGGGCAACTAAAGCCGATATATTTTCGGGAGCCAGAGATTAACCTTGGTGTTGGTGATGCTACCGGACAAGTCCCCCATATAACGGGAGCCCAGTTTCGCAAGATGTATGGGATAAATGATGGAAGCCCTTCCCATTATGCCCTAACTCATAATGATTTCTCTGCCCTTGCTAAGGAATATGGGCGTTTAGGAGGGCTTGATAGAGTTGCGACTGTAATAAAGTCCATCAGAGCTGACAGACCAGATGCTATTCTTTTGGATGGCGGGGATACTTGGCATGGATCTTATACATGTCATCATACCCAAGGCCAAGATATGGTAAATGTTATGAATGCTTTGAAAACTGAAGCTATGACGTTTCACTGGGAATTTACTTTAGGTTCCGAAAGAGTGCACGAAATAATCGACACTCTTCCATTTCCTGCACTAGGTCAAAATATATTTGATGCGGAATGGGATGAACCCGCAGAGTATTTTAAGCCATATACTTTTTTTGAAAGAGGAGGCTCAAAAATCGCGGTAATTGGCCAGGCTTTTCCATATATGCCTATTGCTAATCCAGGTTGGATGTTTCCGGAATACAGTTTCGGTATTAGAGATGAGAATATGCAAGCAATGGTTGATGAGGTTCGTGGGCTAGGGGCAGACCTTGTTGTGGTATTATCTCATAATGGTTTTGACGTAGACAAAAAGATGGCCAGTATTGTGACTGGGATAGATCTTATTCTTTCGGGCCATACCCACGATGCGCTTCCAGAGCCAGTATTGATAGACAAAACAGTAATTATCGCTTCTGGCTCCAACGGTAAGTTCGTAAGTAGAGTTGATTTAGATGTGCGTAACGGCCAGATGCTAGGCTTTAAACATAAGCTCATCCCAATTTTTGCCGATGTTATAACACCAGATCCTGACATAGCTGAGCTAATTAATGTCCAACGAGCACCCTTTGTAGACCAATTGTCTGAAGTGATTGGTCAATCTGAGGGTTTGCTATACCGACGAGGAAATTTTAATGGGACATGGGACGATTTGATTTGTCAGGCTATGATTGAAGAACGCGAAGCAGATATTTCTTTATCTCCAGGAGTTAGATGGGGCCCCTCAATTCTGCCGGGGCAAGACATTACTAGAGAAGATATTTGGAATGTTACCTCCATGAGTTATGGGAAGGTTTATCGGACTGAAATGACAGGAGAATTTATACATATAATCCTAGAGGATGTTGCAGATAATCTTTTTAACCCAGATCCCTATTATCAGCAGGGTGGTGATATGGTTAGAATTGGCGGGATGGGTTATAGAATAGACATCAACAAATCTCAGGGTGACCGGATAAGTGACTTAACACTTCTTAAAACTGGTGAGAAGATTGATCCATCTAAAGCTTATATTGTTGCAGGATGGGCGTCAGTGAATGAAGGTACAGAGGGGCCTCAGATTTGGGATCTTGTCGAAAATTATATAAGTCGAAATGGTAGTGTTAAAGTTCATCAGAATAATTCTGTTCAGGTCATAGGTGTTTAAGGCACTTTGATTATTGGCTGGAGGTACATTTAAATTATGTCAAAGAAAAAAACTACAAGGCGAGCTTTTTTAAAAGGTTCAGTGGCTGTGGGCAGTGCAGCTTTCACTGCCGGTACTTCCGTAAAAGCTATGGAAGGTGATCCATTAATTACCGAACCTCAGGAATGGGCACAATTTACTGGTGACGGTGTCGATGCAACACCATATGGTATGCCAATAGACTTTGAGTCAGATGTCGTTAGAAGAAATGTAGGATGGCTTACTGCTGACACAATAAGTTCGGTTAATTTTACTCCAATTCATGCTCTTGATGGAACGATCACTCCGCAGGGCTGTGCTTTTGAAAGAAATCATTCAGGGGCTATCGAGCTTCCCAAAGAAGACTACCGACTTATGATTAATGGGTTGGTCGACCAGCCGTTAGTGTTTACTTACGAAGATTTAGAGCGGTTTCCACGAGAGAACCATGTATATTTTTGTGAATGTGCTGCAAACACAGGAATGGAATGGGCGGGAGCACAATTAAACGGTGCTCAATTTACGCACGGAATGATACATAATATGGAATACACAGGTATTCCTTTGCGTACTCTACTTAATGAAGCGGGATTGAAACCCGAAGGATCATGGGTCTTTGTGGAAGGGGCTGATGCTTCATCCAATGGACGCTCTATTCCAATTGAAAAAGCTCTAGATGATGTATTCGTTGCATTTAAAGCAAATGGCGAAGCATTGCGTAAGGAGCACGGTTATCCTGTTCGATTAGTTGTGCCTGGATGGGAGGGCAATATGTGGGTGAAATGGTTGCGTCGTGTTGAGGTGACTGACCAGCCAATAGAAAGCCGTGAAGAAACATCCAAATATACTGATACTTTAGCTGATGGTACATCTAGAAAGTGGACATGGGTCATGGATGCTAAATCTGTGATAACATCGCCGAGCCCACAAGCTCCCATTAAACACAGTTCTGGTCCATTAGTAATTTCTGGTTTGGCCTGGTCAGGGCACGGAGCCATTACTCGCGTTGATGTCACGCTCGATGGTGGAGAGAACTGGTTTCGTGCGCGATTAGCAAACCCTGGTGAAACAAAAGCTTTAACGCGTTTTTATTTAGATATTGATTGGAATGGGAAAGATATGTTTCTACAAAGCCGAGCACGTGACGAGACAGGATATGTGCAACCGTCAAAGGAGCAGCTTAGAAATGTGCGTGGTCTTAACTCAATTTATCATAATAACTGTATTCAAACGTGGTGGGTAAAAAAAGGTGGTGAGGTCGAAAATGTCGAAGTCTCGTAACTTATTTTTTCTATCGAGCTTAGGCGTAACTTTAGTTTTAGCTCTTGCGTATAATTTTGCTGATAGAAATATTACAAAATTACCGCCTGATCCACGAACGGTAAATGCGCAGTATGATTTCGATTTACTTATTATTGCTTCGGCAAACGCTGCAAATACACCATTAGAGGGAACTGGCCCGTTGGGTTTGGGTAGGAAAGCCTTGGAGCAAGAGATAGTTGCCTGGGATTTGGAAATTGCACCTGATGGAACAGGTCTTCCCGTCGGTTCTGGGTCTGTAAGCTATGGAGAAGAGATATTCTCTGAACAGTGTAGTGTTTGCCACGGTGATTTTGCAGAGGGTGTAGATCGATGGCCAGAATTAGCCGGTGGAGAAGGTACTCTGGCAGATGAAGACCCTCTAAAAACTGTAGGGTCTTATTGGCCACACCTTTCAACTGCATGGGATTATATCCATCGTTCAATGCCATATGGGTATGCACAAAGCTTAAGTGATGATGACGTTTACGCAATGCTTGCCTACATTCTTTATTCGAATGATATTATAGATGATGAAGAGTTTGTGTTATCAAACGAGAATTTCTTGGACGTGGAAATGCCTAATGCAAACGGTTTTATAATTGATGATCGAGATGAGACGGAGTACCCGTTATTCACGCGAGATCCATGTATGGAAGATTGTAAACAGAACGTTGAAGTGACAATGCGCGCACGTGTTCTTGACGTTACTCCAGAGGACGATGGCTCATGAATTGGCGCTTAAGATGTTAAACTAAAGTGAGATTTTATCATCTGTAAAGTAATTACGGAGTTTGGCGGCGATTGGAAGTCTTATAATTAACTGCAATGATGCAATAAAAATATTGAATTATTGAGACTTTTTTGTTGATATGGACTCATGAACTAACCAGCGAGGGCTTACCATAACAATTTTGAAGTATCTATTAGTAGTTTCAACAGTGTTAATCTTGGGATTGTTTTCAGGTTTCGTACATTCGGACGAAGTTGAATTATCGGCGGAAATCTTAAATTTGAAGGGCGATCCTGAATATGGTGAGTATTTAGCCAGTGATTGCAAAACGTGCCATAAAGTTAAAGGCTCTTCTCCGGGAGTGCCATTGATCAGTGGCGTGGCTAGAAAGGATCTAATAATAGCATTACACGCGTACAAACAAAAAATACGTAAAAATCCAGTAATGCAAATGATGGCAAACAGGCTATCAAATGAAGATATAGCCGCTCTGGCTATTTATTTTGAAGGACTAAAATAATGTTTTCAATGGGAGGTAAAACATGAAATTAGATAGACGAAATTTTATAGGTACTGGCGCAGCGATAGCTGCGGCAATGGCTGCCCCAACAGTAATGGCAAGCGGTAAGCCAAGAGTTGTAGTGGTTGGCGGTGGTGCTGGAGGTGCTACAGCAGCCCGCTACATTGCTAAGGACAGTAAAGGTGCCATAGACGTTACTTTGGTTGAACCTACAAGAAATTATTATACTTGCTTTTTTTCTAACCTATACATCGGTGGGTTTAGAAGTTTAGACAGTATTGGTCACAGCTACGGCAACCTTGCAACTGAGTATGGGATAAATGTGGTACATGACTGGGCGGTAGGGATTGACCGAGGGTCAAAGACAGTCAGTTTAGCTGGTGGAGCGACTTTAAATTATGATCGTTTAATTTTATCGCCAGGCATCGATTTTATCGATGGGTCAGTCGAGGGTTGGAGCATAAATGCCCAAAATAAAATGCCCCATGCTTATAAGGCTGGATCGCAAACAGAACTTCTAAAAGCACAGATTGAAGCTATGCCTCAAGGTGGCGTATTCGCAATGGTCGCGCCACCGAATCCGTATCGTTGCCCTCCAGGGCCCTATGAGAGAGTATCAATGACTGCTCACTTACTGAAGGCGTCAAATCCAACAGCAAAAATTATTGTGGCAGATCCAAAGCCAAAATTCTCAAAAATGGGTTTATTCCAAGAAGGGTGGGGAAATCATTATTCTGGAATGATCGATTGGATTGGCTCTGAATTTGGTGGAGGCAATGTTTCGGTTGACCCTGGTGCGATGACTGTGACAATCGATGGTGAAGTTACTAAGGTTGATGCTTGTAACGTCATTCCCGCTATGAAAGCTGGTAGAATTTGTGAGATTGCCGGTATAACTGAAGGAAACTGGGCGCCGGTCTCTGGGCATACTATGCAAAGTCGAATTGACGAAAACATCCATGTTCTTGGTGACGCTTCCGCACAAGGTGATATGCCTAAATCGGGATATTCAGCGAACTCTCAAGCTAAAGTGGCTGCTATGGCAGTACGCGGAGCTTTAACGGGTTCAAAGGTATTTCCTGCCAAATTCTCAAATACATGTTGGTCACTTGTTGATACAAATGACGGTGTGAAAGTTGGTGCTACATACGAAGCAACTGATGAGAAAATCGCAAAAATAGATGGGTTTGTAAGTAAAACTGGTGAGTCAGCAGATCTACGGAAAGCAACCTATGAAGAATCTATAGGTTGGTACTCAGGTATCACAGCTGATATGTTTGGCTAAACAATATATAAATGATTTAACCCCCAATTTTAGTTGGGGGTTAAATAGAAACATTAATTTCTATTTTATGGTATGAATTCTTGTAATTCTATTCATCTAGCTGCGTTAATAAGTTATCTATTTGCTCTTTAAAGCGGAAAAAACCATGAGTTGCGAATGGCCACGCTCTGCGGTCAAAGCTGTTTGCAATTTTAATGATCTTTGTATTTTTAAATTTGTAGCTTTCTACAAGATCTCTTGTGTGACCAATTGGGATATAATTTGTGTAAATGACGTCGAAGGCGTCGTTTTCTAATGCATTTAAGTTCTCAATTAAACTAATGGGACCTAATTTATCTTCCCAACGGTTCAACGAGTCTTTCAGCAATGATTTTTTAAAATCATGTTGCAAGTTAGATGAAATTAAAGGTCTTGGATAATTATTTGGAAGTAGGCAAAATATTTTTACCGCATTTGGGAAAAATTCTCTCAAAACTGACCAATCCATATCCTCGGAATGCAGTAGAACAGCATAATTTTTTGATTCACATGGAATATGATCGAATGAAATTGGCTTCCGTTCTGGGTTTTCAGTGCCTGATATCATTGTGGGGGTTAGCGATAAGTTTGTTGGTGAAAATCGGTCCTTTGTGTATTTCTGAATATTTTGTGTAGAAGCAAGATAAGTCTTTCCAACGGTTTGTGCTCCACCAACCCACCGCCAACCTAACGTGTTTGACGCAGGATCTCCGTCCAACAAGTTGCGTAGAAAGAAATCTGCTCCAAGTTCCCAAGGCAGTTTCAAAGTATGTATCCAAATAGAAGCAAACCACATTCTGGCGTGATTATGCAGATAACCTGTATCAAACAATTCTTTTGCCCAGCTATCAAAGCACTCTATACCAGTTTCCCCCTGACAGGCATTTTCCCAGGATTTCCGAAAACCAGATTGGGTTTTAAGGTCATCACCAAGCCTATTTAGCTTAGATTGATAAGCTGCCCAAACCGCTGGCCGCATTTCTAGCCAACCTTTCCAGTATGTTCGCCAGAATACCTCCTGGACAAACTTTTCTGAACTTTTTTTCGAATGATAACAAAGAACTGATTTTAGAACTTCAATTTCTGTTAATGATCTGTGACGGATATAGGGAGAAAGCAAAGACACATTGGTGTGATTATTTTGACCTAGATCATAGTTTCTTAAAGCCGCATAATTATTTCCGGCTGAAGGCAAAAATGTCTTTAAGCGCTCCAGACCTGCCGCCCTAGTTGGTATAAAATTAAATTTTTTCACTTAACGCTCGTAAACTACTTCGAAATGTAGAGGTAGAAGCATTTGGGTAGATTTCAATTGAAGTTTAAAGGTCTGCTTTTTCTGAAGGAATTATTACTGCTGTTCTAAAGTAATTCTTTGAAAACTAGAGGTTTCATAAAATCTTTTAAGCTTGTGCTATTGCAGCTGCCGATCTCTGATACTAAAACGATAAATGAACTTAAGAACAAATAACAGGCGGAGA
>CAXEVV010000051.1:0-11376 GCA_963999845.1 uncultured Rhodobacterales bacterium | reverse complement strand
TCTCTCCTCGAGACAAAGATAAACCTCTGATATGATCTAATTGTTCGCGTAATTCTCCCTCATCGACGAGCTCAGCTAGCAAAATGTTTGAAGAGCGATTTATCAAGCTAAAAGTAACATTTGTATCTGGCTTATTACGGTAGATCGATTGGCACATTAAGAGTTTATAAAAATCGGTATCTATTAGAGACCTTACAATCGGGTCTATTTTCCATTTGTGGTTCCAAACTCTTGTGGCTATATCAACCATTTACTAAGCTCACCCCTGCCTTTGACATTTTATCTATTGCCGACCTTAAGGAACCATCAGCATCTATAGCGCGCACCATATCAAGGCTCACGGTAACTTGATATCCTAATCTTGCTGCATCTAATGCAGAAAAGGCAACACAGAAATCTGTAGCCAGACCTACCAGCGTTAAATCAGTAACTTCACAGTCTTTTAAATACCCATGTAATCCTGTTGGCGTAACTTTGTCGTTCTCAAAGAAGGCAGAATAACTATCTACAGAAGGGTTTGAACCTTTCCGTATAATAACGTCAGCTTTTTCATCTTTCAAATCTGGGTGAAAATTTGCGCCCAATGACCCTTGAATACAATGATCTGGCCATAGGACTTGATCTCCATAAAACATTTCAACTGTGTCAAAGGGCCTTTTGTTCTCGTGAGGAGATGAGAAGGGCTTATTTCCTTGGGGATGCCAATCTTGTGTTCCCACTACTAAATCAAAATTATCCATCGCCTCATTAATTGGCTGAACTATCTTATCGCCCTCCAAAACAGCAAGAGCTCCACCTGGACAGAAATCATTTTGGACATCAATAACTAGAAAGGCTTTAGACAAGACACGCTCCATTTTCACAAATTAATATTTCAAATTTGCGAGCGTGCCAAGCACATAGGTTGAGCAATAGCATAGTTATTTTAGTTCAGAGAGACTCTGTTAATGCATTTACTATAGCATCGCCCATCTCTGCTGTACTAAGAGGGGTTACACCCTCTTCACCCAATAAATCATGGGTCCTAGAGCCTTTTGCCAATACATTCTCTATAGATTGTTCTAACCGGTCTGCCTCTGCACCTTCATCGAAACTATAACGAAGCGCCATTGCAAAGCTAAGAATACAAGCAATAGGATTAGCTTTTCCTTGGCCAGTGATATCAGGAGCTGAACCATGCACTGGCTCATAAAGTGCTTTAGGACGACCATTCTCCATTGGTGCACCCAAGGATGCCGAAGGCAACATACCTAGCGAGCCTGTAAGCATAGCTGCAGTATCCGATAATATATCACCAAATAAGTTATCAGTTACAATTACGTCAAATTGCTTAGGCCAGCGGCACAATTGCATTGCTCCGGCGTCTGCATACATGTGCGAGAGTTCTACATCGGCGTACTCAGCCTGATGGATTTTATCTACAGTTTCGCGCCACAGGACGCCAGATTCCATGACATTTGCTTTTTCCATAGAGCAAACTCTATTGTCACGTCGTCTTGCTAGTTCAAAAGCAGAGCGAGCTACACGCTCAATTTCGCTTTCTGTATATCGCTGGGTATTTATGCCTACACGCTCATTTCCTTCGGTAATAATTCCTCTGGGTTCGCCAAAATATATCCCCGATGTTAGCTCCCTCACGATCATTATATCTAATCCAGAAACAACCTCAGGCTTTAAAGAAGAAAAATCGGCAAGAGCATCAAAACACTGGGCTGGTCTTAAATTTGAGTAAAGATCCATTTCTTTTCTAAGTCTAAGAAGGCCTCTTTCAGGCTTTAGGCTAAAGTCTAAATCATCATACTTTGGACCACCAACTGCCCCCAACAAAACAGCGTCAACGTCTAACGCTTTCGCCATGGTATCATCGTGCAGAGGTGTCCCGTGAGCATCGTATGCTGCACCACCTACCAAATCTTCTGTTACATCAAAGTCGAGACCGCGATTACTCATAAACCAATCTATGATTTTTCGAACTTCAACCATGACTTCAGGTCCAATGCCATCGCCAGGAAGTATTAAGAGAGAGAATTTAGCCATTACTATTTACCTTATAAAATTTTTCTTAAACTGCCAGCACATATAAAGATTGTGCAAAAGCTAAATTGTAAGTTAGGCCCAAGGGAAAAGTTGGGACGCTTTAGCCTCATAGGCCGTGATATCTGTTTCTTTTTCCATAGTCAGACCGATGTCATCCAAGCCGTTTAACAAACAATGTTTTTTGAAAGGGTCAACATCAAAAGTAAAAACTGTCCCATCAGATGAAGCTATTGTTTGATTTTCTAAGTCAACTTCTATGATTGAATTCGCACCCTTCTCAGCATCACTCATCAGGACCTTTACTTGATCCTGAGGCAATACCACCGGTAAAATACCGTTTTTAAAACAGTTATTAAAAAATATGTCAGCAAATGAAGTAGAAATAACGCACTTGATCCCAAAGTCCGCTATGGCCCACGGCGCATGCTCACGAGAAGACCCGCAACCAAAATTATCACCTGCCACAAGGATTTTTGCTTCCCTATATTGTGCTTTGTTCAATACAAATTCTGTTTTTTCATTTCCTTCACGATCATAACGCATTTCATCAAACAAATTCACCCCTAGACCAGAGCGCTTAATTGTCTTTAAAAAAACTTTTGGAATAATCATGTCAGTATCAATATTTACCAAGGGCATAGGAGCAGCAACGCCAGATAACTTTTCAAACTTTTCCATTACTGTATCTCCCTTACATCTGTAAGCTTTCCTGTGATCGCGGCTGCAGCAGCCATGGCAGGGGATACCAAATGCGTTCTGCCGCGATAGCCTTGACGCCCTTCAAAATTTCTATTGGATGTTGATGCACAGCGCTCTCCTTCTGCCAATTGGTCTGGGTTCATAGCCAAACACATTGAGCAACCTGCTAGCCTCCACTCAAAACCAGCCTCTCGAAAAATTTCTGCAATGCCTTCTTCCTCTGCCTGCATTCTTACTAACCCAGAACCAGGGACCACCATCGCACGCATGCCATCCTTAATTTTTTTACCCTTAAGTATTTCTGATGCAGCTCGTAAGTCTTCAATCCGACCATTAGTACATGAGCCGATAAATACTGTATCTATTTCTATTTCAGATAACTTTTGACCTGCTTCGAGGCCCATATACTCCAAAGAACGACGCACTGCTTCAATTTTGCCGCCTGAAAAACTTTCTGGATCAGGTATGGCCGCTGTAATTGGCAAGACATCTTCTGGCGATGTACCCCAAGTCACCAATGGAGCTATATCCTCCCCTTTAATTGTAACCACTTTATCAAAAACAGCGTCTGAGTCGCTGAAAAGGGTTTTCCAGTACGCAAGTGCCATCTCCCAAGAAGCGCCTTTGGGGCTGTGGGGTCGTCCCCTACAATATTCATAAGTTTTCTCGTCCGGGGCAATTAGACCTGCTCGAGCACCACCCTCTATTGCCATATTACATACTGTCATACGCCCTTCCATCGAGAGATCTCGAATTGCCTGACCGCAGTATTCTATTACATAACCCGTACCACCGGCTGTACCTGTCTCTCCAATAACCGCCAGCGTAATATCTTTAGCTGTAACGCCTGGTCTCAATTTTCCTGTGATTTCCACTTTCATATTTTTCGATTTTTTTTGGATTAAAGTTTGGGTTGCCAAGACATGTTCAACTTCAGAAGTACCGATGCCATGTGCCAAAGAACCAAATGCCCCATGTGTGGCTGTATGGCTATCACCACACACAACTGTCATACCTGGTAATGTCCAACCTTGCTCAGGACCGACTATATGAACGATCCCCTGTCGAATATCTGAGACGGGGTAATAAATTACTCCAAAATCTTTTGCATTTTTATCCAATGCCTCCACTTGGATCCGGCTTTCTTCGTTATCAATAACATTGTCTCTGTTTGGCGTTGTTGGAACATTGTGATCAGGAACAGCTATAGTTTTTTCCGGTGCCCGTACTTTACGCCCTGACATTCGTAAGCCCTCAAAGGCTTGCGGCGATGTAACTTCATGTACCAAATGACGGTCTATGTATAGCAGGCAAGTCCCATCTGAGTCGTTATGTACTATGTGAGCGTCCCATATCTTATCATATAGCGTTTTCGGGGCAGTCATTTTATTCCTCTCAAAAATCCTAGATAAAGGTTTTTTCATTATAATTTACACATCTAATAGTGCTTATTAGCTGCAGCTTCAAGATATTAAGAAAGCCATAATTTACATAATATTTAGCAAACCCTGCTTTGATCGTTGAGAATATTAATGATAAATGCTAACAATGTGTAGTAAATTATAGGAGGGCTTAACTCTGTCTCTGAATATCCAGGCAGCTGCTGCTGCAAACAATGTTTCTCCGCGTCAGAATGGAGACTTAAAAAAATCTAGTGACGCGCTTTTAAACTGCATAATCAAATCCCTTTCCGAAAATAAAGCAGAAGACATTACAACGATCGACCTACGCGGAAGAACGTCAATTGGGGATTACATGGTAGTGGCGTCTGGGACATCCACACGGCTGGTCTCATCAATTTCTCAAAAATTAGTGGATACATTAAAAATAGACCATGGACGCATGTCGAAGGTTGAAGGAAAAGATGCCGGCGATTGGGTATTGATTGATACAGGTGATGTTATTGTGCATGTTTTCCGACCAGAGGTCAGAGAATTCTACCAAATTGAAAAAATGTGGACGCCTATGGATCAAAAGTAAGAGTCACGCACATGATGGGAGTGACTATATGTGCAGTAGGCCGCCTTAGGCAAAGCCCAGAGGCTTTGTTGGTGTCTGATTACATAAATCGATTTAACAAATTAGGGCGTCAATTGGGTTTTGGGCCTGCCAACCTGATAGAGGTTGAAGACAAAAACGGCAGTGGCGTTTCTGCAGAGGCCGCTCTCCTTGAAAAAGCTATACCTAAAAAATCTGTAATTTGCGTTCTGGATGAAAATGGTAAAACATTAACCTCACCAAACCTTGCGTCTTTCTTGGTAAGTTGCAGAGATAACTCTAAAAATAACATCACTTTTTTAATCGGTGGTGCTGATGGAATTGAAGAAAGTTTGAAAAAAAAAGCTGATTACGCCCTGTCTCTAGGTAAAATGGTATGGCCACATAGTCTTGCGAGAGTTATGCTGGCAGAGCAAATCTACAGGAGCGCTACCATACTTTTAAAAACTCCATATCACCGAAATTGATCTTCCATAAAGCTAATAATTTAAAACCAATCTTGAGGTCAAAACATTGAACGAATACAAACCTGTAATCTTGTGTATTCTTGATGGTTGGGGGCAAAGAGATGCGATTGAAGGCAACGCTCCATTAACTGCTAAGACACCGAATTTTAATAATATTTTAGCTAATAGCGCCACCTCTAAATTAGTCACTCATGGTAGAGATGTAGGTTTACCTGATGGTCAAATGGGTAACTCTGAAGTGGGTCACACAAATATAGGGGCTGGACGAGTAGTGCCTATGGGGCTGAGTGAAATTGACTTAGAAATTAAAAACGGTTCTTTTTATAAAAATAAAGCGATTTTAGACTTCATTCAGTCGGTTAAATCTAGCAAAGGTACAGCACATATTATTGGGATATTGTCAGATGGCGGCGTGCATGGACATATCGAGCATCTTCTTGCTACACTTAGAGTACTTTCAGACGCAAATTTAGAAGTGGCTTTACACCTTATCACAGATGGTCGTGACGTTTCACCTGTCTCTTCATTAACATATGCAGAGAAATTATTGCAAAACATGCCAGATAGTGTGAAAATTTCTACCGTTATTGGACGGTATTTCGCATTAGACCGTGACAATCGTTGGGAAAGAATAAGCCAAGCTTACAATGCAATTGTAAAATCCGAGTCTGCAATAGTGCGGGAAAATGTTTATGATGCTATCAACTCTGCATACGCCGATAATTTAACTGACGAATTTATTCCAGCAACTGTCATAAACGGTTATGGAGGTGTAAAAGACGGGGACGGTGTATTTTGTTTAAACTTTCGATCAGATCGCGCCAGAGAGATATTAAGCGCAATTGGCGACCCAAACTTTGATATTTTTGAAAGTGGTAAAAGGCCAAAACTTTCAAGTTTTTTGGGTATGGTTGAATACTCAAAAAGGCATAACAGCTTTATGAAAAGCTGTTATCCAAAAAAAGCTATAGAGAACACGCTGGGAGAATGGGTGGCTAAGCATGGAAAAAGCCAGTTTCGGGTTGCAGAGACTGAAAAATATCCACACGTCACTTTTTTTCTCAACGGCGGGAGAGAATTACCATTTGACGGTGAGAGAAGACATATGCCGCCATCGCCTAAAGTAGCAACTTATAATTTGCAGCCAGAAATGTCTTCAGCACAAGTCACAGAAAGTCTTGTTACAGCAATAGAAACTAATATTGATCTTATTGTAGTAAACTACGCCAATCCTGACATGGTTGGTCATACTGGTGATTTTAAAGCTGCGGTAAAAGCATGTGAAGCAGTAGACTACGGGCTAGGTAAGTTAATTGCGGCAATCAAAAAAAAGAATGGATGCCTAGTTTTGACTGCTGACCATGGAAACTGTGAGTTAATGGTGGACCCAGAAACTAAAAAGATCCACACTGCTCACACTACTAACCTTGTACCGTTTGCCATTTTTGGTGCCAGAAGAAATATTACACTGAGAGAAAGTGGGAAACTTGCAGATGTAGCCCCGACCATTCTCGATTTAATGGGACTGAATCCACCTGAAGAAATGACAGGCAAAAGTATGATTGAGGAGGTATATTGCGAATAGCGATTACCACTTTTAGTATCATTTTGGGTCTAGTATTTGCATCAAAATTACTAGCCTACGAGACCATTTCTTCCCAAACACAGGAAATAATTGATGATCTAAATAGTGCACGAAGCGAACTTAATTCTGCCAACTCATATCGTGACAGGGTCAGTGCACTATCCAATCTAATAATGGAAACTGAAAAATCTTTGGGCGACTTAAGGTCTAAATACAGGGTTATTAAATTACAGACAAAAAAACTAAACACAGATTTAATATTCCAAAAAGAAAAAATATCAGAACTAGCTGGCGCTCTCCTAATAGTGGGTAAAGAGCCAATTGAATCGACGCTATTACACCCCGGTGGGGCACTCAGTAATGCACGCTCAAAATTAATTTTATCTGATACTTTGGAAGGAGTGAGGTCTGAGGCAAGAAATCTTAATAAAAGCCTCAATAAATTAATGCTTTTAACAAACCTTACAAAAAAAGCAGAGAGAGAAATGAGAATTTCTTTAGAAAGCATTCAGACCGCTAGGGCTGCACTTATAAAAGCGGCATCTGATAGAACTGACCTCCCAGTGCGTTTTATTGAAGATCCAGAAAAGCTCAAGTCAATATCAAAAAGCTCCAAATCATTAAATGAATTTGCAATTGCCCTAAACTCTATACAAAACACAATCATTAGGTCAGAAGAACCCATTTCGAAAGATTACGCAGGTAGCCTAAGTCTTCCCGTGGAAGGTATAATTGTCCGCAAATTTAACGATGTAGATGCAGCAGGAATAATACGGCCTGGAATAGTTATCCGCACAAAAAACCATGAAATTGTAACTTCACCTATTTCTGCAACTATTCGTTACGCAGGGCCACTATTAGATTATGGAATGGTGTCAATTTTGGAACCAGAGGATGGTGTTTTGTTAATATTTGCAGGCTTAGGCAGGGTATTTGGAAAAGCAGGTCAAATACTTTCTCAATCAAGTCCCATTGGCTTTATGGCCGGTCAGAAAATAAGTGCAGAAAATTTTATAACAGAAACAGAATTGAGTAGTGGAAGACTCTCGCAATCCCTTTATATTGAAGTAAGATACAATGATAAACCCCAAGATCCTTCTGACTGGTTCGAAATCGATAAGGAATAATAAGATGAATAAATATTTTTTGGCTGGAATTTTGGGTTGTGCTTTGGGTGCCTTGGTATCTGTTAAGTTAGCAGGACCCGTATTGGCAGAAGAAACGGAAACAAGAAAGACAATATATGAACAATTGGATCTGTTTGGAGATATTTTTGAGCGTATTAGGTCAGAGTATGTTGAAGAAGTAAGTAGTAAAGATTTAATTGAGGCAGCCATAGATGGCATGCTGACTTCCTTAGATCCACATTCAAGCTATCTATCTGCAGACGACGCTGCCAAAATGAGAGTACAAACTAGAGGCGAATTTGGAGGCCTTGGGATAGAGGTTACCCAACAGGAAGGCTTCGTTAAAGTGGTTTCTCCAATAGATGGTACACCTGCAGATGCTGCAGGTATGGAGGCAGGTGATTTTATAACACACGTGGATGGTCAAAGTTTGTTAGGTTTAACTCTTGATGAAGCAGTGGGAATGATGAGAGGACCGGTAGGATCTGAAATTATAATTACGGTTGTAAGAGAAGGCGAAGACGAGCCTTTTGATGTTTCTATAATTCGCGATACTATTAAACTAACTGCGGTCAGGGCTAGAACAGAAGGTGATACAGTAGTTCTCAGAATCACTACTTTTAATGACCAAACTTATCCAAATCTTGTGAACGGGTTAGAAAAGCAAGTAGAAGAAGCCGGTGGTATGGAAAACATCAACGGGATAGTTCTTGATTTAAGAAATAATCCAGGTGGATTATTAAACCAGGCAATTCGTGTGTCAGATGCCTTTTTAGAAAAAGGTGAAATTGTTTCCACAAGGGGTAGATACAGTGAAGATAGTGAAAGATATAATGCCAAATCAGGAGACCTCGCAAACGGCAAACCAATTGTTGTTTTGATAAATGGTGGCTCCGCTTCTGCTTCTGAGATTGTTGCGGGAGCCTTGCAAGATCACCGAAGGGCAATTGTTGTGGGAACCCGCAGTTTTGGAAAAGGCTCGGTTCAAACGGTTATGCCTCTAAGAGGCGAGGGAGCGATGCGCCTCACAACATCTCGCTATTACACTCCTTCTGGTAGATCTATACAAGCACTTGGGGTGTCACCAAATATTATCGTCGAACAACCTAGGCGAAAAAATTCTGATTTAGAAGCTGAAGAAACAAGGCGGAATCGTAGTGAAGCAGACCTTCGAGGTGCACTTTCTAATGATAGCCTTTCAGAAGATGAAATACAGCAAATAGAGGCTGATAGATTGAAAGCAGAAAATGCCGCCAAGCTAAGAGAAGACGATTACCAGTTAGCTTATGCAATTGATATTTTAAGTGGTCTATCTGCTATATCCATCCAAAACTAATGCAAACAAACTTTAATAAACTCCCATATCGTTCCAATGTTGGGATCATGATGGTGAATGAAAAAGGATATGTGTTTGTCGGGCAACGACTAGATAATAATCAAAATGCTTGGCAAATGCCACAGGGCGGGATCGATGCTGGTGAAGATCCAGAAACTGCGGCATACAGAGAGCTTTTAGAAGAAACGGGTGTAAAAAAACAAGACGTACGATTTGTGGCGTCTTCATCTCAGTGGCTGTCGTACGATTTGCCAGAAGATTTAATACCAATCCTATGGAACGGTAAGTTCAGGGGACAAAAGCAGAAATGGTTTTTATTCAAGTTTCTTGGTGAGGACGGAGATATTAATATAGCAACTGAACACCCCGAATTTTCAAAGTGGAAATGGATTTCAAAAGAAAACTTGTTGAAAGAAATAGTTCCTTTTAAGAAATCTGTTTATGAAAACGTACTTAAAGAGTTTAAAAATATTTAATATGTCTAAAACTTAAGTTTATTTTCTTCCAGTGCTAGGTAATATGGTAAAGCAAGGCTCGAAATTTCACTTTGCTCTGCATTTAGATTTGGCAAATCACCCTCTTCGCCCGAGAAACCTTCAGATAGATGGACCGCACCATACCAGTGTTTAGCCCAAACTCCATCACTTTTATGTCCACCTTTTGGCCAAGACAGCATCTCAGGCATAAATTTTACACCAACCTCACTACACAAGCATTCTAAAGCAGAACGTGGGTTTTTACGAATATCAGAGCTATCAATAATTATTGGTTTTTGACCTGTCTGGAAAACATAGTTAAATAAATGTAGCTGCTTTTTGAAACCGATGTCAGCAAAACTTGCATTATTTAGTTTTTCACCAAAACTTTTTATAACCCGAGCTGGGTGCCTGATTAGAAAAACATTAGTAAACTTCTTCATCCAATTCAGATCGAAGTCGTCCAAAATATGCTGAGTCATATGTTTCTGATAGCAATGAGATTTGCTTTTGCATTTTCTATTAAGCAAGTTGTCAATGACTTCATTGGGGTCTACCGGCTGTGAGACAATTACTTCATCCCGCATCGGATGATTTATGCCAGTTTTGTGCAAATATGAGGCATAAAAAGGTTCATCAATAATATCAAAATCAGGACGATTACCAAATGAATACATCATTGCAGTGGATAAATTCCTCGGTCCCGACCACATTGCTATTTGCATTAATCTGTTACTTTCGAGATAAGTTTTTTATATGCCTGCCTTATAAAGCTAGTTACTGGACCCATAGTGCCATCACCAATTACTCGACCGTCGATATCCCCAACCGGTGTCTGAGCACCAAAAGTACCTGTCAAAAAAGCCTCATCGGCACTATACGTTTCTGATAAAGAAAAGTTTTTCTCATGAATCTCGATATTATTCTCTTTACATAAATCTATAACTTTTTGGCGGGTTATACCATTCATGCAGTAGTCGCCCGTGCTAGTCCAAACTTGCTCTTTTCGAACAATAAAGAAATTGCACGCATTTGTTGTATTTACAAAACCATTAACATCCAACATCAGCGCTTCATCTGCGCCAGATTTCTCTGCAGCAATACAGGCCAACACACAGTTAAGCTTTGAATGACTATTCAATTTTGGATCCTGCGACATCGGCAAGCCTCTTATATGAGGAACACTGGCTAACCTAATTGGCCTCGGCAGCTTTGGTTGCGAATGCTCTGCAATAATTACAAATGTTGGGCCTGATTGCGATAGTGATGGATGCTGAAAAGGGCGTGTCTTTACTCCTCTTGTCACCATAAGCCTTGCGTGAGCATCTGTATGCATAGAATTAGCTTGTTGCACCTGAAAAAGGGCCTTTTCTACCCCTTCTCGACTAAGCCCAATATCTAAATCAATTGCGAGAGCGGCTTCAAAAAGACGATCAAGATGCTCGTCCATGAATAACCAATGTCCATTGTACAACCTCAATCCTTCCCAAACACCATCTCCAAGCATGAAACCGCTATCATATACGCTTACTACTGCATTCGCTTTTTCAACGATTTCACCATTGAGAAAAATTTTAAGATCTTCATTTCTCAGATCTTCTTTAGCTTGATGAGTACTTATATGCGTTGACATTTTTCTTCCTCAGATATC
>CAXEVV010000050.1:0-11590 GCA_963999845.1 uncultured Rhodobacterales bacterium | reverse complement strand
CCAAAGACCATTCTTAACTCAGTCCCAATGTTGAATTTACATATTTTTGAATTTTTTGCTAGATAAGACCTTTGTGCTAAGGAAACCCCAGAACCTCCATGTATTACTAATGGTGTTGAGGTTAGCTCTTCGATTTGTCTGATCGTCTTTAGATCAAGGGTTCCCTCTTTGTTTTTCTGTAAGTGGACGTTGCCGACGGATATCGCCATTGCATCGATTTTGGTCTCAGCTGCAAACTTTTTAGCTTCTGAAGGTTTTGTGCCGTTTGATTGCTCGCCATCAGAGTAGCCAACGAAGCCAATTTCACCTTCACAAGAAACTTCTGCCGCATGAGCCAATTCAGCAATACGAGCTGTTTTGTCAATATTTTCTTTCAGCGGAAGTCTGGAGCCATCAAACATTACTGAAGTAAATCCACATTCAATAGCCTCTATACACTCTTCTTCGGTATAACCGTGGTCTAAATGGGCAACCACAGGGACGCTCGCTTCATTAGCTAAATGATTAAACATCTTTCCTAAGATTGGCAAAGGTGTATGCGCTCTGCAAGATGGCCCGGCTTGTAAGATGATTGAAACATTTTCTTCTTCTGCTGCACGAACGTATGCTCGCATATCTTCCCATCCTAGTGTGACCAATCCTGCGACGGCATATCCACCTTCCATGGCAGGCCCTAGTACTTCTTTAAGTGTAGCAATTGTCATTTAAACTTTGCCACCATATCCATAATACCTGGGATTGTTGATAGTTGTTCTTCATGCGTTGGCTGAAAAAATTGTTTCAAGGGCCGCTGGCTTAAACCGCCGAGTATCGTGAAATAGTACATTTCGTAGCCGGGGAGCGCGCAACATGGATGATAACCTTTATCAATTATCACCGTAGAGCCATCCATGATGTGATAAGCGTCGCCTGGTTTGTTATCTTCGCGTTGTAGCATCTGTAGACCCGAACCATAATCTGGCTTGAACCTAAAGTTGTATGTTTCATCATGCCTTGTCTCCTCGGGCAAGCGGTCTGTATCATGCTTATGGGATGGGAACCCAGACCATCCACCGGAACCGACTGTGTAGAGTTCGCTTACTAGTAGCCTTCCAACTTGGTCCCTTTGATTTGCTCCTAAGATATGCTTTATTTTTCGATGTGTTTTTGTGTCGTCTGATCCGTATTGAACTAAATCAATATCCTGAGATCTAACCTCAAAAGGTTCTAAAACTTTATCATATTTTGCTCCTGCAATAAAAATCTCGGCGGTATCGGTTAGACATTCAAAGCAAACTGGTGTGTCTGTCGGGGCGTACACGCCCTCGGGCTCTCCAGCCCACACGTCTAAAGATCTATTACCTACTGAATTGAATTTTTGACCACCAATATCAATATCGATGGTGCCAGTGGCTGGCACGATACATGACTCATATTGGCTTAATCTGTATTTAAAATTTTCGCCTTTAAATAACTTAACAATATTGAAGTAGTTCAGTGGGACTAGATCATGATTAACGTCCACGATTGGGATATTTTTGTTGTCGTAAGGGGCAATATGCATAATTAAGCTTTCGTATTATATTACTGAATATTAGTTTTTGTTTAAAAACGTCTCTAATTCATCTGTTGTCGGCATAGCTCCAGCACATCCGGGCTTTGATACAACAATTGCCGCGCATGCTGAGCCCCTAAGGACGGAGTCCTCAAGGTTGAAACCATCGGCTATCGAAGCCAGTAATCCTGCCATAAAACTATCGCCTGCGCCTACAGGTTTAATCGCTTTTGTTGGGAAAATGCCGGTTCTAATTTCATTCTTATCATTGAGCGAGATTGCACCTTTCTCACCCATCTTATAAATTACTGTTTTCCCCAGAGAGGCCAATTCTCTAGCTTTTTCCAGTCCGAGGTCGTAATCCCCTGCCATAAATCCAAACTCTTCATCGTTACCCACAATAAGGTCGCTGCTCATGCCCGCCTTAGATAAAACATCTGAAGCAACTTTATCGGAAGGCCAACTGTAAGGTCGATAATCGATATCAAATATTACAGGCAATCCCGCTTCATGTGCCTTTTTGATCGCATGAAATGTAGAAGTTCGAGAAGGGTCTGAGGCAAACACTGTCCCAGCAGTAATAACTGCATTGTAGTTGCCATACTCAATGATATCTACATCCGCTGTTTCGACTAGAAAATCTGCTGCATTGTTTCTGTAAATCACATTCTGAAAATCATCTAATGTACTTTCATAAATAGCTAAAGAAGTACGACACTCGCCTGAAATTGTTTTTACGTACTTTGTGTCCACTCCATAATCTTTTAGGCGGTTTACTGCAAATCTTCCAATTGCATCGTCAGAAACTGAAGTAATTAAGCTTGCTTGTGAGCCAAGTTTTACCAGTCCGGCACATATATTGGCTGATGATCCACCCAAATCAGAACTAAATTTTCCAGAGTTTTCGCTTTTCACTCCTATCTCATCGCAAAATAGGTCTATGCCTGCTCTTCCAAATACGGCAAATTTCTTACCTTTTATGGCCTCAAATAAATCGTCCATTACTCTAGAATTTCTTTCTTTATTTTCTCTGCAAAATACAAAACGTTTTATGTTGCCGTCATACCGAACTGGTGATACGCGTTTCAACAAAGCTTATAATTTGTTTCAAAAGGTTCTAGCTAAAAATGCGCGAGATTGGAATAGGCATTGTAGGTGGTGGCTACATGGGCAAAGCACACTCAGTTGCAATGTCGTCAGTCGGTGCAGTGTTTAATACTTATCTCCGGCCACGGCTTCAAATGATTTGTGCTCGAAGTGACGCCAGTGCCGAAAAATATCGAAAGGCGTATGGCTTTAGAGCTGCAACATCTGATTGGCGTGTTTTAGTGAAAGACCCCGCTGTGGAGGCAATTGTTATTGCAACCCCTCAAATTGAGCATAGGGAAATTGCTGTAGCTGCCTTTGCGCAGGGTAAGCCGGTGTTCTGCGAAAAACCTCTGGGCTCTTCTTTAAAAGATGCAATTGTTATGAATGATGCCGCAGAAGCAAGTGGTTTGCCAAATATGGTAGGTTTTAATTACATTCGAACGCCTGCTAGTCAATTCGTTAGAAAGCTATTGGCCAACGGTGAACTGGGAAAAGTAACATGGTTTCGTGGTGAGCACACTGAAGACTTTCTCGCGGACCCTCTCACACCTGCATCATGGAGGTGCAGTAGCATGTCCAACGGGACCCTGGGAGATTTAGCTCCACATATGATAAATGCGGCACTTGCATTAATGGGGCCGATCCGTTCATTGCTGTGTGAGTATGAAACGGTCCATAAAGAGCGCCCAGGTGGCGATGTCAGTAATGATGATCATGCCCAAATTATGTGCCGATTTGATGGTGGTGCTATGGGGCATATGTACTTTAGTCGTGTCGCGACTGGCCGCAAAATGGGTTACGCATACGAAATACATGGAACAAAGGGTTCGGTGCGTTTTGATCAAGAGGATCAGAATTCCGTATGGCTCTACCGGTCTGAAGGACCTGAAGCTGAAAGAGGTTTCAGGCAAATTTTAACTGGACCAGCGCACCCAGATTACGAACCTTTTTGTCAGGGGCCTGGTCACGGCACCGGCTATCAGGATCAAATAATAATTGAGGCTCGTGATTTTCTTGCAGCGATTGAGAAAAATAAGTCTTATTGGCCATCTTTTAAAGACGGCTTACAGGTTTCTCGAGTTGTGAGTGCTGCTCTACAATCAGGAAAGCAGAGGGCTTGGGTTGATTTGGTGTCAATTTGATTTGAGCAACTTTGGAAAATTGAATTAAACCATTAAGAAAGACTAAGTATGACCAAATTAAAATGGGGAATGATCGGCGGTGGAGAAGGAAGCCAAATTGGTCCAGCACACCGCTTGGGAGCTGTAGCAGACGGCCGTTTCGAGTTGGTTGCTGCCGCCTTTGATCATAGGCCGGCAAAAGGTAAAGCGTTTGCAGAAAGTTTGGGAATTGATACTGATCGAGCTTACGGTAGTTGGGCCGAAATGCTTTCTGGTGAGCAAAATAGAGAAGATCCTGTTGATCTTGTTACTATTGCAACGCCAAATGCTACCCATTTTGAAATCACGAAGTCTTTTTTAGAAGCGGGCTTTAATGTCTTGTGTGAGAAACCGATGACTATGACAGTTGAAGAAGGAGAAGAAATTTACAAAATCTCTCAGAAAAGTGGGAAGGTTTTCTCTGTTAACTATTGTTACTCTGCTTACCCAATGGTGAGACAGGCTCGCGCTATGGTCCGCAGCGGTGATATTGGTAAGTTAAGGTTAATTATTACAAATTTCAGTCATGGGCATCATGCAGATGCAAAAGATGCAGAAAACCCAAGAGTGCGATGGCGTTATGATCCAGAGATGGCTGGTGTTTCTGGTCAGTTTGCTGACTGCGGTATTCATGCAATGCATATGGCTAGTTTCGTCTCCGACGATACGGTAGAGAGGCTAAACGCGGATTTTGCGTCGACGATTTCAACTAGAATTTTGGAAGATGATGCATTTGTTAATTTTCGCCTTAGTAGGGGAACTGTGGGGCGTTTATGGACATCATCCGTGGCAATTGGTCGACAGCATGGGTTTGATATACAAATTTTTGGTGAAACCGGTGGCTTACGTTGGGCTTCTGAGCAACCAAATCAGTTGATTTACACTCCGCTTTCAGGTCGAACGCAAGTTATTGAAAAAGGTGAGGCTGATTTGTACGATGATGCTAAAAGGCTCAGTAGAGTTGCAATAGCTCATCCTGAAGGCTTTCCGCTAGCTGTTGCAAACGTCTACCTGGATTTAGCCGATGCAATTTCTGGATACGAAAGAGATGGATTACCAACCGCTGAAGATGGTCTCCGTTCGATGTCGGCGGTGTATGCAGCGGTTGTGTCTGCAAAAAAGAATGGTTTGTGGGTTGATGCGAGGCCTCCAGTTTTTGGAGGTGATATTAAAAGTTTAGTTTTGGAGTAATGACATGTTGACCGTAGGACTTATTGGAGCAGGGCGCATAGGACGAGTGCACGCGAGTACGATTTCTATGCATACAAACTCTAAATTAGTAGCTGTTGCCGATGTTATTGAAGATAATGCGCAAAAGTTAGCAAGGGATTTTGGAATTCAAGTCTGCTCTACTGATGCAATTTATAAAGATAAATCGATAGATGCGGTTCTAGTAGCAAGTTCGACTGATACCCATTCCGAAATTATTGAAAAAGCAACATTAGCAGGTAAAGCAGTTTTATGCGAAAAACCAGTTGATATAAGCTTGGAACGCGCGAAGCAATGTCTGGAAAATACAAAACCTAATGGCCAACCGATAATGTTGGGGTTTAATCGCAGGTTTGATCCAAATTTTGCTGCTTTGAAGAGTGCTCTTGATGCGGGTGAAATTGGTAAAGCTGAGCTTTTGTCGATAACCTCTTTTGATCCAGCACCACCACCAATTGATATTTTAAAGGTATCAGGCGGCTTATTCAAAGACATGATGATCCATGATTTTGATATGGTGAATTTTTTATTTGAAGGCTTACCTGAGTCCATAATGGTTTCTGCGAGTTCAATAATTGATGAAAAGATTGGTGAACTTGGTGATTTTGATACCGCTGTCGCAACTTTGAAATATACTGATGGTAGATTAGTGGTAATAAAGAATTCTCGCCGTGCTGCTTACGGTTATGATCAAAGGATAGAAATCTTGGGCTCCAAAGGTTTGCTACAAGTCCAAAATGTTGTTGAAGATGGAATTATAAAGTCAACTGAGATGGGAGTTCAAAGCTCAAAGCCAGAATACTTTTTCCTAGAGAGATACAAGGTTGCTTATCAAGAAGAGTGGGCAGCATTTGTGTCAGCTGTGCAAATGAAAGAACACGTTCCAGTATCATTAGCAGATGGGATTGCCGCTTTGGCAATTGCAGAGGCCGCAGCTGTTTCAGCTGAGACCGGCTCAGAGGTCAAAATAGCAAAGTTTCTATGAGATAATTAACCTTAATAGTTTAAATTTACAGTTTAAATGAAACGAGTAAATAATTCTTGAATATCAAGTGAAAAATAAGAAAGATTTCAAAAATGAGTGTGAAAATTGGTATATCTCCCATTGCTTGGCAAAACGATGATCTCCCCAAATTGACGGAAGACTTTACGATGGAGCAGGCCTTACACGAGGCGAGAGAAATTGGTTATACTGGCGTTGAAAGAGGTCAACGCATGCCACATGACACAGAGGGACTTAAAGCCTATCTCGAAAGTGCAAAAATTGAACTTTGTGGCGGTTGGTGCTCCGGAAATAGCCTAGTAAATGATTTTTCTAAGGAGTGTGAAGTGATAAGTCAGCAAGTCGATCAATTTGTAGAATTATCCAGTCCATGCATCGTATACGCTGAATGCTCAAATACTGTTCAGGGAGAAATGCAAACGCCCGTCAATAGTCGTCCAAAATTAACGCGAGATGAAATTTTTTCGTATGCTTCCAAAATTAGTGAAATAGCCAAGTGGTGTTCTGATCGAGGAATGCCTATGGCATATCATCATCATATGGGATCAATAATTGAAAATGAGGATGATGTGAATTGGCTTATGGAGGGGTCTAGCAGTGATTTAAGTTTATGTTTTGACACTGGCCATCTACTTTTTGGAGGTGGCGATGTAATGGCGACACTTGATAGATGGGGTGACCGGATCCATCATGTTCATTACAAGGATATTCGACCAGATATTGTAAAAGATATTAGAGAAAATAATAAAAGTTTCCTTGATGCGGTAATTGCTGGGGCTTTTACTGTGCCTGGTGATGGGTGCATTGATTTTCAAGCAGTATCAAATTCATTAGCCGCAATGTCTTACTCGGGCTGGATTGTTGTTGAGGCTGAACAGGATCCTGCTAAGGCACCACCGTATGATTACTCAAAAATGGGATATGAACACATTGTGAAAGTTTGCAAAATGGCTGATCTGTCAATTAATTAGCCGTAGTTATAATTAAAGAATAAAGGGTTTGGCTATATGGACAATTTACATCGCAAGCCTACGTCCAGTCGCGGGTTGATCCATAATGTAACGCCGGAAAATGCGGATTGGCTATATGTGGGATTTGACTTGCATAAGTTGTCTCCGGGACAAGTCGCAAAAGGTAGTACAGGACAACGAGAAGTAATTATTGTTCTTGTAGAGGGTAGGGCGCATCTTAAAAGCAGCGGAAAAGATTGGGGCGTTCTAGGCCATCGTATGTCTGTGTTTGAGAAAATTCCTCCCCATTGTTTGTATCTCCCGAATGATAGCTCATGGGAAGCAGAGGCATCGACGGATTGTGTTTTGGCAGTATGTTCTGCTCCTGGTAAAAACAAGCATGGTCCGAGGTTGGTTGGGCCAGATAATATTAACCTCACCAAAAGAGGGAAGGGCGTAAATACAAGGTATATTAATAATATAGCAATGGAAGATGTAGATATTTGTGACAGCTTACTTGTTACCGAAGTTTTTACACCGGCTGGTAATTGGTCCTCTTATCCAAGTCATCGACACGATGAGGATGACTTTCCGAGGATAACATATTTAGAGGAAACATATTATCATCGTCTCAATCCAGGAAATGGCTTTGGCTTTCAGCGAGTTTACACCGACGATAGGTCCTTAGATGTAGCTATTCCTGTAGAGGATGGGGATGTTGTTCTTGTACCGAGAGGGCATCATCCATGTGGAGCTCCCTATGGATTTGAGATGTACTATCTAAATGTGATGGCAGGGCCAATCAGGAAATGGCGCTTTTTACCCGCTCCTGAAGTTGAATGGATACTCGAAAGGGATAAGTGATGTCAGAATTTGCCATTTACCCAAGCCTAAAGGGTAAAATTATTTACATTACAGGGGGTGCATCGGGTATTGGTGCTTCCACTGTTCGTGCATTTGACAGGCAAGGTGCAATAGTTGGCATATTAGATATCGATAGTGCTTCAGGCAAACAGCTCTTAAATGATCTAAAAGGGCAGCACGAATTCGTCCAATGTGATCTTCGCGATATTGATGCGTTGACCGAGTCCATCTCCACACTTGAGAGCCAATTAGGAAAAGCACAGATACTAGTGAACAATGCTGCACGTGATGATCGCCATGACTGGCGCGAAATAGACGCAAATTACTGGAATGAACGGATGGATATTAATTTGCGACATATGTTTTTTGCCATACAGCAGATTGCACCTTGGATGATCGATGCAAGAGAGGGATCTATAGTAAATGTTGGTTCAAATTCTTGGTGGGAATGTGGGGCGGGTTTTCCTGCTTATGCAACTGCTAAGTCTGCTGTCCATGGACTCACGCGAACTATGGCAAGAGAATTAGGGGCATATAATATTCGTGTAAATACTGTTGTACCTGGATGGATAATGACAAAAAGGCAAAAAGATTTATGGGTAACCCCGGAGGCACTGCAAAAGCAACTTGATAGGCAATGCATCCCTACTCCAATCGATCCTGAGTATGTGGCAAACATGATTACATTCCTTTCAAGCCAGGACGCCAAAATGTGCACAGCTGGAAATTTCATGGTAGAAGGTGGTTCCATCTAGTAATTCAGGAGGCTTGGTCATTGGTGATTAATTTAACTATGGTGCAACCTGAAGTATTCTAATTTAAAAATGCAATATTGGCATCTGCGATCTTGCCAGTTTTCGTGTGTCTCCAAAAGTATTTGAGGTAAAGTTTAATGAGTAAGACTATTAATGCGCTAATAAATAAACAAAAAAACGATTTGAAAGTAATTGGCGCACCGGATCGGCAATGGTCCACTTTTGATGATCTCAAAAAAATGGCAGAGTATGTAAATACGATGCTACGATCTTACGGTATTTCAGTTGAAGATAGAGTAGCGATTGTCTTACCCAACGGCCCTGAGATGGCAAGTGCTTTTTTAACACTGGCTCAAAGCTGCACAACCGCACCCTTAAATCCTAATTACAGGGAGGAAGAATATTTATTTTACTTAAAAGATTTGAATGCAAAAGCGGTACTAGTATTGGAAGACTATAATGGTCCAGCACTTACAGCAGCAAATCATCTGAATATTTTGGTAATTAGAATGAGCGTGCGTCAACAACATTTGGCTGGAGAATTTGAACTTTTGGGTGAAGTTCATAACTCCGTAACATCCGAGCAATTACCCAGTCAAAACGATATCGCTTTGATTTTACATACTTCAGGGACCACATCTAGGCCAAAAATTGTACCATTATTGCACTCAAACATAGTTTCTTCGGCGGAAAATATAAGGGAGTCTCTTAGTCTTTCGGAGCAAGACATTTGTATGAACATAATGCCATTGTTTCACATACACGGATTGATCGCCGCCGTAACTGCATCCATTGGAGCTGGTGGGTCCGTCTGGTGTACTCCCGGTTTTGATGCACTAAAGTTTTTTCGCTGGTTAGACGACGTATCACCGTCTTGGTTCACAGCAGTACCAACAATGCATCAGGCAATTTTAGGGAGGTCAGAGCGAAATAAAAACATTATTGATGGAAATAAATTACGATTTCTGAGGTCGTCTTCGGCTTCACTCCCATCACAGGTTATGAAGGAACTTGAGCGGGTATTTAGCGCACCGATAATTGAGGGCTATGGGATGACTGAAGCAACACATCAAATGGCTTCAAATCCCCTTCCTCCTTCGAAGCAAAAACCGGGATCAGTTGGACTTGAAGCTGGACCAAAAATCCGAATTGCCCATGAGTTGGAAAATCACCTAATAGATGGCACTGGGGAGGTCGTTATTTCGGGTCCAAACATAACGCCGGGTTACGAAAATAATGTTGATGCTAATAAAAATAGTTTTTTTAAATTCGAAGGTAAGCGCTGGTTTCGTACTGGGGATCAGGGAGCTTTTGACGCCGATGGGTATCTGACCTTAACTGGGAGGCTGAAGGAAATAATAAACCGTGGTGGCGAAAAAATAAGTCCTCTTGAGGTGGACGAAGTTCTCATGGATCACCCAGGCATAGTGCAGGTAGTTACATTTGCAGTGCCTCACGAAAAATTGGGCGAGGACGTGGCGGCCGCTGTTGTACTGGAGGAGAATTCGGGACTAACAGAAAGTGACTTAAGGGCTTTTGCTGCAGAACGAATGGTAGACTTTAAAGTACCAAAAAAAATCGTTATTCTTTCTGAAATACCAAAAGGTGCAACTGGCAAACTCCAAAGAATTGGATTAGCTGAGAAGCTTGGTTTAATTAAATAGGGGGCATTAGCTTGAAAATTTGTATATTCGGTGCTGGTGCAATTGGTGGTTTTGTTGGAGCAAAGCTTGCTGATGCTGGTGCTGAGGTTAGCATGGTGGCGAGAGGCGCACATTTATCGGCAATGAAGGAAAATGGGCTAACTTTACTAGAGAATGGCTTAAAGCCTAAAAAAATAAAAATTAAAGTTGCTCAAGATCCTTTAGAGCTAGGTGAACAAGATTATGTTTTTGTTACTTTGAAGGCTCACTCAGTGCCATCTGTTGCTGAGAGTATGGCACCCTTGTTGCGCGAAGATACGACCGTTGTGAGCGGCGTTAATGGGATACCTTGGTGGTATTTTCACAAAGTTGGCGGTGAGTTTGAGGGGACGAGGTTATCTTCCGTAGATCCTGATAACAAACAATGGAATTTTTTTGGCCCTGACCGTGTGCTAGGTTGTGTAGTCTACCCGGCTGCTGAAGTTACTGAACCTGGTGTAATAAAGCATATTGAGGGAAATAAGTTTTCCTTGGGCGAACCAGACGAAGAAAAATCGCAACGTGCTTTACTGTTTTCGGAAGCATTGAGATCTGCTGGTTTAAAAGCACCTGTGAGGAAAAAACTGCGTGATGAAATTTGGGTAAAACTATGGGGTAATTTATCATTCAATCCAATTTCAGCATTAACCCACGCGACGCTTGATGTTTTGTGTGAAGATCGGGAAACACGCCAAGTTTTACGAAGTATGATGTTAGAAGCAAAAGAAATTGGTGAAAAATTAGGTGTGAATTTTCCAATTGACGTTGAGAAACGAATAGATGGCGGGGCTGCAGTGGGTTCTCATAAAACATCAATGTTGCAAGATTTGGAATTATCTCGACCTTTGGAAATAGATGCAATTTTAGGTTCAGTGCAGGAATTAGGCCAAATTACCAAAACGCAAACGCCAATCATAGATACTGTTTTGGCAGTGATAAAATTAAGAGCAAAGACTGCAGGACTTTACATGAGCTGAATTAATTTCAAATAAACTATAAGCAAATATCGTTTGGAGATTTAATTTGTAATAACTGTTTCCATCCAAAGAGCGTCTAGTAAGTCAATTTCATGTTTTTCAAATCTTGAACTTTCCTCCCAATATCTGCCACTTTCTACAAAATAATCTAATGCAGTTTCTTTTTCGTTAGCCATTATTAACTTATTTTTATCCAGTTTAAATGGTTGAGGGGTGAGCGAGATAGTAGATTTTTTTCGTGGCGCTATAAGCTCGCTTTCAGACTTTGATAGATTAGAAATTTTGCAGCCTTGTTCAAGTGCAATTGCATAGGCCCTTGCTGATTTAGCTTTTAGTGAGCGAAGAGATATATCCTCCCTTAGAGGGT
>CAXEVV010000049.1:0-11625 GCA_963999845.1 uncultured Rhodobacterales bacterium | reverse complement strand
TTATTCGGTTGAACTTTTCATTTGGATCAAAAATTTTTATTTCATCCAAATATACATTCATATCGTAGAAACGTCTAAAGTTTACCGGAGAAGACCATGAATTTTATTGCAACACCAAATCCGATGAAAATAGCAGTCATAGGAGGTGGCATTTCGGGTATGGGGGCAGCTTATCAACTTTCTAAATTTGGAAATGTAACACTTTTTGAAAGTGAAGGCAGATTGGGTGGTCACGCTAGAACGGTATTTGCTGGTAAGCGTGGCGATCAAGCAGTAGATACAGGATTTATCGTTTTCAATAAGGTGAACTACCCTCATCTCATATCATTATTTAACGAACTAAACGTTCCGATTTGTGAAAGTAACATGAGTTTTGGTGCATCCGTTCGTGGTGGTGAAGTTGAGTACGGCTTAAAGAATTTTAAATCCCTTTTTTCTCAATCCAAATACCTAGCAAATACTAAATATTTAAAAATGTTAATGGATATATTGAAGTTCAATAGGAAGGCAATATCCCTTGCTACTGATCCGGAAATGACAATTCGAGAGCTGTTAAAACGATTGGGTACCAGTGACTGGTTTAGGGAATACTATCTCCTCCCTTTTTCAGGTGCAATTTGGTCCACTCCAAAGAATAAAATTCTTGATTTTCCAGCCCATTCGATGATTAGATTTTTTGAACATCATGCTCTGCTTAGCTCTACTGGCCAGCATCAGTGGTACACTGTGGACGGAGGCTCGATACAGTACGTTGAAAGACTTCGGCAGGAGTTAGTAAAACGAAGTGTTGAGATGCGATTAGGTGATCCTGTTAGAGAAGTGCGGCGTGATACTTTTGGAATTGAAATATTAAGTCAAAAATGTGAAAGCAACTATTTTGATCATGTTGTGTTTGCAACTCATTCTGATGACACGCTCAAATTATTGGCAGATCCCAACAGTCTTGAGTCAAAATCTCTGGGTGCCATAAAATATCAACGGAACCAAGCCGTTTTGCACCATGATGAAGCTGTCATGCCGCAAAACAAAAATTGTTGGGCAAGTTGGGTTTATAAAGAAGACAAAGAGGCTTCTACGGGTCCAATAGGTTTAACATACTGGATGAATAGTCTTCAGCCAATTCCTGAGACAGATCCTATGTTTGTTACCTTGAATTCTAAGAACAATATTGACCCGTATAAGGTCTATGATGAAGTTGTTTTTAGGCATCCTGTATATGATGTACCCGCATTAAAAGCGCAGAAAGATCTTGCAGAAAACAATGGCGCGCGAAATACTTGGTTTTGTGGAGCATGGATGAAGAACGGATTTCATGAAGACGGGCTGGCGTCTGCTATAGACGTTGTGGATAAATTTTCTGAAACTATATCCGTTCAGATTGCAGCACAATGACTGAGGTAGAGTATGTCGATGGGAGCACCTGGCATGGACGAACTGGTGAGCTAGAAAACTCTTTCGAATATAAAGTTGGGTTTGTTTTACTTAATCTTGAAGAGGATACAAAGGGCCCAGCTTTTTTTTCTAGAAGGTCAGGAAAATTTTTTGGTATTTTAGATAGCGACTATGGCGGTCCTCCTGGTGCGGGTAGAAGTAGTGAGTGGGTACGTGAGGTGCTAGAGAGTCACAGGCTGAAAGGCGTTGGTAAAATACTTCTTCTAGCGCAACCTCGGATCTTTGGACATGTATTTAATCCAGTAAGTTTTTGGCTGTGCTACAGCAAAAATGAAAATCTATTAGCGGTTATATCTGAAGTTACAAATACGTATGGGGATAGACATTGGTACATCTCTTACAACGATGATAAATCAGAGATTTCCTCCCAGAACCGTTTGCTCGCAAAAAAGATTTTTCACGTGTCTCCGTTCCAGCCAATTGAAGGTCAATATGAGTTTAGATTTGACATAAGAAAGGATAAAATCGCTATCTGGATAGATCTCAATTACATGAATGGAGGAATAAAAACTAATCTTATTGGAAACAGAAGTAAATTGACGAACCTTGGAATTATAAGGTCCGTAATGTCTCGGCCTCTCGGTTCTAGGCGAGTGCTTGGTTTGATTCACTGGCAAGCATTAAAGTTATGGTTCAAAGGCGCCCGTTACAGAACCAGGCCTGAACCACCTGAAGTTGATGTGAGTCAATGAAACAGGCCCAGCACCGTTTTTCCAGCCTTGCTTTTGTTATAGGCATGGCTGGTCTTCCAGTGTACATACACGCTCCCAAATACTTTGTGGATGTATATGGAGTGAGCTTAATGTCTATGGGGTTTGTAATGTTCTTTCTGCGCCTTATTGACGTTTTTCAGGATCCTTTATTGGGAGTTATTGCTTCAAAAACAGCCAGGTTTGGGGCGTTACCATTAGCATTATCGGTTGGGGCAATGTGTGTTGGAATGATAATGCTGTTCTCTATACATAGCCCAATCTGGCCATTATTATGGTTTGCCCTTTCACTTTTTTTGGTTTTTTCTGGTTTCAGCTTTGCATACATCCGCTCTTACGCTCAGGGCTTAATAAATTTGGGTGCTCAGCAACAAATTCTGTTGGCGAGATGGAGAGAGGTTGGAACAACCCTAGGCATTTGCGTTGCGGCAATTTTACCTACCCTGTTATTATTAGTTTCACCCAATGGATATTCGTCGTTTGCGATATTTTTCTGTATCATAGCACTGGTAGCACTTGTACACGTTTGGCCTCAATTTCCTGCTGCAACTTTAGCTGATAGTAGTTCAAATTCTTTTTCAAGCTTGTTAAAGATAGTTAAAAATTTCCAAATCAGAAATTTATTACTACTTGCATTAGTTAATTCAAGCCCGGTCGCTCTCAGTTCAACCCTTTTCTTGTTTTTTGTTGAGACTCGCTTGAACGCTCCTGAATGGGCAGGCATGTTTCTAATATTATTTTTTCTTGCCGCTGCAATAGCTACTCCGTTTTGGACAAAGTTAGCAGATGTACATGGTGTGTTTAAGATTTTAAAAATATCCATGTTTTTGGCCATCCTCTCATTTTTTGGTGCTGCCTTTTTGTCAGAGGGTGATGGATTAATATTTTCTTTAATTTGTCTATTAAGTGGCGCAACTGTGGGAGCTGATCTTGCGTTGTTACCCGTAATGTTCGCTCGGCAGATAGAAGGCAGCAAGATAGTACCAGATCTTGGATTTAGCCTGTGGAACTTTGTGTCTAAGGCTACTTTAGCCCTCGCAGCAATTATAGCTTTACCGTTACTGGAGCTCGTTGGTTTTAATTCGGGTGGATCAAATTCTCAAACTGCTTTGTTGGCTCTGACTTTTGGTTATGCAGTTCTACCTTGTCTACTCAAATGCATATCTATTTCTTTACTTTTCAGAATAATGCGTGATGAGGCTAAAAATTCCTATGCGTGAATTCCAGAATAAGACTTATTGGATAGTTGGAGCAAGTGAGGGCTTAGGCAGAGCACTCGCAATTCAACTAGCTAAGGTAGGTGCAAAAGTTATAATTTCTGCCAGAAGTGAGGAAAGACTCATTGGGTTATCTGAGGAAATTGGTTCTAATACGATGGTTTTGCCCATGGACGTCTCAGATCGATCCAGTGTTCAGAAAGCTTGTAGCAAATTACCTAGGTCTTTAGATGGGTTTATATTTGTTTCTGGAGTTTATTGGCACATGAGTGCTTCTTCATGGGATGAAACAAAAGCAGAGGAAATGGTTGATGTAAATCTTGTTGGTGCAATGAGATGTTTAGCTCATTTGGTTCCTAAATTTATAAACCAAGGATTTGGGCATATTGTATTGACTGGGAGTATTGCTGGTTACCGCGGTCTGCCTGGTTCAGTAGGATATTGTGCCTCAAAAGCAGGGTTAATGTCTCTTGCAGAAACATTGAAAATAGATCTTGCAAAAAATAAAATTGATGTTCAGCTTTTGAATCCTGGATATATTAAAACTCGGCTGACTGATAAAAACCCATATAAAAAAATCTATGTTATGACACCAGAAAAGGCGGCAGAATTTTCATTATCGCATATGAGATCGAGTCGGTTCCAGTCATCATTTCCACGCGGTTTTTCTATAATTAGTAAAATTATTAAAAACTTACCTGACTGGTTATACTTTAAAATTTTTAGTTGAGTAATTTTATCTAACTTTGAGTCAATTATGGTGAATAACTTTAAGGTATTGCGCCAAGTTATCAATTTTTGTCAACCAATCATCAACAATTTTCATATCATTTGGCGCAGCTTGAACTCCAGCCTCAAGTTTGCCTTGCAAAACTGCCTCAACTGCAAGAGAGACGGGCTGTGATACCAGCCTTGACATAGCACTTCCTTCGCTGTCTCCCCATGCATCCATAACAAATGTCTTATGCCATTTTGTAGAATTTTTCATTGTTGCTTTGAGTGAGACACATAAAACTACTCTGTCTGGTTCGTTTGTATCATAGGCGTTCTCACTCCAAAACTGATCTGACATTTTTTCCAAGCGAGTCTCACCGGCTTCTCCAGTTAATCCTTCTATTTCCTTAAAAATGTCCTTCCATGCTATGCTCCAGCCATTGAGGCGGAGAGTTCCTCGCACGAAGTCTTTTACTTTCCAAGCTGGGTCAAATTTATAGTCTCTCATAAAAGGTAGGCTATCTCGATTAGGATAAACTTCGAAAGTTTCAGCTTGTTCTAATGGTGCTTCGTAGGAAGATATAGCATCCCAAGGACGAGTGACATTAAACTCTTCAAAATTACGTAGCGACTTTGAGGGTGATTTCAGAGCTTTCAGTACGCCTAACGGAGACCAGCTAAATTTATATTTAAATGCGTTTTCAAATTTTGGAATACCCCCACAATAAGAAAGAAAGCTTAGTTCATTCTCGATATTGTAATTTTCAGATTGGCGATAGTCGCTCACCAGTTTGTGAGCCATTAAATGATCGATACCTGGATCTAAACCTACCTCATTAACACAAACTAAGTTTGCTTTTTTGAATTCATTATCAAGTATCCGCATTTCTGGCGCTATATAGGATGAACTAACAAAATGTGCATTTTTGGAAATTGCTAATGAGGCCAAAGGCACATGCCAATCTGCTGGTAGCATAGATACGATAATGTCACCTTTTTGCAAACAATCTTGAAGTAACCCTTTATCAAATACTCGAATTTTATTTGTAATGTCCCCAATGGCAGCGGTAGCCTTAGCCAGTGTTCTATTCCAGACAACTACATCATATTCTTCTTTAATGAGTCTTCTTAGACCTGGAATTGCCGATAAACCCGCACCACACCAATGAATTGTCATTTTATACCTTCTTTACATTGTCTAAATATGTTTGGTGCGCTCTTAGCCATACACCCTCATCTAGTCTGTCTAATTCAAGCAAAGTTGGCAATAGCTGAGATGCGAAATCTACAGAGCTCTCTAGAGGCAGAAGTGACGGTAGGTTATCGATTGCCATCACCTCCAAAATGGGATTTTCACTCACTCGAGCTACTGGTTCCGACCATGTTGTAACAGCGTCATATATTGCAATTGGATTATACCTACTGCCTGGATCGCATGCTATATCCCCAACTATGGTCAGGTTCTGATTGCGTCGAATTATCCCTTCCGAGATAAATGTTGGAGTTTCTTTATTTGCAACTACGCAATTGAAGAATAAGTCATGGTCCAAGATTTCTGAGAAATCCTGTTTCTTAGAAGTCTCTAAAACATCCCACTTTGTCATTTTGATATTCATTTTTTCACACAAATCTATGACACCGCTACCCACTCGACCAAGAGAGCCAATGACGATCGCATTTTTCGGCGAATGCGTGCTTTTTTCTAGTTCGTGCTTAATTTGTCGGTCTAAGCCATCTTTATCTTGATAAGGAGCGAAAGTTTTAGGGCTTTTTTTTGTTTTTTGAGAAACCCAGCACGATATGGTAACGGCTGCGCCCGCGTATCCTGCCCAATAGCCAAATGCGGCTACCCGTCTGCCTGTAGGAGCTATTAAATATTCAATATCGTAAAGAACACCGCCACCTGCTTTAAATCTATTTAGTAAATTTTTAGCTGTTGGTTGACCTTTAAATGCGTGACCAAACATTATATGCCGATGTTTTAGCGGAAAGGGATCGTCCGGTAACTCCTTTAAACCAAAGATGATTGTTTCCAGCGGTGCATTTGGCCAACTCTTTTCTTCTACAATTTCGCATCCTACATCACGATAGTTTGAAACAGGAATAATTCGTGACTTACTTTCCTCAATTGAAACTTTAATTCCGTGATTTAATAAGTTCTTAGCTTCTAATGGCGTAATTCCAACTCTTTTTTCATTGTCTCTACACTCTGATCTTATCAAAATATGTGTCATTTATTGGGTCTTCCCTTAAGTATTAGAAATATGTCCGGGATCTAATTCTGCTAGAATGATCCAAATGTGGTAGAGCGTTTATTTGCTCTACGTTAAATTGCCCATTTGAGTAATTAAGAATTGTTACGCCCGTATTCATTGAAGCTAGTAGAAACTTTATCATTATTTTATCACTCAAACCTAAACAATTCTGAAGTGCTTTTGCGATAATACCTCCAGAAGTAATCGCTAATACACGATCTCCACTATTTCTTAAGATTTCGAACATCCCTGATACACGTTCTTCAAAATCCACAAAAGATTCCGGTACATTTTCTATTTCGTTTGACTGCCACTTTGACATAATAAACTCAAAATGTTGCTCAAAATCTAGCCCAGTTTTTGGTGGCAGTTTTTTAAACTGTTGCTCCACAAGTGTGGATAGGGTGTAGTATTGGATCTCATTTAACCCTGGGTCTCTTATTATTTCTTTTCGATTGTGACACTCTAATAAATTTGCAGTATCTCTTTGACGCAAAAGTGTACCACTAAAACAAACGTCAAAGTTAATTTCATTTTTCTTAAAATACTGCCCAAGCCAGCCAGCTTGTATCTTTCCTAAGGGACTCAGCTTGTCGTAAGACACCTCATCTTTAGCTTCAGAATTTGCTTGTCCATGACGCACTAAGAAAATTTGAACCATTTAAATTTCTCTTATAATTTTTGTTAAAATATTATTTTTAAAAGTCCGATGAAGTTTTTAAAAATGGGAGAAAACAACATAAAGTCTTAGTTGGCAACCTTCTGCCGATATTTTTTATGTTCAATAACCAATATCTCTATCGACTAAATGTAATAACTCTAGACCATTTTCAGCTCTCTTTATGTTCATGGCAATAACTTGGGCTGATGTTCTTGGTCTTGTATCAGAAGCTTTGTGAGGGACAACCGTTACTTTTTTATGAGACCAATATCGGTGACTTTTAGGCAGCGGCTCAATTCTGAAAACGTCTAACGTGGCGTGTTCAATTTGACCACTGTCTAATGCTTCTAATAAAGCATCATCATCGATAAGAGGACCTCTACCAGGGTTAAGTACAAAAGCACCTTTTTTTAGGAGATAAAGTGTATGTTGATTTAATATATTTTTTGTCAATTGTGTGTCGGGTAGTAATAAAATTACTATGTCAGCTTCCATCAATGATGGGTCGATTTGATCGTCACCAAAAAAGCATGAAATACCATCCACTTTTTTATTTGTTCGAGACCATCCGCGAACATTAAAGCCTAGTTTTTTCAAAGTTATACCGCATGCAGTTCCCAAAGTCCCCAGTCCGAGTATCGTTACAACCCGGTCTTTTGCCAATGGCGGGACATCTGAACGCCAGAGACCATCTTGCCCATGAATATGTTTATCGATCCCAAGGTGGTGACGTAAAGTGTGTCCGGTAACCCATTCCACCATCCCACTTGTTAAGCCTACATCTACCATTCTAGCCAAAGGAACTTTGAGTGTTTTATTGTTTGTAACCCCCTCCACTCCAGCCCATAAGTTCAAAACTGCCTTGAGGTTGGTATATGGTGAAAAATCTTGTAGTGAACTGCTTGGAGCATAAATAATGTAATTTACTTCACTTGGAACGAAGCCTGTCCCTAGATTGTAATTTAAAGATGTGGCATCAAGTGCTTCTTCGAGTGGCGTTTTATAACGGTTCCAGTTATCCTCGTTTGCGGAAAATAATATATTTACTTTCATACGTGACCTCTAGGTCTGTGGACATGCGCTGATTGAATTAAACCAAACGCACCCATAAGAACAAGCATAGCAGATCCTCCGTAACTAATTAAAGGTAACGGCACTCCTACAACTGGTGCCAAGCCCATGACCATCGACATATTTACCGCAAAAAATAAAAAAAAGGTTACGGTAAGGCCTAGGGATAAGAGTGATGAAAACCGTTCTTTATGTCTTAATGCAGAGAACAAACAAAAAATTATAATGGCTACATAAATTGCCAAAATTGAAATTGTCCCGATAAAACCTAACTCTTCAGCTATCGTTGTAAATATGAAATCAGTGTGTTTCTCGGGTAGAAAATTTAGGCGAGATTGTGTTCCCTCCATGAAACCCCGGCCAGTCCAACCCCCGGAGCCTAAAGCAATTTTTGATTGAGTAATGTGATATCCTGCGCCCAATGGATCACTATCGGGGTTCAAAAATGTGTCAATTCTTAAAAACTGGTATTCTTGAAGTAATTGCCATTCTGTACCTCGACTTTTGAAAAGCGCTAGTACAAGACCAGTTGATAACGCCATTACTGTCCCAAAATAAATCCAGTGCACTCCAGCAAGAAACATAACTGTTACCCCCGAGAGAAGTAACAGTATTGAAGTGCCAAGATCAGGTTGCTGGATAACGAGTAAAACGGGTAAAGATATAAAAATTAATGGAACTAAAACCCAAAATGGCCTTGAAACTTTATCAGTAGGGAGCCAATCGTAGTAAGCTGCCATTAGCATCACTAATGCTATTTTTGCTACTTCCGACGGTTGTAAATTTATGAACCCTAAGTTTATCCATCTCTGAGCTCCCATCCCGGTACTTCCTAAGAACTCGACTAGTAAAAGTAATAAAAGAGCTATTAAGTAAATCGGAACAGAAACATTCCGCCAGACCCAAATAGGCGTCATTGCAATAACAAACATTGCGACCAAGCCAATCGAAAATCTTTGCATTTGAGCAGATGCCCATGGGTCAAGACTACCGCCCGCAACTGATATAAGCATTACAAAGCCAGAAGCTGCAGCGCCGATTATTAAAGCAACCAAGCCCCAGTTTATGAATAGAATTTTTCTCCAGCCAGTTGGTACTGTTTTAACCCGATATTCAAGATAGCTCATGCCTGGACTTTCGATGACTTTGTCATTTTTGGCATCAATTTTATCAAGTCACGTTGCTGATTATAAATCCTGGCTCGATCTTCTACAGGGTATGCAGTTATTGGGGGAGTACCCTTGTAGATTGCTTGAAGGGTAATATCCCTAGCAATTGGTGCTGCAACAGTTGAGCCACTTCCACCATGCTCTACGACAACTGAAACTGCTATTTTGGGATCATCATATGGCGCATAATTTACGAACAAGGCATGGTCACGCTGATCCCAGGGTAGATCTTTGTTTTCGAGAACCCCTAGTGTCCTCTCAACTGTAGAGATGTTTCTAACCTGTGATGTACCAGATTTTCCTATAATTTTACTTTTCTTATCTAAAACTCTTGAGTGGTATGCCGTTCCTCTTTTATCGTTTGTAACTTCAAAAAGAGCCTTTCTTATAAGCTTTAAGTTATTTTTATTTAAACTCAACTCACCTGGCACCGCATCACTTTCAAACCCATTTATGGATTTAATAAGCTTTGGCAAAATCTCATTTCCCGTTGCAATTCTTGCCATCATGACTGCAAGCTGTAAAGGAGACGATAACACATATCCCTGGCCAATTGATGAGTTGACAGTATCACCTACAACCCATTCTCTGGATCGAGCATTCTGTTTCCAAAGCTTATCTGGTACAATGCCTGACGTGACGGCAGACATTTCAATATTGAAAGATTTTCCTAAACCTAGGACACGGGCTACTTCTGCAATTTTTTCAATGCCTACCCTTTGAGCTAATTCGTAATAGTAGACGTCACAACTTTCTCTAAGGGATTTTACTAAATCTACGTTGCCGTGGCCATCACGCTTCCAACAATGGAATTTTCGGCTTGATACTTCTACGTGTCCATTGCACCTAATTTTTTCTCTGTGATCAATAATACCTGCCTCAAGTGCAGCAAGAACTGTGACCATTTTAAATGTAGACCCAGGTGGATATGCATCTTGCACTGTCTTCGAAGCTAGAGGTCTATGATTGTCGTCTCTTAGTATACCATAATCATTAAAAGAGATCCCACGCACAAACTTGTTTGGATCATACGCGGGGGAAGAGCAAATAGCCAAAATTTCCCCACTTTTACAGTCTAGAACAACGACGGATGCACTCTCAGTCCCCAATCTTGCTCGTACATATGCTTGCAAATTTGTATCCAAAGTGAGTTTTAAATTAGCACCTTTAGAACCCTCTTTTCGTTCTATCTCTCTCATTACTCGACCTAAGGCATTTACCTCCACCCGTTTAATTCCCGCTTTACCACGAAGCGTAGTCTCGAGCTCCCTTTCTATACCAACTTTGCCAATCTGGAATCTCGGAATTCTTAAAAGTGGATCAGGGTCCTCTCTTATTTCTAAATCGCGGCTACTAACGGGACCAACGTATCCAACAACATGTGCAAAGATTTCACCTAATGGGTAGGTTCTAGAAAAGCCTATCTCTGGATTAATTCCTGGTAGCATTGGGGCATTAACAGCAATTTTGGCAATGTCGTCTCTCTCTAGTCTATCCACAATCGTTACCGGTAGAAATTTTGCACTCCTATCCAACTCAGCCTTTGAACGATTAATATCCTCGGGTGATAATTTAATTATTTTTGATAGGCGCTCTAAAATTAAATCTATATCACCTGCATCTTCCGCGACCATCGTAATTTTGTAGCTCGCCTCATTTCCGGCTAATTTAACCCCATTTCTATCATATATTTCACCCCTTTGGTTGGGAATTAAGCGTATGTTTATTCTGTTTTCATCTGCGATAAGCCTAAAGCTTTCTGCCTTCTCGACTTGAAGATGATGCATGCGCCAAGCCAGCAATCCACAAAAGCCAAGTTGTAGGCCACCAACTAATAAACCACGCCTTGTTGTCCGAAAATGTCGATATGAAACTATGTTTGACTTCTGCCACATGTTTAATTCTCTAAATTACGCGCCCGCTTCGGGTAAAATATGGTCTTTTTACACGGAATATGTGGTGTGAGACCAAAACGATAAACGGGTATATACATATATTAAATATCGTTTGGATTAAGCTTATTCTGAGCTCTGTTGTAGTTACAAGTGATAAAGAGAGTAATAAATGATAGATTAATGATATAGCCGCAAAAGCTAATGATACGCGAACCCATTCTGCTAAAAATGATTTATCGTCTGAGCTAGCTGTAATAATTTTTATCCAAATTAGGACAATAATAGTTATGCCGGATAATAATCCAGGTGGACGATGCAGAAGTAGGTCTTGCAAAAGAAGTATGACGGTAACTAATGGAACTGGTACAAAATTAGGTTCTCTCAGTGACCAACAGAATATAATTAACAATAGAATATTTGGCCAAGGCCAGGCTTGAGGTGTTGTTTGAAGAGGCATCAGATTGGTCAAAATAACGAAAAC
>CAXEVV010000048.1:0-11832 GCA_963999845.1 uncultured Rhodobacterales bacterium | reverse complement strand
TAGAAATGGTATACTAGCAGAAATCGCAGTTCCAAAGGGCATGTAATCAATTACACTCAGAAACCTCCAAGCTGCTAAAAGGCCAAAATATCCGATAACCCACCACAGATTTAGTGACTCAATTGTAAGACGCAACCAGTTTGGTCGTCCCTGCCATAATATCACTTCTCCTTTTGGTAGAAGTTCTGGCAATCCTTCAATTGGTTCTACTGCAAAATCATCTTCTGACATTTTGGCCTCCCATTAATTTCCCTATATTTGCGGCTCAAATCGCTCAGAGGATGCATATAGAGTACCTCCACCGTAATAAGCCGAAATTTTCTCTTCCTCTAACAAAGTTACTTGATTAGGTGATTTATGTTTTGGAACATCTCCAAAATGCGATCCAAAAATAGACTTTACTGTAACACGGTTAGAGCGAACTCTGGCCAATGTCATTGGCACCAAGCGAGTGCCATCTCCATGCGCTGGGGATAATTCTATTTCGAGGTATCTCACCAGTTGTTCCGGTTCATCCACCCACATATCGGTAATTTTTCCAACTATTGTACCATCTCCAGCCTCAACTGGCAGATCTCTTGGATCGCGGCCACCTGAAACAGAAAATTGCCCACTAGCAGACATTGGTATGATTTTTGGATGGCCGTGCGCATCTAGCTCTGGCACATCTCGTCTAGCCGCCCAGGAGGCTGGGCCAACTCCATCTTTCATTGGATCCCCAGTCGGCTCAAAAGGATATCCATTCGCCTTACTAGTTTGCTCTAGGGCAACCTTACGGTTTTCACCGTTTGCATTTGGCACGCTTACCTCGCCACGACCGTGAGGTAATTTAAATGTTTTAGGATCTGGCATAGGATACATGCCTTGATTGGGTGCTGCAGTTCCATCATCATTTTCCGCCGGATACCCTTCACGCATATTTTCGCGCTGTATGTAAATTATGAGCAGTGCGAAAAAAATCCAGAAAAGCCATATAGCGGCACTCGCCAGATCAAAATTTGCAAAATATGTAGGTGTCATTTTATTTTCCTTTCTAGGGTAACTCTGATCACATTGGGAAATCCGCTAGCCGAATACCGGCGGATCCCTGATCAGTTTTTGAGGCAACACGCCGCCCTTGTCTGATTAGTGGCATCAAGACCAATAAAGTGACAATGAGCAAAGCAATCTCGCTATGATAAACAAATGAATATCCCGTAGCAGGCGTGGCAAGCGCCTCTCCCCATGAACCACGCATTGCGTGGTAATTAATAAAGTCTCTTATGAAACCTCCCAATGCAATTGATATACCTGCAGCCGTAGCTTGCGCTGCACCCCAAGCACCGATTGCCAAGCCGCGACCGGCTATGCCGGAAATGGGCATTGACATTGCTAGTATTAAAGTCGCAACAGAAAATAGTCCGGCCCCAAAGCCAATTAATAATGCGCCAATAAAAAATAATAACGCTGATCCCAGTGGCGCAGAAAGTATTACAGTTGGGAAAGCGACTAGGCCAACAATTAAACCTCCTCGCATCAGTTTAGCTGTATCACCATTACGATCCAAACGATGAGCGGCGTATGCCAAGCCAAGTAACGCTCCAAATGCCCAAGATGCTGTTAGCAAGGTTGTTTTGCCTACGCTAAGATTTAATACTTCTCCACCAAATGGCTCTAGCAAAACATCCTGCATGTTGAACGCAATTGTACCTAAAAATACGACACAAATTAGTCGAGCAGTTTGTCCACTTTTCATGAGATCTGACCAAGCTAAGCGAAATCCTGGTTTTGGCAATGAGAGATCTTCTTTACTCATTGGGTTCATGCTTTCCTGTTTCCACAAAGCTATTAGGTTTAGAAGTAATCCGACTATCGCAGCGCCTTGCACAACTCTGATTAATACTAAGCTTGAGAAATCTCTAAGCAGCCATCCGATGATTAACGCAGATATCCCCATACCAAGAAGAAACATTACATAAAGTAATGCTACTACCCTAGGGCGATTTTCATCGCTACTTCGGTCACAAGCCAACGCCAGACCTGCAGTTTGGGTCATATGCAAACCTATTCCAGTCATAATAAATGCCAGAGCCGCCAAAACTTCTCCCGCCCAAGTTGGGCCAAGAGTTTGATCGCCGGATAAAACCATAAGAGAAAACGGCATTATTGCTAATCCACCCATCTGCCATAGCGAACCAAACCATAGGTACGGTATACGTTTCCATCCAATCGCAGATCTATAGTTATCTGACCTAAAACCTAAAAAAGCCCTGAAAGGGGCTATTAGGACCGGAAGTGCAATCATAGTTGCAACAATAAAGGCCGGCACACTCAGTTCAACAATCATAACCCGATTTAATGTACCTAAAAGCATGACACTCGCCATACCCACTGATATCTGGAATAAAGACAACCTCAACAATTGACCTAACGGAAAATCTAAACTCGCTGCATCCGAAAATGGAAGCATTCTCCGCGTTATATTTGGTAAGAAATGAGGGCTGCGAGGCTTCATTTTCGACATCCAATCGCATGCGATATATAAAATCCAGAATTTATTACTCCCAGATCACTTAATTGCAATTTTGCATCTAATTCTCTTGAAATTGCCTTTAATGATTGTGGAACCATCACCGGTGATCGATCACCTTTTGGCGCTATTTTTCCGAGATACCACATCATCATTAAAAGCATAGTTTTTGGGGCTAATGTAAAGTAAATGGAATGCGATGTCCTTGACGAGAGTTCAACCAGCAAAGACGTGAGATCTTTCTTGCTATAGTAAATCAAACTATCCATAGCTACCACATAATCGAAATTACCAAGCTTCGGGTCGACCATATCCCCACTTATAAATTCTATATTTTTGTGCAGATGGTTTGGGATTCTAGATCGAGCCACGTTTACAAGTGAGGGACTGATATCGGCCGCAACTACTTGGCACCCACGCAATGCTAGTTCTTCACTAAGCTGGCCCGTTCCACATCCCGCATCTAAAACTTTCGCTCCCGATAAATCGCTTGGAAGCTGCGAGATAAGCTTCATTCGCATATCATCACGGCCACGGCGAACAGACTCGCGAACTCTCGAAACTGGTGCCTTAGAAGTTAAGCGCTCCCAAGTCTTTAGAGCCGTTTTATCGAAATATGTTTCAACACGTGAAAGTGTTTGACTATAATTCATCAATCAAATCCAAGTAACTCAAAAATATCCCTATCTTCCATGGGAGCAGGCGCAAGTGGCTCTGTTCCATTCCATAGAGTTTCCGCCAATTTTATGTACTCTGCCTGCACTGCCACAATCTCCTCATCACCATCCATTTCGAATAGAGTTTTCTTTTTCAAGCGAGAGCGTCGAATAACATCAGCATCCGGCATATGAGCAATACGGCTAAATCCTACTGTTTCACAGTAGCGATCAATCTCATTTGTATCCTTAGATCTATTTGCTACACATCCGGCAAGACGGACCTTATAATTAGCAGATTTGGCCTGCACCGCAGCAATAATGCGGTTCATAGCATATATGCTATCAAAGTCGTTGGCTGTAACTATTAAAGCCCTGTCTGCATGTTGTAGCGGAGCAGCAAACCCACCACAGACCACATCGCCTAACACGTCAAAAATCACAACATCAGTATCATCTAACAAATGATGCTGCTTAAGGAGCTTAACGGTTTGCCCAACTACGTAGCCACCACAGCCCGTGCCAGCTGGCGGCCCTCCAGCCTCTACACACTTCACGCCGTTGAACCCTTCAAAAACAAAATCCTCTGGACGTAATTCCTCTGGATGAAAATCAACCTCTTTGAGAATATCAATCACCGTGGGAACTAAAGACCCTGTAAGAGTGAATGTGCTATCATGTTTTGGATCACAACCAATTTGCAAAACTCTTCGACCTAGCTTTGAAAAAGCTGCTGATAAATTGGAACTGGTTGTAGACTTTCCTATTCCACCTTTACCATAAACTGAAAAAACTTTGACACCATCTATACTTACACCGGCGTCTTGATGTACTTGTACAGATCCCTCGCCATCCTTACCACGTAATTGTGGGGCTGCTTTATCTAGTGGGCTCATTATTGATGCCTTTCATATTATATTTCATTTCATTCATTCTGCAGCAATACCTTCCATCCTATCTTCGAGGGAATCAGCTGCACTTTGTAATGCCTCAATTGTTTCCGCGTCTGGGCTCCAATAAGAGCGTTCATTTGCTTCGAGAAGCCTATTAGCCATCCTGGAACTGGCAGTAGGATTCAAGTCCGCAAGGCGATTGCGCATCTCGTCGTCAAGAACAAAGGTTTCACTTATTCTTTGGTAAACCCAAGGCTCTACTTTGCCAGTTGTGGCCGACCAACCCAACGTGTTTGTTACATGCGCCTCAAGTTGGCGCACCCCTTCGGCGCCATGCTCAAGTAAAGCTTCATAAAATTTTGGGTTGAGAGACCGCGACCTCGTTTCGAGAGAAACTTGATCTGATAATGTGCGAATTTTACCTGATCCTTTAGTATGATCTGATATAAACACCTCAATATCTTCTCCCCCGCGTGCCCTTTTAACTGCCCGCGAAATCCCTCCAAGAGTGTCAAAATAATGATCTACACTGGTGACACCTAATTCAACACTTTCTAGATTTTGATAAGCCATTTCTACCTTGGATAGCGCTGCCTGCAGTAGTTTCTGATTTTTCTGAGGTTTTCCCGACATACCATAAGCAAAACTTTTCCTAGCTTCGTATGCATCCGCAAGCTCATCCTCGTCGTCAAAAGATGAACTGTCAACTAACTGGTTTACGTTAGACCCGTAAGCACCTTCAGCATTTGAAAAAATTCGTAAGGAAGCAGTTTCCAAATCTGCACCTGTATTTTTCATGTAGTCTAAAGCATTTGCCCTTATATAATTCATATTTGGATCTTCGTTAGCAGACGCCGCTTTAAAGGAAGCCTCGGCTAGCATACGCGTTTGCAACGGGAGTAAATCACGAAAAATTCCTGACAAGGTCATAACGACATCAATTCGTGGCCTTCCCAATTGTGATAATTCTATTAAATCAGCCCCACATAATCTTCCAAAACTATCAAAACGTGGCTTTGCGCCCATAAGAGCCAACGCCTGAGCAATTTGAGTCCCGTCAGATTTAATATTATCCGACCCCCATAAGACGAGTGCTATACTTCTAGGAACACCCTCATATTTATCAAGCAGCATCTGGGCTTGTTCTTTGCCTTGTTTGCAAGCGAACGCTGTCGGCATGCGAAATGGATCAAAAGCATGAATATTGCGGCCAGTTGGCACAATTTCGGAAGACCGCACTAGATCACCACCTGGCACAGGCGGTATATAGTTCGCATCCAGCGCATTGATAATGGCCGGAATTTCACTGTTCAATCTTAGGTTTTTAGCCAAGCGATCTCTACTTTCAGGCGTGACACTCCCCGAAGCATTTAGGTAGTTTTCGACTTGTTCATTGGTTAAAGATCTACCCACCACATGCAGGCCTTCTGGAATTAAAGCATCTTCTGTTTCTAAAAGCTTGACCCATAACTCTTCAATTTTTTGATCTCCGAGATCTACAGCTTCTGCTTGCTCATTGATTAAAAGCTCGAGCTCTTCACGCAAATGATTGCTACTATCCATCTCACGCCAGCGGACTAAGCTATCTTTTAATTCTAATAGGCCCTTGTAAAGCCCACCGGAAGTCAGAGGTGGCGTCAGATGCGTTATTATAGTTGCATTGCTCCTACGTTTTGCCAGACTAGCCTCAGAAGGATTATTACATGCGTACAAATAAATATTTGGCAAATCACCAATCAATCTATCTGGCCAATCTTTTCCATTTAGACCAGTCTGCTTACCTGGCATAAACTCTAACGCGCCATGCATGCCAAAGTGCAAGACGGCATTTGCATTAAAATTCAACTTTAACCATTGGTAAAAAGCGGAAAAGGCATGGGTGGGAGCAAAGCCCTTTTCGAACAGTAATCTCATAGGATCACCTTCATAGCCGAAGGTAGGTTGAACGCCCACAAACACATTTCCAAACGTCTTTCCAAGAATAAAGACTGAGCTTCCATCCGATTGAATTCGTCCAGGCGCTGAACCCCATTGCTCTTCCAATTCAGGAAGCCATGGAGTGTTCTTTACGATCCAGTCAGCACTGACCTGACTTTCTACATTTGCCTCTTGTCCATAAACTTGGGCGTTTCCAGCCAAAACCTCTTGTCTTAATTCAGCAGAGGAGTTTGGTAATTCTATTTTGTAACCAGCATCTTTCATCGCTGTTAAAGTATTAAATAGAGACTCAAAAACTTCTAAATAAGCCGCAGTACCAACCGCTCCAGCATTTGGAGGAAAGCCAAATAGAACAATAGCAATTTTGCGCTCAAATACTTCTGAACGTCTTAATTTTGCCGTTTTGACAGCACGGGCGATCAGCGCATCAACCCTTTCATTGCACGGCAGCATAGCCTTAGAAGGCTCTGCATCCCCTTGACGACCCGCAAAGACGGTTGGTGAAGTAGCGCCATCAAGCTCCGGTAGAGCCACAAGCATAGTTGTCTCAATTGGACCTAAACCAGTCGAAGAATTCTCCCATTGAGACAAAGTTTGAAATTCAAGAGGGTGTGCGGAAATATACGGGACGTTCAGCTTTGATAAGGTTTCCACAGCAGCCTCTGTATCATTATACGCTGGACCACCAACAAGGGAAAACCCAGTAAGAGAAACCAGAGTATCAATAGATGATCCAGCACCATCACTGAAATATTTCTCAATTGCTGGTCTTCCGTCTAAGCCGCCCGCAAATGCTGGTATAATTCTTATATTCCGTTCCTCAAAACCTCTTATAACTTTATCATAATGCGCGGTATCACCGCTTAAAACATATGAACGCATTAATAATAGGCCAATAGTTGCTACTGGGTTTTTGACCTCCGGAAGATCACTTAGTTCTTCTGATATACGGCCTTTTAAGTTGGGATGATAAACTCCTACATTTGGATACTCTCGAGGTGGTTCTGCTGAAACTCCTTGCCAACTATCAACATGTGAGTAACGCGAAATTAAAAATCTCAGCATAGCCTCAATATTCTCGTCAGTACCTCCTAACCAATACTGCATTACCAAAAACCAAGCCCTCAAGTCTTGGGCTTTGCCCGGGATATATTTTAATATTTTTGGTAACCGGCGTAACATTCGCATTTTCTTCTCACCGGTCTCAGATGACGGTTTCGATGACCCCCTCAGTCTTTTCAGTAATGCTAAAGCTCCACTTTCTGGTGCCTGCATATCCAACGCACCCATGCGAGTGAGTTTAACCAGTTCAGCGTCACAAACCACACCAATCATGGCATCACAATCATCTCGCCTACTTTTTAAAATTGGCAAAATTGGCTTGATATGGTCTTCTAGAAAAAGAAGATTTACGATTATTATATCTGATTTTTCAATTGCAGCTTTAGCTTCTTCCAGAGCGCTTGGATTTTCACCCCATTCCGCTGCAGCAAAAATTGATACATCTAAACCTTTAAAATCCCCCACTAAATTAGATAACGCACGCTCACAAGGCATTGCATTGTGAGAGTCTAATGTGATTATGGAAATACGGTATGATATTTCATTCCAAGCGTTATGGAGGTGGCTATCTAGCATAATGAGCTTTTGCCTCGTAAAGTGTATCAATTGAAATTTCTATAACACCGTGATCAACAGCGTATCGTTCAGTATTTCTTTTTGCCTTTCCACGAACAAAGAAAGGGATTTTACGCAATTCTTTTTCAGCATCCGTCATCCAGATAACATTTGATGAATTTTCTTTAGGTATCGTTTCTTCGGATCTATTTTCTTTCTGCACAGTAGAAGGCTGGTGTGCTGCATGATGACTAGGACCGTTTGCATCCGAAAACTCAAAATCTTCCCTGAACATAGTGAGCAAATGCTCCTCAAGACCCATTACTAGCGGGTGCACCCATGTATCGAAAATGACATTCGCACCCTCAGGCCCCATCTGAGGAGAATAACGCGCAGGGAAATCTTGCACGTGTACTGGCGCAGAAATTACTGCACACGGGATACCAAGCCTTTTGCCTATATGCCTCTCCATTTGCGTCCCAAGAATTAGTTCGGGCGCTAACTCAGAAATTGCGCCCTCTACCTCTAAATAATCTTCAGTTATAAGGGCCTCACATCCTAAAGTTTTTCCAAAAGCTCTTACCGGCCGAGCCATTTCTCTATTAAAACAACCTAACCCAACAACCTCAAACCCTATCTCATCCTTGGCGATCCTCGCAGCGGAAATGACATGGGACCCATCACCAAAAATAAATACCCTTTTACCAGTTAGATAAGTACTATCGACTGATGCAGAATACCAAGGCAGCCGGGACGCAACTTTGTTTTGCAGGTTCGTTAAGCCCGTAATAGTCTCAATTTCAGCAATGAAATCAGAAAGCGCACCCACACCAATAGGAACAGTTTTTGTAAATGGCTGCTCAAGGCTCTTCTCAAGATACCTGCATGCACTTTCTCCTGTTTCCGGATACATCAAAACGTTGAAGTGGGCAGCTCCTAAATTTACAATATCCGATGGTTCTGACCCCATCGGAGCTACAACGTTAACCTCAATTCCTAAATTCTGGATGACCTTTTCCAGTTCCTCAACATCATCTCGATGTCGAAAACCTAGAGCAGTTGGCCCAATTAAGTTACAGCTTATATTTTCCGTCCGTGGCTGTGGCGTTGTTAATTTTTTTACGATTTGGAAGAAAGTTTCATCGGCACCAAAATTTTCTTTTCTCTGATAGCTCGGCAATTCTAAAGCAACTACAGGGATCGGGAGATCAAGCGCTTCCGCTAACCCGCCAGGATCGTCCTGAATTAATTCAGCGGTACATGAGGCACCTACTAATAAAAGATCTGGCTTAAACCGATTGTAAGCATCATGACATGCAGACTTAAATAAACTGGCCGTATCAGAACCTAAATCTCGAGCTTGAAAAGTAGTGTAGGTGACTGGCGGCCTATGATTTCTTCTTTCAATCATGGTGAATAGCAAATCAGCGTAAGTGTCACCCTGTGGTGCATGCAAGACTAGGTGCACTTTTTCCATTCCTGTTGCGACCCTGATGGCGCCTACATGAGGGGGGCCTTCATATGTCCAAACAGATAGCTTCATTTTATGCGCTCACCTTCAATAAATCTGCCCGTTTTAAAGGGCGTGCAAATAAACTTGCCAGATCAGCGGCCTGTTCATAAAAATGAATTGGGCTGAAGACTAATTCTATCGCCCATTTCGTTGAGAGGCCTTTTGATTCCAAAGGATTTGCTAATCCTAACCCGCAAACCGTAAGATCAGGGTTATAATCGAACACTCTATCTAACTGCTTATCGACATCTTGCCCTTCAGAAATTTGAGTTGTAGCGGGCAGGTCGGCCAAATCTGCATAAACTAAAGACTTATGTATGAATGGACTGCCAACTTCAGTTAGCTCCATGCCGCATTCAGCAGCCAAAAACCTAGCCAATGGAATTTCAAGCTGACTATCAGGAAAAAAGAATACTGACTTTCCTCGGAGGTCACTTGCCACCGCCGCTATTGCCTGCTCTGCTCTTAATTTTGGCGCTGCTACCACTTTATCAAACTTGGCCTTTGAAACATCAAATCTTTCCGCAATTGCCCACAACCATCTTGTGGTACCATCAGCACCAAATGGAAAATTTGCGCAAATAGGTTGAGCACCCCTTCGAACCATTTCCTCATAACTGGCACCTAAGAAAGGCTGGACACAAATGAAATGAGTATTTGCGCCAATTGATACATCATCATCAAATTTTACTTGAGGAAGGACAAAAACATTTTCCAATCCAAGCTGTTCCAATAGGCGCATCATTTGATCTTGCACAATGTCAGGAAGTGCACCCAAAACAGCTAATTGGGTTTTTTCGCTAGATGGAAGCGAACGAATCACCGCCTCGAGACAGGCGTCTTCGCCCTGAGTAAAAGTAGTCTCGATGCCGGAACCTGAGAAATTAATCACATTTACATTTGGAGAATATTTTTCTGTTAATTTTTCTGCTACTGTAGACAAATCTATTTTTATTACTTCGGAAGGGCACGACCCCACTAAGAAAAGTCTTTTAATGTCAGGCCGCCTTGACAGAAGCTGACTTACATTACGATCGAGCTCCTCATGAGCATCAGCCATTCCAGCTAGATCTGTTTCCTCAAGAATCGCCGTTGCAAATCTCGGCTCAGCAAAAATCATTACCCCAGCTGCACTCTGTAGCAAATGCGCGCAGGTCCGTGAACCAACAACCAAGAAGAATGCATCTTGCATTTTTCTGTGAAGCCAAACAATAGAAGTCAAGCCGCAAAACACTTCATGCTGACCACGCTCTTTTAGTATCGGAGAGTCTGCACACCCAAGTTGTGGGGCATCTTTAGGCATAACTATCCCCCATGTTTGATTGGGTTTTTGCAGCTCTAAATTTTAAAAGAAACTGACACGCATTTACGATATAAGCTAAATAAGCTAACAGCGCTAAAAGCATAAGCGACTGTTCTGTATGGTGGTTTGCAAGAAGTAAAACAACATAAGCTAAGTGTAGAAATATCACAAAAAAGCTAACAATATCCTCCCAAAAAAATGCTGGCGCAAGCAAATATTGACCAAAAACAACCTTTTCCCAGATCGCACCTGTGACCATTATTGTGAGTAAAAGTGCTGTCTTAACCAGTACTGAAATGGTGGCAATTTCATATCCTTGACCAGTCCAAAGATACCATAATACAAGAACTGTAGAAACAGCGAACGCTACAAATTGAATAGGCGCCAGAATACCCTGAATTAGGGTCCAGATACTTTCATCGCGTCGTTTCTTTTGTTCGGACGTATAGAGTTGAGGCGTCCGCCCAATCTCCCAGTTCGGTTTTTGCATTGGTGTCCCCCAAGGCTGCTTCTTAAGTAAGGTTATTGCCCCACAATACTGAATGTCAATTAAAACTTACACTTTTTACCGAAAGAGTGTATACGAGTATTTACACGTAATGAACGACCAATGCGCGACCCACGTTTAGAGTAAGCAATTATGACAAGACACTTTTTCAATTTTGGCGAAAAATTTAGTCGGATAAATTTGACAGAACGTACATGTTCTGAAAGTATCTCTGTGGGACAATTAAGTGCGGCAATTGAGAAAATAGCCCCTCATGAACCGCACGCTGAGGGCGCTTCAATGCCAAACAGAGAAATACCGTCGACTTCAACGGTCGATTTGAGAATACAAATCGACGACCTCGCAAAGAGAGCTTTGTCAGGCGTCAGGAAAAAAATGCAGCCAGGACAACAGAAAAAAATCACGGAAACGGCTGATTGGTTAACGCGATACAGCGTTTCTTTGAATTTTGATCTGGACTCTGCTCTTGACGTTCTGGACCAAAAATCAATTCCTGCGGAAGTACTCATAGATTATTGTATACCCCTAGCGGCAGAGCACCTAGGGAATGACTGGGCGGACGATCTTAAAGGTTTTGGCCAAGTCACCTTGGCAACATCAAGACTTCAAATGATTTTGAATAATTTAATAACACATCGCAACAGCGATGCTGAAATTATATCCCGCCACGGTCTAATGCTCATAATCTGTAAGGATGAGCAGCATACTCTTGGACCATCAATACTAGCGGATCAACTCAGAAGACGTGGACAGTCCGTTAAGATTTTACATTCAACCGACTCAGAAGAAATCGTTAACCTTTGTAATGACCATGACTTCTCAGCCGTTTTGTTCTCATGTGCAGGACATCACTCACTCGATTATATAGACAAAAGCGTCAAATCTATAAAAGAGC
>CAXEVV010000047.1:0-12621 GCA_963999845.1 uncultured Rhodobacterales bacterium | reverse complement strand
GCGCAGGCAATTATACCACATGTGTTAGGCATGACCTTTCATAAGATAACCTGGGGTGAAACTAATAGCTGGTCGCTGATTGAACGCCATACAGATAATCTGGTGATTTTTGGGGGGATCAATCCCAAGAATGCCCAGGTTAGCATGGGCGGTACAACAGAGCATGTAACTGAGGGCTGGTTTAAGCGATTTTCTAAAGGTGACAAATACATGGTGTCGGTAAGCCCACAGCGAGACGACAGCCCACCGGAAACTAGATGGTTGCCGATTGAACCTGGTACAGATACAGCTCTAATGCTAGCTTTGGCGTACGTTCTAGAAACTGAAGGGCTTTGTGATAGAGCATTTCTGGAAAGCCATTGCACTGGCTATGAAGTCTTTTTACCTTATTTACTAGGACACAACGGCGAAACGCCTAAAACGCCTGATTGGGCTGCATCAATTTGCGGTATATCAGCAGACAATATTATATCACTAGCCCGGCGCATGGCGTCCGGACGAACACTTATTTGTGTGTCATGGTCTTTGCAACGCGCACAGCACGGCGAACAACCTTATTGGATGGCTTGCGTGCTGGCTGCGATGTTGGGCCAGATTGGACTACCAGGCGGTGGCATAGGATTTGGATACGGGGCGATTGGCAATGTGGGCAAGACAGCGCATCGGCTTCGAGGCCCGGTATTTGAGCAAGGTAATAATCCTATCTCTGACTTTATTCCAGTTTCGCGTATTGCGGACATGTTGTTGAACCCAAATGGTGCTTATGATTTTAACGGGCAGTGTCGAAAATATCCTGATATTCGGTTAGTGTACTGGTGTGGCGGAAACCCATTCCATCATCATCAGGATCTTAACCGATTGAATGAGGCCTGGCAGCGCCCCGAGACAATAATCGTACATGAACCCTGGTGGACAGCCACTGCAAGGCGTGCCGACATCGTCTTACCTGCGACCACACAATTTGAACGTGAAGATATTGGGTGGGCTAAGGGTGATCCCTATCTGTTTCACATGCCGCAGATGATTAAGCCTGTTGGTGACGCCAAAGATGATTATGACATATTTTACTTACTGGCTAAACGTATGGGATGTTGTGAGGCATTTTCTGACAAAAGATCGTCCGAACAATGGATTGCAAAAATTTATCAGGAGTTTGCTACAAACGCGCGTGGTGACGACGTAGTCGTACCAAATTGGGAAGAGCTCAAGGCGCAGAACTTTGTCAGATTGAACATTGACACAGAAGAGTTTGATAATGTTCCCTTTGAAGCTTTCAGAAAGAATCCAAATTCTAACCCCTTGGATACACCATCTGGTAAGATAGAGATATACTCCCGGGCCATCGCTGGATTTAAATATGACGACGTGCCGGGGCATCCAGTTTTCCATCCACCCAGCAAAGACAATGAATATCCATTACGATTAACATCACCACAGCCAGGAAATAAGTTACATAGTCAGTTGCAATCTGCAATCGAAGACCATCAGTATTTTAATACGGTGAGGTTGCATCCGAAGGATGCAACTAGCCGCAAATTGCAAGACCAGGATAAGGTATTAGTATGTAATGCGAACGGATCCTGTTTGGCACGGGTTTTGATTGCTAGTGAAATCAAGCAGGGTGTGGTGTCCATGGTCACGGGGTCCTGGTATGCGCCGGCACCCGATGGAGTAGATATCTCTGGCAACCCAAATGTGCTGACTAAGGATTGCGGGACATCACGACTGGGACAGGGAGCTGCTGCTCATAATGTTGGCGTGGAAGTAAAAAAGTTTCATGAGTCTTTGTCTCCGTCATCGCATTAAAGGTATCGGCCTATTTGCTAATAGTCAGTCCTTTCCTACGCGATTGAATGATTATCAAAACCGATTTAAAGCTTTTCTATGTTAGCTTTTGCAACCGTTTCTTTTTTGATGTTTTTGACACCGGGTCCAGGTGTTATGTCACTGGCTGGTGTTGGTGCAGCATTCGGTTGGCGGCAAGGTCTCTTGTACATGGCTGGCTTGTTTACTGGAAATGTATTTGTAAGTTTAGCAGTGATTACTGGCGTAGCCGCCATTATTTTAGCAGAGCCGATTGTGCGTACAATACTATTGTTCTGCTCCGCTGGTTATCTTGGGTACTTGGCTCTTCGCATAGCTTTAGCCGGAGCAAAAATTGCCTTTTTGGATGTGATAAATGCACCAGGGTTTTTGGGTGGTTTGACGCTCCAGTTTGTTAACCCTAAAGCGTATGCTGTGCACACAACTTTTTTTACTGGCTTCGCTTTTTACCCAAATAACTTTGTGGTTGAGCTGAGTTTGAAGCTCGTCATAATGAATTTTATTTGGATTCTTTTACATGCACTTTGGCTTTATGCTGGTTATAAATTTCACAAGCTTAACCTTTCAACGAAAGTGCAAAGGTCGGTTAATCTATTTATGGCGGCTTGCCTTTGCTTAGTTATTGGCCTTTCAGTTGGGTCTATCTTAAAAGTGTAGTTGGGTGACCAATAATACTATTACTCAGTACGCTTGTCGGCTGAATGATCTGCGAAGCAAAATTGTAAGAATAGCATTGATGTTGCAACGCACGGGCCTATCCCAAATGCAAACATTAAAGTGCCTATTCCTACCACACCACCAAGAGACCAACCAAGCAGAACAACGCTTATCTCAATTACACTGCGGACGGTCGCGAGGGGACGGCCGGTTTGCCGTTGAAGACCTGTCATCAAACCATCCCTGGGCCCAGGTCCTAAGTTGGCAATTAGGTATATACCACCCCCAAACCCTGTAATTATAACTCCAAGCGCCGCCTCAGCAAGACGCATAGCTGAGGTCTCGAATACTGGTAGATAAGGAGCCGAAAGATCCAGCACCAATGATATTATAATTATATTGAGAATAGTACCGACACCGGGTGTTTGACGCAAAGGAACCCAGAAAAGCAGAACAAAAAAACTGATTGTAAATGTTGAAAGGCCAATACTCCAGTTGGTCACTTTAGAAAAACCTTGTGCAAAAACAGTCCAGGGACTAACACCAGCTCCTGATGCTATTAGTAAAGCTTCTCCTAACCCAAATAGAATCAAGCCAATAACTAACATTACAAGTGATATTAGCGGTGGCTTTACAGTTAGAGGTTTTGGAGCACTCCAAAATAGTGTGGGGACTGATTTTATTTTTAGAAATCGCAAATTTAAGCCACCAGATTAGTTTTAGGTACCTTTTCCAGCGTTAAGGACAAAATACAAGGTTTTCTAGTTCTATGAAGAAAAATAGTAGTGAGTTTCTTTGTTTCCTAGTTGATAAACTACACTTATTATATTGCAGTTGATATCAGCAGGCCCACTTTGCTGGCTTAGCGGTATCTGAGTGTAGAAACTTGCCTTTAAGCTAATGGATAGAAACAGTGGAGGTTTATTTTTTTGGAAAATTCGTTTAACGCGAGTTCGTTGATGCTAGTAACCTTCAGTTGCAAGCATACCCATTTTGGCAGAGCGATAAGGTTTCAGTAAATGATTTTGGTTGGTGGTGAAAATTTAATGGATATGATCCAAGTCGACAACCAGAATGAGAACGCCTTATTTGAAGCCGTTCCTGGAGGATCTCCATATAATTTGGCTATGGCCGCTGGCAGGCAAGGAGTGCAGGTGGGTTACGTCACCCCGATTTCAGAGGATTCTAATGGCGATCAGTTAGCCGCAAAGCTTCTCAGTTCAAATGTTCGACTACTTGGGCCAAGAGTTTCGGCTCCTACCTCATTGGCCATGGTGAATATTGAGGGTGGGACTCCCTCATATGCATTTTACAGGGAAGGTACAGCAGAACGGCTAGTAACTTTGGACAAGCTTATTCAAAATTTAACTGGTGAAGTGGCCATTTTGCATATTGGCTCACTTGCGCTAACCAGTGGGTCGGATGCGTCAGTCTGGGAGGAATTCGTGGGCAAAGCAATGGAAAAAGGAGTAAAAGTATCCCTAGACCCCAATGTTAGACCATCGCTCATTGCAGAACCTGATCTTTATCGTCAGCGAATAAAGCGTCTAATGACAAAAGTTGATATCCTAAAAATGAGCGACGAGGATCTTCTTTGGCTTTTTAATGACAGTGTTGATGAGAGTAGTGCACTTTCAGAATTAATAGCAATTGTAAATGCGGACATAGTTATTTTAACTCAAGGATCTAAGGGTTCTTTAATATGGCATTATGATAACTGGTACGAAGCACCAGCATATCCGGTAGGCAAACTATCTGATACAGTTGGAGCCGGTGATACTTTCATGGCGTCAGTTCTAGTGTGGCTGACTAAAAATGAAAATTTGAAGCGACTGAGTGTTATTGAGCTCGAAGAAAAAAAAGATTTGCAGAATTATGCAGGAAAAGCCGCTTCATTAAATTGTGAAAAGCAAGGCTGTAATCCGCCATGGGAAAGTGAGTTGTTCTAGGGACCCAATTATAAATAATAGGTTTTCCTGTTCTAATATTTAAAACTCTTCTTTTCTCTAAAATGCACTACTTATATTTGAATATTTATAGAAAGGAATGTTTATGTCGTTAAGACCTGCTATTTCAACTGGCACAGCCATGCCCACGACAGAAGGCGCTGGGGTGCACCTGCATCGTGCATTCGGCTTTCATGATCCTAAAGCTCACGATCCTTTTCTACTTTTTGATGATTTTCGTAACGATAATCCTGAAGCATATGCTCGTGGATTTCCTTGGCATCCTCATCGTGGCATTGAAACGATTACCTACGTACTTAATGGAACTGTAGATCACAGCGACAGCTTAGGTAACAATGGTAGCTTGAAGGCTGGCGATGTGCAGTGGATGACTGCAGGATCAGGAATTATGCATCAAGAAATGCCTAGTGGGAACGCCAAAGGCCAGATGCATGGATTTCAGCTTTGGGCAAATCTACCAGGTAGCCTAAAGATGACATCGCCACGGTATCAAGATGTGGGTGCAAAAGAAATTCCAGAAATTATCGATGATGATGGTACGCGAGTTAGGATTATTACAGGCTCATTCTGGGGAAAAATTGGCCCAGTCGATGGGATCGCTGCCGACCCGCTTTATCTGGATGTAACTGTACCTGCTGGGCGCAGAAAAGTATTAAAGGTGGATACATACCGTAATACTTTTGCGTATATATTCGAAGGATCTGGTAAATTTGCTGACTGCTCCGACCCAGAGGGTGTTCTACTTGAAAAAGAAGTTCTTGGTGAAGAATTGAACATTCGTGATCTGTCAGGTAATCGAACTTTGGTGCGCTTTGGGACTGGCGATGAGATAGTCGTCAGGGCAGGCCCTGAAGGAATGCGATTTTTACTGGTAGCAGGATCGCCAATTCGAGAGCCAGTAGCATGGCACGGTCCAATTGTCATGAATACAAAAGAAGAGTTACACCAAGCCTTTAATGACTTGCGAAACAATAAATTCATTAAACCTGTAGACCATTAAAGCAAGGAATATGCTGTGGGATTATTGCAAGAAGGCAAATGGGTTGACCAGTGGTATGATACAAAAGCCTCCGACGGACATTTTGTGCGTAAGTCTGCTCAGTTTCGAAATTGGATTACACCAGACGGTGCTGCTGGACCGACAGGTAAAGGCGGGTTTAAGGCTGAAGCAGGACGTTACCACTTATACGTGTCTTTAGCATGCCCATGGGCGCATCGGACGCTTATTTTTCGAGCGCTTAAGGGTTTGGAGGATATAATATCACTATCTGTGGTTCATTGGTATATGGCTGAGAATGGTTGGACTTTTGAAGCAGGCCACGGTGTCATACCGGATAATGTAAATGACGCAGAGTTCATGCACCAAGTCTATACAAACGCGAAACCCGATTATTCTGGTCGTGTTACTGTGCCCGTGCTGTGGGATAAAAAAACAGGAACTATTGTCTCTAATGAATCCTCTGAAATAATACGCATGTTTAATTGTGCTTTCGATGGAATAGGAGCCCTGGATGGTGACTATTACCCCAAAAACTTACGCACACAAATTGATGAGCTTAACGATAGAATTTATAATACCCTAAATAATGGCGTATATCGCTGTGGGTTTGCAACAACTCAATCAGCCTACGAGGCAGCTATCAACCCATTATTCGATACTCTTGACTGGCTTGAAGCTATTCTATCTGAAACGCGATACCTTACTGGGACTTCTATTACTGAAGCAGACTGGCGGCTTTTTACTACTCTAATCCGCTTTGATCCGGTTTACGTCGGGCACTTTAAGTGTAATTTACGTCGCATAATTGATTATCCCAATCTCTCAAACTACCTTCTGGATTTATACCAGCAGCCTGGGCTATCCGAGACCGTCAATATGAAGCATATTAAAGAGCATTATTACGGCAGCCACGAAACGATCAATCCGTCGAGAGTGGTACCTATGGGTCCAGACATTGATTTTACCCAAACACATAATAGGGTCTAGCTTTTGTTATGTACACATTAATGGAGGTAGATCACTTTTACTTACCTAAAATAATTATCTACGCTGCAATGACGATCTAAGTTTTGACAAAGTAATGGGAGCTAAAATGAGCGTTTTTGATGAAGACTTATTTTTAAAAGGACTTGAACAGAGGAAGTCCACCTTGGGTGCGAGTTACGTGGAGAGTAATCTGGAGGCAGCAGATGATTTTACTCGCCCTTTTCAAGAGGCAATGACGGCCTGGTGTTGGGGCTTCGGCTGGGGTGACGAAGTGATTCCTCCAAAAGTCAGGTCTATGATGAACTTATCGATGATTGGCGCGTTAGGTAAAATGCATGAATGGGAAATTCATTGCCGAGGCGCAATAAGTAATGGCGTCAGTCCTGAAGAAATTAGAGCCATAATACACGTTGTCGGTATTTATTGTGGTGTGCCTCAGGCTTTAGAATGCTTTCGAGTTGCAAAAAAAGTATTGGATAGTTTAGAGGAATGCTAATTCATGAGTGCCAAAACCCTTAACTTTTTTTCCTGGATTTCGTTAGTTTCTGTTTCTTTGTGGCTATCACATCAAAAAGCTTTGGTGTAGTTAGCTGAAGTGCAAACTAGCCTGGTATCAAATTTTGCACGTTAGGAGGGGTCCTTCGTTGCGAATTTCTACAGCGGAATTTGTTGCTATAATGGCAATGTTGGTAGCAACGGTGGCAATATCAATAGATGGATTGCTACCTGCCTTGTCAATTATCGCTGAAGAACTCACACCATTACGCCCCAATAATGCGCAAATAATACTATCTTCTTTCGTCGCAGGTATGGCGATAGGGACTTTAATCGTGGGGCCACTCTCCGACAGTTATGGACGGAAGACGATCATATACGGTGGTGCATTTATATATATCCTAACTTCAGCCGTATGTGTTGTATCACAAAGCTTAGAGTTAATTTTGGTCGCACGTTTTTTGCAAGGTGTTGGGGCGTCTGCACCGCGTGTCGTTGCTCAAGCTTTAGTTAGAGACTTTTATAAAGGTCGAGAGATGGCACGTATTTCATCTTTCATAATGATTGTATTTGCACTGGTTCCTGCAGTAGCACCACTTCTAGGATCATTTGTGATGTTCGCTTTTGATTGGCGTGCTATCTTTTTTATGTTTATCGCATTCGTGGCGATAAGCACGATATGGATGGGTCTGAGAATAAATGAAACTATAAGTGAAGAAAATCGCGTAAAATTTAATTTAAGAAATTTGGTTTCAGCATTCCGAGAAGTTCTTTCTCATCCTTTGATACTAAGTGCAGTTATCACTTTAGTCTTTGCATATAGTATACTTTTTGTGGGCATTTTTTTGATTCAACCTGTTTTTGAGCAGGTTTTTGGACGGCCGGAAACTTTTCCATATTGGTTTGCAGCAATAGCATTACTTGCTGCATCATCAAGTTATGTAAATGCGCGGCTTGTTCGCAGACTCGGAATGCGCATGCTCACTAATATAGCATTTAGAACTCAAGTTGGTTTAAGCATCGCAATTCTTTTGGTTTTTGGGCTTGGATATTTTGACGGTGAGTTTGGTTTTTTCTGTTTTTTGTTTTGGATGTTTAGCATTTTTTTTCAGGCGGGTTTGACGATGGGAAATCTCACGGCTCTTGCAATGGAACCGGTGGGGCACATAGCGGGGACAGCTGCTAGCTTGATTAGTGCGATTGCGACAATAGGTTCAGTATTTTTAGCTGCGATCGTTGGGCAATTTTTTGATGGGACGCCGATTGCGATGATTGTTGGAATTACTTTGTTTGCCTCCTTTGGTGCAGTAAGTTCTCATCGACTGAAACGTTATGAGAGAGGCTCTGAGCTTTAAATAAATATATTTTTTGTAAAAATTATTAAAGATTATTTCTATTTGCTGCCTATTAGAATATCGAATTGAAATAGTGATCTCTTGAAATTTCGCATATTCTTATCAAGTTTAGGGACAAGACGTTAATAGGTCTATTTTGATTTTTAAAAGGATTTTTTGCAGATGGAAAAAAGGAAGCTTGGTAAGTATGGTGCTGAAGTTTCGCCTATTGGGGTTGGTGCCATGTCATTCAGTAACTTTTATGGCCCTACCAATGAAAAAGAGTCTCACCGGATTCTTACTGAGGCTTTGGACCAGGATATTTCTCATATTGATACAGCAAATGTTTACGGTGCCGGAGCATCGGAAGCTGCTATTGGTAGTTTTCTAGCTAAGCAGGGCCCACAACGAAATACTCTTTTCTCAATTGCAACCAAAGTTGGAATAAAAGGAAATATCCAAACTGGTAAAACAGAATTTGACAATAGCCCAGATTATTTAAAAAAAGAACTTGATAGTAGTTTGAAACGCTTGGGGGTGGAAAGCGTTGATTTGTACTACATTCATCGTCGCGATCAAAATATACCCATTGAAGAGGTAACTGAAACCCTTGCTGGCTTTGTAAAAGCAGGAAAAATTAGGTCATTTGGCTTCTCGGAAATTGCTCCATCGTCACTCCGGCGAGCGGCGGCTATTCATCATGTTGCAGCCGTTCAGTCGGAATATTCACTCTCGGTTCGTAGCCCAGAATTAGGCTTAGTTCAGGCTACTGCAGAACTTGGCACAGCACTCGTTGCATTTTCACCGCTCGGCCGATCGCTACTTACTGATAGACCGCACTCATCCGATAAAGTGGAAAAAATGGATTGGTTAAGTAAAAACCCAAGATTTAAGGAGCCCAATCTTACTTTTAATACTGAAGCTGCCAGCAGATTCAGAGATCTGGCCGCTCAATATGGAGTTTCTGCAGCTGCGCTGGCGATTGCGTGGCTTCTAAATAAACACGAACATATTATCCCAATTCCAGGAACCAGGTCAGTTAAGCATTTTCTGGAGCATTGTAATGGTGCTAGCTTAAGGCTCTCGCAGGAACAGATGTCGCAAATTGAAATAGTGCTTCCGCTTGGCTGGGCGCAGGGCGATAGATACTCTGAAAAACAGTGGATAGGTCCCGAGAAATATAGTTAAAATTTTTTTTCTTTGCTTAAATTTGAGTTGAAGTTTTAAGTCCATCAAAAATAGCTTCTTCTACCGTTCTTGGGCTTAATGCATCTCCAATCACATAAAGTCCGGACTGAAATTTATTTTTAAGCTCTGCTTCTAGGGTATTTGCAGACTCTGCCCCAAATGCTGTCACAAGCGTATCGACATCATCTAAAATAACGGGCTCTCCACTCAAAGTATGCTGAAAGAAAGCATCTTCTGAGTCTATGCCGCGTAATCTCAAATGCGTGAATGTCTCGACGTTCAGTTTATGTAAAGTGCCGAGCCAATTATCACGCACATACTGATTAATAGTTTGCCCTGGAACCATTCCGTTGCAAGCTAATCTGACATGACAGCCCTGGCGTGCTAAAAGCTCAGCTAATCCCAAACCAACCCAGTCACAACGCCAATCGGCTATGGCTACTCTTGAGCCTACATTGGCTTTGCCCTCCAGTATTTGCCTCGCTGTAACCACATGAGCATTTTCTTTGCCTTCTATTTTTGGCTCGAATGATCTTCCGCCAGTCGCTAAAATAACAACCTCTGGAGCTTCTTGTATTACAAATTCGATGGATGCATTTGTCTTAAATTTTATTTCAACATTTTGTTTATGTAATTTGTTTGCCAAATTTGTCGTTATTCCGCCAAACTCAGATCTACCAGGTAGTCGTTGTGCCAGGTTTACTTGACCACCCAGCTCAGACGAAGCTTCAATCAGTTTTACTGTATGACCCCGCGAAGCCGCAACTGTTGCTGCTTTCATTCCCGCTGGACCACCCCCAATTATAAGAATTTTTCTTTTTTTTGAGGCAGGTTTTAATTTACCAAATGTTAATTCCCGTCCCGTTTCTGGACGTTGAATGCAAGAAATAGGCTGTCCATTTAGCATGTGTCCTATACATGCTTGATTACATCCCACACATGCAGTGATCTCATCAAGCTGACCGCGCTCTGCTTTTTGTGGCATTTGTGGATCTGAAATAATTGCCCTTGTCATTCCACACATGTCTGCTGCTTTGTTCATCAAAGCTTCCTCTGCCATCTGAGGTGTATTAATGCGGCCTGCCACAAAAATTGGTTTGCTTGTTACGCACTTGATGGCTTTTGAAAGTGGTAGTGTATATCCCGCTTCAAAACGCATTGAGGGAACTATATGCGTGGACCCTGCTAATCCCGCGGAAGTTCCTGCTGTTATATTAATATAGTCAATTTTTTTGTTCTTATTTAGTTTCTCAACAACCTTGAGAGTTTCCTGTAGTTCTATTCCTTGGAATTCCTTTTCATCCCCAGATAGTCTTATGCCAATTAGCATTTCGTCGTCAGATCCAAGTTTTACAGCATCAATTATTTCATTTAAAATACGGAATCTGTTTTTAGAATTACCGCCATATTTGTCTTTTCGCCTATTTATATTTTTATTTAAAAATTGCCCAAGAAGGTAACCGTGTGAAGCAACAATTTCGATACCATCGAGCCCAGCAGTTTTTAAATTTTGGGCCGAAATTTTAAAACCCATTACAATCTCATGGATCATGGTTTCTGACATTTCACGTGGCATGATATGAAAGCGTTCGTTTGGAATTGCAGATGGTGCATATGCTACTGGATTTGTTCCATCTTCCAAATTACCCATTTCTCGCCCCGGATGGGTGAGCTGACCGAAGACGAAGCAATCATATCTATGGCAGGCAGCAACTATTTTTTTATATCCAGAAATACATTTCGGGTCGTATGCTCGTATTGCAGCCCGTCCCGAATTTCCTGATGGGTGTACTCGTGCGGCTTCTATGATTGTAAGTGCAGCGCCACCTTTTGCTTTTGCTTCATGGTAGGCAATCATATCATCCGTTGGGCAACCCTCTTTCAGCATTACCGCCATGTGCCCAGTTGAGAAAATTCTATTTTTCAAAACCTTATTTTTTATGGTCAACGGTTTAAATAATTTTTTCTGGTTGGGCTTAGTCAAGTCTTCGCCTAATGCAAACTTAGAAATGCTAATTTAAAAAATTTGAAATTATTCATGGTGCAATGCCGCTCCTAGATATTTAATATCATTACCATTATTATAGTGAGAGATTGATACTCTTAGTCGTCCGTTTCTTATTCCACAAATCAAACCGTTTTCAGATAATTGTTCAAATGTGCTTTTGATTGCATCGCCAGATGGATGCATAAGTGAAATGATATGGGAGCTGAATTCTCTTGACGTTATTGGTCTAAAAGATTTCCACTCGCTGTTTAATAGAATTGAAAATAACTGCTTTGCTAGTTTGTCGGAGTGTTTCATTATTTCTGAAATACTAATTTCCAATAGCTGTTCTATTGCAGCATTCAATCCCACAACCGAAATATATGATAAAGTTGATTGGGTATATTTTGCGGCTGTTTTTGATAAATTCAGTTTGGTTGCATCCATATCGAAAGGATTTTCATTACCAAACCAGCCGATCGTTGGTGGTTCCAGTTCTAATATTTCATCTGACAACCAGCCAACGGCAATACCGCCGTGCCCTCCAAGCCATTTGTATCCACTGCAAACCAAAATATCTACGTCCCAGTCGTTTATGTTTATGGGTATTGCACCGGCGGCCTGTGTAACATCAATTACTAACTTAACTCCAATTTTTTTAGTATGCTGGCTTAGTTCTTTTACGTCGATCCGTGTTCCAGAAGCAAATTGTACGTAGCTGACGCACACAATAGAGGTATTGGAGTCAATTTCTTCTATAAGAGATTGTGTGAGATCAGCCTCTGGAGCTTCATGAACAAAACATATTTCAACACCCCTCGTTTTAGCAGTTCCTAACCAAGGTCGTGTTATCGCGGGAAAGTCTGTAGAAACAAGAATAACTTTACTATTCGTCTTTGGCTTACATAACTCGGGAATCTGAGATAATATTTCGCTTGCGCTCGCCACAATTGCTATATTTCTTTGTTTTGCGTGCAGTAATGTTGCTACGTTGCTACGCAACAGATTAAGAAAGTTTGCTTCCTGGTCATCTGTCATTTTTAGGTTTCCGTATCTCGCAACATTATCGAGAAATTTCGTCATTTCAGTAACTGTGCTATCACTCAACAAGCCTAATGATGCTTGATTAAGATAAATATTTTGTTTCAGGCAAGGATAACCTGATCGGTTTGAAAGAGCATT
>CAXEVV010000046.1:0-12647 GCA_963999845.1 uncultured Rhodobacterales bacterium | reverse complement strand
CGAAAGTTGGTATTGTTTTACCCAGCTCTCTGCCGGCTATCGCCATAGCAGAAAACGATGCTACCGCACCAACCATATAAAACGCTGCTTTTATTGCTGGACTGAACAAGATTGAATACTCTAATTTACTTTTTCGTAGTAAAAGCTTAAATTTTCATATGTCTATATATAAATTGATTTAATTTATTTTTCGCTTAACAATACCTCGTTAAATGGAGTTAAATTTTTACACCATTTTTTAACAATTTTTTTTTGGTACTCAAAAATAGGCATACCCAAGTTGCATGTTGATTAATATGGATAGAGAAAAACAAAATGCAGTATCATACGCCATCTAGCTTCAATGAAGCTGTAGCTATTTCAAATTCCTCTACTGGACTAATCAAATACTTAGCAGGCGGAACCGATCTTCTCGTACAGTTGAAAATTGGTAATAAGCCACCAGATCATTTAGTTGACATAAAAAATATACCTGGCGTGAGAGACGTTATTTTGCGGAAAGACGGTGGTTACACAATTGGTGCAGCGGTCTCTGGCGCGCAGCTAACAGGTCATAAAAAGCTTTCAAACGAATGGCCTGGCCTAGTAGAGGGCATGGAACTTGTGGGTTCAGCCCAGATCCAAAGTAGAGCTACATTGGTGGGTAACCTATGTAATGGATCCCCTGCTGCTGATAGTGTTCCCGGAATGATAGCTGCAGGAGCCTCAGTTTCAGTTATAAACTCTTTTGGTGTAAAAGACATTCTTGTCAAAGACATTCCTACTGGGCCTGGTTCAACTAGCCTGGAAGATGGAGACTTAGTAACAGCCATTAACCTTCCAAAACGTAATAAGTACGAGGGAGATGCATATCTAAGATTTATCCCCAGAACTGAAATGGATATAGCAGTAGTTGGATGCGCAGTTAATCTCTCGTTAGAAAATGGAGTGATTGCAGCAGCCAAAGTAGTTTTGGGAGCTGTTGGTCCAAAGATGATAATAGCTCACGCCGCGGCAGATTGTTTGATTGGAACAAAATTAGGCGAAAACATTTTATCTAGTTTTTCTTCTGAATGCAGTCGAATTGCACAACCAATATCGGACAAAAGGGGTTCCGAAGAATTTCGAAAAGACATAATTGGTGTCATAGCCAAACGTGCAGCTACAAAAGCTTATGCCAGAGCGTTAGGAAATAATTAGATGAATAAAATTCATGTAAAGACAAATATAAACGGTGATCGAGTAGAGTTCCTTGCAGATCCGCGAGAAACATTGCTGGACTGCTTGAGAGATCACATTGGACTAACTGGATCAAAAGAGGGCTGTGGTACTGGTGACTGTGGAGCCTGTTCGTGTATCTTTGACGGTGACCTTGTAAGCTCTTGTCTAGTCCTTGGTGTCGAGGCTGAGGGTAAATTAATTGAAACTATAGAGGGAATGGCGGGAGAGGACGATCTTCATCCGCTTCAAAAAAAATTTATTGAAATGGCAGCATTACAATGCGGGTTCTGTACTCCTGGAATATTGATAGCCGCTAAAGCTCTGCTTGATAGAAATAATAATCCTACTGAGAACGACGTCCGTTACTGGCTCGCTGGAAACCTCTGTCGGTGCACTGGATATGATAAAATTATTAAGGCAGTCATGGCAACAGCTAAGGAAATGCGGGAGACAGCGTAATGGCTAAGGACGAAATAGCAAAAGAGTTTCAGTATATCGGAACACGACCTAACCGTCCCGACGGTTTTGATAAAGTCACCGGCCGAGCTAAGTACGGAGCAGATGTTTCCGCCGTAGGTATGCTGCACGCTGCTGTGCTTAGATCTCCATATGCCCATGCTCGAATAAAATATATCAATTGTGAGAAAGCGGCGAAACTCAGCGGAGTTAAAGCTATTGTTACGCGCGACGACTTTCCAATTGTTAAAGATGAAGATACTTTAAAACTTTTAGAAAATACAATTGCAGGAGATTTTGCTTATTATGATGGACACGCTATAGCAGCGGTCGCGGCTACATCCGTTTTTGCAGCAAAAGAAGCCATCAAACAGATAGAAGTAGATTATGAAGTTTTACCACATGTGATAGATGTGGACGAAGCGATCCAACCAGACGCTCCTGTAGTTAGAGAAAATGCTGGAGACTTTTCCGTACCTGAGGGAAGTTCACCAAATGTGGCGAGTTATATTGAATTTGGTAGAGGTGATATTTCTAGTGGGTTTGATAAGGCCGATTTAGTTAAGTCTGGCCGTTTTAAAACAGAAGCTGCACACCAAGGTTACATAGAACCACATGCCTGTATGGCTCAATTAGATCATAATGGGCAGGGAGAGATGTGGGTTTGTACTCAGGGTCATTGGTATATTCGACAGATGTGTGCTGCAGTATTAGGCCTTGAATCCAGTAAATTATGTGTAACTCCATCTGAGATAGGCGGTGGATTTGGAGGTAAAACAACGATTTTTATAGAGCCATTAGCTTTAGCATTGAGCAAAAAAACTGGTGGACGACCCGTCAAAATAGTTATGAGTCGTGCAGAAGTTTTGCGTGCTACAGGACCGACCGCATCGGCATCAATGGATGTGAAGATTGGTATGACAAAAGACGGATATATAACGTCAGGTTCTGTTGAGTTTAGAATGCAAGGTGGTGCTTTTGGTGGCTCTCCAGTCGGCGAGGCGTTACAATGTGCATTTGCCTCTTATAATATGCCAGCCGTACATCACATTGGTTATGATATTTTAGCTAATAGACCAAGAGCTGCGGCGTATCGTGCGCCAGGTTCACCAATGGCGGCATACGCGGTTGAAAGTTTAATCGATGAAATATGCACAGATCTAAATCTTGACCCAATAGATGTTAGATTAAAAAATGCTGTTAAAGAAGGTGACAAATCGAGCTATGGACCAAAATTCAAGAAAATTGGTTTAATTGAGACACTAAAGGCTACTAAAGATCATCCAAATTATTCCGTATCGTTGGGCGTTAATCAGGGCAGGGGTGTTGCCGCAGGATATTGGATGAACCATGGAGGAGAAACGTCTGTATCCGTTTCGCTCGCCGAAGATGGAAGCGTAAATGTTACTGTAGGTACTCCAGATATTGGCGGCAGTAGGGCTTCAATAGCGCTCATGACTGCAGAAACTTATGGCATCCCATATGACAGTGTGAGTGTGAATATTGCAGAAACGGGCGCCCTTGGATTTAATGAGCCAACACATGGTAGTCGGGCTACTCTCGCATCTGGAAAAGCCGTCTACGAAGCTGCTAATCAAACAATCTCGGAAATGTGTAGGCGTGTAGCAAGGAAATGGCAAATTGATCCTGACGCCGTTTATTGGGAAAAAGGCTATGCAAAACCAGCAGGACCAAATGCTGGAGACTTTAGTCCGATATCAATGAAACAAATCGCTTCTGAAATGGACAAAACTGGGGGTCCAATAGCAGGCCATCATGAGGCATCAATAAGCGGGGTCGGCCACAGCTTTGGTGTTCATATTGCTGACGTTGAAGTTGATCCTGAAACTGGAAGAGTTACTGTTCTGCGATATCTCGTGGTTCAGGATGCTGGTAGGGCTATACATCCATCATATGTTGAGGGACAATTTCAAGGCGGCGCAGTTCAAGGGATTGGATGGGCTTTAAATGAAGAGTATGTATACGGAGCAGATGGATGTCTACAAAACGCAGCATTTCTAGATTACAGAATACCCGTTGCCAGTGACTTACCGAACATTGATACAATAATAGTTGAAGTGCCTAATCCAGATCATCCATTTGGCGTGCGTGGTGTTGGCGAAACGGGTATTGCACCACCTCTACCAGCACTCGCTAATGCCGTAACGGCAGCCACGAAGGTAAGGTTACGATCATTGCCAATGTCTCCAGCGAAAGTGTTAAAAGCTATAAAGACTGGTAGCGATGGCTGTTAACGTTTACCTATGGACAAGCCTTAAAAAATTTACCAACGACGAAGATAGATTATCCATTGAGGCAAAAAATATTGGTGAATTAGTGGGTATCTTGGAGAAAGATTTCCCAGGATTGAAACCCTTTATAGATAGTGGTATTTCCTTTGCCGTAAATGGTGAATTATCAAATCCTAATTCAAACGAGCCGTTACCGGATGGAGCAGAAATTTATCTTATGCAAAAACTGAAAGGTGGATAAACCACACTTATTAGTTAATGGCTTTGTGACTTAATATTTAAGGGTTAAATGACGAACCGATGACAGAGTTTCCAAACATAAGAAACTATGCCAAACTAAGCGTTGCTCCGATGATGGATTGGACAGATAGACATTGTCGTTACTTTCACCGAACATTATCTAAAAATGCTCTGCTATACACCGAAATGGTTACCTCACCCGCTTTAATAAAAGGTAATGCTACTTATTTATTAGAATTTGACAAATCGGAGCATCCCATAGCTTTGCAACTTGGTGGATCGGATCCAAATGAATTAGCCAAAGCGGCCGTAATTGGATCGAAATATGGTTATGATGAAATTAATCTAAATGTCGGTTGTCCATCCGATAGAGTACAGTCAGGTACTTTCGGTGCAGTCCTAATGAAAACACCAGAAGTCGTAGCTAAATGTTGCAAAGAAATGATCAACGCCGTTGATATTGAAGTTACTGTCAAATGTAGAGTTGGAGTTGATCAACAGGACCCTAGTGTAACATTACCAAAATTTTTGGAGTATATATCGAACGCTGGTGTTACGAGAGTTATAATTCATGCCAGAAAAGCAATTCTTTCGGGATTAAGTCCCAAGCAAAATCGTAATGTCCCGCCATTAAATTATGAATTAGTATATAGAATGAAAGAATTATTCCCCAATCTTCATATTTCATTAAACGGTGGAATTCAATCATTACAAGAAGCAAAAGTACACCTGGATAATGGCATCGATGGGATAATGATAGGTCGCGCCGCATATCAAAAACCAGGAGAGATTCTAATCGATGTCGATAATTATATTTTCAATGAAAAGATTCAAAAAAGTGAAAAAGACGTTGTCAAAAGAATGGTTCCCTACATTGAAAGCCAATATAAAAATGGAAACAAAGTGAGTAAGATTACACGCCATATGCTTGGTCTCTTTTCAGGACAACCAGGCGCAAAAGGATGGCGAAAGATTTTATCGGAAAATGCACATAGTGCAGGACCAGAAGTAGTATTACGTGCACTGAGCGAAGTAAATTAAATTTAAATAACCTTTAAATGGAGAATATAGATGCTTGTCATTGCATTTTTGGGCATGGGGAAAATGGGACGTCCGATGGCTTATAATCTAGCAAGTGCTGGCTTTAGAGTTAGGTGTTGGAATAGAACACCTGAAAAACTTAAAGGTTTACCTTCAATCATGGAGACACATGAAGACCTTCGAACGACGTTAACTGGTGCCGATGTTGTAATTTCAATGCTTAGCGATGGATCTGCGACAAAAAAAGTTATCTCCAAATTAGAAAATAAAGTCCTTTCGTCAGTAAAAACTTGGGTAGAAATGGCTTCAGTACTTCCTCAGGAAGCTATCGATCAGTCTGTTTTTTTCAAAAACAATAACGTCGCCTATCTAGATGCACCCGTTTCAGGAGGGACTGTTGCTGCAAATAATAAAAATTTAGCAATAATGGTAGGAGGCGAAGATGATATTTATCAAGAATCCATCAAGATTTTTGAACCATTAGGGAAATCAGTTTTAGTTGGCCCTTGTGGAGCAGGACAACTTGCAAAATTAGCTAACCAGGCAATAGTGGGAATAACAATTGGCGCGGTCGCAGAAGCCGTTCTTTTGTTAGAAAAAGGGGGAGTTAATGTGGATTTTGTAAGAAAGGCACTTTCTGGAGGCTTCGCTGATAGTGCAATCTTACAACAACATGGAAAGCGAATGTCAGAACGTAATTTTGAAGCAGGTGGAAGTATAAAAACGCAATTGAAAGATATGCAAAATATTCAAAATACAGCCCAGATGTTTGGACTAGAATTACCAATGGTAGACAAAGTTACCGACCGTTATTTAGCTTTATCTGATGATCCATCAAACCTAGAAAAAGATCATTCCGCTCTTTTCTTAGAGCTATTAAAGCGTAACAGCTTGGCAGATTAAATACTAACCCACAAAAGCTTTTTCAACGACATATTCTGCTGGTTCCGAATTAGCACCCTCTTTAAATCCAAGTTCGTCTAATATACCTTTAATTTCTAAATTCAATCCAATTGAACCGCAGACCATGGCTCTATCTGCTGCTGGTGAGAAATCTGATATATTTAGATCAGTGAATATACTACTATTTTTTAACTTTTCTGTCACACGTCCCATACAAGGAGAGGTCTCGCGTGTGGTTGTGGGGTAATAAATTAGTTTATCTATATTATTTTTACCCAATAGATCTACTAACATCTCGTTTTTGGTGAGGCTTTCGACCAAAAGACGGCCATACTCTAGTTCACACAACTCTCTGCATGTGTGGGTTAGAATAATTTGATCGAAGTCTTCAAAGGTTTGAGGGTCACGAATAAGCGAAGCAAAAGGAGCGATCCCAGTTCCAGTCGCAAATAACCATAATCTGCGACCGGGTAATAAGGCATCATGCACCAATGTTCCAACGGGCTTAGGCCTAAGTATTATTTGGTCACCAACTTCTAAATGCTGCAGACGTGAGGTTAAAGGACCATCTTGAACTTTAATCGAGTAAAACTCTAACTCGTCATCCCAGGATGGAGATGCAATGGAGTAAGCTCGTAGTAATGGTTTACCATCATCCTTCAGTAATCCGATCATAACAAATTCACCCGAACGAAAGCGAAGAGACTTAGGCCTGGTCACACGAAAAGAAAACAATCTATCCGTCCAGTGCTTTACTTGAGTTACTGTCTGAGAGTCTGGAATTACAGGGCTCTGTGGTTTGGACTGTGTGTTCAAGAGTTTTTACCTTACCTAATTGATATCTATTCTATTTTTAAACATATTGCCACGATGAACCTAACAGCAATTATTGGAAGCGAGTATATATCTTTAGTAAAAAAGTCAACTTTATATGACGCTTACTCTATTTTACTTTGGATTTTCATAAGGAGGATATACCAGACCAGCAGAAATCACTAATTTAGCAGCATCTTCTATCGACATCTCTAACTCAATAACATCATTGCGAGGAAAAAATAACATAAATCCAGAAGTCGGGTTTGGTGTTGTTGGTACAAAAACAGACAACAAATCGCTATTACTTTTAGCCTTATATTTCACCTCTCCCTTTGCCTCAGTTGAGATAAATCCAACGGCCCAAATACCTTTTCTTGGATACTCTATTAAACAAGCCTTTTCAAATGAACGGTCAGATTGTGCGAAGACTGTTTCAGCAATCTGTTTCACACCAGAGTATATGGATCTTACTACTGGCATTCTCCGAACAAGATTTTCTCCGACCCGTATTAAGGACCGCCCAAGAAAACCCTTAGCAATCCAGCCTACGAATGTAGTGAAGAGTAAGAAAACGACTACGCCTAAACCTCTAATGTTGATGGCAACATCCTGTCCAAAAATTGTGTTCAGAATATTATCAGGATGGTAAAGGTTCGGGATAAAAGGTAGTACAAACCCATCTATCCAACCTATTACGCTCCAAATTAACCAGATTGTCAAAGCTACAGGAGCTATGACTACAAGACCTGTTAAAAAAGAATTCCGAAATCCTGCTATAAGACCCGACTGCGGTTTTGTTAAAATCTTAGGATCTATAAATTTATCATCTGACATGAAATTAGCCTAAGAAAATGAATGGCTTAGGTAAAGAACAAATTAAAACTTTTTTTCTTCTTCTAAAAAACTTGTAGCAATATCACACGCCAGACGAGCATTATTTTTCACAAGCTCAATATTTGCTTTGAGAGAAGCACCTTGAGTATAGTCAAAAATTTTTGAAAGAAGAAACGGCGTCAAATCCTTGGCATAGATATTATCTTTTTTCGCTTCCAAATTTGCTTTACGTATAATTGGTAATATTTTTTCCAATGGGATTTCAGCATCAACCGGAATTGGATTAGCAATAAGCTGCCCTCCAGGTATTGATAACGCCTCCCTCATCAATTGTGAACGTGCGATTTCTTTTGCAGAATCCATTCTTAGTGGAGATTGAATTCCACTTGATCGTGACCAGAACGCAGGTAATTCATCTTGGCCAAAAGTAACGACTGGTACACCAAGTGTTTCGAGCACCTCAAGTGTCTTGGGTAAATCTAAAATTGCTTTGGGACCAGCAGAAATTACAATGACAGGAGTTTGAGAAAGTTCTTGTAGATCTGCAGAGATATCAAAAGTGTTTTCCGCACCAATATGAACTCCACCTACGCCACCAGTCGCAAACACCTTTATATTCGCATTGGCCGCCAAAATCATGGTAGCTGAAACAGTCGTGGCACCAGTATCACCATTTGTCAGTGCGGCACTAAGATCAGCTCGTGACAGTTTTTTCACACCTTTTTTTTCTGATAGTTTTTTTACTTCGTAACTAGTTAAACCAATCTTGATAACGCCTTCCAGTATTGCAATAGTAGCCGGAATAGCATTATTTTGTCTAATAAGTGCTTCTACCTCATTTACCATTTTTATATTTTCGGGGTAGGGCATACCATGTGTTATTATAGTGCTTTCTAGCGCCACAACTGGGACATTGTTACGCAATGCATTTTCAACCTCAGGATTTATAACTTCGTATTGCATCTTTCACTCAGAAATATATTTTGCTGACTGTTCAACCGCGAATTCTAAACAGTCCACTGCATCGTAACTAAGCATTTCCGCTTTTACATGAGCAGCGAGAAATGCATCACCAGCACCAGTTAAACGATTAACCTTAATTTTTGGTGGTGTCACGGACAATACGCCGGTTACTTCACTGGCCATAGCGACTTTATTTTTTCCGTTGGTTATAATTACTTTTCCAACTCCACTACTGATAATCTCACTTGCAGCCATAACTGTATCTGAAAATTCTTTTCCGCATAATATTTGAGCCTCAACAAGATTAAGGTAAAGAGTGATGTTTTTGTTTGTCACAAAAGGAGCAAGCCGATACGCTTTGCCTGGTGACGCTGGAACGAGCTTAACATCAAATTTTTCAAAAAATGGGTCTAAGGACAGATCAATTAAAAGATCTGGTTTTAAATTACCATCAATTATTAGTGGAAGCCTACCAGCTTTTAAATGATTGTTAAATCGACTAGTTTTAAGAGGCTTCAATATTTCAGATCCAACGTTTTCAAGTGAATGCGCATCAGCTATTGCTGCAACAACCCCATCAGAATCTTCTATTGCAACATAATTGTCAGTTGCAAAATTGTCAGATCGATAAATGTAATCCGTGTTTATTCCTAATTCCTGACAGATCGAGAAAAGCTGAATACCTTCGTTATCATTTCCAAGAAACCCCAAAAGACAAGGTTGTAAATTTAGATTAACTAAACTTTGAGCAATATTAAAAGCAACACCCCCAGGAATACGGCTTATATACCCTCCAACATCGCCGCCTCTGCTTACAGGCTTGTTGGTGCGCCCAATTACATCCCAAAGGACACTACCTACACAAATAACATCAGTTTCATATTCCATTTGATCTAGTTACACTGAATGTTAAAGCTGCCCATAAACTTTCCCAAATAACGCCTCTCTCTTTAAATAATTTCTCATTGGCCGGTCTTATTATGACATTATCGATTAAATATGTGCAGTCATTTTTTACCTCCACTACAGCCACTCCTTTATCATTTGTCTTAACAACAAAAGTGTTAACACTGCTATCTGTATTTGAACGCTCAAATACGTTTAAGTTGGAAAATGCCCTCGGATTGCCATTGTATAATGCTAGAATTTCAATGCCATCGTCCATATTGTCTGTGTAAGGATTTTCTAAAGCCACTAATTCCAGTTCAAGATTATTCTCTGTATCAAAGCCCTTCGAAGTCCCTACGCCAACAAGCGCTTTACTATATCTAGTGTATAATTCAGAAAAATTCTCCCGAGGAAAATCAAGATTTTTGTGTATCTCTAAAGCGTTAGGTGAATGTTTTTCTATCACAAAATTTTGAAATTTACTGAAATCCTTGTACTTAATTATACTTGGTTTAGAAACGTAAATAATTGAAATTAAACCATTATCAGTCGGTGAAATTTGGAGTGCTGGATTATCACCTTGACGAGAATTATTATTAAATTTCTTACCATTCTGCCTCCAATAAAGTTCCTTAACGGATCTATCAAAATAGCCTAAAGAAAACCCATCAAAATTTTCACCATTACGCAAATTTAAATTTAGTAAAGTATCTTTTTCTACTTTAAAATCTGTTGTATCAATCCACAACTCATGGCCAAACAATGTACATGGAAATACCAAAAATATGGCTTTTAAAAATAGTTTATTGAACATTTATTATCTCTTAATTAAGGTCGTCTTATTAATAAAGGTTTTATTTTTTACCTTAGCAAGTAGCGCACATTCTCATGAGGTTTCTCCTGCAGTTGCATCTATATTGCAAATCCAAGATGGCATTCAATTAGAAATTAGACTTAATCTAGAAGCTATACTTTCAGGTATTGATCTATCCAATATCTCGAATACGGATGAAGCTGATCAAACCCAAGAGTATGATTTTTATCGGGGCAGATCAGTAATTGATCTAAAATCAGATTTTTTGAAAATTTGGCCCTCATTAGCGAGTGAAATTAAGATTGAACAAGATGACGATTTTGCAGTCCTAAAATTGGAAAAAATTCTGGTAGAAGAACAAGAAAATTTTGACTACCCACGATTTTCAATACTAACGATCAGTACTAATTTAAAACCCCTAAAACCTTTTAATTTTCAGTGGTCAAAGTCTTTTGGAGAGGTAGTAATTAGGGAGGAGGGTGAGGGTAATGTTTTTACACAATATCTTGAGGCTGGGGTTTTAAGCGATGAAATTTTACTAAGCCAACAGTCCAAGTACCGGTTTTCAGAAATATTTTTTGATTATATACCAGTTGGCTTCACTCACATTTTACCAAAAGGTTTGGATCACATACTTTTTGTAGTGGGCATGTTTTTTTTATCGACGAAACTTAGTGCTTTATTTTGGCAAATTACACTTTTTACATTGGCGCATAGTGTGACTTTAGCAATGGCCTCTCTAGGTTTTATAGAAATTAGCACGTCGATTGTAGAGCCATTAATTGCTGCATCAATTGTTTATTTAGCAGTTGAAAATTTCTACTCAAAGGCATTAACAGTTCGAAGATCAGTAGTAATTTTTTGCTTTGGCCTATTACACGGATTAGGTTTTGCCTCAGTTTTAGCAGATTTTGGTTTACCCATCCATCATTTTGTTCCCGCATTGATAGGTTTTAATGTCGGTGTTGAACTGGGTCAAATAACGATTATTTTAATTCTTTTTTGCGCAATAAGTTATTGGTTTCGAAATAAAATTTGGTACCGAAATTTAATCACTTTGCCTTTTTCATCTGTCGTGGGCCTAGTGGGTTTGTTTTGGTTTTTTGAACGCATTTTGTAAGGATGAAATAATTTTCTGATGGGGTTGTGAATAGATTTAATATAGTCTAGACCACCTGCAATTGAAATTCATAGATAGCGTATGGCTTTCTGGAAGAGAAATATTCAGAATGCCGGCCGGTTGGAGCTAAGCTCTGCAATTCGCTGTCGAGATACAAACCGGGAAAGGAAATTAAATGGCTCTACCAGAGTTTACATTGCGTCAGTTACTAGAAGCAGGCGTACATTTCGGTCACCAAACACAGCGATGGAATCCACGAATGGAAGAATTCATTTATGGGGAACGAAATGGTATTCATATTATGGACTTAACTCAAACAGTGCCGATGCTTGATGCAGCATTGAACATTGTAAGAGAAACTGTTGCAAAGGGTGGTCGAATACTCTTTGTCGGAACAAAACGTCAGGCATCAACAGCAATCGCTGAAGCTGCTGAGAAATGTGCACAATATTACATGAACCATAGATGGTTGGGCGGTACACTTACTAATTGGCAAACGGTCTCTCAGTCCATCAGTAGATTAAAGTCTCTGGATGAGAAAATGACTGTTGGTTCAGAAGGTTTAACAAAAAAAGAACGTCTTGGTATGGAGCGTGAGCAGTCTAAATTGCAAGCATCGCTAGGCGGTATTACGCAAATGGGTGGAGTCCCGGATCTTTTATTCGTGATAGACGTCAAAAAGGAAGCATTAGCTGTAGCTGAAGCTAACAAATTAGGAATTCCAGTTATTGCGGTAGTGGATACCAACTGTTCGCCTTCTGGTATTGATTACTTAATTCCGGGAAATGATGATGCAGCAAGAGCTATAGCTTTATATTGTGATCTTATCGCCAGATCTGCACTAGATGGAATGACAGAACAAATGGGTGCGGCTGGAGTTGACCTAGGTGAAATGGAAGATGTTCCTTTAGAAACTGCAGTAGAGGCCCCAGTGGAAGAAGCTACAACAGGCGAAGCACCAAAGGAAGAAGCTACAACAAATGAAGTAGCAGCGGAAGAAGCTACAACAGGTGAAGTAGCAGCGGAAGAAGCCGTAGTTGAAAAAGCTGATACAATTGCTGAAACAGAAATTGCACCGAAAGAAAAGGCCAAAGCAAAAGCTAAGAAAGAGGAGGTCGAC
>CAXEVV010000045.1:0-12774 GCA_963999845.1 uncultured Rhodobacterales bacterium | reverse complement strand
GGCAAATTTTGCACATAGATCCTATTTGCCTTTCCATTAGAACATTCAGCCTTTACTTTCACTAGTCCTCCCGGCGCCTCAAGCGTGAAACTAGTGATAGGCTCAACCATTTCTATTATTCCTGCATCAAGTAAAACGGTTGCAACACAAATTGAATTAGATCCCGACATCGGAGGATTAAACTCAGGCTCCATTATAATAAAAGCTGCGTCTGCCTTTGGGTTTTTTGGAGGCACAAGTAAATTTATATGTCTAAAAACGCCACCACGAGGTTCGTTTAATAAGAAATTACGCAACAAACCATTACTTAAAATCCACTTACTCTGCTCCCAAACTGTCTGTCCGGGGGGCGGTGGAACTCCGCCAACAATCACATCTCCAACCTCTCCTTCAGCATGAGCTGAAATAACATGGATTGACTTAATGGTCCGCATTAAACAAGCTTAAGTATTGGTTTCAGTTCTGTAAACTGCTTTTGAGGAAAATTTTATTATGGAAAGGCCAACTGGGGTTCAAATTTCGAGGTTTTTGAAAAGCCGAGGTGTTCAATATATATTTGGAATTCCAGGTGTACATAACCAAGAGCTTTATCGTGGTATTGATGAAGCAGGGCTGACCCATATTCTTGCAAGACATGAACAAGGTGCTGGTTTCATGGCAGATGGTTACGCAAGAGCTAGCGGAAAACCAGGCATTGTTTATGTTATTACAGGACCCGGCCTTTGTAATGTTTTAACCGCACTAGGACAATCATACTCCGATAGCATACCAATCCTAGCCATTTCTTCTTGCTTGGACGAGACAGCATACCGACGCGGACAGTTACACCAAATGCTGGATCAGGAGAGTGCGGCCGGTAGTGTTTGTGAGTGGTCAGAAACAGCTCAAAGTTATAAGGCTGCTTATGGATTGTTAGAGCGGGCTTTCACAGAATTTTGCGATAAGAGACCAAGGCCAAAACATATACAAGTGCCGATTCAAGTACTTCAGGAGCAGGCCCCAGATTTTGAAGTTTTTGAGGTGTCAAAAGCATTTATTTCTAGTAATAAAAATGAAATTAGTAAGGTTGCAAAGCTCATAAAATGTTCAAAAAAACCACTATTCATTGTGGGTGGTGGTGCTAAGAACACAGATGTTTTTAAGCTTATAAAAAAAACCGGTGCTGCAAGTTTTACAAGTTTTACGGGCAGGGGGCTGATACCATCAACATATCCATTATTTATGGGTTCATCTTTGGCAAGACCAGACACTGTAAATGTGTTGTCACAATCAGATTTAATAGTTGTACTGGGTTCTGAATTGGCCGAAGTAGATATTTGGCGATACAACCTGGGTCACGAATGCACCTTGGTCCGAGTCGATACCGACCCTGAGGTTCTAAGTGATCATCATAAGGCAGATATTAAGCTCAATATGAAAGTAGAAGACTTTGTTAATGCATCGATAAAACATTTTGATGGGCAAGATAGTAAAGGTAAATGGGATCCCAAATTTGTATCAAAAAAACGCAAAGAATGGATTTCACAGGCTACTCAAGAATTTCCAGGGCTTTCAAGAATTATCCGTGCAGTGGAAGAGATAGTGCCCCAAAACACTGTAATCTATTCTGATATGACACAGTTCGCATATTTAGCTAAGGAAATTTGGGATATGAAAAAACCTAATCATTGGCATCATCCTTATGGCTTTGGAACTTTGGGGTATGCATTACCAGCCGCAATAGGCGGATGTGTAGCAAGACCAGAAATGCCTACTATAGCTATCGCAGGTGACTACGGTTTTCAGTATACAATGCAAGAATTAGGTACCGCTGTAGAATTGCAACTTTCCTTGCCTATTCTCATTTGGGATAATCAAAAACTTAAGGCAATAGAGGATAGTATGATAGCCGCCCAAATAGCTCCAAATTCCGTACAGGCTCTAAACCCTGATTTTTGTAAATTAGCCGAGTCCTACGGAGCAAAATCTAGAAAACCGGTAAGCCTTAGAGAATTACAAAATGATATAACAGAAGCATTTAAAGCAGAAATTCCTACCATTATCCACATAACTGAGATTTCTAAATGATCTTTATAATCTTACCATTAAATGAAAAAGACCCTCGCAAGAGGGCCTTTGTCTAGAACATTAACCTTAGGAGGAGGTAGGTCATGTCCCGTAAAATTTTTAAACGAAATAGGGAGGTACATTCAAAAATTTTATATTCAATAATTGATGTATATGCTGCAATGCGGCAAGTTTGACCAATGCTATTTTTGCATACCAGCTTTGCATTATTTTAAAGCCACAAAATACAAACAAAATTGAAATAAATATTTAATTGAAAATTATCGATTTTGATGCTGGCGATAAGTTAATTTCATCAACAATTGTGCCCTTGCGGGTCTTGATAACCTCCAGGACTATTTTGGCTACATCTCTGGGCTCAATTGCATTGTTTTTGGCCTCACCAGGCTTAAAATTCAAGCTATCAAAAAATGGGCTTCGCACAAGACCAGGGTTGATTAAACAAACCCTAACGCCGTTATTACCACATTCATCACGAAGTGATTGGGTAAAACCTCTCAACCCAAATTTTGCAGCAGAATAAAGTGACGCCTTTTTCTTTCCAACTAACGCAGCCTCTGAACCCAAAACGATAATATCACCATTACCATTAGTCTTCATATTGCTTACTATGTGTCTACAGAGAATTATATGTGAAATTAAATTTAAGTTGATAAAATCAGCTATCTGTTTCCCTGAAAAGTTCTCTAATGCCCTAAAATCACCATGTCCGGCATTACAGATTAATACATCAATGTAAGAATGCTCTTGCAAAATTTTCGGAATAATACGTTCAGCCTTTTCAAGGTCTGACAGATCGACTGCAACAGGAAAGTAGTTATCAGAATCTGGCTGAAATTTTTTGTGATCTCGGGCAAGACCAATAACGCTAGCACCACTCTTTAAAAGTAGTGAAGTGATTTCCTTTCCAATACCGCTAGTACTACCAGTTACAATCGCTTTTATTTTTTTCAAACTTCTATGAGCTCCAATATTAGACTAAACAACGAAAAATTTTATTCTTTGTTGTATATTTTTCTAACTCTGATTGTAAAAACAAAGACATTTCCTCTTCTATTTCTTTACCATAAGATACAATTCCATCTTTAGCCTCCATCGGAAACGAAAAAAGTTTGTCATCAGGATATAGTGATGAAATTTTTTTATACATATCTTTAGGATACCTCAGGGGACCATGACTGACAGAGTGAACTCGGGCAACGTTAATATCACTAAAAATCTGATAAAATAATTCTGAGTATATTTTTTTCCAGTCGGAACAATAAATCAAAGGATCAAATCTTAGGCCCACAGGCCAACCATTTTTAGCTAACAGCTTTAATGCGTTTATTCGCCTTTCTACACTTGGCGCCTTATGATCCAAAATACTAGCTACATTACTAGGTGACAAACTATAAGCTACAATGCAGTTAGAAATTGGACTTCTTTTTAACAACGTGTCTGAGACAATACTTTTAGTTCGCAGTTCGAGTTCAACTGAATTAAAATTAGAAAAAAATTCTACTGCTTGTTCGGCAAAACCAGTAATTTTTTCAAAGGCCAATGAGTCACAATCATAGCCAGAAAAAAAAGTTACACTATCGTTAGTATTTTCGGCAATTACATCAGTAATTTCCTTAAAAAAGTCTTCATAATTCACAAACAAAACATAGTTCGCCGAAGAGTACATACCCTGTAAAAAACAGTAGCGGCAGTCATAAATACAATTATACATATGCGAAAAGTAATAATTCTTTTGCGCATCGATACCAAAGCCTGATGGTGCCGGTAAAACGAAATTATCATATTTTTTTGCCAAAATTAAAGCAGGCTTTTGTTTTTGAATACGAAAATTTTGTTGCCTTCTGTTAAACATCTCTTGGTATCTTTCAATCTCAAATACATCAGCATTTTTTAATCGATTAATAACTTTTTGAGAAACTGGATGATCCAAGACATCCTGCTCTATAAAAATACTATCTATCATGAAAGCTTCCAGTTTTTTGACTCTATTAAAAGCTCATTTTCAAGACTGGAAATTAATTCTGAGGCCGAATTTCCACCAGCAAGAGTACTTGTTAATTTTCTACTAGGAAATGCGGACTTCCATTTTCTATATGCTTGCAAAAATCTGTGCCTATTACTTTGAGTGAAGTGAAAAGTGTCAAAATACCGAAAAACTTCTTCCGATATAAACAGTCTTTTTTTCTCTTCTTTCACTAATTTCTCTATGACTAGAATAATTTTCTTCAACTTTTCCATATTTTGATAAATCAATTGCGAAATAGTCTCTTTTGAAACCAACCTCACGGGATGGTCTGGTGTGTCAGATACAATTTTCAAAACGAAAACCAATTCATTGCAGGAAAACGTAGGTGCCATCTCGCAAAAACCTGATGCTTCCATGTCAAAAAGAACAGTTTCTAAATACGCCGTTTCTGGTTGGAAAACCGTATGCAGTGTTTGGCATTTTAGTATTTTTGATAACCGGACACCTGGGAAATAAGATTTTTTTCCTGCTGTATCATAAACCTTTATGGCTTGGTATAATTTCCCAATGGGTTGCGAATAAAAACCAGCAATTCCTAAGTTGATCCATCCTACGTAACTTTCGACATTTAACAACATTTTTAAGCAGGTTGCTGCGGCTGCTGCTTTGGCTGGACCTATTCCTGATATTACAAGAGCATGCCCATTCTCTGGATTGAAATATACTGGGAAATTCAAATCTTGCGCATACCGCCGTAGATCTAATTCATCAATTATAGGCCTAGCTTCAGGTTCTAGTGCTATCACCCAGCAGACTTTGACATCAAAGCTTGGCCTAGTGGGCAATTCAATCATCTTCGTCACGCATTAATATATTTTCCCAATACTGCTTCTTCTCCAGCATACTCGCTGCATAAGAAAATTTTTTTCGCTTTAGAGATCCATTTATCAAAATTGCCAACTTTAAGATAACTTCACGAATAGCGTCATTTTTGTAAACGAGTTCGATACCAGGTTCATTTAATAATTTCTCAAGAGAGCGTATCCGAAATCTGTCCATTCCCCAATGCGCACCTGAAAGTTGATCACTATGACCTCCCTGTTTGATAATTAAAGGTTCATCAATAAAAATTACATCCTCTTTTGCACTATACCGCAACCAATAATCATAATCTTCACACGCTGGTAGATCCTCATCAAAAAATCCAAAATCTGTAAAAATGGATCTATGCATCATTGTTGAACTTGGTGATATGCAACAAAGTTTAAGACAGCTTCGGAATACGTTGCCACCATATTTTTTATGTTTTTTATGTTGGTTTATACGGACCCCATTTCTCATCCAAATTTCGTCAGTATGGCATAGCCTAGTTTTAGTGTTATCATTTCTAAAGGCGGCTACCTGGCGATCAAGCTTACTTTTTAACCAGAGGTCATCAGAATCTAACAGTGCAATATATTCACTTTTTGCTTCCCGTATACCTAAGTTTCTTGCAGCACTTACGCCTCGGTTCTCTTGAAAAAAATAGCGCAAGACTGTCTTCTGCGTGCTAATGGAATTAAACCCAAAATCACTCAAAATATTATAAGTTGCATCAGTTGATCCATCATCAACAACAATAATCTCACGTGCAGGCATAGTTTGAGCCAGAACTGATTGAACACATTCTGAGATGAAGTTCTCGCGATTGTATGTTGGAATTATTACTGAAACTTCTGACATTTTCTAACTATGTTTGCTCAACTCAAGCATAAGGCACTTCAGAATTAATCTACCTACCACAATCATCGAAATTTGGTTAATATCATTCTTAGGCGCAAGCTCTACAATGTTAAGGCCAATAATTTTTCCTTTTTTTGATATTCCCTCAAAACAAGCAACGGTTTGTCTCCAATCAAGCCCGCCAGGCGATAGTGCTACAGTTCCTGGCAATATTGATGGGTCTAACCCATCTACATCCAAAGTTATGAAAAATTTGCCTGAATTAGGTAAGCTATTCAAAAACCAATCAATTCCTTTTTCATGAATATCTTTAGCGAGATAAATCTGCACTCCCCAGTTTTTTGCATCACTTATATCTTTCTCAGTAGCACTTCCATAAGAACGAATACCAACCTGATGTATCGCAGAAACATGAGCCATTTCAGAAGCTCTTCGCATCGGACTCGAATATCCATCCTTTTCTCCAAAACGTTCATTCTTCCAATCCATATGTGCGTCGATTTGAATGATCGTTAGATCATTAAGTGAGTCCAAACCACGTAGGACTGGATTTGTTATTCCATCATCACCTCCAATCGAAACTGGAAAAATCCCTTTTTCAATTAGGTAGCGCACAGCACTTTCTATTTCAGCGTAATGCTGATCAATGTTATTATTGTTAAGTGGAATATCTCCTCCATCAGCAACTGAGATTGATGCAAGAGTACTGTCTGATGATAGATCACTATCTACAGCTTGTGGGTCTACCAATATCCTTGGTGAAGCATCTCGCAATCTGCCTGGAGCCGTCGATTGATTATTTGGAAATTGATCAGGGTTGTAAGGTTTACCAAACGGCGCACCAAAGACTACAGCCTGATGAGTGAGTTGGGCCCAATCTGAAATGACCGGTAAATCAAGAAAACTTTTTAAAGTTGGAGGTTTTGTGATGGGTGGCTTCAATTGACAACCTAATTTTCTATTCGAAGGTCAAGCATTTCGCGCGTCTGACGCCAGGTTGCAACAGGGCGCTCATATTTTTCACATATTTCTGCTGCTCGTTGGATCAACGCCGCATTTGAGGGGGCAAGCGTATTTTTGTTGAGCCTCACGTTGTCCTCGAGTCCCGCCCTAGTATGGCCCCCAGCAGAAATTGCCCACTCGTTTACAGTAATTTGATTAGCACCAATTCCTGCTGCACACCATTCTGCTTTTGGGGCCCTTTTTCTCATAAAGTTTACATAAAAATCAAAAACTTCTTTGTCTGCTGGCATGGCATTTTTAACTCCCATAACAAACTGAACATATAACTTTCCATATAATTCATTCCTATCATGCATCTTTATAGCATTCAGAATATGGCTTAAATCGAATGCTTCTATTTCTGGAGTAATACTATATTTTTTCATTTCGGACGCTAACCAGTTGACCAGATCAGGTGGGTTTTCATAGACACGTGTGGGGAAATTATTTGAACCGACGGACAATGACGCCATGTCAGGAGCCAATGGAAGCATACTGCCTCTGTCAGTTCCCGAACCTGAGCGGCCACCAGTAGAGAATTGAATAACCATCCCAGGACAATGCACTTTTAATCCCTCAAGCAATTCTGCAAATTTTTCAGGGTCAGAAGATGGCGTCTGATCATCATTACGCACATGGCAGTGCGCAATTGTTGCTCCTGCCTCAAATGCATTTTGCGTACTTTCGATTTGCTCTTGTAAGCTAATTGGCACGGCAGGATTATCAGCCTTTGTCGGTAATGATCCAGTAATTGCAACACATAAAATGCACGGTTTCGTCATTAATATTTAACTTTCAGTATTTCAAATTACGTTGCATCATGATGGGTCAACTCAGGTAGAACATCAAACCCATTTCGCCAGATAACGTAGGCCAACACAGGTTTTTCATCAGTCTGCATGGCATGGGGCTGATTTGAGTTATGTTCAGATACACCCCCCTCACACAAAATTATGTCGTCCTTTCCATCTGCCCTAAATATAGCCTCTCCTGCAAGACAAAAGTATAACTCTTCTGCCGGATGCTGATGCCAAGGATAGTATAATTTAGACGGCATATAAACTATCCAAGCTCTCATACTATTGGAATTATATGGGCCACCGACCCCAATAAGACAGTAGCAACCAAAATGACTCAAAAAATGTGAAGACACTGCCGTGCCTTTATACGTTTGTCGCCAGTGTGCATATTGACCTCTTTCAATGATTTTATCACACAAATCTTGGTATTTTTCAGTATTTAAATTCTTCTCATGCTTGATCAGATTACCAGCCTCAATATGAAAGGGCTCAACTTTTTGAACAATCAAGTCATTTGGAAAGGGACAAAAGTTTTGTAAAACATGGTTACCTTCATGAAGCTTTTTAACTGAATTTATTAAGAGTTCCCATGAATTCTCCATCATAATTTTCCTATGAATTAAATCGGTTTGGATCATAAAACGACATATTTATATTTGGTGATCTGTAGTTAATAATATCAGATATTAACCTCCCAGTTTTCGGCCCAGATGTCATGCCGATATGCTGATGTCCAAATGCCGTATAGACGCCACTTTCCTTAAGCTGACCGATAAGTGGCAGACTATCAGGAGCAGTTGGTCTAAACCCCAACCATTCCTCAGTTTTGTCATACATCATTTTTGGAAAAGCTTCAGCCACACGCCGTCTTAGCAATTTAATTGGCCCCTGGCTTGGGCCGATCTTAATGCCGCCTAACTCCACAGTGCCTGCACATCTAAGATCACCTTTCATCGGTGTTACTCCAAATTTACCTACTGTCATCATCATTGGATTGCGTGGCAGTATCGACGCATTTTTATACACCACATGATAGCCTCGTTCAGCTTCTAGCGGAATTTTGAGGCCAAGCTTTCGCATTAAATTTTTTGACCAGATTCCAGCCGTTATGACTGCTTTATCACATTCAAATTTACCATTATCAGTGAATACCATATTGATTTTTTCATTTTGGAAGCCAAAATCCTTAACCTCAGCATTTATAAATTTTCCACCATTATGATAAAATATTTTCATGAGTTCAGTAATATAGCCTTGTGGATTTATAATATGACCTTGGCCACTAATAACTGCTAAGCAATCTATAACGGAACCACAAATTGGCTCAATTTCTTGAACCTCCTTTCCAGTAAATAGCTCAGGTACCATCCCAGCCTTTTTCTTACATTCCCAACTAAATGAATCTTTCTGAAAGTCAGCTAAAGATCTATAGGCGTAACTAAATTTACTGTCAGCGATCCAATTGGAAGCAGACGTACCCTCAGTGAGCCTTTTATGTTGCTGAACAGAGTCGGACAGTAGAGGGATTAACGCTTCAATTGTTCTCTGAGAATCTAAAGAATTTGCGTTCCTTAGAAACTTAATCAACCAAGGAGTGAGCCATGGTAAATAACGCCACTTAACAAAAAGTGGGCTCATAGGATCAATTAAATAACGCGGTATTTGCTTAAAGATTGATGGCTCATTGACTGGAACAATTGCCCATTGCGCTAGCAGCCCCGCATTCCCGTAGGATGCACCCATCCCAGGATCAGATTTATCTACTAATATCACCTCTAAATTAGAGCGTTGCAACCAAATAGCAGTTGAAATGCCGCAAATACCCGCTCCAACAACGATAATTGGTTTCGCCATGATAACCTCTTATGTTTTTGTCTAATGCTTAGAGATTGATTAATTCAACTCATTAAAAACTGTTTTGCCTTCTGGCTTATATAATGTGTGTTCTATAGGGTTGGATCTTGAAATTATACGGCCATTTCTGACGACTAATAATCGGTGCGCTCGTAATCTAATAGCCTCTATTTTGTCTTTCGCTTGTAGTAATACGAAGTTTGCTGGCTTTCCTTTTTCAATACCATATTCGTCTAAAGCAATAATTTTAGCAGAATTTTTGGTTACTGCATCAAAACACCATTCCATATCCTGACGGCTTGAAAGTTGACCTACATGCAAGGCCATAAAAGCAACATCTAGCATATCTGCTTTTCCAAGCGAGTACCAAGGATCCATGACACAGTCTGAGCCAAAGCCGACTGTAAGGCCTGCGTCACGTAACTCTCTGACTCTCGTTTGACCACGTCTTTTTGGATAAGTATCATGCCGACCCTGAAGCATTATGTTTATAAGGGGGTTGGGTATCACATTTATATTTGACTCAGCCATCAAAGGTATCAACTTAGAAACATAGTAATTATCCATCGAGTGCATAGAAGTGAGATGCGACCCTGAAACCCGTCCCTCTAAACCCAATCTTTTCGTTTCAAAAGCTAATGTCTCAATGTGTCGGCTCATTGGATCATCACTTTCATCACAGTGCATATCAACCATTAGCCCACGCTCTGCAGCAATTTCACATAGTAATTTAATGCTACTTGCACCCTCAGACATAGTCCTTTCAAAATGGGGAATACCTCCCACCACATCCACACCCATATCCAAAGCCCGTTTTGTATTTCTAAGTGCAGTTGAGTCTCGTATGACACCATCTTGAGGGAAAGCTACCAACTGCAGATCTAAATAATCTTTTACTTTTTCTCGAACTTCTAAAAGAGCCTGAACACCTTTAAGCTCATCATCACAAGTGTCTACGTGACTACGTATAGCTCCGATACCCTTTGCAACTGCAAGATCACAGTATTTCATCGCACGAGCGATTATATCGTCTATTGATTGCAATGGTTTGAGTTCACCCCACAAACTAATGCCTTCCAACAAAGTACCTGATACGTTTAGCCTTGGAGTTCCCAATGACAACGTGGCATCCATATGGAAGTGCGGATCAATAAATGGTGGTGATAGAAGGCATCCCTCAGCCTCAATAATTTCCTTAGACTCGCCTAAAACAGATTTTGCAATTTCAACGATTTTACCACTCTGACAAGCAATATCAACTTCGCCTTTGCCATCTGCGAGGTTAGCTCTCTTTATTATCAAATCAAACATTATTTGTACCTACCGCTGCCCCTTATACCAAGGTGTCAATAGAGCCCGAGGATAGTCTGCAGATCTCGCTACTATGACTAGGGCTACAATTGACAAAACATATGGAGCCATCAAAAAGACTTGTCCAGGGACAAAGGCTCCCATTTCGGTTTGCAATCTTACTTGTAAAGCATCAAAAGCACCAAATAAGAGCGCACCAAATAAAGCTTTCCCTGGTCTCCAGCTTGCAAAAATTACAAGCGCAATACAAACCCATCCACGACCATTTACCATTCCAAAGAAAAAGGCATCAAAAGCGCTCATTGTTAAAAAAGCACCTCCAAGAGCCATGAGAGCTGAACCAACAATAATCGCCCATATTCGAATTGCGTAAACTGATAAACCTTGAGCATCCACACTATTAGGATTATCCCCAACTGCTTTTACAGCCAATCCAAGATTTGTATGATTCAGTACATACCAAACCAATAACACCATTATTAAAGCCAGCCACGTCAAAGCAGTTTGCTGAAATAAAACTAATCCAAAAAATGGTAAATCAGAAAGTATGGGAATGTCCAAAGGTTGAAAGGGCTCAATCCTCGGGGGAGATGATACATCGGGCAAAGCTGTTCTGTAAGTAAAATAACTTACAGAAGTAGCAAACAAAGTTATCCCAAGCCCACTAACATGTTGAGAAAGACCTAGTGGCACAGTAAGTATCGCATGGATTAACCCAAAAAATGCACCACAGAGAAACGCTACTAAAATTCCTCCCCATAATCCAGCTCCTAACCATGTAGCCATCCAACCACACATCGCCCCAACTACGAAGATACCTTCAATTCCTAGGTTTAAGGTACCAGATCTTTCGCAAATTAACGCCCCAAGCACACCAAAAATCAAAGGTGTTGCAATCCTTAAAGATGCCGCCCAAAAGCTATCTGTAAGCAAAATATTTAGGATATCTATCATATTACCTTTTCCCAGTACCAGCGCGGACGAGTTTGAATTTTGAGATAAAGCCCCCAACCAGCACACACAAAAGGGATACAGATACCACTAAATCAGCTAGAAAAGATGATATCCCCATTGCTCTACTCATGCTATCAGCCCCAACGAATACAGAAGCAATAAAAACGGATGCAATCACTACACCCAATGGAGATAGTCCAGCTAACATCGCAACAACTATTCCAGCATAGCCAAACCCAGGTGAGAGGTCTGCGGTCAGATACCCTTTTAAACCTGCAACTTCACTAACTCCCGCGAGACCAGCAAAACTACCAGAAAGAATTGCTACCCCAAAAAGTGAACGATTTATGTTAATTCCTGCATGCTTGGCTGCAGACGAATTTTCCCCAACGGCTCTTAATTTGAATCCCCAAACAGAATACTTGATCATAAAATGTGCTATGACAGCTAAAAAAACTGCCAAGATCAGGCCGGAGTGCAGGCGCATTCTATCAATCAATGGTGGAAACATCCCCTGATCCAGAATTGGAGCCGACTGTGGCCAACCCAGACCCATCGGATCCTGCAAAGGCCCCTCTAATAACATTTGTAAAAAAATGATTATGATAAAGTTCAGCAAAAGCGTTGTTACCACTTCATCAGCGCCAAAACGTACTTTCAGATAAGCCGGACCAACCATTCCTACTGCTCCAGCGCACGCTCCCAACGCTATGATCATAGGTAGTAATAAAAGAGCAGGTAAGTCAAAAAGACCAGATCCTACTGTTACAGCAGCTATGGCACCGAGGTAGAGCTGACCTTCAGCCCCAATATTCCAAAGTTTCGCTCTAAATGCGATTGCTGCTGCAAGACCAGTAAAGATGAGTGGCGTTGCACGGGTTAGCATCTCTGAAATAGCGAAAATAGATCCAAAAACACCTTTAGCCATTTCTACATAAGCAACCAAAGGGTTAGCGCCTGCTGCAATTAGAGGTATGGCTGCAAATAGTAAAGAAACTACTGCTGAGAAAATTGGTATTAATACTGTACTACTGCGTGAAATTTTTTCTCTTGGTTCAATGCGGATCATGTGGCCTCTCCCGCCATCATTAAGCC
>CAXEVV010000044.1:0-12971 GCA_963999845.1 uncultured Rhodobacterales bacterium | reverse complement strand
TAGGCATCAACCTCAACATCTGCAATAACATCGAAAGGGCCCTGTAGATATGTTACAATGCCCAGCTTTCCACCCACCTTCTCAACCATTTTATTGACGGCTGAGACCCTAGTTGCATAGTTGCTGTTCATCATGCCCTGCATACCAGCTGCACTATATGCTCCAAGAAAAAATACCTTCATATACATCTCCAATTTTATAATCACATAGCATGGTGGCGCCCAAAAAATATTTTGTCAATCTACCTGGTTGCTGGAGTTAGCTAATCAAACTAGATCGTTTCTTCTTCAAGAATTGCATCTAGGGTATCAATAATCATATTTATACCCTCCAATTCTATTGATAACGGAGGACGAATTTTTAGTACATTATCCATTGGACCTTCACTACCAATTAAAATGCGAAAATCGCGCATGCGATTTTTAACAAAAGTACAAAGCCGGGTATTTTCCTTCCCATTTTCATCAATAAGCTCGATACCGACGAAAAGACCCATACCGCGTACGTCTCCTATTGACTCATATTTTTTCTGAAGTTTTTTAAGCCCGGTTTTTAATTTCTCTCCCATCTTTCTTGCATTAGACTGTAGCGATTCATCTTCAACTATCTCAATCACTTCGTTGGCAATTGCACACGATAGAGTGGAACCTCCAAATGTGGAAAAGAACTCAATCCCATTATCAAAATTATTCGCAATTTCTTTGGTTGTTGCCACAACGCCGACCGGATGGCCGTTCCCAATCGGCTTGCCAAGAACAACAATGTCTGGGCAGACTTTTTGGTATTCAAAACCAAAGTAGTGATTTCCAAGGCGTCCCAAGCCCGTTTGAACTTCGTCTGCTATGCAAACTCCGCCACTTTCTCGTATTTGTCTGTAAACTTCTGCCAAATAACCCGGAGGGGTAATAATTTGCCCTCCAACTGAGGGAAAAGTTTCAGCAATGAAGCCGCACAAATTTTGATTTTTTGATTTAAGTTTTTCTATTGCTTGATTTATTTGACCCGCAAATTTTTTGCCTCGATTAGGATCCTCTTTTTTGTAAGCACCTCTGTAGTCGTCAGGTATTTCTACTAATTCAAGCCAGTCTGGCTGCCCTACGCCGCCAGGCTTATTAAATTTGTAGGCCGATATATCTATTGCACCTGTTGTATTTCCAAAATAACCATGATCCATAGTGATCATGCCTTTCGCTTTGGTATGCTCGCGTGCTAAACGCAGGGCCAACTCATTAGCCTCCGAACCGGAATTAACAAAGTAACATACTTTGAAAGTTTCTGGTAATTTTGATAGAATGCTCTCTGCTAAATCCGATTGTTTTGGATGTAGATATCGTGTGTTTGAGTTGAGCTTTTTAAGCTGTTCTAACGCTGCATTTCGTATTCTAGGATGGGAATGCCCCACATGAGGAACATTATTATAGGCATCCAAATACGGTCTCCCCCATTCATCAAATAGGTGAGTTTTCCAGCCCCTTAAAAACATAGCCGGTTCGTCATATGATAACCTCAAGTTACTTCCAAAACTTGCTTTGCGTTGAGCGAGTATTTCGGTTTTCTGTAGTGGTACGAATTCTACTTTCTCATTTGGTAAGTTCAAAATCGCAGCAGGGTTGGGGCATATAGCATTAAAGAAATCAAGGTCATCTGGATCTGCAACGCCTGGCCAGTCATTTTCAAGCCCATTAGTTGTTAAAGCAATTTGAAAATGTAAGTGAGGAGACCAGCCACCATTTACACTGTCGTCTCCCAGACAGCAAAATTGTTGCCCTTTTTTAATTTCCAGACCAATTTTATAGTACTCAGGAAAATTTGGACTTAAGTGACCGTATAAACTGTAAAAAACTCCATTATCGTCGGTTACATGTTTCAGTATGATCATCCCACCATAGTCAAGTGAATTTTTACGATTTTCGATAGCTACAATTTCACCATTCAAGGGTGCAAGAATGGGTGTTCCTGCTGGTGCAAAAATATCAACACCCAGATGCACAGTGCGCCTATTACTCGCCTTGTATGGTCCAATACGAAACTCTGGGGCCGTGTAGATTAGTCTTGGTTCATTATAGTACCCAAGAAATATTTCATGTCCGTGCGTTGTGTCAGATCCAATTTCTTTTGCTTCTTCTTTTGATAATTTGAATGGATTTTCTGGAATGGCTGAGTTTTCTACCGCAAGAGAGACCAGCGGCGCACTCTGTAATGACATTCCAATTAAATGGGCAAAATTTCCCTGGTTTTTATTAATCCAAGACAGTATTTTTTTTTCATTGTCTACTATTTCTTTACCACAAGCTTTCCTGAGTCGACACTTTAGAAGTTCTTCATTTATTTTATGGTTTTCCAAAAATTCCCAGGCAGGCTTTTGGGATATAGTGACATAAGGATCATTTGGCTTTTCTATTGCTATCATTGTCGAATTAACAACGCTCACAGCTAAGCGCATCAAAAGTAAGTCCCACACTATATCAATTTCATTTGTTGTAAGCGGGCATGTTTTATTGAACCCTGATACCAAAGCTACTAACGATTTTTCAGGGTCAGGGGTGTCTAAAACAATATATGCACCTGCTATTGCGAGTTCACAAATACTTGGGGCAATACACATATCCCCAAAGTCGATTATACCAGACAGCGTTTTTTTTTCGTCATACTCGCCACAAACTAAAATGTTATAATCATTTGGATCGTTTTGAATCACTTGCCGATTGAATGACTTGAGTTGAGGTAAACATTTACTGAAATTTATCGAAATTTTTTTTATTGTTTCGTAGCGATTATTATTGCTTATGCAATTCAGGTGCTCGTCTATCCATCCCGCTTGTAGGAGGTTCCATTTAAAACTTCTGTCCAATTTATCATTATCATAGCTACTCAGAGCAGTGGTGGTTGCCCCAAGGGCCTCACCAATTTCTTCAATTAAATTTAATGGCTTTGAGCGTAACTTCGCCAGACATTTTCCAGGAATATATTCTAGCACCCAAATAAATCGGATTTTCCCCAATTTATCAGTAACTTCGATACAGCTCTGTCCCTTTTGGCTCAAAAGGACTTTTGGGGTGCTTGATAACTTAGCAACTCCTTCGACGTGCTGCATCGCCGCAATTTGTGCCTCGACTAGCCACTTCGGACAATTCTCACGCATTATTTTTAAAATTAAGGGTTTGTGAGATGAGCTAATCGCTAAAAAATTTAAATCGTATTCGCCGTTTAATTCACTTAACTTTGCGTTCACACCCCATTGTTGGTGTAAAATCTCGGCCCAGTATTCAGTACTATTATTAATTTTTTTTTGAGTTGCCATTACTGCGCTTTCTCACAATCATATTTAAATAATGCATTTTTGTTTGGCCATTAGTAGTGAAACTTTTACAAATTTTATTGATCCCAATGAAATTTAACAGTCAAAATAAAAATTGTTTTTAAACTTTAATCAAGCCCGAAGAAATAACTTAATAAAACAGCAAAGTTCGGAAAGGTACAAACTTCCGCTACCTCTTCAAGAGACAACCATTTCTAGGTGAAATAATAAAGTCTTACTGTCGGAAATTTTCACTATGAGGATTTTTGACCGTATTGTAGGTTGGCTTACTCAGTTTCCCGATCTGCGTCACTTATGGGGCGCTTTAAATTAATAAGGTTCCATCGGATTACAAGAGCAGACAGAGCTAAAAGTAAAATTGCGCCACTTTCATATAGAAGGTCTATTGTATTTATACCTTTACCCTGCAGGATTATTAATCTGCAAAGCGCAGTGATAGCTATAAAGATGGGAACCGTTATGGGGATTTTACGAAATTTGTAAAAGGCAGCGACCATTCCTAGCACCTCTGCGTAAATAAATAGTAAAAGCAAATCGGTTAATTTGACAGCGCGCATGGATACCACGGTTATTATTTCAACAATTACTGCGTAAGTGGTTAAAAATGCTATAATAACCAGGAGCGTTTTCTCCATGAGGGTTATTATTTTGTACCAATCGAATATTACTTTTTCTTTATCTTTCATTTACCAGAAATAGTACTAACTGCTCAAATGTCTAAAGTATTTATTTGTAATGTTCTGAATTTTGAAAATACATTTAAATATTAGCTAATTTGATTGGTGTGTTAGACCTACGTGAAAGGGACTTTATAAATCAAATCTTAACTTTTACTATTGGTTTTTCCTGTTAAACAAATAGACACAGATACGGTATTCAGATTGATGGCGAAAAAATTTAAAATTACTCTAGCCCAACTTAACCCCACGGTCGGAGACCTTGATGGGAATTACGAAGCCGCTGTTGAAGCTTGGAAAAAAGCAAAAGAGGCAGGCAGTGATCTTGTGGCATTCACAGAATTATTCATCACTGGTTACAACACTCAAGACCTAATAAAGAAGCCTTCGTTTTGCAAAGTGGCACAAGGAAAAATTAAGCAACTGGCTAAAACTTGTGCGAAAGGACCTGCGATAGCAATTGGCGGTCCGGCCTACATCGAAAAAAAGCTCTACAATGCTTATTACATATTAATCGATGGGAAGGTTGCCAATGTTATTATGAAACATCATTTACCAAATCAAAATGTTTTTGATGAAAAGAGAATTTTTGATGAGGGAGAAATTTCAGGACCTTATCAGGTTGGTCCAATTAGAATTGGAAGTCCAATCTGCGAAGATGCTTGGCATGCTGATGTAACAGAAACATTAGCAGAAACAGGCGCACAACTCTTACTTGTGCCAAATGGGTCTCCGTACTTTAATGGCAAAAATGATGTCCGATTAAACAAAATGGTCTCTAGAGTGGTGGAAACAAACCTGCCTTTAATTTACTTAAATATGGTTGGCGCACAAGACGACCAAGTTTTTGACGGTGGTACCTTCGCCCTAAACCGAGGCGGTGACTTGGCAATCAAACTACCCTTATTTGAAGAATGTTTGGAGCATCTCGTTCTTGAGGAAACAGATGCTGGCTGGAGTATCACTAACGGTCATTTGTCTACAGTTTCATGTGGTAAGGAGTTAGATTATTACGCAATGGTAACGGGGCTCAAGGATTATTGCCGCAAATCAGGTTTTGAAAGGGTATTACTCGGCCTCTCTGGAGGTATCGACAGTGCACTAGTTGCTGTTATTGCTTCTGATGCACTAGGATCTACAAATGTGCGGTCGATTATGCTGCCTTCTCCTTATACTTCTGACACTTCTTTAATTGATGCTGCGCATCTTGCAGAAAATCTAGGATGCCAATCAGATACATTATCAATAACTGAAAGTCTTAATTCAATTGAGGAAACTTTATCTACTATGTTTGAAGGTCATGACACTGATCTTACAGAGGAAAATATTCAGTCTCGGCTTCGTGGATTATTACTGATGGCAGTCTCAAATAAGTTTGGTGAGATGCTGTTAACAACTGGAAACAAATCGGAAGTGAGTGTTGGTTATTCGACAATTTATGGTGATATGGCAGGCGGGTTTAACCCAATTAAAGACCTATATAAAACGCGTGTATTTGAAATCGCTAAATGGCGAAATCAAAACCATAGGTCTTGGATGAAAGGCCCATCAGGCATGATTATTCCTGAGAATATAATATCAAAAGCTCCGACAGCCGAATTGCGCCCCAACCAAAAGGACAGCGACAGCTTACCTGACTACCCAGTCTTAGATGCGATTCTGACGATTTTGATCGATGAAGATGGATCAATAGAAGATTGTATGAAAGAAGGCTATGAAAAAACTGACGTCATTAAAGTTGAAAAGTTAATTTACAGCAGCGAGTACAAGAGATTCCAATCAGCTCCTGGCACTCGTTTGACACAACGCGCCTTTTGGCTAGATAGGCGATATCCTATAGTAAATAAGTGGCGTACTAAAAAATAGTTTAATTTTCTTTCTACTTAAGCATAGTGGTCCTTAGTATCAATGAGATGATCTAGGATACGACAATTTGGTAATTTGATTAGGTTTTCAAGTGGAACATCAAAAGCTGTGTCGAAAGTGTTTTATGCTTTTTAAAAAAGCTAAACGATGTCCAAATTGTAATTCTCCGATATTTATCGTCCACCCTGAACTGCTTTCTCTAAATATTGCGCACATGGATTGTGACTCTTTCTATGCCTCTGTTGAAAAAAGAGATCGTCCTGAGTTAATTGATAAGCCAGTTATAATTGGATGGGGGAGAAGAGGGGTTGTTTCAACTGCTTGCTACATTGCCCGTATTCGAGGGGTCCATTCGGCAATGCCGATATATCGTGCCTTAAAGTTATGTCCAGATGCAGTTATAATAAAGCCGAGAATGAAACTATATGCGGAAATTAGCCTAAAAATACGCAAAATGATGCTTGAATTAACTCCTGCAGTTGAGCCTATTTCCCTGGATGAGGCTTTCCTAGATTTAAGTGGTACTCAAAGACTTCATAAAAAGTCACCCGCGGTAGTCTTGGCTGAACTCACAAATAGAATGAAAAACGATCTTGGGTTAACTGGTTCAATTGGGTTATCTCATAACAAGTTTTTGGCCAAAATAGCGTCCGATCTTAATAAACCAAATGGGTTTTCGATAATTGGTAAAAAAGAGACGGAAAAGTTTTTATCCAATAAACCTGTTAATATTTTGTGGGGTGTTGGTGCTGGAACTAAAGAGAAACTAGAAGCTATGGGCATCAAAACACTTAGTGATTTGTTGCGGTGGGATGACAGAGATTTTGTAAAAAAATTTGGAGCCTCTGGGGAACGTTTAAAAGCTTTAGCATCTGGGAAAGATAATCGCCGTGTAATAGCCGAAAGGTCAATAAAGTCGATTTCAAACGAAACAACCTTTGGACAAGATATTTTGCAGCAGGAGATTTTAATTGGTCACTTGTGGCGTATGTGTGAAAAAGTTTCTGATAGGGCGAAATCTCAGGGTATAGCTGGCAAGGTGGGTGTACTTAAGTTAAAAACCAGCAGACACATATTGATTACTCGCCGGTTAACATTCAAAGAGCCCACTAATATTGCTGATCGGCTATTCAACTCATTAGAACCGTTGTTAATAAATGAAATAAATGAAATAAAGTTTAGATTGATTGGCGTCACATTAACGAGTCTATGTGATGAAAGTTATGCAGATTTAACTGGAGATTTACTGGATCCGAATGCTCTAAATAGAAAAAAAGCAGAGCTTGCAAGTGATAAAATTCGTAAAAAGTTTGGTGTCAACGCCATCATTAAAGGTAGGAGCCTAAGATAAATTACTCCGCGGCGATTGAGGTTGCACGAGAGTGGCCTTGAGAAAAATTTTTCAAAATATTAAAAAGTTTATCTTTGAGCAAATGAAACTTTTCCAATTTCTGGATTTTACGTTCATCCATATACAGCGATCTGTCTATTTCTAGTTGGATCGCGTGCCGGTTTAATCCAGGACTTCCATATCTTTGTACTATGAAGGCTCCTGAGAAAGGAATATTCCGGCTAGCACGAAGGCCAGTATTCGCAACTAACATTATTAAATCGTTTATTATTTCTGGAGAACAAGTAGCTCCAAATCTATCCCCCAGCACTATTTGGCTGGTACGAAGACTAGCAGAAGCATTTAAAACTGCTTCATGCGGCATGGAATGCGCATCTATCAAAATAGAATAACCGAATTGTCTATAGGCTCGATCAAGCAATTCTGTCAGTTTCGAATGATAAGGGTCCCAGAAGTTTTCCAATCTTTCAAATGCGGCTTCTTTTGATAGTTTTCCTGAGTAAATTTCTTTTCCATTGGCAACTACTCTGGGGATAACTCCCAATCCTGACATCACGCGAGGATTTTGTCCGACCGGCTTGATTCCGTCAATAATTGCAGGGTCAAGTTCATTTCTTGCTCTATTTAGGTCCACGAAGGCTCGGGGGATTTCAGAACAAAGCAAGGGAATGCCCAAGGTTGGAGCGAAGTCCATTAATTCATCTACAAATGCGTCTTCGGAACTTCGAAGTGTTAGAGGGTCGAGTATCGATTGCTCATCCACCGAAGATCTATAGTTGCGGCCAGAGTGTGGGGAAGCGACCACTATGCCAGATTGCAAATTTACTGGATCTTCCAGCTTGTACGATTTTGTTTGTAGCCTATGATACTTCATCAGTAGACTTTACCTCCAAAATTTTGAAACGAAAACCCCTTGAACAAAGTTGTAAAAGTTTTTATAGACCTCCAACCGGCGCGGGATCCTCGGTCGCATTTTTGGGCGGTTAGCTCAGCGGTAGAGCACTACGTTGACATCGTAGGGGTCACTGGTTCGAACCCAGTACCGCCCACCACAAAATGCCCATGAGGATGGGTTAAATTGGCGCTTTTTGCGTCTAGATTGCAGGAGAAGCCTTATGAAGGTAAAAAATTCACTTCGCTCTTTGAAGCAGCGTCATCGTGATTGCCGTGTTGTGAGGCGTAAAGGTCGTGTTTATGTAATTAACAAGACACAGCGACGCTTCAAGGCGCGTCAGGGTTAAATAACTGCACCCAGATAAGATTGATTAATTGCTCAATACATTATGTTTCTGCAGGTATAAACTTATACTGATTTAATTTCTTCGAGTATTTTTTGTGCAGCGAGTCTTTTATTTTCGGCAGTAACGATCGGGCGACCCACAACTATATGGTTGGCTCCGTTCACTATGGCCTCAATGGGGGTGGAAACTCGTTTTTGATCTCCAGATTCTGTACCTTTAGGTCTGATGCCGGGTGTAACAATTAGTTTATTTCTTGAATTTGAGAGTCTGCGAATTGCTCTACATTCTTGCGGGGACGCTATAACGCCATCAGCACCGGCTTCGAAAGCTCGGGATGCCCTTTCTGAAACTAAATCGATGACCTCACCATCTTTAATCATGGAATCATCCAAATCTTGCCTGTCTAATGATGTTAGAATAGTGACGGCAAGGATTTTTAATTTAGAATTAGCCGCTCCGTTCTTGGCGGCGGCTACAACACTTGGGTCTCCATGGACGGTTAGAAAATCTATATCAAATTTTGATATTCCCTTCACTGCAGCTTCAATTGTAGCGCTTATATCGAATAATTTCATATCCAAAAATATGCGCTTGCCATATTCAGCCTTTAATTCATTCGCAAGAGCAAGGCCGCCTGAAGTCAGCATTCCCAAACCGATTTTGTAGAATGAAACAGATGTATCTAATTGCTTAACCAACTCTAGCCCTGTGATTACATTTGGGACATCTAATGCAACAATTAGTCTATCATCTGGCATAGTCATTTCTTTCAATATTCGATTAATTTGTCTTTTCTATATGAGAATAAGAATGGTCAACCATTTCATAGTTTTTCTTCACGGGTGGAGTGAATTCATAACCAGGGTTCTTGAAAAATACAATGTGTCTTACCACATTTAATGTGAGGCCAGATAGATTTTGCTTAGTTAAAAGGAGATCTGAAACAATTGGCGCTTAAAAAGGAGTTTTAGATGAATTTAGAGAAATTCACTGAGCGTTCGCGCGAATTTATACAATCAGCGCAATCTGATGCTCTAGTTTCAGAGCATCAGCGGATCTTGCCTCAACACCTTCTGAAAGTCATTCTTGACGATGAGCAAGAGTTTGCAAAAAACCTTCTCAAAAAAATTAGTGTGGACTTGCGACAGTTATTGGTTGAGCTCGACCTTTCTCTCAAAAAAGTTCCACGAATAAAGTCTGAAAATTCACAAATGTTCTTTGATACGCAAACTTTACGTGTTTTGGAGAAAGCACAGAAGCTTGCAAAAGAAAACTCGGATAAATTTGTATCCGTAGAACGAATTTTGTGTGCCTTAGCCTCTGTAAAATCAGATGCTAAAAATATTTTAGATAGATCTGGAGCCACTTTGTCTGCATTGGAAATTGCGATTTGTGACTTCAGAAAAGGTCGTAAAGCAGAGAGTGCCAATGCTGAGGATGGCTTCGATGCTTTGAGAAAATATACTCAAGACCTCACCCAAGCTGCTAAAGATGGCAAGATCGATCCAATTATTGGTCGTGATGATGAAATTAGGCGATCTATGCAGGTTTTAAGCAGGCGGACAAAAAATAATCCAGTTTTAATTGGGGATCCGGGTGTTGGTAAAACCGCAATAGCAGAGGGAATGGCTCTAAGAATAATAAATGGAGATGTGCCAGAAAGTTTGAAACGTAAAAAACTTTTGGCTCTAGATATGGGGGCATTAATAGCAGGCGCAAAATTTAGAGGAGAATTTGAGGAGCGGTTAAAAGCGATATTAAATGAGATATCTGCAGCATTGGGTGAAGTCATACTTTTTGTTGATGAAATGCACATGTTAGTTGGTGCTGGAAAAACCGATGGAGCTATGGATGCGGCTAATTTAATTAAGCCAGCTTTAGCAAGAGGTGAGCTGCACTGTATTGGTGCAACCACCTTGGATGAGTACCGAAAGTATGTTGAGAAGGACGCAGCATTAGCGCGTCGGTTTCAACCTGTCGTTATTGCTGAACCAACAGTCAAAGATACTATATCTATCCTACGTGGGATCAAAGAAAAATATGAACTTCATCATGGTGTAAGAATTACAGATGGCGCATTGGTGGCTGCAGCTACACTATCGAATAGATATATCACCGATAGATTTCTACCTGATAAGGCAATTGACTTAGTGGATGAGGCTGCAAGTCGATTAAGAATGGAAGTCGATAGTAAACCTGAAGATCTCGATGCGTTAGACCGAGAAATAATGCAAAACCAAATAGAAATTGAAGCACTCAGATTGGAGAATGACAAGGGCTCAATGGAAAGGTTAGTGCGGCTTGAGGAAGATCTTGCCGTTTTACAAGAAAACAGCTCAGTTCTTACTTTGCAGTGGCAATCTGAACGAGACAAAATGGCAACCGCGAGGGAAATAAAGGAAAAATTAGAAATTTCGAGAGCAAATCTTGATGCAGCAAAGAGAGATGGAAATTTGGCAAAGGCTGGTGAGTTATCTTATGGTGTAATTCCCCAGTTGGAAAAAGAATTGGATCTAGTGGAAGTTGACGGTGGAGAAGGCCAGATCATCAAGGAGGCTGTTGCTTTGGAGCAAATTGCTCAAGTCGTCGAGCGTTGGACTGGAGTTCCAACTTCCAAAATGGTCGAAGGTGAAAGAGAGAAGCTGCTTAAAATGGAAGATCAGCTTGAAGCCAGGGTTGTTGGCCAAGCAGAAGCTGTAAGAGCTTTATCTAATGCTGTGAGAAGAGCGCGAGCCGGCCTAAATGACGAAAATCAACCTTTGGGTTCTTTTCTGTTTTTAGGACCTACTGGCGTTGGCAAAACAGAACTCACAAAAGCCACAGCAGAATTTTTGTTTGACGACGATACTGCTATGGTTCGCGTTGATATGTCAGAGTATATGGAAAAACATTCTGTGTCGAGACTGATTGGTGCACCTCCTGGGTACGTTGGATATGACGAAGGAGGCGTATTGACAGAGGCAGTTCGACGAAGACCCTATCAAGTAGTTCTTTTTGATGAAGTAGAAAAAGCTCACCCAGATGTCTTCAATATTCTTTTGCAAGTCTTGGATGACGGTATTTTGACTGATGGTCATGGACGAGTTGTAGATTTCAAGCAGACGATAATTATACTCACATCAAACTTAGGCGCACACGGCTTAAGTGATCCGAGTGCTATAAAAAATATTGAAGCAGCAAGAGCTAATGTTATGGCTGCAGTACAATCTCACTTTAAGCCTGAATTTCTAAATAGGCTCGATGAAACGATAATTTTCAATCGATTATCAAAAGAGCACATGTTTAGAATTGTAGATATTCAGCTTGATATGCTGCGGGACCGCATCTCCTCACTCAATTTTAAAATTAAGTTGGAGCAGGGTGCGATAGACTGGATAGCTGAAAAAGGGTATGACCCAGTATATGGTGCAAGACCGTTGAAACGTGTAATTCAGAATAGTCTACAGAATCCGATAGCAGAATTGATACTTGCTGGAAAGCTTTCGGATGGTGATGTAATAGAAGTCACTGGTGGGCCAGATGGTTTGGTTGTAGGTGATTATGTATCCATCAACCAAGATACTAATCTTGGCTCAGTAGTTCTTCATTAGAATCTGAAATTTAAAAAAAGCGTTTAATCGCTACTTCGAACAAGTAAGTCTATATTTTTATTGGAGATTTATCATCAAATTCCATTTCTAGATCAAATTTATTAAGATTTTTGAGTAAAAATTGCTTTTTTACAAATTTAGGGCTTGCGACTCTAATTCATTGTGTCTAGAAGCCGATCACTGGCCTTAATTATTTGCAAGGTCGGTCGCTCAAGAAATTAGACATTTTGCGAGTGTTACATCTAGATTATTGAAGCGGTTTGGTGCTGAGTTATTTTAGCGAAATCGTTTTTTTTGTCTGGAACGATATTTGACATTGATAAAACACTGAAGAGATATGCGGGCAGTTTGGTTCGTTGATCGATGGATCAGCCTTTGCATATCGCGCTACTAGAATGAAAATTCGATGATGTAGTGTCAGCTTCACTGTTTGTCGGCTTTCGGTATCTTTTGATACTGATGCAACAAACAGTTTTGATTGGTTTGAACAGCCAATCAAGTGATGTGCAGAGGTTCGAACGTCAAGGATAGCATAGTGATATGCTTTCAACTTGAGAGTTTGATCCTGGCTCAGAACGAACGCTGGCGGCAGGCCTAACACATGCAAGTCGAGCGCGCCTTCGGGCGAGCGGCGGACGGGTTAGTAACGCGTGGGAACGTGCCCAGATCTACGGAATAGCCACTGGAAACGGTGAGTAATACCGTATACGCCCTTAGGGGGAAAGATTTATCGGAGAAGGATCAGCCCGCGTTAGATTAGGTAGTTGGTGGGGTAACGGCCTACCAAGCCTACGATCTATAGCTGGTTTTAGAGGATGATCAGCCACACTGGGACTGAGACACGGCCCAGACTCCTACGGGAGGCAGCAGTAGGGAATCTTGGACAATGGGGGAAACCCTGATCCAGCCATGCCGCGTGAGTGAAGA
>CAXEVV010000043.1:0-13183 GCA_963999845.1 uncultured Rhodobacterales bacterium | reverse complement strand
AACCACCGACACGAGGATTTTCAGTCCACTGCTCTACCCCTGAGCTACCCGGGCACTTATGACAAAAGGTCATAGGTGGGCAGTGTGTATGGTAAAGCAAACAAGTTGTCTAGTAGCGTAATTTGATTTTCCAAAAATTCTTCTGAACAATAGTACTCAAAATTCTTAAGAAACTTTTTGTCGTAACAAATCAATAAATCGTTGTCTCTCAGCAACTGGGGATTTTACCGATAACTCGTTGAAAACTTTTTTTGTCAAAAAATAGCCTGTTAATTTTAAACCATCTAAAATGCCATCGGCACTGTCAGGACCTTTTAAAATAATAGGTGGAAGGTGTAATAATTTTGGCGCCCACTCTGCTGCTGCTTCCTCGCTAATGGCACGACCAGTCCTAGGGGAGACATATCGCAGGTTGTCAGTATTTCCGGAAACGGCACATTTCGATAAATCTAGTCCGTAACCAAGTACAGTCAGCAATTCTAGTTCCCAGTGAAGATATGCCAGAGGCCAAATATCAGGTTGATTAAGAAGGTCGAGTAAATCTTCAGTTGTTCTATAAAATTCATCGTAAGCTTGTCTTTCAGGTAATACACCAGACAAAATAGTACTAACAGCCATCAAACCAGCCGTTAGAACTCGATCGCTCATAGCATTAACAATACGAGCCCTGACTAATTCCACTTTAAATGAACCAAGGTGATCTTGTAATCGCGCTCTCCAAGTCAGATCCAGCTGTGCTCCCACCTGAAGTATTGGTGCAAACTTTCGAGATGTTCCGCCTTTAACAACGCCCAAATATCGGCCATGCTTAGGACAAAAAGTATCTATAATTAATGATGTTTCGCCATGTTTTCTTGTAGCCAACAATATTCCGTCTGAGCGCCATTCCATCTCGTAAAACTAGAACACTCAGTAAAACTCGTCCAGGTAATTTTGACCGTTTGCACTCTCCACTTCAACTACCCACAAATCTGGGTCGCTAGCTTTTTGCTTTTCGAGTAATTCATCTACGACTATCTCCGTATCTTCCGAAATTTTTACCCATTCATTTTTATTATTTTGAAGATCAAAGGTCTTTTGATATAGCTGTGCAAATCCATCCATTTTCGCTATTTTGATTAAGATAGCTCCTGAATGATCATCGCCGTGAGCCGTAACATATGCAGCTGTAGTTTGAAGCTCTAGCCTTTTTATATAAGCTTGTACCCAAATTTTACTTCTTAAGCGCGCCATTAATTTCCATCATTAAAATCAAGCCCCATTTCGGTATATCTCTCTGCTTCGTTTAGCCACTTTTCACGTACCTTAATCTGACAAAATAAATGTACGCGCTTTCCTATAAAAGCCTCGAGCTCTACTCGCGACGCTATAGAAATAGCCTTAATGGTTTCACCGCGGTTACCCAAAATGATGCCTTTGTGGCCTCCGCGAGAAACATAGATAATTTGGTCAACCTTTACACTTCCATCTTTTTTTTCAACCCAATTTTCTGTTTCCACAGTTAATTGATAAGGAAGTTCTTGATGTAGTCTAAGAGTAAGTTTCTCACGCGTAATCTCTGCTGCAATCATTCTAAGTGGAAGATCAGCAATTTGATCATCCGGATAGAACCACGGACCATCTGGCATTTTATCTGCTAACCATATCTTTAGATCTTTTGCTCCAAATCCCCGGTCAGCAGAAATTAAAAAAGTTTTTGAAAAATCAAAAAGCTCATTCATTTGCTTTGTTAAAGACAAAAGCGCTGGCGACTTAACCTTATCAATTTTGTTGATAGCAAGTACAACTATCCTATCTTCACTCGACCTTGAGAGATCTCCCACGATCTTTTCTACACCATCAGTTACACCTCGATTTGCCTCAATAAGAAGCACAATCACATCGGCATCTGCTGCACCACCCCAAGCAGCTGCTACCATGGCTCTATCCAACCGGCGTCTTGGTTTAAACAAACCCGGAGTATCTACAAATACTATCTGAGAGTTATTTTCAATTACAATACCACGAATTTTCGTCCGAGTTGTTTGAACTTTATGAGTAACTATCGAAACTTTGGAACCTACAAAATGATTGAGAAGTGTAGACTTTCCAGCATTTGGTTCCCCTATTAAAGCGACAAAGCCTGCTTTCTTCATTGGTTATCCTTCAAAATTTTCAATAACATTTTTGCCGCGTTTTGCTCCGCATCTCTTTTGTTACCGGCCTGCGCGCTCACTTTTTCACCAGTTTTAAGTTCTACTTCTATATTAAAAATCGGCGAGTGGTCGGGGCCCGTACGATCAATTAAAGTATAAACGGGTGGTTCAAGTCGTCTAGCCTGAGCCCATTCCTGTAAACGCGTTTTTGAATCCCGGGCATCTAACTCCACACTAGAAATTCTTTTTTCCCATAGTTGCAAAATAATATCTTTTGCGGCTTGGAACCCACCATCTAAATAAATTGCGGCCAGCACAGCTTCCATCGCATCTCCAAGGACAGCATTTTTACGTCGGCCACCTGTAATCATCTCCGAACGCCCAAGTTTTAAAACTAAGCCCAGGTCAATTTCTTGCGCCACACCAGAACATGCTTCTTTTCTAACAAGGGCATTGAAACGGGGTGCTAATTTACCTTCAGATGCATTTGGATCCTGCTTTGCTATAGCCTCCGCTACAATTAAGCCCAGAACTCGATCACCAATAAACTCAAGCCTCTGATTGTCTGATCTATTTGTTGAGGAAAAAGAAGGATGTGTCAGTGCCTCTAAAAGATACTTTGGATCTTTGAATGCATAACCTAGACGCTTCTCAAATTTTTCAATATCAACCGATTTTATCACTCAATACCCTCAAAAAAGCGATCTCTTCTCCATGTCCAGAATGCAAACATAGACTTCCCCGCTGAAGAAAGGAGTACTCTATCAGCTCTACCAACAAGGTTTTCATACGGTACAAAACCTACACCACCTCTCGATTGAGATATGCGACTGTCGCTAGAATTGTCCCGGTTATCTCCTAAAAAGAAATAATGGCCCTCAGGCACATGATAAACTGGAGTGTCGTCTACTGTCTGCCGCATAAAGTTTAAAATAGAATGCGAAACGCCATTCGGTAGAATTTCTATGAATTTTTCTTTCTCACAAATACCATTTTGCTCAACAACCTCATTTGCACATCTAGGCATATTTCTAAATGGTCCCTGCGGGGCCTTAATTTCATTAAATGTACCGTCGGGTACAACTTTCACCGGGGTGTCATTTATAAATACCAGCCCATTTTTTATTTGTACTTTTTCACCAGGTAGAGCTATCAATCTTTTTATGTAATCCTGACCGTTTGTGGGATGGCGAAACACAACCACATCGCCCCGTGTAGGCTCTGCTCCTATAATCCTTTTATTATCACCACGCAAAAAGCCACATATATCTTCTGCATCAATATTTAATCCAATTGCTGCTATTCTGACCGTAGGACAAGATGCATATGAATAGCCATAAGACATTTTATTGACGAACAAAAAATCACCAATTAGCAGAGTATCCTTCATTGAACCTGATGGGATCCAAAATGGTTGGAAGAATAAGGTCCTAAAAATACCGGCTAAAATAAGAGCAAATATTATTGTTTTTATGGTTTCTAAAAAACCTTCTTTCTTTTTGGGTTTCGTCATCCCAATTGCTCCTTCGACTGTTACTTGCTAATGCTACTATTGATGGGATTGTGTCAAGCTAAAGGCTGTGCATCTATTATCACAATAGCGTGTGCCCATGGATGATCGTCGGTAAGTGAAACGTGAAGAGTTGATAAGTATCCTTCGGGAGTTAATTCCAAAAGGCGCTTTTTCGCCCAACCAGTTAGCGTCATTACTGGTTGTCCTGTATCAATGTTACTTACAGCCATATCCTTCCATGAAATACCCATCCTCAGACCGGTACCAAGTGCTTTTGAACAAGCTTCTTTCGCTGCCCAACGTTTTGCCAGTGTACCAGCCTCATCTTTTCGCTTTTTTGCTTTGGCTTGCTCGTTCTTTGTAAAAACTCTATTGCGAAACCTATCACCATAACGGAGCAGAACCTTATTGATCCGATCAATATTAGCTAAATCTGTTCCTGTACCAATAATCAACTAGCGCGAGCCTCTTCAATATACTTTTTCATTTTTTTGATCGAAGTTCCAAGCCCGTTAAATATGGCGTCACTTATTAAAAAATGGCCAATGTTTAATTCTTTTAACTCCGAAAATGCAGCAATCGGCTTAACAGTTTCGTAAGTCAAGCCATGGCCTGCATGAACTTCCAAACCGATAGAATGCGCATAGCCGCACATACTTTTTAAATTTTCAAACTCAGCTTCGCACTGTGCGTGTTTGGTTTCATAAAAATAATCACAATAGGCACCTGTATGTAGTTCAACTACAGCGGCACCAACTCTCTTCGCAGCATCAACTTGAGCGGGCACCGCAGCAATAAACAATGAAACTCTACACCCAGCCTCATTTAAAGGTTCGATAAAAGCCCTCAAGTTTTTTTCATCCCTCAACACGTCCAAGCCACCCTCTGTAGTCCGCTCTTCTCTCTTCTCTGGGACCAGACACACCGCATGGGGTTTATGCTTTAAGGCTATTTTCTGCATTTCTTCAGTAGCGGCCATCTCAAAATTTAATGGTATATTCAAGGCTGCTATCAATCCATCAATATCCTCGTCGCGAATATGACGCCGATCCTCTCTAAGATGCGCTGTGATTCCATCAGCCCCTTCATTTTGTGCCAGAATAGCTGCCTCTACAGGGTCAGGATACATGCTACCGCGGGCATTTCGAATTGTAGCAACGTGATCAATATTCACGCCAAGCCTGACATAACTTTCCGATACCATATAAAATTCTCCATATTAGGTTCAATAAAGCATTATTTGCGAAATTTAGTGCTTTTCTCTCTAATTTCTCGCAGTTTTTCACGTAGTCGGCCTTTGCGTCTGTTCTGATACGCACGAATTAATGGCAAGCTAATCGACCAACAAATTGTAGCTATTAGGATGCCTGGGAAAACGCCGCCGATAAGATATGGAAAGAAAACATCTTGGTAAAATAATGTTAGATAATTCCATTCTACTGGGCCGCCAAAGATGAATGAAGAAAGATTAGATTTTAAGTCAAAGAATGCACTTAAAAATAATGATACTAAATTTTCGCCGTCTTGACCCAATCCTTCACTTCCTAACAAGAATTCACCGGTGCGGAGAGATATTATTCCAATAGGAATATAAGTAAGGGGATTCCCAAAAAATGTAGCAAGCAAAGCAGCCAAAACATTTCCTCGCACAACAAACGCCAATGTTCCTGCAACTATAAAATGCATTCCATACAATGGTGTGAAAGTTGTAAAAACACCTGCCCAAATCCCCCTTGCAATTTTTTCTGGATTATCGGGCAACCGATGTAAGCGATGCTTCACATATAATGCTGCTCTAGTCCAACCACCCTTCGGCCATAATAAGAATTGGAGTAGGGAACCCCATGAACGCTTTTCTCTTCGCTTAAAAACCAAGATAGGCCTCCAAAACTCGATTAATCACTCTGGTTTCCAATTCTCCTGGTGCGGGATACAGTTGCGACAGCGTGCTCTCCGTCTAATCGTGATAAGATCGCATGTAAGTGCTCAACATCGCGCAAATCGATAGTAAGTATTAATTTAAAGAAATCTAGCTTGCGATCTAGAAACTCCATATCAGATATATTCGCACCCAAATCACCGACAATTGTGCATACTCTTCCTAAAACGCCAGCATCATTACTGATAGTTAATTCAAGGGTAATTGGATAAATTGAGGGATGCTTACCGGCATGCCAGTGCAAATCCAACCACAAATCCATATTATCTTCAAAACTTACCAGTGTGGGACAATCAATTGAATGAACTGATACGCCTTTACCAGTTGTAGCTATCCCCACAATTCTCTCCCCAGGTAAGGGCTGACAACAAGGTCTTCGATTGAATGACTGTCCCTCTGCAAGACCTATTACTGCGAGTTTTTGATCAATTTCAGGTCCCTTAGTCGTAGAAAAATCTGGAAATATGACGTTGATTATATCCCTTGGTTGCAACTCAGCACTACCCAATCTGGCATATAACTCTTGTACGTCGTTAACCCGTAACTTCTTAGCTACGTTTTCTAAAGCTTTATCTGAAGCTTTCTTACCAAAATGCTCAAATGCTGCTCTTAACAATTGTTGGCCCATAATAATATATTTATCACGATCTGCTTCCCGTAACGCACGCCTTATTGCTGTTTTAGCCTTTCCAGTCTCTGTCATTTCAAGCCATGTTGCTTGAGGCTCTTGCCTGATAGCAGTAAGAATTTCAATAGACTGGCCATTCCTTAAACGTGTCCAAAGCGGTGCACGCAATCCATCGATTTTTGCACCAACACATGAATTTCCAATCCGAGTATGTATCGCATATGCAAAATCAATGGGTGTGGCACCCTTTGGCAGCTTAATAACTTCACCTTTTGGTGAAAAACAAAATACCTTATCCGAATACATTTCCAATTTCACAGCCTCTAAAAATGCCTCGTGGTCCTCCTCTGCATTAAACTCTTCTATTAGGGTCGTTATCCATTTTACCGGATCAACAGTAAATGGATTTTCACTTCTAACCCCGTCTCTGTATGCCCAATGTGCTGCTATTCCGCTTTCAGCAACGTCATGCATTTGCTGTGTCCTAATTTGGACTTCTACACGCCGCGCATTTCGCCCTGAAACTGTTGTATGAATTGATCGGTATCCGTTCGATTTAGGTTGAGAAATGTAATCCTTAAAACGCCCAGGGACCGCCCGCCAACGTTTGTGAATTACACCAAGCACGCGGTAGCATTCTTCATCACTACTACATATAATTCTGAAACCATAAATATCTGAAAGACGCGAGAAAGATAGGGCTTTCTCCTGCATTTTACGCCAAATAGAGTATGGTTTCTTTGCTCTTCCTTCGATTGTAGCTCGTATCCCAGATGCTTTTAGTTCCGAATGCATATCATCAGTAATTCGTTGTACTACATCGCCGTTTTCTTTTTGCAATACTACAAAGCGCTTTATAATTGAGGCTCGAGCTTCAAAATTAAGGACACGAAAGGCAAGATCCTCCAGATCCTGTCTTATTGATTGCATCCCCATTCTGCCAGCCAAAGGCGCATATATTTCCATGGTCTCGCGAGCCTTCTGAAGCTGCTTCTCAGGCTTCATTGATTTTATTGTCTGCATATTATGCAAACGATCCGCCAATTTAACTAAGATTACTCTCACATCTTGCGCAATTGCCATGAGCAATTTACGCACATTTTCTGCCTCTTTTGTCTCTGTAGAGGTCAATTGCATGTTTGTTAATTTAGTTACCCCGTCAACTAAATCAGCAATTTCTGGCGTGAATTGCTTAGTAATTTCATCTTTGCTGGAAGTCGTGTCTTCTATGGTATCATGCAACAAGGCAGTTACGATTGTAGCATCATCTAATTGTTGCTCTGCCAAAATTTCAGCTACAGCAACTGGATGAGAAAAGTACTTTTCTCCTGATTTTCTATACTGTCCTTCATGCTTAATTTGCCCATATTTATGGGCATTCACAATCATCGTAAAATCAGATTTAGGATTATAATGTTGTATTCGAGTGGCAAGCTCTTCTGCGGTTATCATGATCTAGACCCTCGGGCCTCAGACTACCCTTTATCTTGAGCGGCCATTAAAGCGCGAAGTAATTTTTCTTCGCTCATTTCATCATCTTCAGCGCGGTCATTATCATTACCGCCACCCATCAGAACAGCCATTGAATCATCTTCAGGAAGATCAACTTCTATTTGGGTCTGGTTACTCTCAATTAATCTCTCGCGAAGCTCACCAGCTGTTTGCGTCTCGTCTGCGATCTCTCTGAGTGATACAACTGGATTCTTATCATTGTCTCGCTCAACACTAAGAGATGATCCAGAAGAAATTTCCCTAGCCCTGTGCGCTGCCAGCATTACCAATTCGAACCTATTAGGAACTTTATCTACACAATCTTCAACTGTGACCCGTGCCATGGACTTCTCCTTGATAAACCTCTGCAGACTCAGACAATTAGTAGATCAATCTAAAAAATACAAGAGGTGTTTATATACATATTAATTTAGAGATTTCCTCACTACTTAAATTATCACAGAGTTCATTAGTAGTTTTGTTCAGGATGGGGTGGATCCAATACGGTGCAATGTCTAATAACGGAATAAGAACGAATGCTCTCTCATGCATTCTCGGGTGAGGTAATATCAAATCTGTGGGTATTTTACACTTCTGATTTTGTAGATCTAAATCATGCCAATAAATATAAACCGACTTATTTGGTGCAACAGTTTGACCAAATGCTAACAGATCCAGATCTAATGTTCTTTCCCCCCACCTTTTTGATCGTAATCTCCCATATTTTTTTTCGATTGAATGCAAAACCTCCAGAACGTTTTGAGCTTTTTCATGGGTACAGACTTGTACCACTGCATTTACAAAATCAGGGCCAGAACCAATAGGGTAAGCAGGGTTTTTATAAAAACGTGATATTGCTTGCAGATGAAGATTGGAGCCTTGTATTTCCAGTATAGCTTGTTTGAGTAAATCCAAAGAAGAAAGGCCTTCGAGAGTTGAATTACTACCGAGAGCTATGAAGGCTGCGCTGGACATATCAATATCTTTCTATTTCAGGTTCACAAAACTCTTTTTTATTTTATGATTTCAAAGCAAAATCATAAATCCACATAAACAAAATAAAATTGTTTTAAGATAAACTTACTAATCTATTGTTGTGCTCTGAACCATACCTACAGGCAAATATAAGGGTTTACCGATGACAATCATAGAGGTATTATGTCTTGGTAAATTGGCGGTCAGTACAACATGAGCAATCCACAATTAACTGTCTATATGGCGGCACCCCGAGGATTTTGTGCAGGGGTTGATCGTGCAATCAAAATAGTTGAAATGGCGTTAGAAAAATGGGGGAAACCCGTTTATGTCCGACATGAGATAGTACACAATAAGTATGTTGTTGATGAGCTTAAATTAAAGGGTGCTATATTTATAAAAGAAGTAGAGGAAGCACCAAACGATAGACCAATAATTTTTTCTGCGCATGGAGTGCCCAAATCCGTACCGCTAGAAGCACAAACCCGGGATATGATTTATGTTGACGCCACATGTCCCTTGGTCAGTAAAGTTCATATCGAAGCGGATAGGCATTTTGAAAATGGACTTCAGATAATTATGATTGGGCATGCAGGACATCCAGAAACTATTGGAACCATGGGACAATTACCTGAAGGAGGTGTTTTGCTCGTTGAGAATACTGAAGATGTAAAAAATCTAATTGTTCGCAACCCTAATAAGCTCGCATACGTTACTCAAACTACCTTATCTATTGATGATACAGCCGAGGTCGTTGAAGCGCTAAAAGTGCGTTTTCCAGCAATAGTAGGCCCTCATAAAGAAGATATTTGCTATGCTACGAGTAATCGACAGGCTGCAGTAAAAGAAATTGCTCCAGATGTTGACGCTCTCTTGGTAATAGGTGCACCAAATTCTTCTAATTCGCAACGGCTCGTGGAAGTAGCAAAAAAAGCTGGCTGTAATAACTCTCAAATGGTTCAAAGGGCTGCAGAAATCAACTGGAGTTCACTAATAGATATCAAGTCGATTGGTATTACCGCAGGAGCTTCTGCCCCAGAAATACTGGTAAAAGAGGTCGTTGATGCTTTAAAAGAGAGATTTGAAGTAAAAACACATTTTGTTGAAACAGCTACTGAAAATGTGAATTTTAAGGTGCCACGCATACTACGGGAAACTTTATGATCTTAAAAATACCGACAGGAGCTCTGATTTTAGGGCTTTCTGGGGTGCTACCCTTTGCATGGGGTGCGGTAACGTTGCTTTCTGAAGAAGCTTTTAATTTTGGAATAGAAAATTTTGGAGCACGCTTTGTTGGACCTTTAATACAACTCTCATATGGCGTAATCATTCTTTGCTTTATGTCTGGTGTTCTTTGGGGCTTCGCCACAAAAATGGACGAAAAAAATGGAAGCCTGGGATACATTCTATCTGTCCTTCCAGCATTATGGGCCTTCCTTTCAATGGGCAGAGGGCCAATTAGTGACACAATCAGTTTAATTGTTGGATTTCTAGCAGTTTTATTAATCGACAGACATTTCTATCTTTTAAAATTGACTCCACTTTGGTGGATGAATTTAAGGATCCCACTCACTTTCCTTGTGATATCTTTGTTGGCGCTTGGGATCATTATATGACTTATGATATGAAAACGCTGCAAGTATATGAAACACAAAGTTCTGACTATTTAGAAAATGTAACAAAGGAACACCCCTCTAAAACTTTAAAATATTTTGAGACGAACCTTCCTGGGGAATCTTATGTTTTGGATTATGGATGCGGTCCAGGCCTGTGTGCAGAATATTTAGCGAACCTCGGTCATAATGTTACAGCATTTGACGCTTCCCAAAATATGATTCAGTTAGTACCGAAGCATAAAAGAATAAGATCTTATCAGGCGACATTTGATACTTTTTCGGACAATAGAATTTTTGACGGTATCTGGGCGAGTTTTTCACTGTTACATGCAGAAAGAAAAGATTTCCCACGCTTACTTGCTTGTATCAAAAGAGCAATTAAGCCGAACGGGCTTTTCTCAATAGGTTTGAAGTTAGGGGCGGGAGAAAAGCGAGATGAGCTGGGTAGAAGATATACCTACGTGTCCCAAAATGAACTTGATCAATTGCTGAAAGACAGTGGTTTCAATATATTTAATCATATATTGGGCGAAGACATCGGATTAGATGGTGTTCTGTCAAAGTGGGTATTTGCATATGCCAGAGCTTAGACTAGTAGCTTATACTGATGGTGCCTGCTCAGGCAATCCTGGTCCAGGCGGATGGGGTGTACTTCTTCAAGCTATTTCAGATGGCAAAGTTGTGAAGGAACGGGAATTATCTGAAGGAGAAAAACTTACAACAAACAATAAAATGGAACTAATTGCAGCAATCACTGCTTTAGAAACATTAGAACACACCAGTGAAATTACAATTTTTACAGATAGCAAATATGTTATGAATGGCATTCAAACTTGGCTCCCTGGGTGGAAGAAAAATAATTGGAAAACGTCTAGTAAGAAACCTGTCAAAAATAAAGAATTATGGAAACAACTTGACGAATTATGTCAGCAACACAAAGTCGATTGGAATTGGGTTAAAGGTCATGCGGGAAACATTGGAAACGAACGTGTTGATGAATTAGCCAGAAGCGCAATGGAACCGTACAAAGAAAATGACGGTTCCTAAACTTATTTTATTCAATCGTGAAATCAGCAAAGGCTCCAGCTCCCTCATCTGCTGTAAAGCGCAAAATTTCTCCACTGTATTCCACTAGTTGACAATTCAAACCCAGATCACGCTCACCCCAAAATAGAGTTCGACAAAACAATTCATTATCCCAAAACCAATTTCCATTAACTGAGAGAAAAGCTGCTTTCCCGGATATCAAACCGTCATTTTGTACAACCAATTTAATGAGTGGCCTCACTAAAGTAGTACCTTCTACAATTTCTAAAAAAACATCTTTATCAGATATTTTATCAAATTTATCAGCTGAAAATGCCTTAAAACCTATGAATATAAAAATAGGGAACAGTATAAATTTCATTATACTTATAACTTTATATTTTCTTCGATACCCAAACAATTATCTAAAAGTTGTTCAAAGGACTTTTTACAGACCCAAAACATCCTCCATGCTGTACTCACCAGGAGCTTGGTTAATACCCCACTCAACTGCCTTTATTGCACCTCTTACAAAAATGGCACGATCAGTAGCTACATGACGCAAAGTAATTCTTTCACCATCAGCTGCAAACAATACGTCATGTTCACCCACTACGTCCCCACCTCGCACAGAAACAAACCCTATATCCCCTTTATTTCGTGATCCAGTAATTCCATCTCTTCCACCATCACGTACTTGCGATAGTGATACTTCTCTTCCATCCGCAGCGGCATTTCCTAACATAATCGCTGTACCAGACGGAGCATCAACTTTTTTGTTATGATGCGTTTCGATGATTTCTATATCAAAATCATCATCTAAAACGGCAGCAACTTTTTTGGTCAGTTGCACTAAGAGATTTACACCTAATGACATATTTCCAGCTCTTATAATAGTTGCTCTCTTGCCGAAATTCATTATCAAGCCTAGCTGTTCCTCACTAAAACCAGTCGTCCCAATAACATGAACTATGCCAAATTTAGCCGCTAATTCAGAAAACTGGACTGATGCTTTTGGGGCGGAAAAATCAATAATCGCATGGGCATTTTTAAGTACAGATTTTGGGTCATCAGAAACTTTTATTCCTAGTTTCTTACCTCCACTTGCCAGACCAACATCTTGTCCAACCCAATTGTGACCTTCTCTTTCTAGTGCACCAACAAGCTCTAATTGCGCGTTGTCCAGAATTCCAGAAACTATCATTTGCCCCATACGACCAGAAACGCCGGTTACAACAACTCCAATATTTTTACTCATCAATCATTTTCCACTCTCATTGCTAGCTATTTAGCTTCAATTGGACCACTTGGCAAAGGCCAATTTACAGCTTAAACACACATTTATGGCAAAAAAATTTGATAAAACCGCCCAGGGGCCGAGCCAACGACAACTAAGGGTCGGAGAATTAATAAGAAGAGCACTGTCTGATATTCTATTCAAAGGCGCTGTTCACGATCCTGACCTGAATCGTCTATCAATCACCGTTGGAGAAGTTACGACTTCAGCTGATCTAAAGATAGCAACAGCCTATGTGTGCCCACTCGGCGGACAAGAGGGTGACACTACCATAGCTCTTTTAGCAAAAAATAAGTACGAAATTCGACGAGCTATTTCAAAAGAACTTACACTTAAGTATGTTCCTGATCTTCGCTTTCGTTTGGACGAGACATATGATCGTATGGATGAAACCAAGCGATTATTTGGTTTGGAAAAGGTAAAGAGAGACTTGGATATGTGATGAGGTTTGTGGCAGTTTACTTAATATGTATTCTACTTTTCTCAAAGGCATTTGCGCTAGATTGCAGGAAAGATAAATTCGAGAATATAAAGTTAACTATCTGTAAGACTTCTATTTTTAC
>CAXEVV010000042.1:0-13187 GCA_963999845.1 uncultured Rhodobacterales bacterium | reverse complement strand
CTGGCTATGTCCCATATATCGTCCTCACAAAAGCCGTGCATTTTTAAATTTTCAAAATCTTCATCTGAAATGGATTTTGAATCATGTGATATCTTTAAGGCAAACGCTATCATAGCCTTTTGTCGGCTCGATATGTCAGCTTTTGTATAATTTATGGCAACTTGATCAGCTATAAGTGGGTCTTTTGCACGTACTCGAAGGATTGCTCCATGAGCTATCACACAATACTGACAGCCGTTTTGGTTTGATGTCGCGACAATAACCATCTCTTTTTCTGCCTTAGTTAATCCACCTTTTCTTTCCATTACTGCATCATGATATGCCATAAATGCGCGAAATTCATCAGGGCGATAGCATAAGGTTAAAAAAACATTAGGAATAAAACCAATTTTTTCCTGGATAGCATAAATATATTTCTTAATATCTGCTGGTAACTCATCTACATTAGGAATGGGAAACCGGCTTATTCGTTTATCTTGCATTTTATCCTCCATTTGTAGACCCTCATATAAAAAAATGTGGGGACCTTCTATTGCTAATTAAAATAAAGGAAAACTCAAATGAAAATTGGTTTCATAGGAACAGGAAAAATTACTAATTCTTGTGTGCGCTCTTTAACGGGCAAAGGTCATAATATTATGATAACAGAGCGTAATATCGATATATCTAGCACGTTGTCAGACCTCTTTGATGACGTGGTAGTTGGCACCGCACAATCCGTAGTCGAAGAGACAGATTTAGTTTGTCTTGCTTTGAGAGAAAACGACACTGACGAAGTTCTTAGTTCTCTATCATTTAAGAAAAATCATAGTATTATTTCTTTCATGCTTGGAGTTAATCTAAATCGACTTCTTAATCTGTGTAGTCCAGCCTCTGACATAGCGATCACGATCCCATTGCCAATGATAGAGCATGTTAACTGTCCATTACCAGTTTATCCCGCCAGTGAGAGCCTTAAAACAGTATTTGGAGATAAGAATTCAATAATCGAATTATCCAGCGAGGATGCTTTAGTACCGTATTTTGCGGCAACAGCAATACTCTCTAGCTCATTGGCACAATTGAGCGTTGCCAAGAAATGGCTTGAGAACCATTTGGACACACCGGAAGCAGCTGAAAAGTACCTTATAAGCCTAATGGCAGGTACTTACTCGAGTTTAGAAATTGATGGACAAGACCGTATTAATGAAGCTTTGACTGCACTATCGTCAAAAGGCGGCCTTAATGCACAGTTACGTAATCATATGAAGAAGAAAGGCAGCGAGGATGCATTATATAATGGTTTCATACAGTTAGGAGAAAGGCTTAATCTGAACTAACTGTCATTTCTTCTGAAATTATACTTTATATTTTCCCACGTATCAGTTGTAAAAATAAATAAGAACTCCAAGTCACAGTTCCCTGAATTTCTTATTCCATGAAATTCATTTTCGGGAATGTAAACTATGTCTCCTTTAGTGATAGCTTTTGCTATTTTATTATCCATCAATAAAAAGCCACTACCTTCGACTATAAAATAAATTTCTTGTGGCTCATGATTGTGTAGGGGTAGGTCCTCACCCTTTGGAATTTTGCCATATCCAACGCTTACTCCTTTACTCTCACATATTTTTCTATCTACTAAATGTTTCCATTGTGAGTTTGGATTAGCTCCGGATGCTACACGCTCTTTAGAAGAAGTTTCCCATTTGAAATCGCTCAGCGATTTTAAGAAAATGTCCATCTTTATTATTTCCGTTTATTATAGTTAAATTCTATTGAATAAGGTTCTTGGAGTGACAAAAGAGAGTTAAAATTTCTAAACCCACAGTTGCGGCTAAAAATGCTGTCATACCAGAAATATCGTGAGGTGGAGAAACTGTGTTTATATCCGCTCCAACCAAATTTAAGCCAGCAAGATTCTGTAAAAACTCAAGTCCTTCTCGCGAAGTTGCACCACCCCAGGTTGGGGTACATACTCCCGGCGCACAAGATGGATCAAAAAAGTCCATGTCAAAACAGAGATATACCGATCGTCCTTTAAGTGTTTCAACTACTCTTTTTGCGGTATTATTCAAGCCAGTTTTGAATAATTCACTACCATTTATTAATCCATAACCCACTTCTCGAGTATGATTAAATACAGTACTATCATTCGTTGGCCCCCGTGCTCCAATATGTAAAGACGATCCTACATCAATAAGGGACTCCTCAGCAGCCCGAGTGAATGTAGTAGCCACATTAAATCGTAAATATTCTTGGTTTCCATCCCCTTGGTAGGTATCGGTATGAGCATCTATATGAAGCACTACTAAGTCTGGATAAATTTTACTTGCGGCTCTCAAGAGCGGTAGGGTTATATTACCATCTCCACCTAAGGCCAGAGGTATTGCTTTGCCGCTATATATCTGTGAGGCTGCCTCCTCAATTTCAGTAAAACTTTCCTCAATTACGCTCGGTGTTGTGTCTGCATCACCACAATCAACAACTTTTAAGAGCTCTAGAGGGTTATACGTCGCATGCGGAGGTTGAAACGGCCTAACAAGCTGGGAGTGTTCCCGAATTGACGCAGGTCCAGTTCTTGATCCAATTCGAGTAGGGTGTAGGCCTCCATCAAACGGCACACCAAGAATAACCGCTTGCGAAGTACTAAAGTCTGTAGAGTAGGGGACATTCATGAAAGTTTTAGGTCCCACAAATGGCCCTTCTTTGTGTACTTGAGGCACGCCAAGCTTTGCCATAATTGATCTCCATTTTATTAAATTATCATTACTTTTGATGCATAAGAAAAGAATTACAATAAAATTTAGCTAAACTTCGAAAGAAGTATTGGATCTTCTATTAATCTCGTCGAGCTGCAAGTCTTTGGTTTTAAAACTATCGTAATTCAAGACTTCTATGATACCGTTTTGATAAAACAGCGTTACCTCAATAGTTATAAAAATTTAGGACTGGATAATACATGGACTCTACATATTTTTGGCCATTAATGACCATTGCAGCTATTTTTGTAGGCATGGGTAAGGGTGGTCTTCCAGTTGTGGCCAGCTTGGCGGTACCGAGTTTATCACTCATCATGTCTCCTGTGACAGCTGCGGGCTTATTACTGCCGATATACATTGTTTCGGATATTTTTGCGATAAGGGCATATAGACGAGACTATGACTGGCAAGTGCTGAAAGTAGGTTTTATTGGAATGACACTTGGCGTTTTGGTAGGAGGGCTCACGGCCCATATTGTATTAGATTGGGTTATAACACTATTGATCGGTCTTATGGGGCTAGTGTTCTCATTAAAACAAATATTTCAACGAATAGATTTCACACAAGTCCAGAAAACTCTTAATACTAAAACTGGCGTTGTTTGGTGCACCATTGCAGGATTCACTAGCTTCATTAGTCATAACGGCGGTCCGCCTTGGCAGATCTTTGCTTTACCACTTGGTTTATCCAAATCAGTTTTTGTTGGAACATCAGTGATCGCATTTAGCTATTGTAACTTAATTAAAGCAATACCTTACTTAATATTGAATCAAATGACACTGGAGACCGTAAAAATTTCACTTTACCTTATGGTTCCAGCCAGTATTGCAGTATTTTTGGGTGTAAAAATAATCACAATTATACCAGAAAAAGTTTTTTTCAAAATTGTGACATGGGCCTTATTGTTAATTTCTTTGAAATTGATTTACGACGGACTAAACTTTCATTTGTGATTTAGCCACTCTCACAAAGTGTACATTAAATTTACATTAATTTGAAAAATTATTTAAACTTTTTATCAAAATATGTTACCATGCAATTGTGATACATAGGGACAGTATTCATGAACAAACAGCGGCATATTTTTTTAAGAAAGATAACACTAAGAACTTTTCCAGATTTTTTATTTGGTTCGGTAAAGTTATTAAGTAAAAATTTAAAATCTGAAAAAAAAGTGAAAACATTATCACTTTGGGCTTTCATTTTACTGGCGGGTCCTGCGTGTTTAATTTACATGGTTCAAAAATAAGCAATTTATTTTTGGGAATTAATTTTTATTACATTTTATTAAGTTGGCTATTTAGCCACTCTAAAAGAATGTGAGCGTACTCGTCTCTTTTCAATTCATTCAGTGTTTCATGTCTAGACTCTGAGATAGTGTTCAGGATGTGATTGGAGTGTCCGTTGCGTTTAAGTTTTGCAGCTAGTTTCTCCATATCTTTGCCGTAGTTAGTGCAAGGATCTTTTCCTCCACCCAACAGATGAATTGGAAAGTTAGCTGGTATATTAGAAAGGTTTTGATTGGAGTAAAAGACTGCTTCAGCTATGTCCAGCCATGACTGAAGAGAAACGTCGAACCCACATAGTTTGTCGTCAATGTATTTATCAACCTGAGCTTTATCGTGTGAGAGCCAATCAAAATTTGTCCTCTTATTTTTTATTTTATTAGCCCAACTTTGAAATGTTAAAATCCACGCGAAGTTGCTTCGTTTTTTTGGATGCAGAAACTTCCTTTCCGTGGACAGAATAATTCTACCAATCATCGCTAAAAGATTTGTTTCAATACCGCTATTCCAACACGCAATACCATTTATTCTATGGTAAGCGTGGGTTACATATCTAAATAGAAGTATAGATCCAAGTGAGTGACCAAAACAAAAAATAGGAATATTAGGATGATCCTGCTTCATTAAATCTATAACGAAATCGAGGTCATGCAAAAGTTGATCAAATCCATTTTTATCTGCGAAATGCCCTTTGCTAGAATTCTTCGCGTAAGTGTAACCATGCCCACGGATGTCGTGAGCATAAACTGCGTATCCTGATTCCTTCATAACCTGCATGAACCATGCATATCTTTTCGCATGTTCAGCCATGCCATGGCTAATATGCACAACAGCCTTCGGTCTGTTTGTAGGCATAGCTTGGTATATGTTTAACTTTGCGCCTGAAAAAGAGTCTGCTGAAAAACGTTCCATTAGCCGTTTATACATAAAGAATATAGTGACGCCATAAATATTTGACACATCAAAAAGGGCAAGGGAGTCTGGCTAATTGGGAAAGACTGCCTTATCTTTTTGCTTTATTAGCGTAAAGTGTTGTGCGAAATTTTCTTCAAAAAGTTTAACCAATTTAACAGCAGCTTTATCATATTCAACCGAATTTTTCCAATTGTCTCTTGGGTTCAACAGAGACCTGTCTACGCCCTTAATAGCCATGGGCACAGTAAAACCAAAATTATAATCTTTACGAAATTCAGTATTATCAAGTTCACCACTTAATAATGTCTCAAGTATTGCTCTCGTAGCTTTTATTGGCATACGGCTCCCAATTCCATAAGGGCCTCCTGTCCAACCAGTATTCACTAACCAACATCTTGTTCCACTGTCTATTATTTTTCGCTTAAGAATATCACCGTATATCTCTGGCTTGAGAGGCAAAAAGGGAGCTCCAAAACAAGGAGAAAAGGTTGGCTCAGGCTCCACCACACCTCGTTCAGTACCTACAGCTTTGGATGTGAAGCCTGATAAAAAATGATACATCGCTTGTTCAGCGGAAAGAGAAGCGACCGGAGGCAACACACCAAAAGCATCACAAGTAAGCATAATCAGATGCTTAGGATGCTCTCCTAATCCATCAATAGCTGATCCGGTTACATAATGCATCGGATATGCCGCCCGCATATTTGCTGTAAGTTTGCTATCAAAAAAATCTAATTTCTTAGTTTCTTCGTCATAGACCATATTTTCAATAACGGTTGCAAATTTAGTGGTTGTGGCAAATATCTCAGGTTCTGTTTCTGCAGATAAACCGAATGTTTTGGCGTAACAGCCACCTTCAAAATTAAACAGTCCGTTATCTGACCAACCATGCTCGTCATCACCTATCAGTACACGTTTTCCATCGGTCGATAGAGTAGTCTTACCCGTTCCAGATAGACCGAAAAAAATAGCTGATGCCGAGAAGCGGTCTGATACTCGGTTCGCAGCACAGTGCATTGGGAGAACACCCTTTTTGGGTAATAGATAGTTCAAGATGGTGAATACCGCTTTTTTATTTTCTCCGCCGTATTCGGTACCGGCAATTAGCACCAGTTTTGCATCTAAATTTATTGCGATTGCTGTCTCACTTCTACAACCGTGCTTTTTGGGACTAGCCTTAAAACTTGGAATATTAATAATGTTAAAATCACTATAAAAATTATTCAGATCAGATGGATCAGGTTTAATTAACAAGTGTCTCATAAATAAATTATGCCAAACTAGTTCCGAAATCACCCGAATATTTATTCTATGATCTGGATCTGCGCCTGCGTATAAATCCTGAACAAATAATTCTTTATCATTTATAAAATCTAACATATCAGCGTGAAGTCGATCGAAATGCTTAGCTTTCATTTGAGCATTATTGTTCCACCAAATTTCATGTTCAGAAGATTTTGAGAACACAATGTATTTATCATTTGGGGATCTACCGGTAAATTTACCGGTTTTTACAAGAAGTGACCCTCCTATACCTTCGACTCCTTCAGATCTTTGTATGGCGGCCTCAAAAAGTTCGGCTTCGTTCAAATTAAAAAATACGCTCCGATAATTTTTAATCCCTTGATCATTTAAGGTTGAGTTAGGGTTATATAAACCAAAAGTATTTGCCATTTCTGCTCCATATGCAGCAATATCTACAGTCTGTATCGTAAGAAATAAAATATGGAAACAGCCAGTTTGACTTGTTAGCGCAAACTTTAAAATGTTTGCGCAATCATAAGAATATTTGAATGAAAGTTCATCTTAAACACAATGAAAAGGGCACTACTATGAGCAGTCTATCATTTAAAAAGAAAGTTAAATTTCTAAATTTTCCTAAAAAAAAATCAGTATAGTCGTTATCATTAGAATGGTGATAGAATCTGAACTTTTTTTTCAAGCAATAATCAAACCAGTTTTAATTAGCTTTGCGAATGATCCTTACAGTCTCAAATCTGAAGAACTTGATCTTCTAAATTGGTATTCAAAAAAATTTGATCAACGTGTTAACTTGGAGTTATCGCGATTAAGTGATTTCATTTTCCCAAGCGCAGTAGAAAAAAACCTGGTTAAGATGGATTACCTGAATGAGAAATAGAAAAGTGAAAATTTTGATCGCTTTGGGGCATAAAGCGACACTACTTTTATATTTAGGCTAAAATTGCTGGGCTCATCTCTCTAGAGATTTTATTCCTTCCCGTATATCATCAATTGACATAGTAGAGCCTCCACAAATTATTACTAAAATTTTGCTAAACGCCTCAAGCTCTTCCAACTGATTGTAAATAGGAGATAGAGCCGCGCCACACGCTGGTTCAACTAAAATTTTATGGTCTGAAAGAAAATTTTCACAAGCTAATAGTGTATCTAAGTCAGATGTTAAAACACTTTTAACATTATGCGCAAAGGCAAGTTTGAATGCACCTTCGCTTACCTTTTTAGCTCCAAGGGAAGTCGCTAAACTGGATATTTTATCCAACTCCACTGTTTCTCCTTTCTTCAATGAATTATTTAGTGAAGCCGCTCCGAAGGTTTCAACCGCCATAATTGGAGTATCTTCCCATTTGTTATTTAACAAACCCTTTATCACCCCAGCCAAAAGGCCAGCACCACCAACAGAAAGTATTATAAGATCAGGCTTGAAATCTGTAGCCCGAACCTCGTCAATAATAGTTGAATGACCAGACCACAATAACTCATCATCAAATGGATGAATAAACGCTGTCTCATCATTCAAAAGAGACTGGGCCAATTCATTTGCTTCCAACCAAGAACTTCCGTGTACAATAACTTCAGCATTATCTTTTTTCAGCAAGGAGATCGACCGAGCACTCGTTGTCTCTGGGACTATAACTTTTACAGGAATGCCAAGTTTTTTTCCTGCATAAGCCACCGCCATTCCAGCATTTCCACCAGACGAAGACAAAAAAGATTTTGCCTCTCTACGGGCAAAGTATTCACATGCAAAACCAATACCTCTAATTTTGAAAGATCCAGATGGCTGTAAAGCATCTAGTTTGAGCCTAATGTCTTTATTGACTAAATCGCTTAGGATATCAGAGACAATAAGTGGTGTTTCAATGTGTAAGGGCATGAAATTCTATCTTTGTTGTACAAAATCTATTTTAGGTTTAACTTGTTATACGAGATACTATTTATCTTCATCTACTATTTACAATTAAATAATTAATTATGGACGGTGTAATGCCTATAAAAAATCGCTTTGCTGACTTACAAAATGAGATGGTTACCTGGAGACACGATTTTCATGAATATCCAGAGCTTCAATTTGATCTTCCGCGGACCACAGCAAAAATTATTGAATTATTAAATGAATTTGGAGTTAATTCAATAAAAACAAAAATAGGAAAAAGTGGTATAGTTGCAGAAATATATGGTCAAAAAAGAGATTCAGGAAGAGCAATTGGGTTTAGGGCCGATATGGATGCTTTGCCGGTTTCAGAGATGAATAATTTCTCATATAAATCAAAAATTGAAAATAAAATGCATGCATGTGGGCATGATGGACACACCACTATTCTTCTAGGCGTTGCAAAATATCTATGTGAAACCCGTAATTTTGACGGAACAGTAGTACTGGCATTTCAACCTGCCGAAGAAGGAGGGGGCGGAGCTAAGGCTATGGTTGACGATGGCCTGATAAGCGATTGGAATATTGAGGAAATCTATGGTTTACATAATTTGCCTAATTTAAAGGTGGGCGAATTCGCTATCAAGTCAGGACCCCTTATGGCTGCTTCAGATTTTTTTGAAATCATAGTCGAAGGGAAAGGGGGGCACGCTGCATTACCGCACTTTTCAAACGATACAACTTTAGCTAGTTCGGCTATCGTTCTGGCTTTGCAACAAATTGTTTCTAGGCGGATATCTGCCTTGCAAGCGGTTGTCTTGTCAGTCACTGGCTTGAGTACTGATACTATGGCACACAATGTCACTCCAGACTCCGTTAGAATTACTGGTACCACAAGGTTTTTAAATGAAGTTGAAAGACAAAAAATGCCTGATAGTATTAAAAAAACAGCTCAGTCCACGGCGGACGCCTACGGCTGTACAGTAAATGTAAGATATGAATTTGGCGTTAGTGTCACTGATAACTACCTTAAAAATACAGAATTTGCTATCGAGGCAGCCGAAGCGGTTGTCGGAGCTAATAATATTAAAACTGACATAGATCCAATAATGGCGGGTGAGGATTTTTCAGAAATGTTAGCAGGATGTCCGGGAGCATTTATATTTTTAGGTAATGGACCATCTGCTAGTTGGCACAATCCATCATATGACTTTAATAATGAGGCATTACCTTTTGGCTGCAGTTGGTTTGCCAATTTAGCGGAAAAACGTCTTCCGTTAGGGTAAACTTTCCCTTTTTCAGTTTTGACCTCACATTATGGTCAATGCCCCGTTTATTAGGGATACTCTTTTTATTAAGCCCTCGTTTCTTAATCTAGTAGCTGACTGTGTATAAAAACGGTCTTCAAGCTTGTTAAATTTATCGTTACTTAAAACTGTAGTTTTGTTTCTGTCTGCATACTTAATTAACAGACTGTCAGCCTTGTGTCCTTTTTTTGATACTGTAACATTATGGCGGTTCCGATTTAATACCCTACAAATTGTCATCGGGACTGTTTCTCCCTCGGTAATCAAGCCTTTTTCACGCAGTAAGCGGATAATGCTATGATCGAAAAATAGGTAGGTTTTAAAACCATCGCGCTCCAGCTCATTGATGAATTTTAAAAAAACTTTTAAATCCCAGTTAGCCGTCCCAATTAAGTTATTTGCATCTATAACTAAATCGAATTGATTTTCATTCTCGGGTTTAGCAGAGAGTGTCAGACCTTTTCTTATCCTTAAGTAACCGGCAATCAATAAACTTGCAGTAAACCCATAAATTACAAGTGTAATTATACTCTCTCTATCGAAAATATACAGATAAAGCAGGGCAATAGCTAAGGAAATCCATAAAACAAGACCACGAAAATAAAGGCCTATAAAAAGGATAATAAGTGCCACCAGCATTGGTATGTCGCCTGTTAAATTTGAATCAAGTCCCATTAGTAAGGCAACTTTTTCTTCTGACTGAATTATTACTCATGCGAAATATAAATACCAAGCTAAGATATAAAAACTCTACCAATAAGGATTCGATTATTTTGGATTTTGAACTCATTTATTTTTATGGAAAGTTGGACTTGCAACAACTCCAGTGTCGAATAAATTAGAAACCTCAATATCTGAAAGATTTAAGACATCTCCCAATATTTCTTCGGTATGTTCACCGAGAATAGGAGCAGCCGTTGGATCAGAATTTTCTACTTTTGAAAAATTTGCTGGATGCTTTGGAACTAGAAATTCCCCAGCATCTGGTTGCAGGATTTTTTTAAAGAGTGGATTATCTTCTGTCAAATCTGGGTCAGAATTTAAAGCCTCCCGAACTGAACGAAAAACAGACCAAGTAAGACCCGTTTTGTCAAAATCGCTGGCAAAATCTTCGACTTTTCTTGTTTTAAACCACGGTTCTATTATTTCTGTAATTGCATGGCGCCACTTCCATCTAATCGACTCGTCCTGCAGGTTGATATTATTTTGCATTTCCAATTGTTTAAACTGTTCCGCAGTATCGGTAGCTTTAACAATACCTGTCCACTGTCTGGAAGTTAAGCCAATAATCATTACTCTGTTACCGTCTGCGCACAAAAAATCCTTGCCATATGCCCCATAAAGCGAGTTTCCCGCTTTCGTCCGATCATCCGTGTTTAAAGTGGTATCAGCAATCATTCCGAGATGACCGATAGCTGCAGATGCGACATCTTTAAGCGCTATCTCTACATCCTGACCAACTCCATGTCTTAATCTGTACCGTTCAGCTGCCAGTAAAGATGACACACACATATTTCCTGCAATCATATCCCATGCTGGGATGGCATTAGCCACTGGATCAGTACTGCCCTCAAGACCGGTGATATCAGGTATGCCTAGCGCCGGATTGACTGTATAATCAACTTGAGGCTTTCCGTGTCTATCACCTGTTAAAGTAACAATAATTATGTCACTTCTAACTTTAGATAATGTTTCATAATCTAACCAGCCACGAACCTTTAAATTTGTTAAAAATAGGCCGGCGTCTTTTCCAGGGGCGGTAATTAAATTAGAAATCAATTCTTTTCCATCTGGACTTTTCATATCGACCGCAATCGATTTTTTACCTTTATTCATTCCAGACCAAAACAAACTACTTCCACTCGGCGCATAGGGCATGCGGCGCGCATCTAAGCCTCCTTCGAGCCTGTCAAACCTTATAACTTCAGCACCCATTTGAGCTAAAGTCATACCGGCCATCGGAACAGCAACAAAAGCAGAGCTTTCTATAATTCGTAAACCAGATAGGATATTATTCATCATTTTTCTCACATGAGGCGGTCGCCTCCATACATTGATGACCATTGGCCGTTGTGTACAGAGTAAGGTTGTCATTGTCTGTTTTTGCCACTAACTCCATTGGATTATCCGCAAATGCTGGATGTACCCCCCGAAATGTAAACTTTCTTGGTGTGGAATTGAGCAAAACCGTCGCGTATTGCATTAGAAATAGTGCCTGTAATGGTCCATGCACAATTAAATGAGGGTATTTCTCAACCTCTTGTGCATATTTTAGATCATAGTGAATTCTATGCGCATTGTACGTTAATGCAGAGAACCTGAAAAGAAGTGGGTTAGATATGGCTATTTTCTTGATGGGATAATCTGATTTCGGCACATCTTTTTTCTTTGGTGGGTTAAAAGTATCTGAGGCTTGTAGATACACAATATTCTGTGTTTCGGTTATTGCTAGTTTATTAGAATTCCTTAACTTGTGCTCGTAAGTAATAAATACCATTTCACCGGACTGAGATTTTTTTTCTTTTATATCAAGCAGAGTTGTATCCTTCGTAATTTCTTCTCCTACTTTTAAGTCAGAGTGAAAGGTTAATGAACCACTTGCCCACATTCGGCGTGTCAAATTCTGGGGTGGAATGTAACCTACATGCTTTGGATGCCCATCTTCACTAAGTTGATCTAGATGTGTAGGAGATGGAAATGCAAACCAATGCCACAATGGCGGTAGAGCATCGCCTTTTTTAAAACTCTTATTTGGATTCTTTCCAATGGTTGAGTTGATTAGTTTAGCATTCATTATATCTAAACAACCAGTCGAGGTGCTTTTATTGCCTACCCAATCAGCTATGTCTGAATTTTCCAAAATCTGCTCCATAAATTAAACACAACTTAACTCCAATTAAATTATACTACGAGTTAATCAAGCGCGAATTACTAAGATCAACGGCAATTCGTAAAAATAAAAAAACATTATTGAGAAACGTAATATTTATCCTGCCTTTGAACGTTTACTTTCAGAAATGATATTTGTGTAGTTTGAGACAAAAATTAACAAAGCTCCGATTATTAAAGTCATCTCTACCGGTTCGCGATATATAATGAAGCCAAGGACAGCGATTATTGGCAACCTAATAAATTCTAGTGGTGAAACAACAGCAGCAGGCACTAATGTTAAAGCAGTTGTTAAACAATAGTGAGCGATTAATCCTGAAATCCCGATAATAGTAATAAAAGGTAAATCAGCCAAGGTTAACCCAGTAATTTTTCCATCATATGCACTACAAATAAAACCAAAAACTATTTGAATAAGGGTCATGAAAAAAAGAATATGAATCGTAGTTTCATATTTAGTTAAGCGCTTTGTAAAAATCACAGAACCAGCAAAACCTACGGCTGATAGGGCTGCAGCAATAATCCCGTAACTTAATTCTTGCGACCACGGTGCTGTAATTATAAGTACCCCCAAAAACCCTAGCACAGCTGTTATTACACGCAGTTTTGTAAGTTTTTCACCAAGAAATATTGGTGAAAGAAGTATTACCCATAAAGGAAATGTGAACTCTAGTGCGATGACTTGGGCTAACGGGGCCACTGTAACAGCAAAAAACCATAAATTCTGTCCAGTAAAATGGGCTATATTTCTCCCAATATGAGATAAAGTATGTGTAAATTTTATTCCATTTAAAGTTCCGGAATATTGACCGATTGCCACCACTATAAAAAAACCGATTATGCTCCGGTACATCATAATTTCGAAAGTTGGTATTGTTTTACCCAGCTCTCTGCCGGCTATCGCCATAGCAGAAAA
>CAXEVV010000041.1:0-13271 GCA_963999845.1 uncultured Rhodobacterales bacterium | reverse complement strand
AACCGATTAAAATTTAGGCAAATTTTTATTAACCCAACGTAATTGATGTTGAAGTAAAGTTTTAACTTTTCTCTTACAGGGTATTAATGAAGTCTTCTTTTAGGAGGTTTGGAGATGGGTTCTCATTACAGGCAGTTCAGCTCAGTTGCTATGGCGGCGGAGGTTTTAGAGTCTCGATGGACTTTGTTAATTGTACGTGAGTTATGTCTGGGCTCAAAACATTTCAATGATATACGCAAGGGAGTGCCTAAGATGTCCCCTACGCTACTCTCCAAACGTTTAAAAGAGCTAGAATGGCACGGTATTCTAAAACGCGTAGAAAGCCCCATGGGCTCTCGTAAATCTGAGTATGTTTTAACCCAAGCTGGGATTGAGCTTTTTGATGTCATTAACGCAATTGGTAGTTGGGGTAAGCGCTGGATAGATATGAGACACAATCTTGATAGTGCGAAAGAAAACTTACTAATTTGGGATATTCGAAGAAATCTACGTATGGAATACTTTCCAATGAACTCTGCGGTCTTACAAATTAATATAACGGATGTGCCCAAGAAAACATCCAATTGGTGGTTTATTTTCGATGGTAAAGAAAGGCCAGATGTTGGTTATCTGGACCCAAGTTTAGACGTAGATCTCTACATTGAAACGAGTCTTTCTTCACTTACAAAAGTATGGTTAGGGGAAAGCCCGCTCGCTACTGAGAGTAAAGCGGGCACTCTTCAAATAGAGGGTTCCCAAAAAATGATAGAAACATTCGAAAGCTGGTTCGGAGTTAATAATTTTGCTGCAATTCCAAAATTTTCAATAGCCTCTTAATCTAAAAGGGAGCTTAAAAGCATAATTTGTATTGACTGCCTGCTTGCTCATTCAACCTTCAAACCCAGTGCGATTAAATCTTTAGAAAACTGTAGGCTATTCGATGGCATCTCTCCATCAAGAATCCGTGCTTGTTCAAATAATACTCGACATAAAGATTTCTGTGTCTCAGAAGAAAGCGCGGGCAACTTTTTTATTAACTTGTGCGTAAGATTAATTTCTAATACTTTTTTACTACCTTCAAACTCGGGGTTTTGAGCTTTCAGGATTCTTTCTAAGTTAAAATCTAAACCGCCTTCACCTGCCACCAGGCGGACTGGGCTATCTATAAGATTTTTGGAAGCTTTTACATCTTCTACTAAATCGCCTAGGCACTCTTTTATGATTGGTGAATAAACTTCATCGGTGTTTTCATTATCCTCGCCGTCTTCATCTTTCACTTCACCAAGTTTTGAAATATCGTATTTCTCTCGTGAAATTGACAGGAAATCCTTTTCTTGAAAACTTTTCATTTGAGAAGTCCAGAACGCGTCTATTGGATCTGTCATTAATAAAACATCGATACCCTGAGCCTTGAAGCCCTCGAGATGTGGACTGGACTGTGCCTGTTCAAGTGTGTCAGCGGTTAAAACATAAATCTTATCCTGACCGTCAATCATAGAATCAAGGTAGCTTTGGAGTGTGATTAATTTATCCTCCTTGAACGAGCGTACCCTTATAATTTCTGCAATTTTGTCCTTATTTTCGATATCTTCATACAAGCCTTCCTTTAGTACTTTTCCAAATTGCTCCCAAAACGCATCGTATGCTACTTCATCTTTTTTCAATCTTTTCTTTAGTTCTGAAAGAACGCGTTTTGTGAGGGACTTAGAAATTTTCTTTAGTACTGGATTATTTTGCACCATCTCACGGCTGACATTTAGGTCTAAGCTTGTGGTGTCTAGGATGCCTTTAATGAACCTAAGCCAAGTTGGTATAACCCCTTCCAGGTCATTACTAATAAAGACCCTGTTTATATAGAGATTTATCTTTGTTTTTCGTTCTGGATCAAAAAGATCAAACGGCGCCGTTTTTGGAATGAAGAGGAGATTAGTAAATTCTAATGTGCCTTCAGATTTATTATGAAGAGTTGCAAACGGTTCGTCAAAAGTTCCAAAAGTTGAATTATAAAATTCTTTGTACTCTTCATCTGAAATTTCGGAGGTTGCCTTTGTCCATATTGCTGTCGCACTGTTTGCCTGCTCAATTTCTCCGTCTGCTTCTTTAATATTTATTGGAACGCTAATGTGATCAGAATACTTTTTTATCAAGCTCTTGATTTTGTCGGTGGTTGCGAATTCTTTTGCGTCTTTTTTTAAATGCAAGATTATCTTAGTTCCAACAACTTGCTCATCCTCTGAGTTATTTATTGAAAACCCGCTTTGCCCATCACTTTCCCAAATGCTTGATTTGGAAGTGCCGGCTTTTCTACTTACCACTTCCACCTTATCTGCGACCATAAAGGCTGAATAGAAACCAACGCCAAACTGCCCAATTAACGTTTTTGCTGCGTCCTTTGAGCTTTCCTCTCCGTCCAATTCTTGTAAAAAAGCTGACGTTCCTGATTTTGCAATTGTTCCCAACGTTTCAGCCAGCTCAGCATCGGTAAGGCCGATACCGGTATCAGTAATTTCAATTATTTTTTTCTTTTTGTTAACAACTATTTCAATGTTATCAATTTCGTTATTCAAAACAGCTGGATCTGTTTGGCCTAAGAATTTTCGCTTTTGTATCGCATCTGATGCGTTGGATAAGAGTTCTCTTAGAAATATATCCCTGTCTGAATACAGTGAATTTATAACAATGTTTAATATTTTACCCGTATCGGCCTCAAATGTTTGCGTATAATTACTCATTCTAGTCTCCTGATTACCTGTTTGAGCTATGCACTCTTTTATCATTTTCAAGAGTTATGTTTCATTTGATTATTAAGTTTAAATTTATGTGTTTTACTATTTTCTCTCGTAGTAGTCGACTTTCAGTTTTTGCAGCTAAATATAAATTGAACAGTTTAACGATTTGCAATGGAATTTTAGGTGAAAAATCTTTCAGAAAAAGAAAATGCAAAGCGTTTGCCAATAAGTTCGATGGCGCGCACAACGCTTTCTGCTGGGCTGCTGCTGCGACTAGGCATAAATACTTCTCAAAGCTTAATGTCGGATCTATTTTCTGTGAAAAGGCCAGATCTCAAGTCTGCTTTAATTTCGAAAAAAAATGTGACTGCAACAGTTGACACACTAAAAAACTTACGCGGTGCAGCTATGAAATTTGGGCAATTATTATCTCTAGACGAAACTGTCATTCTTTCGCCAGACTTGGCAGCAATATTCGCACAGCTACAATCTTCTGGATATTCCATGACACCCAGTCAGTTGAAAAAAGTGCTCAATCATAATTGGGGAGATGACTGGTTAAAACATTTCAAATATTTTGATGTTAGGCCATTTGCTGCAGCCTCTATTGGGCAAGTACATAAAGCAACGTTAAAATCTGGTGAGGTAGTTGCAATAAAGGTTCAATTTCCTGGAGTTAAGCAGTCAATAGATAGCGACTTGGCTACCCTTAAATTTATTATGAAAACTTCTGGTATGTTACCTGAAAATTTTCCTCTGGAACATTATCTCTCTCAATGTGGTGATTTACTAAAAAGGGAGACTAATTATGAATTAGAGGCTGAAAACATAAATCTTTTTTCAGGTTTCTTGAACGGCTCTAAAGTCATACACGTGCCGAAAGTATATAATAAATTATCAACTGATCAAACTCTTACTATGTCATTCCTCGAAGGACGAGAACTATCGAATATTATGGAGTTCGATCAGTCGGCAAGAGATGAAATTTCGTTAAACCTTATTGAACTTTTGTTTAACGAAATTTTTAATTTCAAAATGGTCCAGACCGATCCTAATTTAGCCAACTTCCTTTTGAATAGGGGCGGAAAATCAATCTGTATTTTAGATTTTGGGGCATGTTGTCGGGTATCTGAGGACACATATAGATTATACAAAGAATTACTGTCCGTCGCATTGAGCCTGGATTTAAATTGCATAAAGAGCTTTCTTCAGGAAAAGAATTTTATACCTCAAGAAACATCAATGGCAGGTACAAAGTTTTTAGAGAATATAATTTCTGTTACTATTAATGAACTATCCAAAGATGAGACTTTTGATTTTCAAAAATCAAAAGTCTTTCAATTGATTGTACAGGAAAATCTAAACTTATATTTTGATTTAATACCGAGTTCAGTTCTTGGGTCAGATTTCATTTTCATTCAGCGAAAAATATTTGGCCTAATTCTATTTTTTCGCTCCATTGGCACCAAGTTACCATTACTCAAAATTTTAAAACATCAGGCTAATTTATTAGAGCTTTAGGTGTTTTTTATATTTTTAACGGGGATCATGTATGGTGTAATATTCTTATACTTCAGATATTCATCACCATAGCGTTTCATCAGTCTACGATCTTTCAAGATTGGGGCAAATATACAATATGCACCCAAAATTAGTGAAACAACAAGTTGGTCAGCAGTCCAACTTGGGACGGTTATTACTGCAAGAAAGAAAGATGCGTAAATTGGATGTCTAATCATACTATAGAGGCCTTTTGTCGGTAGAGGTGGAAATATGGGCTTCCTATTCGCCAAAACTGAGACCCATCCGAGTGCTCCAGATTGGACTTCCAAACCAGCATCTACGGTTGCAATAATCAAAAGTATCCAAGAGATGAAATAAAGTATTGGTAATATGTATCCCAAAAACTCATAGGGCATTTCGTATACAATTTTGCTAGGTGACCAAAACATAAATAAAAATAATAACTGCATCGAAGCTATAATCGTGAAGCTTGTTGTTGCCAGGCTGCGAGCTACGTTTTTCGGCCCAAGAAAGTTAAGAAGTTTTTGGCCTCGTTTCGATAAAAGAAATGAATGTACTAGTGGGAATTGTATGATTAATGCACCATTAGCAATTATTGCTAAAGTGCCTTCGAAATTTCCAAAGCTTTTTTGCATGCCGTAGAACATATGATAAATCATGGCAATAACAGCAATTGCAAAAGTAAGATGGCAAATTATTCCGTAAAAAATAGCATATATTAAAGTTGTGCCTTTCACCTTTGGTGAAAAAGAAGTGAGCATTAATTCGATAAAAGTAAGAATTTTCTTCGTTCTAACATCTGCCATCAACCGGATTTAGACTGTTGGACGAAAATTTAAACAGCACCGCTAGTTAATTTTGAAAATAAGTTTGCCCTTTGAGCTGGTTGGTATATCTTTAAGGTGTTGAAGGCATATTTCCTTTGTGTAGGAAAACAATGTAGTGCCAGCTGATTTTGCTAGCTTAAAGAATGTTGCATGGATTATTTGTCTTATTCACATAACCAAACACTGGTTATTTTGTCGCTTTTTTTGGCCGTTGTATCGGGCTTTACCGGATTCACATTAACCCAAAATCTGTCAGAAAAAACCCTATTCCAGAGAAAATTATCTGTTTCAATGGCTGCAGTAGCTCTCGGCGGTGGTATTTGGTCTATGCATTTTGTTGCCATGTTGGGCTTAAGCCTCCCTGTAATGGTGTTTTATGATGCCGCAATAACATTAGCATCAGCATTAATAGCCATACTGGTTGTTGCAGTTGCACTAATGATTTTACATTTCTTCGTTAGAACCTCGTTAAATATAGTTCTAGCCGGCTGTATAGTAGGGACTGGAATACTTCTAATGCACTACATTGGAATGGCAGGACTGCAATTGTGTAAACCGGTTTACACTATAGAGGGATTATTTTTGTCTTCGATTGTGGCATTGTTTTCTTGTATTGTCGCTTTCTGGGTTGCCTACAAAGAGCGTAATAACCGCAATATATTTTTCGCAACTTTGTGTTTTGGTATTTCAGTGGTTTCAGTTCACTTTCTTGCCATAGTTAATACTAAGTTTGTGGAAGTTTCGAAAAGTTCAGAATTTGGACCGTTGATAAGTAATGAAACGCTTGCAGTCATAGTAGTATTATCAAGTTTTATTATTCTATGTTTATTTTTGTGGGTCAGCGCTACCTTTCTGACCCCTAATGTTTTATTTTCTAAAGGTATGGAGCACGAGAAAATATTAGATGGTGAAATAAAATTAGACAACCAGCATATTCCGTGTGAACGAGATGGTACTAAGATTTTTATAGCGTTAAAAGATGTATTGGCAATCAGAGCAGATGGTCACTATTCGCAAGTATATACCGAAAAAGAAAAATATTTTTGTGTTTGGCCCATCACTGAAGTAGCTCGAAGACTTGAAAATGTTGGATTTATCAAAGTTCACCGCAGCTACATTGTGAATCCTGTAAAGGTGGATCGTTTTGAGCGTCTAAAAGATAAGGGTTACTGTGTATTTGGAACTCCGACAGCACCTAAAATACCCGTTAGTAGATCACAGCTCAAAGCGGCTCAAGCAGCAATAATCACGACACCTGGAGCCATTGGCGCGAAATAGGGCGCATTTCGTGCAAAAAATGCGGTAACTATTAATTAAAAGAAGAACTTTGTCTGATCTTCAGAGATCCTTCTCCAATTGGATTCAAGGGGGACATAAAAATGATTCCAGCAGCATTTGATTATTACAGACCACAAAATTTAGATGGTGTTATATCCTTATTGCAAGAACATGGGGATGATGCTCGGGTAATAGCGGGAGGGCACAGCCTAATCCCTTTGATGAAACTTCGGATGGCTGAAGTTCCGCATTTAATCGACTTACAAAATATTACAGAGTTGTTTGGGATTGAAGTGGGTTCGAAAGTTCGGATTGGCGCAATGGCAACACAATCAGATATTATCAACGATATTTCTCTGGCCTCTGCGGCTCCCATTTTGAAGGAAGCGTCGCTACAGATTGCTGATCCGCAAGTTCGCTACATGGGGACAGTCGGAGGAAACGTAGCTAATGGAGACCCGGGCAACGACATGCCTGGTCTAATGCAGTGTCTAGATGCATCATTTATATTGCGAGGCCCAGATGGTGAGCGGGAAGTGAAGGCTCGCGATTTTTATCAGGGAGCATACATGACGGAGCGAGAGGATGATGAAGTGCTGGTTGCAGTGACTTTTGATGCGCCAAAAGGCGGCTACGCGTACGAAAAGCAAAAGAGAAAAATTGGAGATTACGCCACTGCCGCAGCTGCAGTAATTATTTCCAGAGATGGCTCAGTCTGCAAAGAAGCATCGATAGCTATGACGAATTTAAGCGACACCCCAGTTTTCTGTACAGATGCGTCCGACAGCTTAGTTGGAACTTCGGTAACGTCAGATGATATCAAAAAAGCAGTAAATGGAATGATTAAAGCTATAGATCCTGCGGATGACAATAGAGGGCCAGTTGAGTTTAAAAAACACGCTGCCTCTATGGTGCTTACAAGGGCGATTAGAAGTGCTTGGGAACGGGCTTAGGGAGAGAAATAATGTCAGGAAAAATGGAAATAAAATTAAACGTTAACGGCGAAGATCATGAATTTTCAGCAGAGCCGCGAGAATTGTTGGTTCATGCGCTTAGAGAAAGACTTAATCTAACCGGCCCGCACGTGGGGTGTGAGACGGGGCATTGTGGCGCCTGTACTATTACTATGAATGGAAAGTCAGTTAAATCTTGTACTGTTTTCGTTGCACAAGCAGACGGCGCCGATTTAACGACTATCGAAGGTATGGGAACACCAGATAACATGCATGTTTTGCAAGAGGCCTTTCGTGAGCATCACGGTCTACAGTGTGGTTATTGCACACCAGGAATGATTACTCGAGCAGCGAAATTACTCGAAGAAAACCCCACTCCAACCGAAGAAGAGGTTCGGTTTGGAATGGCTGGAAATCTTTGCCGCTGTACAGGTTATCAAAATATTGTGAAATCTATTATGGCTGCGGCTAGTGAAATGAACAGTGCTAAGGAGGCCGCACAATGAACGATATGACGCCAGATAGAAATGAACGAAAAGCTAACCTCAAAGGATTAGGTTCCTCCAGAAAGCGCGTCGAGGATGCACGATTTACTCAGGGTAAGGGTAATTACGTCGACGACATTAAATTAGCTGGAATGCTACATGGTGATTTCGTACGATCGCCATATGCTCATGCTCGGGTAAAATCTATTAATACCGACGCGGCAATGGCTCTCGATGGTGTTGTAGCTGTACTTACAGCAAAGGATTTAGAACCTCTTGGTCTGCATTGGATGCCAACGTTGGCAGGTGATAAGCAAATGGTTTTGGCCGATGGAAAAGTGCTATTCCAAGGTCAAGAAGTTGCTTACGTTGTTGCTAAAGACCGATATATTGCTGCAGATGGTGCAGAGTTAGTTGAAGTCGAGTATGAAGAACTGCCTGTATTAGTGGATCCATTTGAGTCACTGCAGTCCGACGTGGTTTTACGCGAAGATTTGGATCCCAAAGCTGATGGCGCGCATGGTCCTCGGAAGCATCATAATCACATTTTTACTTGGGAAGTAGGCGAAAAGGAAGCAACGGAACAAGTGATTGATGCATCAGATGTAGTCGCTGAAGAAATGGTTTATTACCATCGAACACACCCTTGTCCTTTGGAAACTTGTGGTTGTGTAGCGTCAATGGACAAAGTGAATGGTAAGTTAACACTATATGGAACATTTCAAGCACCGCATGCAATACGAACCGTGGTCAGCCTGATTTCGGGTTTGGAAGAGCATAACATACGAGTAATTTCTCCAGATATCGGAGGCGGATTTGGAAATAAAGTGGGCGCTTATCCCGGTTATGTCTGTTCAGTCGTTGCGTCTATAGTAACTGGAGTTCCGGTGAAATGGGTTGAAGATCGCATGGAAAACCTAATGACTACCGCTTTTGCCAGAGACTACTGGATGAAAGGTAAAATAAGTGCGACAAAAGAAGGGAAAATCACTGGTCTATGGTGTCATACAACAGCAGATCATGGCGGTTTTGACGCCTGTGCTGACCCAACAAAATTTCCAGCGGGTTTTATGAACATCTGTACTGGCTCTTATGATATCCCCACAGCATATTTATCTGTGGACGGTGTTTATACTAATAAAGCACCAGGTGGCGTTGCATATAGGTGCTCTTTCCGAGTGACTGAAGCAGCGTATTTTATTGAGCGGATGATTGAACTTTTAGCAATAGAGCTAAATATGGATGCTGCAGAAGTGAGGCGTATTAATTTTATCAAAAAAGATCAATTTCCTTATAAGTCAGCTCTAGGTTGGGAGTATGACAGTGGTGATTATCACACAGCTTGGGATAAGGCCTTAAAAGCTGTTGGTTATGATGACTTAAGGAATGAGCAAGCTCAGCGCGTAGAAGACTTTAAAGCTGGTAAGACGCGAAAACTACTGGGCATTGGTCTAACACACTTTACTGAAATTGTTGGCGCTGGACCTGTTAAGAACTGTGATATTCTTGGTTTAGGTATGTTCGATAGTTGTGAAATACGTATACACCCAACTGGATCTGCAATAGCGAGGTTAGGTACAATAAGTCAGGGACAAGGCCATGCAACTACTTTTGCGCAGATCTTGGCTTCAGAAATTGGCTTGTCGGCAGACTCGATTACAATTGAAGAAGGCGATACAGATACCGCACCTTATGGGCTGGGTACATATGGATCCCGCTCAACACCTGTAGCCGGCGCGGCTACGGCTATGGCTGGAAGAAAAATTCGTGCAAAAGCTCAAATGATTGCTGCATATATGTTAGAAGTACATGATGACGACGTTGAGTTTGACGTAGATCGTTTTGTGGTTAAAGGAGCTCCAGAGCGTTTTAAAACAATGAAGGAAATAGCATTTGCAGCTTATAACCAGGCGATACCTGGTCTTGAGCCTGGTCTGGAAGCGGTAAGTTACTACGATCCTCCAAATATGACCTATCCTTTTGGTGCGTATATCTGCGTGATGGAAATTGATGTAGATACTGGTGAGCATGAAATCCGTAAGTTTTACGCTTTGGATGATTGCGGTACGCGGATCAACCCGATGATTATAGAGGGCCAGGTTCATGGTGGTTTGACGGAAGCGCTCGCAATAGCTATGGGTCAAGAAATAGCATATGATAGCATGGGTAATGTGAAGACCGGTACACTTATGGATTTTTTCATACCAACAGCTTGGGAAACACCTAACTACACAACGGATCACACAACAACTCCTAGTCCACATCATCCAATTGGTGCTAAGGGCGTTGGCGAAAGTCCAAACGTAGGCGGTGTTCCAGCTTTTTCAAATGCTGTGCATGATGCATTTAGAGCTTTTGGGTTGCGTCAATCACATATGCCTCACGATCATTGGCGTATATGGAAAACTGCGAATGACCTTGGATTGCATGGCTAGCAAGATAAAGTGAGGGCATAAAAGCCCTCACTAGATTGGACAGCAGAATGGAATGGAAAGAGCTTCAAGCTGCATTGGCTAGGCAAAGTTATATTGCATCGAATGATTTAGTTGTTGCAATCCAGCTCGCTTTGTCGCTGGAACGGCCTCTTTTGTTGGAAGGTTCTGCAGGAGTTGGAAAGACTGAGCTTGCGAGAGCACTTTCTCAAACCCGCTCAACTAAACTCATTCGGTTGCAATGTTACGAAGGCTTAGACTCAGCCCAGTCTATTTATGAGTGGAATTATCAGAGACAACTAATCTCAATTAGGGCCGCCGCAGATGATGGAATTTCCAGAGAGCAAATTGAAAAACATGTTTTTTCAAAAGATTTTCTTCTGGAACGCCCACTCCTCATGTCAATTACCCAAGATAAATCACCAGTATTATTAATTGATGAAATTGATAGGGCAGATGAAGAGTTTGAAGCTTATTTGTTGGAGATTTTGTCCGATTATCAAGTTTCGATACCTGAGTTGGGCACCATAAGTTTTGTTACCAAGCCTATTGTTATTTTAACTTCGAATGGTACCAGGGATTTATCTGACGCCTTGAGGCGACGTTGTTTATATAGTTATGTCGAATATCCTGACCGTTCTACTGAGATTGATATTTTAAAAGCGAAGCAGCCAGATATAGATTCAACACTCGCATCCCAAATCATAGACTTTGTGCAGAAGTTGCGAAAAGAGGAACTAGAAAAGACACCTGGTATTGCTGAGATGCTGGATTTTTCTGCTGCCCTAATAGGTCTTGGCGTCAATGATTTATCTCATGATCCTGAAATTCTGCAATCAGCTATGACTACATTGCTTAAGACAAAATCAGACCAGTGGAATATAACGACTGAGGTTGCACAGCGCATTGCAGGACAAGCTGCATGACCCGAGTTACTAAATTTTCGGCTCAAGATAGTGGTCCATCTGCCAGAATGGTTGGCTTTTTCTCCCATTTAAGATCAAACGATTTGAAATTAGGGGTATCCGAAGTTGAAACAGCACTAAGTATCTTAACCCAAATAAATTTAAATGATCCGTTGGAAGTCAGGTATTCACTAAAACCTTTGTGCGTTGGCAATCAAGATGAGGCTTCGCGCTTTGACGATTTGTTCGATAGCTATTGGATGGACTCTGGACGCGTAAAACAAAAAATAATTTCTAATGATAATTTTAATCGTAGTAAAACAAGTATTTCAGAAGGTGGTGAAAAAGCGGAAGAAAATGCTGACAGCTCTTCCGGATCTTTGACGGAACCTGATGACGATCCTGGATTTTCAAATGAGACAAAAGAAGGGGAACTTGTTGCGGTAAAAGAAGCATCAAAAATGCGAAAAGATTTACGTGAATTTGTGAGTAAAAAAGATATCGATAATGCATTAGAAGTTGCAACGAGGATTGGTAAGGCATTACGCGATAAGCGATCACGAAGATTAGTATGCGCCAAGAAAGGTATATCACTAGATTTTCGAAAAACTATTCGCAGAAGTCTTTCAACTGGTGGGGAACCTCTCAAATTAATACATAAATCTAAACCAGATCGGGCAAAAAGAATAGTTGCGTTATGCGATGTCTCAGGGTCTATGAATGTTTATTCAAAAATATTCTTATCTTTTATTTCAGCGTTGATGCGTAATGACAATAATACAGATGCATATGTTTTCCATACTGAGCTTGTGCGCGTTACCGATGCATTGCGAGATGAGAATACTGGGCGATCTATGGAAAAGCTTTCTCTCATTGCAAATGGCTTTGGAGGCGGCTCGAGGATAGGTTACAGTATCAAAAAATTTGCAAAAACTTATGCGCGCCGCTTAGTCAATAGCAGGAGTGTCGTTATGATTATGTCAGACGGCTACGACTCCAATAGTGCGAGTGAGCTGGTAGACGGCCTAGAAAATTTAAAAAAACGTGGCTGTAAAATAATCTGGCTGAACCCTTTGAAGGGCTGGCAAGACTATGCTCCTGTCACGGCCTCTATGGCAGCATCACTTCCTTATCTCGATTTATTCTCCTCTGCTAACACATTGCACGATTTGGCTTCTCTAGAGTTGGAGTTAGAAAAGCTATGAATAGTTTTGATAATGCAAATAAAAATATTTTGGACTTTGCACAGGTTCTAACTGAATCGGGAGAGCCATTTGCCTACGCTACGATCATTAGGACAGCCGGAGCTACTTCTGCTAAACCTGGTGCAAAGGCTATTGTTTCTTCGGATGGACAAATTTTAAAAGGATGGATTGGTGGAGGTTGTATCCGTACATCAGTGGCAAAGGCAACTATAACAGCAATAGAAACTGGGTCTCCTCAACTTATTTCAATAATGCCACAAGATGCGATTGATGAGATTGGAATTAGTGTTGGAGACGAGTATGACGGTAAGAAAGTATCTAGAAATGGTTGTCCATCAGAAGGAACGGTTGATATATTCATCGAGCCTTATACGCCAGCACATCAACTCGTTATCTACGGTAAAGCACCGGTAGCAGAGGCTCTCAAAAAACTTGCACCTCAATTTGGTTGGGCTACTGAAATTGCCAATGAAGACTCAGAGCCAAATATCTCAGGTGCGTTAGTTGTTACTGTCGTAGCGACGCAAGGAAATAAAGATCTGAAGGCATTATCTGCAGCAATAAATTCACGTCCTGCATTTATTTCTTTTGTTGGCAGCAAAAAGAAATTTTCTTCTTTGAAAGCTAAGCTGCTGAAAAGTGGCTGTACTGAGACAGATCTTAGAAAAGTAAAAGCACCTGCTGGTTTAGATATTGGTGCAGTTACGCCAGAAGAAATTTCGCTATCAATACTGGCAGAGTTACTACAAGTCCGCAAAAATTTTAGGAATGGTGTCTATGATGAAGATAGTTAATAAACATTCTGTGTTTTTCTGGATAATTTCTGGAGAAGCTTGGATGGTGTGAAGCTATCTAGTGAAGTGCAGAATTGATCACTTAAATTAAATTTCCACATTTTTAAGAAGGGATAATTAATGGAATTGTCAGATGAGATTGAAATAAGCGTACCCATGC
>CAXEVV010000040.1:0-14663 GCA_963999845.1 uncultured Rhodobacterales bacterium | reverse complement strand
CCTCAAGTCCTGCTTCTTCGAAAACCTCTCTTTTTGCAGCCTCTTCTGGCGTCTCGCCAACCTCAATTATACCCGCCACTGGTTCAAAGACCCAAGGCGCCCTGTCACCTCTACAAAATGGACCAATTCGGAACTGCTCGACCAAAAGCACCTTATCAAGAACTGGATCGTAGGGAAGAATTAAAGACGCCTCTGAACCCATTAAAATAACTCTATTTTTTAATTCTGAAATATCTCCATCAAACTGTGAGTACTTAAGGCTTATTTGGTTTAAAGCAAAAAACCCTAAATACTCACGCTGGATATTTTCAACTTGAATGTTAATACTATTTTCAGGACCATTTTCGATAACCTTAGAAAGATTAGCAGCTTCATTTGCATAAACTTCTGCCCTTTTAAATATTTTATTATACATTGCTTGAGCAGTATCACCGTATTTTGTATCAAAAAAATCCAGAAATTCTTTAGCAGCAATATACTGAACTTCAGAGTGATCAGATAACCAATCATCATAGCTCCACGATTTTTTAGTAGCCATATCAGAATTATTACAAAAATACGCAGAAGCTTCAGCCGGACCCACATTTGTTTCTACAGATGTGGGGCTCAGTACATAATCGAAACCCAGCTCGTAATAATTTAAACGCTCAACATCTACATCACTTAAGTTTTTAAGAACAAGACCATGAGCCTCTGAACCCTCTTTTGGCACCATTACAGGAAATGGACCTTCTTTGGCCCAGTAAACGCAAAAACCCTTTATTGAGGCTGTACATATATCCTTTGGAGCCAATTCACGCCCCAAGACTATGGTCCTAAGCGTTTCCGATTTAAGGGTGCCAAAAACAAAAATATCCATCAACAAAAGCAATCAAAAATTAAAATTTTAGAACGGTGCAACTTACTCAATTGCTTTCAGGTTTTTGTAGAGTGATTTGCGTGACGTCACAATTACCACTTTCAAATGTAGCCGCGCATGAGGTCAGATAAAAATTCCACATACGTCGGAAACGATCGTCAAAACCCATATCATTGATAGTATCCCACTGATCATTGAACACGTCGAACCAACGTCGTAAGGTTTGCGAGTAACTTTTTCCAAATTCAATTGAATGCTGAACGCGAAGTCCAGCCTTGGTAACTTCTTGTCTAAGCACAGTCGGGCTAGGCAACATACCACCAGGAAATATATACTTTTGAATGAAGTCAACGCTCTTCTTGTAAACATCCCAACGCGCATCATGAACAGTTATTATTTGAAGAGTAGCTTGTCTGCCAGGTTTAAGACAATGTTTGATTGTTTCAAAATATATTGGCCAATACTTCTCTCCAACAGCCTCAAACATTTCAATGCTAGCAACGCCGTCATAAACTCCCGTTTCGTCTCGATAGTCTTGTAGTTTTAGATCTACTTTATCTTCTAATCCTTTGTTTTTTATTCTTTCTTTAGCATACAATAATTGCTCTTTAGAAATCGTTAAACCAGTAACTTTTAAACCTCTTTCTTTCGCTGCATACTCTGCAAATCCACCCCAACCGCATCCAATCTCTAAAACATGATCTCCAGGCTTCACACCCATCTGGTCAATCATACTGGCATATTTTGCAGTTTGAGCATTTTCTAAACTTTCCTGGCCAGTATTAAAAAGAGCAGAGGAATACGTCATAGTGTCATCAAGCCATAAACTATAAAAATCATTTCCTAAGTCGTAATGATGGCTTATGTTTTTTAGCGCTTGACGCTTAGAGTTCGACTGAAACCAAAACCGTGCCTTTTCCCATGCACGAACAATTGCTATTCCGGAAAACCCATCATACATATCGTCATTATCCGCATGGATAAAATCCATAAAAGTTTGCAAATCTGGTGTCGTCCACCATCCGTCAAGATATGCGTCAGAAAAGCCCAAATCACCCTCGCGAATTAAACGAGCAAAAACTTCAGGGTTATGAATAGTAATTTCCGCAACAGGACCGGGAGATTTCCCCTCAGCCCTAAACTTTCTCCCATCTGGCAAAACAAAATCTACTCTGCCAGAGTTTAATTTTCCAACCAAATCAAACACTCTTTTAAAATACCGAGGTAAATTTTGTTGATTATCTATGGACGTGAAAACCGACATATCTCAAAAACCCCTACTTGAATATGCTTCCAATGCTCTATTTCGTCCCTCTTCTGGAGACGTAATAGGAGAAGGATAGACAGATTCTTCACTAAAATTCCAGTGTTTTGGCATTGCATTGAAGTAAGATAACGATGTAGCCGAGGGTTTTTCAGATAACTCTGCAATCCAACGCTTTGTATAAATACCACTTGGATCAAATTTTTGGAGTTGAGTTACGGGATTAAACACTCGAAAATAAGGCGTAGCATCCGGACCGGAACCCGCGGACCATTGCCAACCCATCGCATTTGAAGCTGGGTCCCAATCAATTAGGCAATTACTAAACCAGTCAAGACCAATGCGCCAGTGTGTCATGAGGTGCTTGGTTAAGAATGAAGCCACTATCATACGGCCTCGATTATGCATACGCCCAGTTACATACATTTCACGCATAGCAGCATCAACAAATGGAATACCGGTTCTTCCTTGCTTCCATGCAATTACATCTTCATGGTTCGGATCTGTTCTCCAAGGAAATGCATCCCACTCAGGTCTCCAATTTCCACTAACAATATGTGGTGTATGATATATCAAATGATAAGCAAAATCGCGCCAAACTAATTCTTTCAAAAAGGTCTCAGAACCTTGAACTCCGTCTAAGATCATCGGAAAGGTGCCATTCCAGCATTGGTTAGGGCTTATTTCTCCCCATGCGAGATGGTCAGAGAGTGAAGAAGTGCCATTTAAATGTGGAATATTGCGATCTTCCGAATAATTGACTACTGGTCCAGCAAGGAATTTCTTAAGTTTAGTCTGGGCAGCAAGCTCCCCTGCCTCCACGTATTGACTTAAAACTTTGCGCCCACGCGACATCTCACTTGCAAGATCAAGATCTTTCACAGTTAATGTTATAGGTTTTTTACTTGGAGAAGAAACAAAATTAGGAGCCTCGAAAGATGGCTCTACCGACCGATCTCTTACCGAATTCCAGAATGGAGTGTAAACTCTATAAAAACCGCCCGTCTTCGTACTTACGGTCCAGGGCTCAAATAAAACTTGCCCTCTATAACTTGTGACTGAAACACCACTTTCTTTTAGTTCTTTTTTTACTTTGGAATCTCGAGAGATTGCCAAGGGATCAAGGTCACGAGACCATATAACCGATGTTGCACCAGTTTCGTTTATTAATTCACGTAATACAGTTACTGCCGCTCCCTTCCTTATTATAACATAAGAACCTAAATCTGCGTATCGTTTTTGTAACGATTCAAGACTTTTTTCTAAGCGAAATTTTGGAGCGGCACCCAGGTGTGAAAACCAATCATCATAAATAAATACTGGAATTACTTCAGCACCTGTTTTTAGGGCATTAGTTAATGCAGGATTATCAGCGACACGTAAATCTCGCCTAATCCAATATAAAATAATAGGTTTATCTGACAAAACGTTTCTCAAAAATACTCATATTATCGTATCTAGAGCGTCCACCAACTTTTCAATCTCTGCACGGTTTGTGTAATGGACATAACTAAGTCTAAGCACACCCTTACTAGTATCTATTCCATGCGCCTCCAAGGCTCGAACCGCATAAAAGTCTCCACTACCAGCCATGATACCTTTTCGCGCCAGTTTTTCTGCGACGTCCTTTGGACTCTGCTTTATATCCAACGCAACTGTTGGTGCCCTCAATTCTGCGTCAACCGGCCCCAGAAGCCGTACAGAATTTTTACTAGTTGCCCATTCAAGAAGTGGCGGCATTATTTCCGTTTCGTGAGCTCTCATTAGATCATGCACAAATTCGCCCCGTTCCGTGGGAGATGCCGATGAAGGCCCTCCATGATGCTGGTGAAGAGCGTCGATGTAATCGGCGATGCCCGCACAAGCTGCGATTTGGGCATGGTCTGGTCCAGCTGGAGTAAAACGCTTGGACAAATATTTTGCATTGAAATAGTGACCCTGATTAGGAAGTTTTTCTCCCAAAGTTCTTCTAATGACCATTATGCCTTGATGAGGGCCATAAGTTTTATAAGAAGAGAACAAATAAATATCAGCACCAATCTTGCCTACATTTGGTAAACCATGAGGCGCATAACTGACTCCATCAACGCAGACAAAAGCGCCAAACGAATGTATTAAATCAACAATCTTTGATACATCATTAATTTCGCCAACAACATTTGAGCAGTGGGGTAAACAAACGAGCTTTACTCCATTTTCTAAAAGTTTTTGCAAGTCATTAATATCTAGATGGCCAGTATCTTTATTCAGCTGCCACTCTAAAACTTTAATACCTTTATCAGCCAGCCTTCTCCAAGGACCAGTATTTGCTTCATGATCTTGATTTGTAACAACTATTGCATCACCATCAAGTAACCAGTCAGCAAACGCGTTAGCTAAAACGTAGGTATTTTGTGTAGTTGAAGGACCAAAACTTACTTCATCGGTTTCAACCCCCAGAATTCCAGCGAGACGGACTTGCGCTTCGTCCATTTCCTCACCACCCAGCCGAGATGCATCATAGCTTGAATAAGGTTGGACTTTTCGTTCCACATAAAATCTATGCAGTCTATTTATTACTTGTTGGCACGCATAGGAACCGCCTGCGTTTTCAAAGAATGCTTGGTCTTGTAAAGTTTGTTGTGAAAAAGCGGGGAATTGCTCTCTCACAAAATCTATATCTAGTTGCATAAAACCTACCCGTCGTCAAAAGGACAATTATCGCAAAATTTTATATAATTAAGCATTATAAAACAAGTCTTTATGCTAATAACTTCTAGTAGTAAAATCTCTACTTATTAACATCCACCACAACTCGACCTTTGATTTTACCATTTTGTATATCCCGCCCTAATGACGGAAGGTCCTCCAGCGTTGCTTCAGTCATCATTGCATCAAGTTTATCTAATGGGAGATCTGAAGTAATCCTATCCCACGCTCTCACTCGATTACCATAGGGCTGCGCCGCACTATCAATGCCAAGCATGTTAATACCCCTTAAAAGAAAAGGTATAACGTTAGCAGGCACCGCTGTACCACTAGCGTTTCCAACTACCGCAACCGAGGCACCATACTTCAGTTGGCCTAACAATCTAGCAAGCATCTCACCGCCAACAGCATCTACACAGCCAGCCCAAGTCGCAGCTTCCATAGGCCTTTTTACCACCTCATTTAAATCACTACGCTGAACAATTTGCGAGGCACCAAGGTCTTTTAAATATTCTGCAGCCTCTGGTCTGCCAGTAACGGCTGCTACTTCGTATCCCGCATGCGCCAAAATCGTAGTAGCCATCGAACCAACTCCACCCGCAGCACCAGTTACAAGAACAGGCCCTTCATCAGTTTTTAGACCTTGATCTTCCAAAGCCTGCAAGGCGAGCATTGCAGAAAAACCAGCTGTACCGACGGCCATGGCTTGTTTTGTTGTCAATCCACTAGGAAGCGGAACTAACCAATCAGCTTTCACACTTGCTTTTTGAGAATAGCCACCCCAGTATGCTTCACCCACACGCCAGCCAGTTAATATTACTTTGTCGCCTTGTTTATATCGAGGGTCAGTAGAACTTTCTACGGTGCCAGAGAAATCCACTCCTGGAACGTGGGGGTAATTTCTAACCATACCTCCCCCAGAACCCATGCAAGCTCCATCTTTCCAATTTACTGTTGAGTATTCGACCGCTACTACGACCTCTCCGTCAGGTAAATCGCCCATCGAAATCTGGGTTACAGCAGCTGATGTCTGTCCCTCTTCATTCTTGCTTACGACTAACGCATTAAACATCACTGAACCTTTCTAAATCCAAAATTTTTCCTTAACTAAAGCGTCCCTAGGCCCATCATTTGTGACTACTTGGACACTTGTATCATCGTCCCAATGCGTCATTCGGACCATTCCAACCGCTACATTAGTACCAAAATCAGGTGAGTATGCAGCAGAACTTACTCTGCCAACTTTCTTTCCATTAACCATAATTGGCCACCACCTGTCACAAATGCCAACTTCTGGACCACTAATATCAATGGCTCGTATCAGTTGCGTTGGACCCTCTTTAGCAACTCGAAGCAAAGCGTCTCTACCTACGCACCCTAATGCGTCGTTGGTATCGCAAAATTTTCCTAGACCACATTCATGAGGTGTATTGTCGTCAGTCATATCATTACCATAACTTAAAAGACCACCTTCAATCCTTTCAATTAAATTTGGACATCCAGCATGAACGTTGTATTTTTTGCCCGCTTCAAACAAAGCATTCCAAAGAGGCATGGCATTTTTATCGCCCTCAACATATATCTCGAACCCTCCTTGCTTCGAATAGCCCGAACGCGCCACAATAAATGGCTGACCGTTAAACTCTAATCTTTTAAATTTAAAGAACCTTATACTCCGAACTTCGTCACCAAACACATCTGCCATTAAATCCTCTGATTTTGGACCCTGTACAGCAAGAGGGCTAACATCAGGCTCATCGACTAATACATCAAGACGCCAGCCATTTGCTATCCCCTTAATCCAGAAAAGAAGATCACTATCAGCAATTGAAACCCACCAATGTTCGTCATTTATTTTAACTGCTACAGGATCATTTAACATACCGCCTGTTTCGTCTACTATTGGTACGTAATAACACTGCCCTTCACTCATTTCCCTCAAATCTCTAGGAGTAAGCATTTGCATTAAGCGAGCAGCATCCGGACCTTTTAATTCTATTTGGCGTTCGACGGACACATCCCAAACTTGCACTTCAGATTTTAAGTGATGGTAATCCTCTTCTACACTTCGAAAAATGGTCGGGAGCAACATGTGATTATAAACTGTGTATGCCTTCACACCAGCGGCTTCCACGCCTTGCGAAAATACGGTTCGACGAAGTCGTCTTGACGGAGATAGTAGTGCCATAGCTGGTTTCCTTTTGGTAAATTATCGAGGACCTTTCCAGTCGATCTGACAAATTTCTGCAGAGCGGCCATCAAAATCCCAGACTCGACCATGGGCACGAACACGCCCTTTTGTGGCAGTAGCAACCGTTATATCTGGACCCATCCAATATTCGGTATTTGTGACAACAATATCCTTGCCGCCATTACCCGTTACGGGCACAATCTCACCTTGAATGGCTTTTCCAACCATTAATCTACGAGCATTACCTTCAGTGGTGAACTCAACTGGAGCTCTCTCAGCTCCTAAAAATTCACTAACCAAAACTTTAAAGAGACCCGTGGTACCTTTAGCTTTTCCGCTAAAAATATTTATCAAAGCTTCGTAAGCTGTGTGGCTCGCTCTCTCATCTATATAAGCAGCAGCTTTCCAATTTCCTCTTGCCATCAGACCGGGGATTTCCAAAACCAAGCCTACGTTTAGTCCACTTAGACTTTCATCTCCATAAAAGCCATCGTCTATTCTAACACCAGCCCAAGCCTGACAGTACCCCTCAGTAGGTGCATGCTTGCCAAGAGACACAACACACGGACAAAAAATTGTGCAGTTACAGTTTAAAATTAACTCACCTTTAACAGCCCAAGGAGTTAATCCATCCTCTTTAGGGCCGGCTGCTGGGTGTCTGCTTGATATTTTAGCAGGCGCTTCAATTTTCTCATTTTCCATAAGCTAACCCTTCCTTTCAAAAAACAAATAAATTTAAACCAGATACAATCAAAATTAATCCAAGTGGCATTGTTAAAAAACGACCATATTGAGGTAGTTTTTCAATTATCATCAAAAATGTAGCTAATCCCATAAATGCTAAATTCATCACGCCACCCACAAATGAAAGAAGCATTAACGCCCAACAACAGCCTAGACAAACTGCACCTAAACGCAAACCGTTAGCCAATGGGCCTTGCTCAAAATGCTCCATAAAGAAGGTCAAGGGCATTCTACATTTCGATAAACATGCTTCTTTAAAGCTTGTAAATTGGTAGACACCGGCAAGAAATAATAATGAGCCAGATAATTTGCTAGATGTCGACTGTCCTAAATTATCCAAATACCCAAAAAGGAACAATGCCATTTGAAGAATTGAGACAAAAATTGAAAAAACGACCCAAATCATTAAATATCCAAGCAATAGACGCCAAAGATCAATTTCCACGTTGTCGCCTAACTCCTCGTAGACTGCAAACGCTGGTAAAGCAGTAGGAGCCATCATTGCTGCGGACATCAACGCCCACATGGAAAAAATTTGTAGAAAACCAGTAACATTTGGAGTAATTACACAAAATTCGTTTAAGAAATTAGCTCCATAGATTTTTGATAACAATCGAAGTTCTTCGGGGACCGATAGCAAGTATAAAAATAGCCATGCTATTGAAATGCATAGGAAAAGAACAATCCAATGAACCTGTGACATTTTCCTAATTGGTTCAGAAATCATCGAGACCTCGATAGCTAATAAAGTAAAACTAATGCCCGATGTGAGATTTATTGACAATTCCAATAATAATAAACGTGGCGTCAGTGTTTTATGTATTTTTTATTGCAGTCACCTCATACACGTTCTATAACAATATTGCTCTTTGAGCTATGGACATAAACGCGCTCGTAATAAGCGGGTCGGACCTCGGGGCGGTACCGAGCGGCTCCACCATTAACCGGATTATTTGCGGACATATGGGGTCGAAATAGGATAGACGAACGTGTAAAGGAGATAGCTTTGTCTCGGCGGGATGCCACCGTTATCGGCGCAAAAAGTACAATTGCAAATGACAATCGTGCTCCAGTAGCAATGGCTGCGTAAGCAGTCGGCGATACTGACTTTTAATCCCCAGTGATTAGCATCGCTGGGTGGGGTTAGAAGGGTTCCTCGCAACAGAATACCCTTCACTTAACCATTAACAATGTCACTAAACAGACCCACGCTATAATTAATATTTTTAATATTTATCCTTTTGTTTTTTGTTATTATTTCTATTGTAAGCATCGTATTTGAAAGGTGTGATTCATGAACAAGACCATCGATTATGGAACATTAATGCATAAGGCTATGCGTACTTTAATTTTTGATGTTCTTAAAGATGTTGAGCAAAGTGGCCTTCCTGGAGAGCATCACTTTTTCATAACATTTGACACGACCGTTGAGGGTGTGGAAATATCTGAATGGCTCCGACAGCGATATCCAGAAGAAATGACAATTGTCATTCAGCATTGGTTTGATGGACTAAATGTAAAGGAGGATGGGTTTGATATTACTCTGAATTTTGGGGATCAACCAGAATCCTTGGTCGTTCCATTTCTTGCAATATTAACTTTTGTGGACCCATCGGTTGAATTTGGATTAAGATTTGAACAAAACGAAGACGATGAACAACCTAAATTTTCTGAGATGGAAAAGGCAAATGACCAAGAAAAGAAATCATCCAAGAAAAAAGGAGATGTCGTAAGTTTAGACAGCTTCCGAAAATAAGTTCTTATCATACCAGCGTGAAATACAAGACATAACTGAGTAGAGAATAAATGACAGAAACACGTACTGAAACTGATAGCTTTGGACCGTTGGAGGTCCCTAAATCAAAATATTGGGGCGCTCAAACTCAACGCTCACTTCTTAATTTCCCAATTGGATGGGAAAAGCAACCCGCCGCATTAATCCAAGCCCTTGGTGTAATAAAAAAAGCATGCGCTTTAGCTAATGTGGAATCTGGAAAACTAGATAAGAGTGCTGGAATGGCGATTGTGGAAGCTGCCTCGGAAGTTATTTCTGGTAAACTTGACATCCATTTCCCTTTGGTCGTGTGGCAAACAGGTTCTGGGACACAGTCGAATATGAACGCAAATGAAGTAATAGCTAATCGGGCTATTGAAATATTAGGAGGCGTAATCGGCTCAAAAGATCCAATCCATCCAAATGATCATTGTAATATGGGCCAATCGTCAAATGACACTTTCCCAACAGCAATGCACATCGCCACTGCCGTTACAGCTCATGGGACCCTTCTACCTAATGCAAGAAAGCTTATGAGTGCAATTGATGCAAAAATACTTGAATTTGAAGGTATAATTAAGATTGGTCGAACACACACACAAGATGCTACACCAATCACATTATCACAAGTATTTTCGGGGTATCGACACCAAATAAAAAAGGGAATTGAGCGGATTGAACAATCCTTAGGAGACATTTACGAATTGGCCCAGGGCGGAACAGCAGTTGGTACTGGTTTAAATACCTCCACAGGATGGGACATTACGGTAGCAAAGTATATTGCGGAAGAAACTAACTTACCATTTGTTACTGCGCCCAATAAGTTCGAGGCACTGGCAGCACATGATGCAATGGTACATATCTCTGGTAGTCTTAAAACTTTGGCGGCTAGTCTCTTTAAAATTGCTAACGATATTAGGTTTTTAGGATCTGGACCCCGTTGTGGTTTAGGCGAGTTAATTTTACCAGAAAATGAACCAGGATCATCGATAATGCCCGGAAAGGTAAACCCTACACAATGTGAAGCCCTTACTCAGGTTTGTGCACAGGTTATCGGTAACGATGCGGCAGTTGGCTTCGCGGGATCACAAGGACATTTTGAATTAAACGTTTATAAGCCCATGATTTCTTATAATGTAATACAGTCAATGCAGTTGTTGGGAGACGCTTGTTCGGCTTTTACTGATAATCTGATAATAGGTTTAAAGGCTGATAAAGCTCGTATTGAGAAATTAATGCGAGAAAGCTTAATGTTAGTCACCGCCCTAGCGCCCAAAATAGGATATGACAATGCTACGCTAGTTGCAAAAAGTGCGCACAAGAATGGAACAACACTGAAAGAAGAAGCATTAAAATTAGGATTGGTTGATGAGCAATCCTTCGATAAAATCGTGAAACCAGAAGATATGGTTGGCCCCAAATAAAACTAACGTGAAAAAATGCGCCCGAAAAAAAGATCGCTGATCATAAATGGACACAACACATCAGTATCCCTTGAAAATCTTTTTTGGGTCGAACTCAAAAATATCGCTCAAGAGCAGGATCTTTCAATAAATCAACTTGTGGCTAGAATAGATATAAGTCGAAATTTGGAAACCTGTGGTCTAGCAACTGCGATAAGGGAGTTTGTTCTAAAACACCATCTAAACAAAGATTAATTTCCCGCATTAAAAAATTAACGCTTTACCCACACCAACTAACCTAAAGTTCCCAAGGATGGAAAAGTCTCAAGTAACCAAAAAGACAGATCAGTAAACCCTCCAGACAACATTAAAAGCCCAACCGTCCAAAGTAATAGCCCCATTATACGCTCTATAATTTCAAAATTATGCTTAAAAAAGTTTAATGTATTACCCATCTTAGACAAAAAAGTAGCCACAATAAGAAATGGAATGCCTAATCCTAGAGCGTAAAAACCTAATAAAATTATTCCCTTATACAGAGAAGCTTCACTTGCAGCGAGGCTAAGTATTGCACCAAGTTGTGGGCCAATACATGGTGTCCAACCAAATGCAAATGCAAGCCCTAAAAGATAAGCACCAAAAAAAGAGCCTCCCCGATCACCGGCGTCAAATCTAACCTCTCTATTTAGAATGGGAATACGGATTATACCTAAAAAATGTAATCCAAAACACATAATTAATAAGCCAGCAGCAGTATTAAGTAAGTCTTTATAACCTAATACAAGTATTCCAAATGACGAGGCGGCAATGCCAAGGATCAAAAATACCGTAGATAACCCCAAAACAAAAGAAGCTGCCACTAGTACAACTTTGATATCACCCTTTTGATCAGATTTATCTAATGAAATACCGCTCATATAGGCTAAATACGGTGGCACTATTGGTAAAACACAAGGACTTAAAAAGGAAATCAACCCAGCTAAGAGTGAAACTAGAATTGCCGGTAACAAAGAAGCGTCAAAAATATCAATACCAAGCATAGATTATCCCAATTTATCGCAACTACCCATAGTAGACCTCTACTATCATTTTAAATAGACGAATTACTGAAAAAAGCTATAATTACCAACATGAAAAAAGAAATTTTGGATGCAACGGGCCTTTTGTGCCCCCTACCAGTGCTTAAACTAAGAAAGCACCTAAAATCCGTAGACATTGGCACTTTTATAACTGTTCTTGCAGACGATCCAGCAGCAGCAGTAGACATCCCTCATTTTTGTAATGAAACAGGACATGAATTGGTCTCCAAAACGAATTCAGAAAATGGAGTAAAAGAGTACACAGTTAAAAAGATTAATTAATTTTGAAAAATTAGCTCTTCTTAGACCACCACCCACGTCTTCTTGTTTTCTTTGTTTCTTCTGCCTCTAACGTATTAACTTTATTTTCCGTTAAGGATTTATTTATATCCTCATCCATACTTTCCGAAGTTACTGATTGAGTACTGGTTTTTTTAGTTCCACTCGACTTACTCTTTGGTACCTTTGCAACTTTCTTATCTGACTTTTTTACAGGTTCCTCACCTTCAGAAATTGAATTGCTGTTAAGTGAATAGCCTGCATCTTTAGTATCAGTTTCTTCTTTCGTGACTTTTTTTCGAGCCCGTGGCTTACTTTTAGCTTTTAAAGCGTCAACGCCTTCATCATTATCACGCAATTCTGATGCGGTGGAAGATTCTTTGGCATCGCTTGCTTCGGAAACTTGATCATTATCCTGACTCACGACAGTTTTTTTTCTGGGCGAGCGCTTACGTTTTGGAACAACTGTTTTAGCTTCATCGTCACTAGACAGTTTTTTATTTTCCGCCTCCTGATCACTTGAAATGCTGTTTTTCATTTCGGAGGTCTCTTGTTGATTTTCGGCAGGCGTTACATCGGAATCTTCCTTTTTTTCTATCCCATTCACCGCAACTTCTTGATCCTCAACACCTTGCTTAGATTTTCGTCTCCGTCTCCGTCTTCGTTTTTTCGGTTTACCATCCTCATCATCGGAGTAATTATTACTCAACGACGATACTGGTTCGTCGTTATCATTTTCGCCTACTACCCCAACATCTATTACGCCAACCGTTGTTGATGACACAGGCGTAGCATGTTTCTCGCCTTGAGGTTTCGAAGAAGTCTTCAACTTCTCTATTGAATATTCTGGGCTAACTAACCCTGCATCAGCATTAATTCTCACGAAAAGTGAAAATCGTGCCTCAATATTTGCGATATGTTCCCGTTTTTGATTAACAATAAAATTTGCAACCGAAACGGGACATTTGACGATAATCTCACTTGATCGGCCACGTACCCCCTCGTCTTCTATTTGACGTATGATTGATAAGGCCAAATTCTCCTCAGACCTAATCAGTCCAGTACCATGACAATGAGAACAATTTTGAGTGGTTGCTTCTATCATTCCTGGTCGAAGTCTCTGTCTGCTCATTTCGAGAAGGCCAAAACCTGAAATTCGCCCAACTTGTATTCGAGCACGATCTGTTTTTAATTTATCCTTTAATTTTCGTTCAACTGCAGAATTGTTTCTACGATCCTCCATGTCTATAAAATCAATGACTATTAGACCGGCCAAATCTCGTAATCGCAATTGACGAGACACCTCTTCAGCAGCCTCTAGATTTGTTTTTAGAGCAGTTTCTTCAATTGAACCCTCTTTGGTGGCTCTTCCAGAATTGACATCAATGGCTACCAGAGCTTCAGTTACTCCAATAACTAAATATCCACCTGATTTTAGCTGAACTACTGGATTGAACATAGATGTGAGATATGTTTCGACCTGATATCTTGAAAATAAGGGAAGGGGATCACTATAATGTTTAACATTTTTGGTGTGGCTAGGCATGATCATTCTCATAAAATCTTTTGCGATTTTATGGCCTGCCTCTCCCTCAACTAGTACTTCGTCTATATCCCTATTGTACAAATCGCGTATTGACCGTTTTACGAGATCGCCCTCTTCGTAAATTTTCGAGGGAGCAATAGATTTCAGTGTTAACTCTCTTATTTGTTCCCATAATCTTTGCAGGTACTCATAATCTCTTTTGATCTCTGTTTTAGTTCTTTTTGCGCCAGCCGTACGAACGATCAAACCGGCACCGGAAGGCACCTCAATATCACCAGCAATTTCTTTTAATTTTTTTCTATCAACGGCATTAGTTATTTTCCTGCTAATACCTCCTCCCCTTGCTGTATTCGGCATGAGGACGCAATAACGGCCAGCTAATGATAAGTACGTAGTTAAAGCTGCTCCTTTGTTTCCACGCTCTTCTTTAACTACCTGCACCAACAAAATTTGCCGCACTTTAATTACTTCTTGGATTTTGTAACGACGCGGTCTAGGTTTGCTAATCACCCGTAAGTCTAAAGGGTCATCGGCCTCAGATACAGATTCTATCTCATTCAAACCATCTTCCGCAGGAATTTCATCATTTAATTCCGTTACATCGACCGTATCGATTACGTCACTACTATCATTAGATATGTCAGATTTTTTCTTATCAGTTTTGTCTGTTAAATTATCATCTACTTCGCTGACAGGACCGGTTTGGTTTTCTCCAGTAACGGACAATTCACCATCTAGAGGTTCTCCATTGTTATCGTCCTCAACCTCTTGTTTTTGAATAGCGTCGTCTGATTTTATACTTTTTGCTCTAGATTTAACCCTACTTCGTTTTTTTT
>CAXEVV010000039.1:0-14756 GCA_963999845.1 uncultured Rhodobacterales bacterium | reverse complement strand
TATTTATATGAGGGATGAGTATCCGGCCGTTCTTAAAATTTTACGCGATGAAATTCATAAGCTAGAAATAGCGGGTTTGGTAAAGGAAGGTTATATAGACTTGCGCCGGGGTGCTGGCGCATACATATGTGGTGAAGAGAGTGCAATGATCGAGAGTATCGAAGGAAAACGTGGTATTCCTCGACATCGCCCTCCGTTTGTTGCTCAGGTAGGTATCTTTGGGCGACCTACCCTCGTTCATAATATAGAAACACTCCATTGGATTGCTCGAATTTGCAGGGAAGGTGGAGAAATATTTTCTGGTACAGAGAAAAATGGCAGGGTAGGGCTTCGTAGCTATTCGGTCTCAGGTCGTGTCAAAAAGCCTGGTGTTCATTTGTTACCATCTGGCTCTACTATTCTGGACATCATAGATGCATGTGGTGGAATGCTTGAGGGGCATGTGTTCAAAGCTTATCAACCTGGCGGGCCATCCTCTGGTTTGCTACCCGCATCAATAAATGATGTGCCGATGGACTTTGACACCTTGCAGTCTCTCGATACGTTTATTGGATCAGCAGCTGTCGTTGTTTTGTCGCAAAAAGATAAGCCTCGTAACGCAGCGTTAAACATGTTGAGGTTTTTTGAAGATGAAAGTTGTGGCCAGTGCACACCTTGCAGGGTCGGGTGTGAAAAAGCTGTTAAGTTACTGCAGGAGCCAAAGTGGAATGCAGAGCTGCTAGAAGAAATTTGTGCAGCGATGGGTGATGCGTCGATATGTGGCCTGGGCCAGGCTGCATCGAACCCAATCAGGCTGACATTACGGCATTTCCCAGATGAGGTGTAGTACATGAGTGACAAGGTTGAATTTATTCTTGATGGTGAGACTGTCTACGCAGAGAAAGGGCAGTCAATATGGGAAGTTGCTAATGGACAAGGGCTGAAAATTCCACATTTGTGTCACAAACCAAAACCAGGATATCGCCCAGATGGAAATTGCAGGGCATGTATGGTGGAGATTGAGGGTGAACGGACACTTGCTGCCTCATGTATCCGTGAGCCCCAGTCTGGAATGGTAGTAAAATCAGCGACCCCCCGTGCACAGAATGCCCGAAAAATGGTTGTGGAAATGCTTGTTACTGATCAGCCTGATAGAGAAATGTCACATGATAAGTCGAGCCATTTTTGGGATATGGTTGACTTGAATGATGTGCAAGAGAGCAGGCTGCCACGCTTAGAGGCAGAGCGGATACCTATTCTTGATGACTCACACGTTGCTATGTCAGTGAACTTGGATGCATGTATTCAATGTGGACTGTGTGTTCGGGCATGCCGAGAAGTTCAGGTAAATGATGTAATCGGTATGTCTGGCCGAGGGCACAATTCGTACCCAACATTTGATATGGCTGACCCAATGGGTGCATCCACTTGTGTCGGATGTGGAGAATGCGTGCAGGCCTGTCCCACCGGCGCTCTAATGCCATCTTCAGTGGTGGACAGAACTCAAGTTGGTGATAGCAAGGATTATGATAAAGAGGTAAAAAGCGTTTGCCCTTTTTGCGGCGTTGGCTGCCAGGTTTCTTTAAAAGTGAAAGAGAACAAAATTAAATTTGTTGAGGGAATTAATGGTCCTGCTAATGAAGGCCGGCTCTGCGTCAAAGGTCGATTTGGTTTTGATTACATACACCATAAACATAGGCTTACAAAGCCGCTAGTCAGGCGTAGTGATGCTCCAAAAAAAGGGCTTAACGTGGACCCTAGTAATTGGTCAGAATTTTTTCGTGAGGCTACTTGGGAAGAGGCACTTGATTTAGCGGCTAATGGTTTAAAAGATTTAAGAGATAGCCAGGGCGGGCAAACCGTTGCGGGATTTGGAAGTGCTAAGTGCACCAATGAGGAAGCCTATTTATTTCAAAAGTTTATTAGGCAAGGGTTTGGCCATAATAATGTCGATCACTGTACTCGGCTATGCCATGCATCATCAGTTGCTGCATTAATGGAAAATGTTGGTTCCGCTGCTGTGACTGCTACATTCAATGAAATTGAAAATGCTGATGTGGCAATCGTTATAGGTGCTAACCCAATAGAAAATCATCCTGTTGCTGCTACTTATTTCAAGCAGTTTGCAAAAAGGGGTGGAAAGCTGATTGTGATGGATCCTCGAGGTCAGGCATTGAAAAGATTTGCAAGTCACATGCTTCAATTTCGGCCTGGTGCTGATGTATCAATGCTAAACGCTATAATGAACGTTATTGTTGAGGAAGGGCTTTATGATCAACAATATATTGAGGCTTACACAGAAAATTGGGAAGCAGAAAAAGCCCACTTGAAAAATTTCTCACCGGAAAAAATGAGTGAAATGTGTGGGGTAGAAGCAAGCGTATTGCGCGATGTTGCTCGCACCTTCGCTGGCGCGCAGTCCGCAATGATCTTTTGGGGTATGGGGGTTTCACAACATATTCACGGTACAGATAATAGCAGATGTTTGATTTCTCTTGCTTTAATGAGTGGTCAAATCGGGAGACCAGGAACCGGATTACACCCGCTCCGTGGACAAAATAATGTGCAAGGAGCTTCAGATGCTGGGCTAATTCCAATGTTTCTCCCTGATTACCAAACAGTTACGGATCAAGGCGTTAGAAATTCTTTTACTTCAGTATGGAATTCTGATGATTTCAGTTCAGAGAAGGGTCTTACTGTTACAGAGATTATGGATGCGGTTCACGACAATCGGATCAAGGGCATGTACATTTTGGGAGAAAATCCCGCAATGTCTGATCCAGACGTTGAGCATGCAAGAGATGCTTTAGCAAAATTGGAACACCTTGTAGTCCAGGATATATTTATAACTGAGACAGCAAACTATGCTGATGTAATTTTACCTGCAGCGGCATTTGCTGAAAAATCTGGGACGGTTACCAATACAAATCGGCAGGTACAAATGGCAAGGCCAGCTATTGTGCCGCCTGGTGAAGCAAAAGCTGATTGGTGGATAGAAGTAGAATTAGCCAAAAGAGTTGGGTTAGATTGGAAATATACGGATCCATCGGAGGTCTTTGCCGAGATGGCAATCAATATGCGTTCACTTGACAACATAACTTGGAGCCGTTTGGAAGCTGACGGCGCAGTTACCTATCCATCACTTTCAGAGAAGGATCCAGGGCAGCCAATAGTGTTTGGGGAAGGGTTTCCAAGGCCAGAAGGACGTGCAAAATTTACGCCCGCATCTGTTATAGCGCCAGATGATACTCCTGATGAGGAATATCCGATGATTTTAACCACTGGAAGGCAATTGGAGCATTGGCATACAGGCTCCATGACACGTAGATCCAAGGTCCTTGATGCAGTAGAGCCAGAGGCGAATTGCTCTTTAAACCCGAAAACCTTGCGTAAACTAGGCGTCATGCCAGGGGAATTTGTAAAATTAACAACGAAGCGTGGAAACATCGCTCTCATGGCGCGTTCAGATAGGGCAGTATCAGAAGATATGGTGTTTCTTCCATTTGCATATGTTGAGGCTGCTGCCAATATCTTAACAAACTCTGCAATTGATCCTTACGGTAAAATTCCTGAATTTAAGTTTTCGGCTGTTAAAGTTGAAGCATTCACGAAAGTTATTGCAGCAGAATAGTGATTAAGAAAACGCGTGAAGCTGAGGTTTAGTTAAAAATCTTTACTATAAGCAAATCAAATGGTGTTATCGAAAACTTCGATCAGTAATTATGCTGATTTCCTTGACAATCAAGTTAGATTGCCTACCCTCGGAAGCACCTCGCTCCTAGCCAGGCAGCTTCTCGGCTCCCCCCGTGAAGAGCCAAGCACGGGGCACGTCATAACATAACGTGAACTAAAGCTTGCATGAAAAAAAGAATATAATTAACTGATTTTTAAGTAGAAAAATTTGTATACTATTGTATTCGTTGACTTTTTCTTGGCCAAAATTAATGTTCATTTTTAATAGAGCGTTGGCTTTTTTACAAAAAGTCGGGGGTCTAAAGCATCAAGGGAGGAAAAGGTGTGTTTTTAAAAAATGTAAAGAACTACTTGATTGGTTCAGTAGCTTTAGCTGCTGGCGCCTTATCAATGTTTGCTACTCCTCAAATAGCCTTTGGCGAAGAGAAGCAATATTTTCCAATAGCAAGTAGTAGGGTCGGACCCTATTCAGCTATGGGTACTGGGTATTACGGTGCTCAAATTGACTACATGAATTATGTAAACATGAATGGTGGTGTCAACGGCGTTATGCTGACATGGCAGGAGTGTGAAACTGAGTACAACGCCGTGAAAACGGTGGAATGCTACCAGAGGCTTCTTGAGAAAGATGGTCAGCGAATTGTAGTATTCGATACTTTAGGAACACCAGGTGCGTACGCCGTGATTAATCGAATGGCGGAAGACAATGTTGTTCTTGCTCAGTATGGATACGGACGTACCGATGGCGCGGACGGTCGAGTATGGCCATGGGTGTTTAATGCTGCTAGCCATTATTGGTCACAAATTGCTGTGAAAATGAAATTTATGGCAGAGCAGGAAGGTGGCATCGACAAAATGAAGGGTAAAAAAATCGTACACCTTCACATCGATTCCGCATATGGTCGTGAGCCGTTACCAGCGATGCGTTCAATTGCGAAAGATTGGGGCGTAGAGCTTGTTGAGATTTCAATACCACCACCCGGATTAGAGCAAGGGTCTCAGTGGCTTCAAATCAGAAAAGAGCAGCCGGATTGGGTAACTTTCTGGGGAGCTGGTTCTGGGATGAACTCTACTGCTATGACAAATGCTGCCAGAATTCGTTTTCCAAGAGAGCGCATGATGTATGTTACATTTGGCGCGGCAGAAGAGGATATGTATCCTGCGGGTGATGCGGCGGTCGGAACATACGCTGTTGCGAACGCGCTGCCTGGTTCAGATTATCCATTGGTTGCTGCAATCAAAGAGCAAGTATATGGTGCTGGAAAAGGTAACCTTAATGATGAAAGTCGTGTTGGTTCAGTTTATTGGAACCGTGGTTTAGGCGCTGCTGTGATGTGGATCGAAGCTTTGAAAAATGCTCAAGAAATGCATAACAAAGTTGGAAAAGCTGTCACAGGCGCTGAATTCAGAGACGGGTATGAAGCTCTGAACATGACCGAAGCACGTCTTGGCGAAATCGGTGTAAAAGGAATGGTGGCGCCGTTTAGCATTTCATGTGCTAACCATGAGGGTGCTGGTAAATTTGCTGTGATGCAATGGGACGGTGAAAAGTTCAATCAAGTAACTGGTTGGGAGGCTCCTATGGATCCCGCTTACATTAGGTCACTTGTTGAAAACTCAGCAGCTAAATTCGCAGCTGAAAACAATATCACTCCTAAAGTTTGTCCATAAGACACTAAAAAATAAGACCAGCGGGTTACCCGCTGGTCTTATTGCAAGTATACAATTTACAGGTAAGCATAGATAGCTATTGACCAGTCAATAAGCTACAAACATGCGACCAAATACTGAGAGAGAATAAATGACTGGGAATTCCGATAATATTTTAGAGATAAATAGTATTGAGGTCATGTATGATAGCGTAATTTCTGCACTTCATGATGTGTCTCTAAATGTGCCGAGGGGTAAAATTGTTGCGCTTTTGGGCGGTAATGGCGCCGGAAAAAGCACGACGTTAAAATCAATATCCACGATGTTGGCGGCGGAGCGAGGTAAGGTTACAAAAGGTAGTATTTTGTACGATGGGACCGAGGTTAAAAACCAAAGCCCATATGAAATGGTTGCGCTGGGAATGGTCCAGGTATTAGAAGGCAGGCGTTGCTTCGGTCATTTAACTGTAGAAGAAAATATCATATCGGGAGCTTACTCTCGCAAATTATCAAAGCCACAAATTAAAGATGAATTAGAGAAGATTTACGGTTACTTCAATCGGCTCCGTGATCGTAGGAAAAGCCAGGCAGGCTTTACGTCGGGCGGAGAGCAGCAGATGATAGCTGTAGCGAGAGCCATGATGACAAAACCCAAGATGCTTCTGTTAGACGAGCCCTCTATGGGGTTGGCGCCTCAGCTAGTTGCGGAAATATTCAATATTGTAAAGGAACTGAATGAAAAAGAAGGGGTCAGTGTTTTGTTGGCAGAGCAGAATACCAACGTGGCACTGCGTAACGCTGATTATGGGTATATAATTGAGACAGGACACGTAATGCTTCATGGCTCAGCTGATGAACTACTTAATGACGAGAAAGTTAAGGAACTCTATCTTGGCATTTCAAAGGAAGGGCGTAAGAACTTCCGTGACGTATTACGGGAAGAAGAGACTAAAAAACTAGCTTGAAGCAAAGCGTTTGAAGAAAACTCCAAATATTGAACAGGGTACAATGACTATAGATAGAAATTTTCCAATTGGTGAACCAGTTTTAGAAGTGAAAAACATTTCGCTGCGTTTCGGGGGTGTCAAAGCGATTACTGACAGTTCCTTTTCCGTTTTGAAACACGAGATTAAAGCGATAATTGGACCGAATGGTGCAGGTAAAAGCTCGCTTCTAAATTGCATTAACGGTATCTACCAGCCTCAAGAAGGGTCAGTTGCCTTCAAAGGTGAAGTTTTAGAAAAAATCACGCCAAACCTGATTGCAAAAAAAGGTATATCGCGGACATTTCAAAATTTGGCCTTGTTTAAGAGAATGTCTGTTTTAGATAATATCCTTGTCGGAAGGCGGCTGCATATGAACTCAAATTTCATGCAGGTTGCGTTTCAACTTCCAAAAGCAAGAGCCGAAGAGAAAAAAAATCTCGCAAAGTGCGAAGAAATTGTCGATTTTTTAGAAATAGCCGATATTAAAAATACGCCGGTTGGCAAGCTGCCTTATGGTTTGCAGAAAAAAGTTGAGCTTGGACGAGCTCTAGCAACAGAGGCCGATTTCTTGATGTTAGACGAGCCCATGGCTGGGATGAACGTTGAAGAAAAAAGAGAAATGTGCAGATTTATCCTCAAAGTGAATGATGAGCTTGGAACGACGATGGTTTTGATCGAGCATGACATGGGAGTGGTTATGGACATTTCTGATAATGTTGTTGTTTTAGATTATGGAAAGATAATTGCTGATGGGCCTCCAGATGAAGTGCGGGCTAATCAGGAAGTGATCGACGCGTATTTGGGGGTTGCACATGACTGAAGTACTATTTTTCATTGAAGTTGTGGTAGCGGGATTACTTGCCGGTACTATGTACTCTCTTGTCGCTTTAGGTTTTGTTCTCATCTATAAAGCTTCTTCCACCTTTAACTTTGCGCAAGGTGCGATGGTTTTCTTTGCTGTGTTGGCCTTTGTGGGCTTTATGGAGCTAGGATTATCATTTCCTGTGGCCTTTGTGGTGACTGTCTTACTCATGGTTTTGGTTGGGTTTTGTACTGAGAGGTTGGTTCTCAATCCGTTAATGAACCAAAGCGAAGATACGTTGCTGATGGCAACAATTGGTTTGGGTTTTGTTCTAGAAGGACTTGCTCAAGCAGCATGGGGCGTTGAAGTCAGAAGACTTGATCTAGGTATTGGTGATTTCCCAATTGAGTGGATCATCGATGTTTTTGGTCTTTTTGTAAGTGCACTCGATGTGACAGCGGGCATAGTCGCGGCAGTGCTTATTATAGGTTTAGCGTTGTTGTTTAAGTATACAAGGATGGGACTGGGCTTGAGAGCGGTTGCAGATGACCCTGGTGCTGCCAGCTCAATCGGTATCCCTTTGAAAAATATCATGTTATTAGTCTGGTCAGCCGCGGGCGTTGTTGCTTTGGTAGCGGGAATGATGTGGGGTGCCCGAGCTGGTGTCCAATTTGCCTTGGTAGATTTGGCACTCAAAGCACTACCTGTTTTGATCATTGGAGGATTTTCTTCAATACCAGGTGCAATTATTGGTGGGTTAATAATTGGTGCCACAGAAAAAGTATTAGAAGTTTATATAGGGCCTTTTTTTGGTGGTGCTATCGAAGGCTGGGCGCCATACGTTCTGGCTATCTTTTTCTTACTTTACCGACCTGAGGGTCTGTTTGGTGAGAAAATAATTAGGCGAGTTTAAACGATGGAGCAAAACGTGAGTAACAAAAACATTCTTCTTGGATATACAAGATCTGACGTAACAAACTTTTTGATCGCTATGATACTTTCGTTTGTCGCAATCCCCTTGGTAGTGCAAACGGACTATTGGTATTCTTCTATCCTCATACCTTGGCTGTGTTTAGCTTTGGCGGCCATTGGGCAGCAGATAGTCATGGGTTACGCTGGGCAGTTGGCTTTAGGAGCAGCCGGCTTTATGGCTGCGGGTGCGTTTGCTTGCTTCAACTTGATCCTAAGAGTGCCAGATATCCCGTTTTTTATCGCACTGGGATTATCTGGATTGGTCGCTGCCGCTTTTGGTATTTTATTTGGATTGCCAAGCCTTAGGGTAAGAGGCATCTACTTAATGGTTGCAACACTCGCCTCTCAATTTTTCATCGTATGGATGATTGATAAATTTGGTTGGTTCAAAAATTATGATACGTCGGGAATTATTACTGCTCAGGACATAGTTATACTGGGCAAGCCATTTACTTCACCTTTAGAGATGTACCTTGTGATACTCGTAGTTGTGACCGTTTTGACGGTTCTTGCGGTAAATATGGCAAGGGGAAGTACCGGCCGTAATTGGATGGCTGTTCGTGATATGGACATCGCAGCCGAGTCTATGGGAATATCCTTGCTCAAAACCAAACTACAGGCGTTTGCAATATGCGCTTTCTATTGTGGGGTTGCTGGCGCTCTATTTGCGTTCACTTACCTAAAATCATTAGAGCCGGTCGCCTTTGATATCAAATTATCATTTAAAATTTTATTTATGGTTATTCTTGGTGGTCTAGGTACAATAAGTGGGGCTTTCATCGGGGCTGCTTTTATTCTGCTTTTTCCTGTTTTACTTAATAGTGTAGGGAATAATGTGTTTCATGGTGCGATCGATGCAACCATTATATCTTCAATTGAACAGGTAGTCTTTGGGGTTTTAATCATTGTGTTCATGATTTATGAGCCGTTAGGCATGGCTAAACTATGGGGCAATGTTAAGCAAAGATTTTCTCGAAGCAATTGAGTCATTAAGCGGTTAATTGAAACTGTTTATGCTTGAAAGATAAGTACAGAAAGTACGTAAATTTCATAGGTGCGGTATCCAGCCGCACCTTATTACTTTAACTGATCTAGACAATGCGTGTTGGCGTAAAGATAGAAGCAAGTCTCTTACGCAGTTTTTCAGAGATTCCAGCCACAAAAAAATAAACGATTTTCCGAAAGGTTATTTAAAATGGATATGATTTTCAAACGTATTTTTGCAATAAAGATACCAGAGTTTTGTATGAGCCATTGGTTATTTAGGATACCATTGGCCATCATTTTTATACAGCAGGGTTTATCTAAATTTCCAGTTACTGCAGAAGATGCTGAAGCCTACGAACTACCGTATTTGGTTTGGTGGTTTGTATCGTACGGTGAACTTGGGGCCGGTCTAGGCCTATTGGTAGGCGGATTATTTGCAGCCAGATTAGCGTCAATTCAGAAGCTTATTCCTGAACTTGGTGACATGGTGACGCGGTTTTCAGGGATTACAATATGTTCAATTACTACTGGGGTGATTTGGATAAGTCAGCCGGAAAGCCTCATCGATGTAATACTTTACGATAACCTTCACGTATTTTTGTGGGTGGGCGGTCTTTACTTCGCACTCAGAGGAAACAGGACTTAAGTTTGATAGAATAGGATAAAAAAATGAAGAAAGTTGATCAAGGAAAAGCTGAGACAGCAGCAGAGATATATTCAAACATAAAGATGAAAACTATGGTCGCCATTACTGCATCTTTTTTTGGCTTGATGGTTTTGGCGTTTATAAGCGTATTTTTAAAGGCCTAATAATCTGAATGGGCTTTATATCTATACTATTTGTAGCATTCCTCTTTGGAGGGATGCTACTATTTTCTGTAGGATTTGGGACACTAGCTTTTAAGTTTTTAGAGATAGCGATTGCTCGTCAGTTCATACGCAAAACTTTTCCATTTTTTTATTTGTACGTCTTTAGTACTTCTGCAGTTGCCTCTGTTATCTTGTATTTTCAAAATTTCGATGCCTTTGGATTAATGCTCATAATAGCAGTTACGACTATTCCCACTGCGCTTTTTTTAATGCCAGCAATAAATTTCTCAGCGGATAATAAGCTTAGACGTCGGTTTCTTGTACTGCACGGGTTTTCTGTATGTATTACCCTGGTCCACATTATTTTAGCTGCTTCGACCCTTTATTTTCTTTCCTGACAAAAACACTCAAGTAACTGAAAACAAACAAAATTCTTGACAATATTGTCTCGAATATTAAATACTGTGTATGGTCCAAGCCAGCTTAACGCAAGTCAGGGCCTTTTTTTTATAGGATGATACTTATGCAAGCTTGTCAGAAATGTAATTTCTACGAAAATCAAAATCAAGTCAGTGGATCTTGTCGAGTAAACCCGCCAATCGTTCTTAAGGAAGACAATAAAGCTGTTTGGCCGGTGGTTACCGTCGAAGATTGGTGTGGCCGCTTTGAAATGAAGGCAGCGTAAATTTAATTACTTGGCATTCAGCGTGAGCACAGCTTGTGCTGGATGTAAGTAGTATTTTAACTCTGCAGAGCAAAGTGTTGTTTCAACACTTAAGCTCTTTGAACCTTCCATATCAAAAAATAATCGATATCGACTTAAAAATAGACTCGAATCATAGGGAAGTTCCGAAGACATAATTGTTAAATATTTGTTGAGCTTATTTACTGCTGTCATTAGCTACTTGATTAGGGATACGGCTTTGTCTAGGCCTCAATATGGTCCCGAGTGTTCATGCACGCGTTTAGCTGAGGATTATAAAAAATACGCTCTCTCCTTTCTTTGTAGCGCTGTAGTGTATTTCGCATGTTTTCTTCAAAGTGATGCAAAACTAAGATACACGGTCAATAGCCACAATTAGACTTTTTCCACTCTTATCAAAATAACCATTAGTTTATTTAATATATAAAAATATTTTTGAAATTTAAAATTAGCTTTGGATAAGAAACTAACTTTTTTGACTTGATTGTACCATGAAAATCAACAATAAAGCTTCGATATCTGGATGCCCACGTGGTGGAATGGTAGACACAAGAGACTTAAAATCTCTGGGCTTAATAGGCCGTGCCAGTTCGAGTCTGGCCGTGGGTACCAGGTATGTCAAAATTAATACAAAAGAAAAGTATTGTTCATGAATGGCCAGCAAACTTTATCTTATGCAGCGTTTTGACACGTGACCGTTTAATGTGTAATTCCTTAAGCGCCCATTATCAAAAACTTACGGACTAGAATATTTCAGCAAGCTAAAACACAGTCCTATAAAGCAAAAAATAAAATATTTTAGTCAATATAGGATAGTTTGAACTAAAAAGGATAGCAGATTGAATATGAAGAATTCAAATACGGTATTGATTGATAGTAATCCAGGTAGAAATTCGCAGACGTATGGCATTGCACGAGAATTAGGCACTGATTTGGACCTAATCCATGAACCATCTGTTGGGGTAGTAGGCAACAAGGGAGACTCCCAATGCTACATTGGTGTCCTTCAAAAAGTAAATATTATACATGAGGCACTTAAAGATAGAGTAGGCAGTCAGCAGGGAAAATTGTCCATGCGGCTAATACAGCCCGAGTTTACGGTTGCCACTTCAGACGGCATTCGAAATGGTACAAAAGAAATGAGATACTCTTTAATTGGCAGAGAGGTGACTAATGATACTCTATCGGAGCATTTAAGCGCTACCGGGTTGGAGGGCGTTATCGCAGTAGTAGCATGTGATAAACCTCCCGTTGGTACACTTGCTGCAATTCTTGAGCATAATAGGCCTGCGATTATTATGTCTGATGGCTCCATCAGGCCGGGCGTTGACTCTAAAACGGGTGAAAGTATTGATCTTATTACAGCGTATCAATTGGCAGGTAGTGCTGACGAGAAACTAAAGCGGAGGATAGCAAAAGAGGCTTGCCCAGGTTTTGGAAGTTGTGGCGGTATGTTTACATATAATACTATGCAATCATTTATAGGTGTCGTTGGTATGCAGCCATTGCATATGATTTCTCCAGCGTCTCAGGACACACGCCGTCTGAGGGAATTTCCGGTTGAGCTGGTTGATTATCTTGCCAATCTTATTGATCACAATATCACTCCTCGTGATATTGTGACTCGAGACTCTATACGAAATGCAATTATCGTCGCTATGTCTGTGGGTGGTTCGACAAATGTTCTTTTACATGCCCCAGAAATAGCACGGGCAGCTGGTTATAAAGATTTTTCAAAAGAAATCATGAGTCCAGAAGAATTCAATGATCTTTCAAAAAATATAATTCCAGTTGTGATTAATGCTCGACCGTTTGGTCAATATTCTATGGTAGATATTGATGCCAAAGGTGGTATGCAGGTTATTGTTAAAGAACTAATGGACGCTGGTCTCTTAAATGGTGAAACGTTAACTTGTACAGGAGAGACCCTTTCACAGCAGATTAAGCGGTTAGACCCTCCTAAGCCTGACGGTGATGTGATCTACAGTGTGCAAAAGCCATTTAAAGAAACTGGTGGTTTGCGTCTTTTGGGGGGTAATTTATCTCCAGAGTATAGTGCAGTACTAAAGTTAGCGGGTGTTGAGGGAGGATTAGAGAATAATGTCTTTAAAGGTAATGCCAAGGTATTTGATGGTGAACAAGAATTACTTAAAGCATTAGACTCAAACCCAGATATTTTTGAGAATTTCGATATGATTGTGGTTCGTTACGAGGGACCGTTTGGCGCTCCAGGTATGCCTGAAATGCTCGATTCTACCTCTCGAATAACTGCATTATGTCGACAGAAAGGTATTGTAGTAGCACTTATGACAGATGGTAGATTTTCTGGTGGCTCAGTCGGACTCGTCATTGGACACGTGGGGCCCGAGGCAGCGGCTGGTGGTGCAATCGCTCTAATCGAAAATGGTGATGAAATACTTGTTGATTTGAATAAAAATGAACTGAGCTGTACGCAGTTGCAGGATCCTGAGGTTTTAGAGGAACGCCAGTTAGCATGGGAAAAAACAGTATCAGCTAACGATGGAATGCATCCGTCTGTAGGTGATGCTGATACGCGCCTGCTTAACCGAATGCGCAACTCGGCCGTTTCAGCAGTGTTTGGTGCGGGTATGCATCCCAATCGTTCATTATGGGTGAGGGATCCACGAACTCCACAGAAGTCAGGTTTTCAACCTCATAATAAATTCAGATAGTTTATTTTTAATCGAATTTATTCAATTCTGGCCTCGCCTTTGCATGTATGCTGACTGTTCTGCCTAAGCCTGTTGGGGCAATGTATTCTATTATGAAGTTAAATTTCCTGATTTAGCTGTATTTGTGGAAGTTAGTCAGTATCAATTTTTTTGACGCAATAGTGCTCCTATTGTGCTAGTTAATAGGAAACTGTGACTTGAACATAGCATGAGCTGGGAAGGACCTAAATGAAGGTATTTTACACAGAGGCACATAGAAAACGGGCGTCAAAGACCGAGCTATATGGCGGAGAATTAGTCCGACCGTTTGAATGTCCTGAGAGGATCGATTACATACTTGGTCGGCTCGGCGAGACTGGATTTGGCGAAATCATCCCTCCTACTGAGGTTCAGTCAGACGCACTGCTAAAAATCCATGATGCTGGTTACTTATCATTTTTAAAATCAGCGTGGGATGATTGGAAATTAGCGGGTTTCAAAGGCGAGGCGGTGCCTACTGTTTGGCAGTCACGCTCGATGCCATCGCCTCATATACCCGATTTTATTGAGGGTAAGATAGGATATTACTGCTTGGCTGCCGAAACCTCAATCAGTAATGGGACAGCGGAGGCTGCTTGGGCTTCACTTAACGTCGCATTGAGTGGTGCAGAGCGTATCTTGGCAAGTGATTACTCAGCCTTTTCACTTTGCCGCCCACCAGGGCACCACGCGTCACATGACCAATTTGGTGGTTACTGTTTCATCAATAATGCCGCGGTGGCAGCGCAGCATATGCGGGACAAGGGTTTGGAAAGAGTTGCCGTACTTGATGTAGATTTTCATCACGGCAACGGAACACAGGCTATTTTTTATAATCGTTCTGATGTTTTATTTCTATCGCTACATGGAGACCCTATGGCTGCGTTCCCGCATTTTCTTGGACATAAGGATGAGATCGGGATTGGCGACGGGGAGGGTTTCAATTTTAATTTTCCGATGCCAGCTGGAACTGATTTTTCTAAGTGGAGTAATGCGTTGGACTCAGCGTTGCATCAGATATCAAAATTTGGTGCTGATGCAGTTATCGTTTCGCTTGGTGTTGATACATTTGAACGTGATCCGATCAGCTTTTTCAAATTGAAAAGTGATGATTTCGTCAAAATGGGTGAATGTATTGCTTCGTTGGACTTGCCAACTCTATTTGTGATGGAGGGAGGTTATGCCGTCGAGGAAATCGGTATCAATACTGTTAACGTTTTGATGGGATTTGAGGGTGCTAAGGCATAGGTTCAATAATTGGACAAATAGGTAAGCACTAATTCCACCCACTGGGTAAAATAAGGTTGATAATTTATCTCCGTGTAATGTTACGTTGCTTTTAATAAAAGTCCCAAAGCTGTAATAAATAAAATTGCTAATATAGCCATCCGGAAACTATCTGGTGACAATTGACTTCTTATCCTCGATCCTAATTGTAGGCCCAAAAATACGAAAATTAAGCCA
>CAXEVV010000038.1:0-14962 GCA_963999845.1 uncultured Rhodobacterales bacterium | reverse complement strand
ACGGGGGACCTCTGGATCCACAATCCAGCGCTCTAACCAACTGAGCTAAGGCGGCACTAAGGTGCGATTTATCTCTCAAAAACCTTAAATGCAAGTAGTTTTAAGTTAATTCCACTTCGCAAAAACTTAAAATTATAACATTTGCGTATAGCTTATTTTGACATTAATTATAAAACTGAACTCACAATAAGAATAAAAGGAAATGATTATGGGGATCAATACAAACTCAAATATGGAAGCTAGTTTGCAGATTGGCCCAACAGAAAAGGGCATGGTACGCCTATTTGTATCTAATAGCTCTATCGAGATACCAATGGATTTTGAGCCAGACGAAGCAAGAGAAATTGCTGATGAAATTCTATCAGCAGCTAAAGTTGCCGCTAATCTGGTGGATAGAAAGAAGAATTAAATTAATACCCGTAAGGAAAATCAGGATCACGAAAGGATCTCAATCGCAAAGCAGCATCCCGACCAAATTTATGAATTATTTTTTTCCTACGGGCAGCATTAAGTGGTCTTTCCTCAGGATTTCTGATTATTTCCGCATCAAACGCATCGGCTATAATTAGACCACCTTCATTTGGAAGAATATTCGTTGGAAATTGCGTATCCACGGCCCAAAAGAAACTATCGCAGTAATCTAGATAACCTCTCCACTTTTTATCTGACATAAAATCCGCACGTCCTGACTTACATTCTACAATCCATATTTCACCCTTCGGCCCGATTGCTATTATATCCACACGTAATCCACGATTTGGTACGAACTCTTCTATAGAGGCAAAGTTCAGCCTCGCCAAATGTCTAGAAACTCCACGAGCAATTCTTTGACCTGAAGAATTCGAATCCACCATTTCCTCACTTTAGATAAAAACAATAAGACTGAACCTTTATATTAGATATTGTTAAACTTAAATGCCACTTGCAAAATCCTAATTGTACCACTACCAAACTCAAAGTGGGTTGCTGTTCAACTCGTCTTCGGTTGCATTCCGGTGGCCTTAAGCAAATCCGAGGGAGCTGGCTCTGTTTGGATCTTGGTCCACTTACCTGGCGCCCACCTGTAAATACAGGTCCTCGGGAATGAGATAACCCGACGGTTGCTACGGGACCCACTACATTAAGTTAATGTAATAAGCATTTGATTAAAAACAGTTTGTAGTAAAATTTAAGAAAGACTTCCTGGGTTCGCTTCTCTAGCCATAAAATCTAAAATTGCATTCACAAACTTAGTCTCTTTACCGTCTGGATAAAACGCTTCTGAGAGCGTTAAATATTCGGCAATTATAACCTTTGAGGGTGTATCAAACGCTTTCATTTCCGAACCTGCCACACGAAATAAAGCTCGTAATGTTGGATCAATTCTATCAATTGGCCATTTTTCTACCAAAGCCCTATCAGTCATTTGATCAATAGCAGCTTGGAATTCGACAGCATTTGACACTAAATTTTTAAAAAAATCCTGATTTCCATCTATAAACTTGAGATCCTCATACTCTTCTCCAAACCGATGCTCAAAAAACTCTTTGCAAACTATATCCACCGAAATTGCGGAATGCTCCATTTGGAAAAGCGCCTGAACTGCGTACAGCCGGCTCATCGACTTCATCTTCCTAATTTGATTTCCTGACATTTTATTAGATGTACACATTTAAGCGGTCCAACAAAATTCAGTTGCTAGCAGAAGATTTAAAGCCAATATTTTTCCTCGTATCCTGCCAGGAAAAACTAAGGGATAGCAGGCTTAAAGCCGCCAACGCAGCAGCAGCACCTTTATTCAGCTTATTAGGATCAGATCTTTCTTTTGCCTGGGCAATATTCTCAACTGTGAGTATGCCGTTCCCAATACTTAATCCCTGCAAACCCAACATCAAAAGACCCGTTGAACTATCATTACAAACCGTGTCGTAATGAGTAGTCTCACCCCTCACAACACATCCGAGCGCCACATAGGCGTCGTATTCGCACAGTCGACTAGCCATGCCGATAGCAGTTGGCAGTTCGAGTGCTCCAGGCACGGTAATGACATCAAAGTCGGCTCCACATGCCCTTAACTCTTCTGTTGCTCCAGATATTAAATCATCTGATATTTCTTTATAATAAGAAGCGACTACAACCAAAACTTTTACTGGCTTTGAAAATTTTGGGCGTTGGGTCTCACCAGTTAGTTCAGATTTGACCATTATTTCAGCTCCGATATTTTCTTAGTAGCGGCAATTTCTAACCCGTAGGCCTCGAGACCCACAATCTTTGGTTGTGGAGAATTTGTGAGCAGAATTAAACGCGATAAACCTAGCGAAGACAAAATCTGTGCACCAAGTCCATATTGTCTGAGCGTCTTGGGCGAAGTCGCTTCTGTAGAAGCAAGTTTCATGTCTGTATCTCTCAACAATACGATTACCCCTGTGCCCTCCTCAGCAACGATTTCCATAGCTTTTCGCAATTCGTTTGCACGGCCAAACGGCCCCACGCCCAAAATGTCTGCCATCGGATCTAATGCATGCATTCGAACGAGAACAGGGTCACCAGTTTTTATGTTTCCTTTTGTAAGGACAATGTGCTGGTCACCATGCGTTTCGTCCTCATAAATTGACATTTCCCATTCATCACCAAACTCTGACTTTACTGTTCCAGCTTTTCTTCCCTTAACTAAATTATCATGGCGCCTGCGATATGAAATCAAGTCAGAAATAGTACCAATTTTGAGTCCATGCTTTTGAGCAAACGCTACTAATTCGGGCAACCTAGCCATCGAGCCATCTTCATTCATAATTTCACAAATTACACCAGAAGGGTTAAGGCCAGCTAAGCGACTGATATCTACTGCTGCTTCTGTGTGTCCAGCCCTCACAAGGACCCCGCCGTCTTTCGCTTTTAACGGGAAAACATGACCCGGTGTTGAAATATCAGCTTGGTTCTTATTTGAATCTATTGCAGTGGAAACAGTCAGGGCTCGGTCGTGCGCAGATATTCCGGTAGTTACACCTTCACGTGCCTCAATGGAAATTGTAAAAGCAGTTTCATGTCTCGATGAATTTTGTGTACTCATTAGGCTTAAACCTAATTGGGCAATTCGATCAGAAGTTAAGGCTAGGCAAATTAAACCGCGACCGTGCATAGCCATAAAATTGATCGCATCGGGCGTCGCCATTTGAGCAGGTACTACCAAGTCTCCTTCGTTCTCACGATCCTCGTGATCCACAAGAATAAACATGCGCCCATTTCTTGCATCATCAATTATGTCAGAAATTGACGATATAACATCACTATGACTTTGTTCTATTTTACCAGGCTTATCAAAACTCAAATCTATTATCCCCCGTAATATTAGATTCGTGAAATAGACACTTTGAACAAACTTTACTAGAGATTATTAAATTATTCCTGTCATAAAGTTGGAAGCAGTTATACGTATGTATAATTAGGAAAAGTTTTTATAATGCTGTAATTGAATACAATCCAACAGCAGCAGCATTTGATACATTAAGTGATCCAAATGACGAAACAGGCTTAATTCGCACCAATTCATCGACTACCTCTTTGGTTCTAGACCTAAGTCCGGGCCCTTCAGCACCCAGCACCAAAGCAATGGGCCGATCAAAATAAAGTTTTGCAGCTTCTGAGATGTCTCTCTCCCCTGTGGCGTCTAGTCCAAGAGCCACAAATCCCATTTTCTTTAATTCTATTATTGTATCAGCAAGGTTTCTTACCCTTATATATGGTTGTCTTTCTAATGCACCGCTAGCAGCTTTAGCCAAGGCGCCAGTTTCTGGCGCACTGTGATGCTTTGTTCCTAATACTGCACTTGCACCAAAAACTTCTGCGGATCTAAGAATAGCACCTACGTTGTGAGGATCTGTTATACGATCCAATATTACAACATTCGGTAAATTTGATGATGATTGCAAAACGACATCTCCAAAGCTCCCCCAATCTAAAGGCTTCACCTCAAGGAGCGCTCCTTGATGAATAGAATTTTCATCAATTAACTTTTTCAGTTCTCGCGGTTCGACAATCTCTGGAACAATACCTGCAAATTCAATTGCGTTTGTTAATTTATCCAATGCATTTTTAGTAACAATTAGTCTTAATTTTTTTCGCCTTGTATTTAGCAATGCATCGCCCACAGCATGAATTCCAAAGAGTAAAAAGCTTTCTGCCTTCTCAAATTTTTTAGAGCGCTCTTTGTCTACTACCCATTTTGGTTTTTTCATCAGAACAACCTTTTTTAATTCCCAAGTGTAATGTCTTACGTTTCATTTTTTATTTCAGGATTTTCTTGTTGACGCCACATTTTCCTAACGCTAATCAATCTTTAGTCATTTACAAGTTCGTGGGCGACAGGCCGCAAGGTGTGGCAGGGGACTGTAACTCCCTCGCGGAGACGCACGCTTGGTTCGATTCCAAGGTCGCCCACCATTCCCCTCTAATCTAAGTGGTTTTGAAAATGTTGTTAGCCAATTTTCCTACATTAATCTTTTATCATCCTATCAGTTAATGACAATAAAAGATTAAAGTGATTACCCAACAATTGACTTACGAAAAGTCTTTTTATGTGGTTTGAAAAATAGGATTACGTTTCCTATGGTTATACTTGTGCGGCTTTGATAGAAGCTCTGGTAAAGAAATCTTAACTAATGGAGATAAAAATGGCGAATGGCCCATCATACGGTTTTGACACCCTTCAAATTCATGCAGGAAGTTCGCCAGATCCGACAACTGGATCAAGACAAACCCCGATATACCAATCCACTGCATTTGTATTTCAAAATTCAGAACACGCAGCCAGGCTATTCAATTTGCAAGAAGTCGGCTATATTTATTCCCGGCTTACAAATCCTACAGTCGCTGCGCTGCAAGAGCGGATCGCCATACTTGAAGGAGGAGTCGGTGCGGTTTGTTGTTCATCAGGGCATGCCGCACAAATAATGGCTTTATTTCCGCTAATGCGACCAGGTAAAAATATAATTGCATCTACCCGCCTGTATGGTGGAACCGTCACACAATTCAGCAACACGATAAAGCGCTTTGGTTGGAGTGCAAAATTTGTAGACTTTGATGATTTTAAAGCAGTCAATGATGCTATTGATCAAGACACACAGGCTATTTTTTGTGAAGCAATCGCTAATCCGGGCGGCTACATAACTGATTTGGATGAGATAGCAACGATCGCAAATAGTGCTCATATTCCATTGATTGTTGATAATACTTCTGCAACCCCATATTTGTGTAGACCCATAGAGCATGGAGCAACAATCGTGGTACATTCAACTACGAAGTATTTGACTGGAAACGGCACCGTCACGGGCGGTTGTGTGGTCGACAGCGGTAAATTTGATTGGGACAAGTCAGGAAAGTTTCCATCCATGTCAGAGCCAGAACCAGCATATCACGGGCTAAAATTTTCGGAAACATTTGGAGAAATGGCATTTACATTCCATGGTATAGCAATTGGTTTGAGAGACTTGGGTATGACTATGAATCCCCAAGCTGCTCACTACTCTTTACTAGGTATAGAAACACTTTCACTTAGAATGAACAAACATGTCGAGAATGCTATGAAGGTTACAAAATGGTTAGAATCCCACCCAGCAATTGAGAAGGTAACTTATGCTGGATTGGAATCCTCCCCATATTTTAACAGAGTGCAAAAGATTTGTCCCAAAGGAGCTGGTGGTCTTTTCACGATAAGCCTTAAAGGAGGGTATCAGTCCTGCGTGAAATTTGTAGATAACTTGGATATTTTTAGCCATGTTGCAAATTTAGGGGATAGCAGGTCGCTCGTTATCCACCCAGCATCTACAACCCACCGACAACTTACTACCGAACAACAAAAGGCTGCTGGTACTGGGCCAGAAATTGTAAGAATTTCAATTGGGATAGAAGATGCGGATGATCTTATTAAGGACCTAAAGCAAGCATTAGACAAATCAATCAAGTAAGTTTTCTCTAGTTAGAAATCAGTTAAAGTGTGAATTTAATAACTAAATTTTGTTATAGTAACAACAGAAGTTGTGCTAACATTTTGGGTTGATACGAAGCGACTTTAATATTAAAACTTTTGTTGTAATTAGTAGGACTTAAAAATGATCAAGGAACATAGTGGTTACTTAGAGCACCCTTCTAACGACATGTTGCGATCTGCAAAGATTCTTGAAGACATAAACGGACAAAAGTCAAATTGGCCAATTAGTAGCATAACAGTAGGCCTGGGAGTTGCATTATTTATTTCCCTAATAATGTTAAATTTCTTAAGCAAAAATTTTGAAATAAGTTTTTTTTGGCAAAATCAGGTTCCAGCTAACAAAGTTCTGACTGAAAATAGTGGCATCGTCGTTGGAACTGGATATGAAGGACCATTTTTCACTGAAAGTGTGCCTGTAATAAAGAGCGCATCAACCGCGCAAACAAAACTAGCTGTGGAGGCCTCAGAGCAAATTAATTTTAAAGATTTTAGCGAATTAAGAAACGGAAAATCAAAATATACCAGGCTTAATGATATTGAAATCGCTTCCTTGTATACAGAAAGTGGTATCTGGCCAAAAGTTCCGTTTCAGTCGCAACCACCATCAAATGTACCTTTGGGAGATGTTTACATTACATCAATTGATCCCTCTGTGGTAAGTTTGGATGCCATTGCGCTGGATAAAAGAACTACTGGCTCAGAGCTGAAGGCGCTGTTGGATATTAGGTTGCCACTTTCTATAGGATCAAGCTTCAAATTAGATGAACATGGCTTAGCAATAGCCACAAAGATTGGAACCCTGGCACCCGCTGGGCATCAAGTTTTTGCTGGGAATCCAGAAATTGTTCCGCCGACCAAGCCCCTTCCAGATTTTTTGGATATTGGTAATAAAAACATAAATCTTAATGTACTTTCACGAGCCAGCCCAAAACAGCGCCCTGAAGATAAAACTCCAGATGCATTAATAGCTGCGAAAAAACTCAAACTTGCTGAAAAAAAACCACGGCAAAGACCATCAAATTTTCGCTTATCAAACTATAATCTTGCAAGTCTACCGACATCATCAATTAACTTCAAAGGTCTTCGAACAAAGCCAAGGGAGCGTCCGAGTGATCTAAGCGTGCTAATTGATCAGGCATTAGGCGTAATACAATATGAAGGCGATGAGGCAAATGTAATTGGAATAGTTCCCGATGTGCCTTCAAGTCCAAGAGTTGCTAAAAAAGCAACTATTCAAAACGTTTTAAACTTAAGAAAGACGAACCTTTTAGGCGTGTATGGTAGTTCGAAATCGCGACGTGCACTTGTGCGCTTATCCAATGGGAAAAGACAAATGGTCACCGTGGGCGATACTATTGACGGCGGTAAAGTCGCAGCAATTGGAGAAAGTGACCTCCGATATATAAAAGGTGGCAAAAACATAACCTTAAAAGTCCCCAAAGGTTAGTTTCTGATTGTAAAATTAGTATTGCTACTTGAGTCTATAGTAAGCAAAAAATCTCTTTACGCTGCTCTTGAAACAAGTACGTCATCAACCTTTTGCGCCGCTGATATTTCATCACCATCATCGACTGCTGCAACTTCTCTAGTTAAGCGCTCTAAGGCAGCTTCATACAATTGCCGTTCAGAATAACTTTGCTCACGCTGGTCATCATTCCGGTGTAAATCTCTAACGACCTCAGCAATAGCAATTAGATCACCAGAATTGATTTTTTGCTCATACTCTTGTGCTCGGCGTGACCACATAGCTCTCTTTACTCTCGCTTTGCCCTTAAGTGTCGTCATTGCCTTTTCGATTACTTCCGGAGAACTAAGAGATCTCATTCCAATCTCTGACGCCTTGTGGGTGGGCACCCTTAAAGTCATCTTATCTTTTTCGAAGGACACAACAAACAGCTCTAACTTAATACCAGCTATTTCTTGCTCTTCTACCGAAATTATTTGCCCTACTCCATGTGCTGGGTAGACTACAAATTCGTTTGGGCGAAAATCTGAATTCTTGGAAGTGTTCATCAATTTTCCTTCAACATTCAATTTTATTAGTGTCTGGTCTAATTAGATTGTTCTTGTGTAATCTAGCTAGAAACTAATTTGATATTTCTCGAATGGATAAAGTTTCTACTATCATTGTTGTAAGACCGTTAGCCTTTAACAGAAACTCTGAAAAATTAAAAGAACCAATTTAATTACACCAATTAACCGCCTTCACCAGGACCTTCAGAAAAATACTTTTCTAGTTTATCTGGCTCACCGTCTCTTTCGTCTGCCTCAGGTAAAGGATCTTTCTGCGTGATGATTACAGGCCAAATTTCAGCATATTTTCTATTTAATTCTACCCATTTCTCCGCACCAGGCTCCGTATCGGGCCTTATAGCATCTGCAGGGCATTCCGGCTCACACACTCCACAATCAATACATTCATCCGGATGTATTACGAGCATATTCTCACCCTCATAGAAGCAGTCTACAGGACACACTTCTACACAGTCAGTGTACTTACATCCTATGCAGTTGTCGCCTACAATATATGTCATTTTAAAATGCTCTGCCCAACTTATTTTTAACTAACACAACCCAGATCTAACAGTGACCTAGAGTGAAACTCAGAAACTAAAATACCACTTTTTATATTTTTAAATACGATTGTAAATCTTTTTATTATTTATGCCTCATAAAAGATCAATATTATTTTATTTGCTCAATATCTTCATACATCTTTTTTGCTTTATCATAACTTTTTCTCCCCTCTTCCAGAGAAAGTACTTTTATGACCCGTACTACTTTGCCATGCCTCAATGTTAATACATCATCTATTGTAATTTCAGCCGAAGGCTTCCTTACCCGCCGTGAATTAAGTCTGACAACACCACTACTTATCATTTTTGCAGAAAGACTTCTCGTTTTGTAAAATCTTGTCCACCAAAGCCATTTATCAACCCTAACTTTCTCTATTTTATCGTCCAAGGCTTAATTATCTTGCTTAAAGCCCATAAGCGCCTTGGCGAAAGGATTGTCTGGATCAATTGGCTTATCTTGATTTTTCGTATTTTTTTGTGGTGACCCGGCATTTTTAGAGCCAGTCGTGGTCAATGACTTACCTTTTTTCTTATTCAGCTTTAAATCTTTTGGCGAATGGTTTTTGCCCTTATTTATTTTTTTAGCTTTCCAAAAAAACTTATAAAATATTTCATGAAGCTCAATCGGGTCTTTCTCACTGTCATCTGAAATTTCCTTGCCAAGTTCCTGATTGATTTCAGTTTGACTCTCTTTTTCGGAAACTTCTTTTAAACGAGTACCTTTCTCGGTTTTATATCCTAAACCAATCATAAGTCCTGCAAATTGTTCAAGGGTCATGCCAGTAATAGAGAGCATATCAGAGTTACATTCAAAACCACTTTTGCTGTCCTGAGCTCTCAGCATGTCCGCTAATCTCTCCAACATATCTACACGAATTGCTCTCTCTCCAGCATTTCGGTAACCAGACATCGTGTCTAATCCACTTAGGAGCAGCGTTTCAGATGGGACCGTAACCAGCCCAGGCGGTGGAGCACTCGGGAACTCATCTATATTCTTAAATAAAGACCATAACACTAATCTTAATCTTGTAGGAGCTGGTTTTAATAACAGTGGCATGAATATTGTGTGCTGCCCGAAACGCACTCCATGCTTCCTTAAAGTGGATCGAGCATCCTGATCCAACAATTTTACTGTTTCTGCGACAGTTTCCCGCGGAACTAATCCAAAGTTTTCAACTATTGTAAAAGCAAATCCACGAGCTAGACCCGATAACTTATCGTCTCGTTCCAAAGCAAGCAGTGGCTCAAACAACGTTGCTATCTTACGATCAATGAAATGTTGTAACCTGCGTTCAATTTTTTGTTGAATTTCTTCGCTTATATTTTCTTCGATAAAAGAATGAATATTTGGTTTGAGGGGATTATTACCAACCGATAATTTACCTAGAGCGTTTTCACCCCACATAAGACCACCTTGATCCGTGAAGTCGATTTCAGTGTCCGGAGCGTTGTAGAACCTATCTGCCATCAAATGAAAATGAGGAACTAAGGCCGCCATAGCAGCAGTTTTTACCGCTTTGGCCTCTGGACCATTTGCGTCTTTATCAGCTATGAACCTGAATCCTTCCAGCTTTCCGACAAATTCGCCTTCGATAGTCACTTGACCTTCTTTATCAACCTCGGCCAACAGAGCCTCCTTATCTTTGAGACGACGTAATAGTATTGAAGTTCGACGATCAACAAATCTCTTTGTCAGACATTCGTGTAACGCATCTGACAATAAATCCTCAATTACTCTCGTTCTATTCCGCCAATGAGTTTCATCATGAACCCATCCTTTTCTTTGGGAAATATATGTCCAAGTTCGCATATATGCCAGTCTTTTTGATAAAGTATCAATGTTTCCATGGATATTCTCTAATGAAGAAACTTGTTTTTGAAGCCAATCATCAGAAATTCTGCCCAAATCATATAAATTCAGGAAAATTGTTTCTAATAGCGATGTATATTCACCATGGCCGATCGACCTAAAATCGGGGATGCTGCAAACTTTCCATAATAATTTAACAGCGATTGGATTGGTAACTCTTTTGAGTACTAACTCTGACTGTGATAGTGTTTTCAAGGCCAGTAAATCATCAGACTCTCTGGCTTTTACAAGCGATGGATCATCAGGTAATTCTTCAAGTGACTCAATTAGTTTCTGAAGGCTGCCATATTCTAAGTCTGCATTGCGCCATTGCAATGTTGTTTGAGGACTGAACCGATGTTCCATTATTGACTCGGCAATCTTTGCATCCAAAGGTTTTGCATCACCAGTAACACCAAAAGTGCCATTATTCATGCCGCGGCCGGCTCTACCAGCTATTTGAGCTAATTCATTCGGCGCAAGGTTTCTACTCCGGCGTCCGTCAAATTTACTTAGAGAAGAAAAAGCAACATGATTAACATCCAAGTTTAATCCCATACCTATCGCATCGGTAGCCACAAGGTAGTCAACATCACCATTTTGATAAAGTTCTACCTGAGCATTTCTAGTCCTGGGGCTCAAGGCTCCCATGACGACAGCTGCCCCACCTTTTAATCGCCGCAAAATTTCTGCGATCGTGTACACATTATCGACGGAAAAGCCTACAATAGCTGAACGGGCTGGCATCCTAGAAATTTTTTTTGATCCTGTGTAAATTAAGGTGCTTAGACGTTCTCGCGATATAAACTTTGCATCTGGTAAGAGGTTTTTTATTGGATAGCGCATAGTCTCTGAACCGAGAAAGAGGGTTTCATGGATCCCGCGTGACCTTAGAAGCCTATCAGTAAAAACGTGCCCCCGTTCAGGGTCATTTGCTAGTTGTATTTCGTCAACTGCTAAAAATTCAGCACTCATTCCCTCCGGCATTGCTTCAACTGTGCAAACCCAATAGCTGGCCTTGATTGGAACAATGCGTTCCTCACCGGTTAAAAGCGCAACCTGCGAAATACCTCTCAACCTAACAATTTTGTCATATACTTCCCGTGCCAGAAGTCTTAACGGCAGACCGATAATTCCACTTTTGTAACTCAACATTCGCTCTATGGCGTAATGGGTTTTACCTGTATTTGTTGGGCCCAGGACCGCAGAAATACCGTGGGGCTGTCTCATTTATACAAACCTCTGACATATAAGCCAAATTTCAGAATTTAATGGCTACTAGGTAGAAATAGCTTTGTACAGAAGCAGAAACAACTTTTATGATATTTGATCTGTTTAAAAATCTGGAAGTTGAAATATTTGTCCAAATCTTGCCGTTACGGTAAGTTTGAAATCAACGCATAAAAAACATTATACTTTTATATGGTTAAACAAATAATTCGACAGGTGTAATATCATGACAGAAGTGATCGAGGATGCTGTAACGGCATTGAAGGAAAAAATGTTAAACACCTCTTTTGACGGCTCGGCCAAATTTGAAATCGAAGGTGAAGGTTCAATCGTTTTAAGAGGAAATAGTGTCTACGCTTCCGATGAGGATACAGACGTCACTTTCGTAGCTTCAGTAGAAATTTTCCAGGAAATATTTAACGGTGAACTGGATCCAACAGCTGCTTTTATGACCGGAAAGTTAAAGATAGACGGAGATATGGGCATCGCAATGCGACTAGCTAACGCTTTTTAATTGATGACCCAGGACCCGCCATTTCTTAATGATGTATTTAATTGGCCTGCGGACACTATTACGAGCTACAGAACTACATCTGATGGGATAAGACTTAGAACTTGCAGATGGGTTGCCAACAAACCCTCTGGAACGGTTTTTATCATGCCAGGAAGAGCAGACTATATAGAAAAATACGGTGGTTTTGCGGATGTGTGCCTCACCCAAAATATGAATGTCTTGGCTGTTGACTGGCGCGGTCAAGGTCTGTCTGATCGATTATTAAATGACAGAAATATTGGCCATATTGAGAATTTTAACGATTATCAAAAAGATGTAGAGGCTCTTATTGATGAAGCCAAAGCCTCCAATTTTGCAAAACCTTGGATTATTTCTGCACACTCTATGGGAGGTCTTATTGGTTTGAGATCACTTCATGAGACAAACGTGTTTGATAAGGTTATTTTTATATCGCCAATGTGGGGTATTGAAATGCCACCAATTTTGAAATCAGGAGCACCAATCATAATGTCTTTGATTTCGTTAATTGGGAAAATGGAGACTTATGCACCAACTACCAGCTCTGAAACCCGTGTAATCCACGAAGAATTTGAAGTAAATAAATTAACGAGCGACATGCAAAACTTTAAGCTACTAAGGCAACAAGTAATGACGTATCCAGAATTACAAATTGGAGGTCCAAGCTCTGCCTGGGTTAGCGCTGCTCTCGACGAAATAGAAATTCAGATGAAATACAGACCACCGTCTATCCCAGCCCTCTGCCTATTAGGCGAGGAGGAAGAAATTGTTGAGACTTCTGCTGTAAAAAACTTTTGTAATGACTGGGAAGCATGCAATCTAATTTTGATGCCGAAAGCAAAGCATGATTTATTAATGGAGCAAAAAACTATTTTTGCAGATTTAGTTCTCGAATTAGAGAAGTTTGTAAAAAAATAAATAACAATTTTTAACTCTTGTTGTTAAGGCCATACAACCCTACTTGTACAGAATGTATGTATAAAGGTTAAAAATGACTCACTTAAGAAATATTTTTTTTGATAAAGATTTCACAAAAAACGGGAAATACTCGGGCGATCTGCCAGAATGGGACCTTACCGATTTATATAAAAACGTAGATTGCTCGGAAATAGATAGAGATTTAAATTGGCTTGAAAAAGATTGCAAAAATTTTGCAAATGAGTTTGAGGGAAAACTCGCAGAACTGAATGCAATTGAATTTTTGGCTTGTTTGAGAAGAAGTGAAAAAATTAGTAACATTAGTGGCAGACTAATTTCATATGCAGGTTTGCGTTACTATCAAGCTACTACTGATGGAGAAAGAACAAAATTCTTATCTGATATTCAAGAAAAAATTACAATATATACATCCTCTCTTATCTTCTTTAATCTTGAACTCAATAGGCTACCGAATGGACATCTAGACGGATTATATTCAAAAAATGAAGACTTACACCGGTATAAACCGGTATTGGATAAAATCCGTGCACTTCAACCTTACCAGTTATCTGATGAATTAGAGAAATTCCTGCATGAGATGGGGATTGTTGGCGATGCTTGGGAAAAACTTTTTGATGAAACTATCGCTGGTCTTGAGTTTAGCATAGACGATCAAATTCTGAATCTCGAAAGCACTTTAAACTTGCTTACAGACCATGACCGTTCGAAACGCAAAGCTGGCGCGCAAGAACTTGCAAAAGTTTTTTCTAAAAACCTTAAAACTTTCGCAAGAATTCATAATACACAAGCCAAAGAAAAAGAAATCATTGACCAGTGGAGAGGCATGCCTTCCGCGCAATTTGGTCGGCACTTGGCAAATGATGTGGAACCTGAAGTAGTAGAAGCTTTAAGAAATGCAGTAGTCGCATCCTACCCAGATTTAAGTCACAGATATTACGAGTTGAAACGTAAATGGATGGGTCTAGACCATCTTGAAGTATGGGACAGAAATGCTCCATTGCCAATGGAGTCAAACCAAACAATAGCTTGGTCAGATGCTCAAAAATTAGTACTGGATGCTTACTCAGGCTTTGATCCGCGAATGGAGGAGCTAGCAAAACCATTTTTCTCAAAAGGCTGGATTGATGCTGCCGTAAAACCAGGAAAAGCGCCTGGCGCTTTTGCGCACCCAACCGTTACAAATGTTCACCCATACATCATGTTAAATTATCTTGGGAAGCCGCGCGATGTCATGACATTAGCACATGAGTTGGGGCACGGCGTTCACCAAATACTGGCCTCCAAACAGGGAGAAATGCTTTCTTCGACGCCGCTCACTCTAGCTGAGACAGCATCCGTCTTCGGTGAAATGCTAACTTTTCGTAAAATGCTTGAAACAGCTTCCGAGCCACATTTGCGTAAAGTGTTGTTAGCAAATAAAGTTGAAGACATGATAAATACCGTTGTAAGGCAAATTGCTTTCTACGACTTTGAGTGCAAACTGCATGGTGCCCGTAAAAAGGGCGAATTGACACCGAACGATATAAACGCTCTTTGGATGTCTATCCAAGCAGAGAGCCTTGGACCAGCCTTCAAATTTATGGATGGATATGAAACATTCTGGGCGTATATTCCGCATTTTGTTCACTCTCCTTTTTATGTTTATGCATATGCGTTTGGTGACGGTTTGGTAAATGCACTTTACGCAGAATATGAGGAAAGGCCCGACGGTTTTTCATCAAAATATTTTGAGATGCTTGAGGCAGGCGGTTCTAAACATCATTCAGATTTGTTAGCCCCATTTAATCTAAACGCCTCTGACCCTAAATTTTGGAGTAAAGGGCTGTCGGTAATCTCGTCAATGATTGACGAATTAGAGCGATTGAACTGAT
>CAXEVV010000037.1:0-16045 GCA_963999845.1 uncultured Rhodobacterales bacterium | reverse complement strand
CCATATTCCTCAGCCTTTTGTGCCATCAGTCCCACATTGGCAACAGTGCCTGAACTTGAAGGGTCTAAAGCACCTTTTTCTTTAAAAAAATTTATTGTTTCTTCATAAACTGGTGCATACGAGTTGTCAGGAATAAGACACTTGGTATCTTTCGTAGATCCATCTGAGCTCCACGCTATTCCTCCGGCTCTAATTAAGGCAGGCATGGACGCATCTATGATGACGTCTGAGGGAACATGCAGATTTGTTATTCCTTTATCACTATCAACCATATACAAATCTGCTTGTTGCTCGAAAATAGCATTAAAATCTTGAGTGATTTCTGCATCATGCGAAACACGCTCTAATATCTCACCAAGCCCTGCATTTGGGTTCACACCCAACTCATCTAATACCTCTCGGTGCTTTTCGAAAACATCTTTAAAAAAAACAGACACAACATGACCAAAAATAATTGGATCAGATACCTTCATCATGGTGGATTTTAAATGAACGGAAAAAAGCACACCCTGCTCTTTTGCTTCCTTAATTTCATGTGAAAGAAAAGCACGAAGTGCTTTGACAGACATAAAAGTCGCATCGACGACTGTGCCACTTTCTAATTTTATATCTTGTTTTAAAACTTCAACATAACCCTCTGAATCAGTAAATTCAATTCTTGCCAAACCAACCTGACTTTCTTGAATAGTGGCAGATTTCTCATTGTCGAAAAAGTCGTTCCCATTCATTGATGAAACATGGGTGGCGGAACTTGAGCTCCATGCGCCCATGGAATGCGGATTAGCCATAGCATATTTCTTGACTGCTTTAGCAGCACGGCGATCTGAATTACCCTCACGCAAAACAGGGTTAACCGCAGATCCCTTTATTTTATCATAGAGCTTACGTACGCTGATTTCGTTATCTGTCGATGGTTCATACGGATAATCAGGTATCGCGAAACCCTGTGATTGTAATTCCCTTATTGCCGCAACCAGTTGTGGCGCTGACGCAGATATATTTGGAAGTTTAATTACATTAGCATTCGGGTTTTGAACTATTTGACCAAGCTCTTTTAGACCATCATTTTGTTTTTGGTCTTCTTTTAAATAATGGCTAAAAGTCGCCTTGATTCTTCCTGCTAGAGAAATATCCTTACTTCCAATTTCGATACCTGCCAATGTTGCGAAAGAGCGAACTATTGGGAGCAGCGAAGCACTAGCAAGCTCTGGAGCTTCGTCTACAATTGTATACAATATGTCTGGGTTGGAGGTGCGTGACATTTAAAGTTAACCTTTCAATCGTCAAAATTGGTGCAAATTTTGTGGGTTTAGCGAAAAAATATGCAAAGCTAACCATTACACCGCTGCGCTTAAGACATTTATTAAATGTTTTCAATTGTAATATTTAGGATATTATTAATTTTCTAGTGTCCTAGCCTCTGAATTTCTTCGCTAAATTCCTTTTCAAATACTAAATCACCATTATGAAAAGCCATAAGAGAGGCTTTAAGGTAAAAGGTGTCATAGTCACTCCACATTTCTGCATAAGTCTCAGTCCTAACCGACCAGTCTGCTCTTTCAATTTCTTCCGTCCAATGTGTACGGCCGTGAGCGGAAAGTGGATCATTGGGATGTATCGACCACCATTCCCTAGCAATAGAACCTGTGATAAGGCCATGCTCCTTATCCATTCTTTTACCAAAATCATCAATTATTTCTGTAGTAACAATTCCTGATTTTAAATCACGTTTCACATTCCTTTGATTGCTCCCTTCTCTTAGAGTTTCAATTTTCCACGGTTCCCCCACAACAGCAGGTTGGAATTTACGTTCGTCTGAATCTCCATGTGATGAAATTGGTAGATCAAATCTTCCCTGAACAAGAGTTAGCGTACTATTATCAGGCATTGGCCAAAGGAGAGGCCAGTAACAATTAGAGATTGATACTCTTATTTTATGACCTTCGGGAACTCTGTAAGCGATTTGATCAAGGGTAACTTCAATATCCATCAATTCGTTTGGAACGAGATCAGAGGTTTGTTCATACCCATTTCGATGCGATAAATTCAGGCAACCATAAGTTATTCTTGTCGATGCGCCATCCGGATGAATATGATTGAGTCGGACTATAACCTGCCCAGATTTAGCATCACTTTTAATCTTAAGTTGAATAACTGGTGACCCAATAATATCAAGTCTGTCAGTTAAAGTTTCGCTATCGTAGCACTGCGAGTAACTGTCATCTCGTCTTTGATCTCCAGGCATTTCTGGGCCAAGCCAGATTGCGCAGTATTCGCCTCCATCTAAACCACAATCTTGTGGTGAACAAACAGTATCATTAAGATCTTGGGTTATATCATATTCAGCTAGTTTAGAATTCTTAGCTAAACTAAAGGTACTCATATTCGGACCATCGGGCCAGTTATCTTCATTTACCCACACTCCCGGTCTTTCGGCATACCACGATTGCGGTCTAACACCGTCCATTAAATGAACGGTATATTTTGGATCTTTTTCTACTCCCGTTTCTATATCTTTCAACCATCGGTCCCACCATCTTAGAGCTTCTTGTAAAAACCCTATTTTAGGCTCAGGAACTGCGAAATGAGGATACTTATGAACCCATGGTCCAACTAAACCTTTGACGGGTGACTTGATATTAGACACCAAATGCGACACTGCATTTTTGTACGCATCACCCCAACCGCCTATAGCAAGAACAGCTGACTGTATCCCATCATAATTTTCACAAACAGAGCCATGCTTCCAATAATTATCACGAGTTTGATGCTTAAGCCATTTTATCGGTAAAAATGGCTCTGCTTTCATGCGCTGGGTCCACATATTAACCCATGCATCCCCAACAACTACTGGGTCGGGAGGCCTTGATGAGTAAGACCACATTGTCGATCCCCAACCTAAATTTTCATTTAATAAACAACCACCCTTATAATGAATATCATCTGCATACCGGTCGACAGTAGAGCACAGTGTAATTATTGCTTTCAAAGGTTCAGGCGCAAGTTCTGCAATTTGTAGTGAGTTAAAACCACCCCAGCTAATACCCATCATTCCTACTTTTCCAGTACACCAACTCTGGGCTGCTAACCAATTTATAATCTCTACACCATCACTAAGCTCTAACTCTGTATACTCATCCTGCATTATGCCATCACTATCACCGTTGCCTCGCATATCAACTCTAACGCAAGCGTATCCATGCGATGCAACGAATGGATGGGTTAGACTGTCGCGAGCAGCTGTTCCATCTCTTTTTCTGTATGGCAAATATTCTAAAATTGCTGGTACCGGATGCGCTTCACTATTTTTAGGCATCCAAATTCGTGAAGATAATCTACATCCGTCCGAGAGGATAATTCCTGCGTCTTCCTGTTCCTCAACTTCGATTAATTTTTCTTTCATTTCTTGTCATCCTAAAACTTAGTAACTATACAACCTGCGGCCGTATCATTGCCAAACAATATATTTAAAATATTCCAATAAAATATAATAAAGATTATAATAAAATCTTAGATAAGCTTATTATCAGTATCGAAACATTTTTCATTTTTGAGGTTAGTTGGCACAAAATACCTAATTCAGAGTACTCTACTTGGATAGGGAATACGCAAGAAAAAAATGATGTATTGTCAATATACCCTGCAAAATGTTGGAAAACATTAAACAAAGATGCTACTCTCTTTGAAGGTAACGAGCTACCACCAGTCACATTACCAAGGCAAATGTTGGCTGGGGATCATTTTTGATTTAAAAATTACTAATATTCGGAATTGGCGGCGAAAAAAATTACTTAATTATGGGCAACAAAAAAAGAAAGCTTTTAATCCATTAAAGCAAAGGCCATCCTTCAATTACCCCTTCATAGACTCCCAAAAGGTTTTAACTGAGGAAAAGAAACTATTTGTTTCAGGATTATTATCTTCGGAAAGTTGCTCAAACTCCTCCAATAATTCTTTTTGCCTAACAGTGAGGTTAACGGGCGTTTCCACTGCCATCTCAATAAACATATCACCTTTCTGACTTGTCTTTATGGCAGGCATACCTTTGCCCTTTAATCTCATTTGTCGGCCTGATTGACTACCTGCCGGTATACGAACCCTACTGCGCCCACCGTCTATTGTAGGCACTTCCACTTCGCCGCCCAAACTAGCTTTTGCCATTGAAACCGGTACTCGACAGAACAGATTAAGACCATCACGCTCAAAAATTTTATGCTTCGAAACTTCGATGAAGATATATAAATCACCTGATACACCACCACGTGGACCAGTCTCGCCCTCGCCCGCCAGACGAATACGAGTTCCAGTTTCAACGCCTGGTGGAACATTTACATTTAGCGCTCTGTCTTTCTTTTGAGTACCTTGGCCTCCACATGAGGAACATGGATTTTTAATTATTTGACCTACTCCTGAACAGGTTGGGCAACCTCTTTCAACAGTAAAAAACCCCTGGGTAGCCCGAACCTTTCCTAACCCAGAACACGTCGGACATGTCGTTGGTGACGAACCACCAGCAGCTCCTGACCCGTTACAAGACCCACATGAAACTGCAGAGGGAACGTTAATCGTTTTCTGCAAGCCAGCAAAAGCTTCTGCGAGCGAAATGGACAAATTATAACGTAAGTCTGACCCTCGTGATTGTTGCTGTCTGCCGCCACGACCACCGCCCATAAAATCACCGAACAGATCGTCAAATACATCGGAAAAAGCGCTGGAGAAATCTCCACCGCCACCAAAACCTTGGCCACCTCCACCGCCTTCAAATGCCGCATGACCATACCTATCATACGCCGCTTTTTTATCAGCATCTTTTAAAACTTCGTAAGCCTCATTGACCTCCTTAAACTGAGCTTCAGCATTAGGATTGTCTGAGTTTCGATCTGGATGAAGTTCTTTAGCTTTAGAACGGTAAGCCTTTTTTAATGCTTCTTGTTCAGAACCTTTTGGAACACCCAGCACGTCATAGTAATCACGCTTTGACAAATTAAGTGCCCCTTTCAAGGTACCTGGTTACAAGACAGCGTTTTGCCAAAAGTAGGCATTTAATCATTAAGAACGTTTCTCATCATCTAGATCCTCAAAATCTGCATCAACGATATTATCGTCGAAATCAGCACTGCCTGGTTCCTTATCAGTGTTTTCGCCATCATCTTGACTAGCTTTATAGATTGCTTCACCTAGCTTCATTGCCGCTTCAGTTACATTCTGAATTCCCGACTTAATTTTTCCTGCATCCTCTGTTTCCAGCTCTTCCTTTAATGCCGAAATCGCTAGCTCAATCGCTTCAATAGTCGTCGGATCCACCTTGTCACTATGCTCTTCCATAGACTTCTCTGTAGAGTGGATCAAGCTTTCAGCTTGATTTTTTGCTTCGATTAACTCACGTCGCTCTTTATCGGCCTCAGCATTGTCCTCAGCATCTTTTACCATATTCTCAATGTCTTCATCTGATAGACCACCTGACGCCTGAATAGTTATATTCTGTTCTTTCCCAGTTCCCTTATCTTTCGCCGAAACAGATACAATACCATTTGCGTCAATATCAAAGGTTACTTCTATTTGTGGCATTCCGCGAGGTGCGGGAGGTATATCTTCTAAATTAAACTGCCCCAAAACTTTATTGTCTGTAGCCATTTCGCGTTCTCCTTGGAAAACTCGAATTGTTACAGCGTTTTGGTTATCTTCCGCAGTAGAAAATACTTGGGATTTTTTTGTTGGTATAGTTGTATTTCTGTCAATTAGTCTGGTGAAAACTCCGCCTAAAGTTTCAATTCCGAGAGATAAGGGCGTAACGTCCAAAAGCACAACATCTTTTACGTCGCCCTGAAGCACACCAGCCTGAATTGCGGCGCCCATTGCTACTACTTCATCTGGGTTTACACCTTTATGTGGCTCTTTTCCAAAAAACTTAGTGACCTCATCCATCACTTTTGGCATGCGCGTCATACCACCAACAAGAACAATTTCGTCAATGTCAGAAGTCGATAGACCTGCGTCTTTCAAAGCAGCCTGGCAGGGCTTTATCGACGCTTTTATCAAGTCGCTTACTAAACTTTCAAGCTTGGCTCTAGTCAGTTTTATTACCATGTGCAGCGGTTGACCAGTATTAGAATCCATGGAAATAAACGGTTGATTTATTTCTGTTTGGCTGGCTGAGGACAGTTCAATCTTAGCCTTTTCTGCTGCCTCTTTTAGACGCTGTAGCGCCATTTTGTCTTTTGTTAGGTCAACACCGTTTTCTTTCTTGAACTCATCGGAAAGGTAATTGACAATTCTCATATCAAAATCTTCGCCACCAAGAAAAGTGTCGCCATTTGTAGATTTTACCTCAAATAAGCCATCATCAATTTCTAAAACTGTGACATCAAATGTACCACCACCTAAGTCGTAAACTGCAATTGTTTTGCTTTCATTTTTGTCTAAGCCATAAGCCAAGGCAGCCGCTGTTGGCTCATTTATAATTCTAAGAACTTCAAGTCCAGCAATTTTACCAGCGTCTTTTGTTGCCTGTCTCTGTGCATCATTGAAATACGCAGGAACGGTAATCACTGCCTGAGATACATCCTCACCTAAATAACCCTCAGCGGTCTCTTTCATTTTCTGCAAGATGAAAGCAGAAATCTGCGAAGGGCTATATTTTTCACCCTGAGCTTCGACCCAAGCATCCCCATTGCCACCATCAACCACAGCGAAAGGTAGATTTTTTTTATCTTTTTCTAAATTAGAGTCATCAACACGCCGACCTACAAGCCGCTTAACTCCGAAAACCGTGTTTGTTGGATTGGTAACAGCTTGACGTTTGGCTGGCTGACCTACTAGCTTTTCACTATCTGAAAACCCCACAATAGATGGAGTTGTTCTTGCACCCTCTGCATTTTCTATCACACGCGGCTGGGAACCATCCATTATAGCCAAGCAGCTATTTGTCGTTCCTAAATCAATTCCAATTACTTTCGCCATTACTTTTCCTCATTATCCCTACGAAAATTCATAAACCTTGATCGAGCTCTAATAGTCTCACCAAATGAATTTTCTTGGTTTCAATTCAATCGAGATGTATATAAGTAGCGTTAATCAAACGTTCAACCATATCCCTCATTTTATATTAAAAAAAATTCAGCAATATCGATTGTAAAAAGGCATTTGAACTGCGACTCGGATCTATGACAGAGAAATTTTTTAGCCAATCAGGCAGTAATTGAAAATCAAGAAAGTAATAAAAATTTGGACTACATTAAATTAAGCCAAGTATTTACTCAACTAGCATTGCAAGCGGGCGATGCAATAATGCAAATATATTCCAAAGATAATATACTTGTCGAAACGAAAAGTGACGACAGCCCAGTAACAAATGCTGATAAAATTGCAGACGCCATTATTTACCAGGGACTGAAAAAGGCCTTTCCCAATACGACTATTGTCACTGAAGAAAAGTCACAGAGTCACTTTATAAGAACCAATACTTTCATATTGGTCGATCCTCTCGATGGAACCAAAGAATTTATAAAAAAAACTGGGGAATTCACCGTTAATATAGCGTATATTGATAATGGTACTCCAACTCATGGTATTGTATACGCTCCAGCAATTCAGCGGTTATTTAGAACTGATCACACCGGAAAATCTTTTGAGTCGATAAAATCACCGACCAATACAAGCCAATACCACGACAAGCCCCTTCTAGTATCTGGTTCGGATAAAGATGCCTTAACTGTCATAGCCTCAAAGTCACATAATAATGCAGAAACAGATGCATATATCGCTCAATATAACGTATCAAAAATTATAAACGCAGGTTCATCTTTAAAATTTTGCCTTATTGCAAATGGTGAGGCTGATTTTTACCCAAGATTGGGTCGTACCATGGAGTGGGATACAGCCGCGGGTCATGCAATACTATTGGGCGCTGGCGGATATGTTACAAATCTTTCAACGCAAAAGGCGCTTAATTATGGCAAGCCTGGTTTTGAAAATCCATTTTTTATTGCACATAGCAGCAACAAGATAATAAAGACCTGATGCTATTAGATTTAAAAAATAATTACATCCGCTGAAACTTAAAACTTCAAACTCAGGTAAATCAAGCTGCCTGTATGTTTTGGTTTTCTGTTAATATTGTATAAAGTGTTTGTGGCTCAGGATTTGCTCTGAGTTTTGCACAGATAGAATTGTCCCTCAGCGTCCTCGATACAATTGCCAAAGCTTTTAAATGATCAACCCCAGCATTTTCGGGCGCAAGAAGTCCAAAAATTATATCCACCGGCAATTTATCTACTGAACCGAAATCTACAGGAGATTCTAACAAGATGAAGACTCCACACACTTTCTCAACATCCGTAGATCTAGCGTGCGGTAAAGCTACGCCATGCCCCACGCCGGTAGGACCTAATTTTTCGCGATCAAGTAATGCTTCTAATAAAACTTCGGTACGCATACTGTAGCAATTTGCAGCCAACTGGGCCATATCATGCAGCACACGTTTTTTACTAGATGCTGCCGCCACTACCTTCACAGCATCAGGATGAAGCAAATTATAAAGTTCCATTTACGCAGCTATTCCTTAAAATTCCAATATTTTTACTTTGGCTCAAACCAGCCAATGTTACCGTCGTCCCTTTGATAAACAATACTTACTAGTTTGTTTGCATCATTCTTAAACACGAAAAAATCTTTACTAGATATCTCCATCTGCATAACCGCTTCGCCCACAGATAGCTTCGGTATTGTAGTCTCTATCTCAGCAATTATTATTGGTTGCAGAGATCCTGGCTCTGATTCTTCGTTTTCATGTTCTGGAGCGAGGATATATGATGAAGCTGAAGAAAGTTCAACAGGTGTTGTTCTTGCAGTATGATGGTCTTTCAATCTTCTCTTATACCGGCGTAGTTGTTTTTCCATTTTTTCTGCACAATTATCAAACGATGCATAAATTTCATTGTCATGCGCCTTAGCTTGGGCGGTCAATCCCGTCGATAAGTGAATAGTCGCCTCACACACAAACTCGTGACCACTTTTCGAGAAAACAACCACTGCATCAGTTGGGCGTTCTGCATATTTTGAGGCCACTCCGTCTATTTCAGCCTTAACATGCTGCTGTAATGCAGAACCTATATCAATTTGTTTTCCAGAAATTTGATAGCGCATATTTACTCCTTTCGCAGACAACAATGATAGATGACCAACAGCTTCGCTTGGCAAATTGGTTTGGCACCTTTTGCTTGGTATTAGAAGTCTTTTATGATCGAGATCTAGTTAAGTCTAACTTAAACCAGTATAATCTTAATTGTATTAAAATAGACCATCGATTGGGTGTCAATTAAAATCATTCGAAATTCTACAAGATTTTAAAATTGTCCCCTAAATAAACTCGCCGCACATTTTCATTTGCGACAACCTCATCTGGAGCACCAGCCATCAATACTTTTCCATCGTGCAAGATGTATGCATGTGAAACTATATCAAGCGTTTCACGTACATTGTGGTCTGTAATTAAGACACCAATTCCTCGGTCCTTTAAATCATGTACTAATGCACGTATGTCTGATACCGAAATTGGGTCCACTCCAGCAAATGGCTCATCTAAAAGTAAATATTTTGGATTTGCCGCAAGTGACCTAGCTATTTCAACTCGCCGCCGCTCGCCACCAGAGAGGGCAAGAGCTGGTGCACTCCTCAAATGCTCTATCGAAAATTCCGCCATAAGCTCTTCTAGTCTTTCTCTTCGCTTATGAATATCTTTTTCAGATATATCCAAAATAGCCATTATATTCTCTTGTACGTTGAGACCTCTGAAAATAGACATTTCTTGTGGCAAATAGCCTATGCCAAGACGTGCCCGTCTATACATAGGTAATGCACTTATATCGTTTCCATCCAGCGAAACCTTACCACCATCTGCTTGTATCAAACCTGCTATAGCATAGAAGGAGGTAGTTTTACCTGAACCATTCGGCCCTAGGAGGGCGACAACTTCCCCTCTTTTGACTGATAAGGAAACATCTCGGATTATGGCTTTTTTTTGGTAGCTTTTCCTCAAACCTTGAACTACCAAACCAATCTGAGGATTTTCAGAAACTAATTTCGTCATTCACCAGAGCCTTCTTGTTTTTTTGGCAGCAAAGTTGTCTGGACATTACCAGTCATTGAAGCAAAACCGGTGTCAGTGTTTATAACAGCTTTCTGTGCCTTGACTGTGCCCCCAGCTTTTGAAAAAAATACATCACCCAAAAACGTTAACTCACTTTTTGTAAAGTTATAAACTGCTTCATTGCCCATCGCGACATCATTACCACTTTTTAACACTACATCGCCACTAGCATAAAATTCTTCCAATTGGTTTGTAGTCAAGTTAAATGAAATTTGTGCATAATTAGACGATAAAACAGTGTTTCCCTGACTAAACTTGACGCTCCCTTTCATTTCACTATATCCAGTTTTTTCATTAAAAAATAGACTATCAGATGAGAAGGAAATTGGCTCACTTCGATCGGTAGCTAATGTGCCAAAACCGCTGTCATTATTATCCGACGAGAGAAAACCCGGAACAATACAAAAAAATATTATTAAAATTATTCTAACCATCTATCCCTCAACTAGATCTCTTTAGGTTCGTAATCTATCATAACTTTTTCACTAAACCACAATTGCATTGGTGCATTCGCGTTTTCTCTTTTTATTTCTATTTTTCCCGCTTGAATCTTACCCATAGGAGAAAAACCTTCAACAGGACCCTCTCCTCGTATATATGTCCCATCCGTTGAAACAAGCAATGCCGGAGTGGATAGCTGGTAACCAGTCGAGCTCGATATCAAAACTGAGCCTGACATCTTGAGTAATTTTTCTGAATACAAATATTCTCCAAACTGTGCTGTCGCATTAATTTCTAAGCCATATTTAGTTTTAACTGTCGCACTAACGGACTTCATTTCGAGTTTATCTTGCCCTTCCAGACTTTCCGCAGCAGCCTGAGCAGACAATGCAAGTTCGTCTCCAGCATCAGTTTGTCCTGAGTAGTAAAGCTGATTTATTTGCTGCTTTGCTAACTCATGTTCAAATTTGTTTTTGTCAAATGGCAGGACTGCTTTAGATACCTGATCTCTCGATAGAATAAACATCGCTATGATTAAACCTACCCCAATAACTGGTAGCGCAATTTTTAAAAAATTAATTACACGAAAATATATCTTATCATAAGTAGCCAAGTGCTAATCCAGCCTAATGTGCAAAAATATCGGTCTCAGGCCAACCGGTCAAGTCTAGCTTCGCACGTGTGGGCAAAAAATCAAAGGAAGATTTAGCTAAGTCCATTCTACCCTCTCTTAGCAGTCGAAGATCGAGCTCATCCTTTAGACTGTGAAGATATAAAACGTCTGATGCAGCATACTCAAGTTGCGCATCCGTTAATGTTACAGCGCCCCAATCACTGGATTGTTGCTGTTTTGAAATATCTATATTCAACAATTCTTGTAATAAATTTTTCAAACCATGTCGGTCAGTGTAAGTCCTTACCAACTTACTAGCTATCTTGGTGCAATAAACAGGACTAGTTAAAACACCAAATGTCTTCAACAATGCTGCTATGTCAAAGCGACCAAAATGAAATATCTTTAATACCTTCTCATCACTCAATAATTTACATAAGTTGGGTGCAGAATGTTGTCCAGAAGCGATTTGCACCATATGAGCAATCCCATCCCCACTGGATAATTGAACCAAACACAGTCTGTCTCTGTGAAAGTTAAGGCCCATAGTTTCACAATCTACCGCAACGATAGGGCCAAGGTCTAATTGGTTTGGCAGATCACCTTTGTGGAGTATATTTGTCGTCATCTTAATCCTTACTATTTCATTACTAAGCATTAAACACTATGGTATACGTACGCAACCAATTGAAGAAATTTTAGTAGGTATTTAGTATTCTGATCACTAAGCTAAACACCAAATAACAAAGTTATGATTGAAAATGCCCACTCAAAATATTAGAAGACTGCTATCACAGCAAAATAATATGAAATGGACATCGAAGTGGTTCCAGGTCGATCAGAAACTTATAAATTCTTTTGCAAAAGTCACACTAGATAACCAATTTATTCACACTGATCAAAACAAAGCTAAAGAAACTAAATTTGGGACAACAATTGCACATGGATTTCTCACAATGTCTTTATTATCTGCGATGTATTATGATGCAATACCTGAAAATGATGCTCTAAAAATGGGGATAAACATTGGCTTTGATAAACTAAGGTTTTTAGCCCCAGTGCGATGTAATGACAACATCCGTGGAGTTTTCCAACTAGCCAAAATTACTGAAAAGGACTCGAATACTGTAACACTCAACTGGGATACGAGAATTGAAATCGACGGCAGCTCGAAACCTGCCCTACTGGCAAGTTGGATTGAGAGGCAATATTTTTAGCAGTTAATCCAACCAGCCAGATTGTCGTCAATTATTTTACAAAGCGCACTAATATGCAGCGGTTCATAATTTAAACAAGGAATGTACAAAAAGTCACTACCGCCAGCCTCCTCAAAACTTTCCTTTATTTCCTCATTTATTTCTTCAAGCGTTTCGATACAGTCTGCCGAAAACGCAGGTGCAATTACTGCAATATTTTTCTTTCCATCTTCTTTGGCTAATCTTGCTACCTCTTCAACAGTGTAAGGCTTCAACCATTCCTCAGGTCCAAATTTGGACTGAAAGGTAGTCACAATATCTGTATCACTCCAACCAAGCCTTTCTCGAAGAAGGCGCGTAGTTTTCTGACATTGGCAATGGTACGGATCGCCCCCTTGTACAAGGTAACGGCGAGGAACGCCGTGATAAGAACAAACTAAAACCTCTGGTTTCTTATCTGCTTTTTCATATGCAGTTTCAACAGATTTAGCTAATGCGTCAATGTACAAGGGGTTATCAAAATAAGGAGCGACAGTTCTGACAGACGGCTGCCACTTTTCGTTCATGAGAGCCCTGAAAAATTGATCATTAGCAGTAGCACTCGTAGCGCCTGCGTAGTGAGGATATAGTGGGAAAAATAAAATTTTACTACATCCCATACTCACTAATAGTCTTACTTTTGACTTTGTTGAGGGGTTTCCGTAACGCATACAAAACTGTACAGCCACACTATCTCCATATTGCTTCTGAAGGGTGCTTTTTATTGCTGCTGTTTGGGCTTTTGTTATGGTCAGCAATGGACTTTCTGACTCATCTTCATTCCAAATTGACTTGTAAGCGGCACCAGACCTAAAAGGCCTGGAGGTAAGAATTAACAACTGTAGCAAAGGCTGCCATAAAAAAGGTGAGTAATCAATCACTCGACGATCAGATAAAAATTCGTTCAGATATCTTCTCATTGACCAATAATCATAGTTATCAGGCGTGCCTAAATTTGAAACTAAAACACCAATTTTTTGCTTTGGAATTTTTGGATGTTCAGCATTCGCATGTTGTGGCGTTTCAAGTGGCGTTGAAGTATCAAACATTTTTTACCTTCAGAGCTAGTAATTATTCATTCAATTATGTGACATAAAACTTTTATCACTTTGGTCAATCTGGGAAGTGGGTTTCCCTCGTCCCCAAGGCATCAGCCAATCGCACTTTAGCACTTCCCGGTCTAAGTGGCTTTTGTTGGCTTGGGTCTGGCGCCCAACCTGTAAGATATATATGCTCGTAAGTTGCGCTAAGCATTCCATCTGATCTAAAAAATCGCTTCTGATAAAGCTCAGAGGCTAACTCGAAAATATCGCGTCTTGAAAAATACTTATTCCTATCGATGAGCACATTCGTTTCAGCCGTTAAGCGTAAGTCGTGTAATAAAGCATAAAAATCTTTATAAAGAAAGTTTGTAATGGCACTATCTGCCACTGGCAAAGCGAACCCAGCTCTTTGCATAATCGAGCCAAGATCACGAATTTCAGCCAAAGGCATAAACCTCGAATGAATTCCGTTCATTAATGTTGTTTCTGCTTCTGTCAACACACTTCGTAACTCGTTCAATGTCGTTCCGCCTAAACATGCAGCGATCATCAGACCATCATTTTTAAGAGCAAGCCTTGCCTGAATTAGCTGCCCAATTGGATCATTTGCCCAATGAAGTGCCATTCCGTGTATTACAAGGTCATAGAAACTCTGGCTTAAATCTAGGTTTTCTTTGTCTTCGATAATGGTAGCTTCAGGAAATGCTTTACGCCAAGGAGCCGGTAGCCCTGTGACAATAGCAATTAAGTGGAAATCCCTATTAATGTTTTGAATCCTATCTTTGATCTCTGATATAACTAAATCATGCAGGAAACATTCATCGCGCCCGATAACCCTATTTCGGCTCATTTCTAAAGCCTTTCTATCTACTAAAATATTAGAGTCTTGCATCACGAAATTTTTCTAACCTAAAATGAAATTCTGAAATTGATATATTCACCAATAGCCTTTAAAACCAAAAGATCTCACACTTGAGAATAGCATCATATAATGAGAACTTACAGAGTCGAAGCTTTGAGCAGTGAAAAAGATTACATTATATTCAACCCGAACATGTGGGTTCTGTCGTGCGGCAAAAAGCTTGTTAGACGACAAAGGGATTTCTTACAAAGAAATTGATGTTTCTTCTGATCCAGAGCTAAGAGGCCAAATGATGACAAAAGCAAATGGACGTAGATCTGTACCACAAATATTTATAAATGATGCGCATTTGGGCGGTTTCTCTGATTTATATTCACTGCAACAGTCAGGTACACTTGACAAATTGTTGGGAGATTAACGTATGTGGAAAGGCGCACTACTTCAACTATCATCCACTGATGAGCCCAAAGAAAACTTGGAACTGATCAATAATATGATAAATACAGCTGCAGCCAAAAATGTAGAATTTATCGCTTTGCCAGAGACTGCAAATTGTATTTCTAATAGTAATTTACACAAAGAAACCGTGCTGCAAACGGAAAAAGAGGATATTACCCTATCTAGCTTGACTAAAGTCGCTAAAAAAAAATCTATCTACATTTTAATTGGGTCTCTCGCTATCAAGCAAAATAAGCCTAAACATAAGTTTTTAAACCGTTCTTTTTTAATAAATCCATCAGGATCGATAATCGCAAAATACGATAAGCTTCATATGTTCGATGCTGCTATCTCAGCGTCTGAAGAACACATTGAAAGCGCAAGTTTTGTAGCAGGGAAAAATGCGAAAATAATATCAACCGCGATTGGAAAATTTGGTTTAAGTATATGCTATGACGTCAGGTTTCCTCATCTTTACAGAGGCCTTTCTCAACGTGGAGCACAATTATTAACTGTTCCTGCGGCATTCACAGTGCCAACAGGCAAAGCTCATTGGGAAATACTCCTCCGCGCACGAGCTATAGAAAATGGCGCTTTTGTAATTGCACCAGCGCAATCTGGGACACATAATTTCACTGGTGGAGGTTACAGAAAAACATATGGACACTCAATGGTTGTTGACCCTTGGGGCAATATTCTGGTCAACGCAAAGCATAGCACAGGAACTATAGCATACTTCACATGTGACTTATCAAAAGTAAAATCGGCACGTTCAAAACTGCCATCATTGACGCACGATTGTAAGTTTAGTTATGAATAACTATGGATAACGAAAACTCTTTAGCAGTGCCACTATTTGGAGAAATCCTAGCTCTAGATCAATTAGTGCGTAATCGACTAGCGAAGGTCTTACCCAAAGGCATGGAACTGTCTCACTTTTCAGTGCTTAACCAATTGAGCCATACGAAAGTTGAGCGAACACCTGCTCAAATTGCAAAAAGTTTTCGCTTAACGAGAGGGGCAATTACAAATACCTTGAATAAATTAGAACTATCTGGATACGTTCACGTACGGCCGGACTGGGAAGACGCTAGGCGCAAAATGGTGAGTATTAGCCCCGCTGGCATCGCCGCAAGAAATAATGCTTTGATAGCCGTAACGCCAATTATAAACGAGCTTGCACATGAAATGGGTGAAGAACGCCTAAAAGCCATTGTGCCAATTTTACGAGAATTAAGACAAAAGTTAGAGTGAAATCAAACTTGT
>CAXEVV010000036.1:0-16450 GCA_963999845.1 uncultured Rhodobacterales bacterium | reverse complement strand
GTTTTGACAGTTTTGAACCAGCAAGCGGACACCGGGGAATAGGAATTAGAGATGCCAAAAAGAGTTTTACGAGGTGTTGTGACCTCCGACTTGAACGCTCAGACAGTTACAGTTTCCGTCGAGCGACGGTTTAAGCATCCAGTGATGCAAAAAACGATTAGGAAGTCCAAGAAATATAGAGCCCATGATGAAAACAATATTTTCAAAGTTGGTGACGCAGTGCGCATAATAGAATGTGCTCCAAAATCAAAGTCAAAACGTTGGGAAGTGCTTGAGACGTAGTATTTAAGCCTTCGCTACATAACGAAACCCTGGGGAAAAGGCAGTAGCGTTTGCCCCTCACAGGTCGGGAGAAAATTTATGATCCAGATGCAAACCAATCTGGATGTTGCTGATAACTCAGGAGCTCGTAGAGTTCAGTGCATCAAAGTTCTAGGGGGCTCAAAGCGCAAATATGCGTCTGTTGGAGACGTAATTGTGGTTTCAGTCAAGGAAGCTATACCTAGAGGAAGAGTTAAAAAGGGCGATGTCAGAAAAGCAGTTGTAGTAAGAACGGCCAAAGAAGTGCGCAGAGATGATGGCACGGCTATTCGTTTTGATAGCAATGCAGCTGTGATTTTGAGTAATAGTGGTGAACCGCTTGGGACACGAATTTTCGGACCAGTCGTAAGGGAATTACGTGCGAAGAATTTCATGAAAATAATTTCACTTGCTCCGGAGGTGCTGTAATGCCTGCTAAGCTGAGAAAAGGTGATGAAGTCATTGTTCTGGCAGGTAAGGACAAAGGAAAAAAGGGGACAATCACATCTGTAGCCCCTAAAACCGGCAAAGCTGTAGTTGACGGGATCAACATGGCGATTAGACATGAAAGACAGACTCAAACAACGCAAGGTGGACGTTTGCCCAAGGCGATGCCAATCGATATGTCAAATTTATCTTTGATGGATAAAAATGGAAAAACTACCCGTGTTGGATTCAAGGTTGAGGGTGGTAAAAAAGTTCGTGTGGCCAAGACGACGGGGGATGTTATCGATGCTTGATAAAGTAGATTATACACCAAGGCTGCAAGGTGAGTATAAGTCCAAAATTCGGTCGGCAATGAAGGAAGAGTTCGGTTACAAGAACGATATGATGATTCCGAAACTAGAAAAGATTGTCCTGAATATCGGTTGTGGGCGCGCCGCAGTTAAAGACAGTAAAAAGGCTAAATCTGCACAGAAGGATTTGACTTTGATAGCAGGGCAACAGGCTATAATCACTCGAGCGAAAAAATCTATAGCTGGTTTTAGAGTTCGCGAGGATATGCCGATGGGAGCGAAAGTAACTTTACGCGGTGCGCGGATGTATGAATTTATGGATCGCTTAACTACCGTTGCAATGCCCAGGATCAGAGACTTCCGTGGGGTTTCCAGCAAGTCCTTTGACGGAAGGGGAAACTATGCTTTTGGAATTAAGGAACATATCGTGTTTCCAGAAATTGATTTTGATAAAATCGATGAGGATTGGGGTCTCGATGTAGTTATCACTACCACTGCTAAGACTGATGCAGAGGCAAAATCTTTGCTGGGGCATTTCAATATGCCTTTCAGTAACTGAGCGCGAGAGGATATTAATAATGGCAAAAAAAGCAATGATCGAACGCGAAAAGAAAAGAGCTCGTTTGGTGAACCGATACGCAGCAAAGCGCGCCGAGCTGAAAGAAATTGCTAAGAATGACAGTCTGCCGATGGAAGAACGGTTTCAAGCTCGTCTGAAATTAGCTAAACTTCCAAGAAACTCAGCGGCTAACCGTATGCACAATCGCTGTCAATTGACTGGGCGGCCTCATGCTTACTATAGGAAATTAAAAGTTTCTCGCATCGCTTTGCGAGAATTGGGTTCATCCGGGCAGATGCCTGGAATGGTAAAGTCTAGTTGGTAGGAGAGAATAGATATGAATGATCCTATTGGTGATATGCTTACAAGAATGAGGAACTCTCAGATGAGAGGGAAGTCAACCGTTCTTACTCCAGCCTCAAAATTGCGAGCTTGGGTATTAGATGTTCTTCTAGATGAAGGCTACATTCGCGGGTATGAGAAAACGACTGACACAATTGGGCATCCGATGTTGGAGATTAGTCTAAAATATTACGATGGATCGCCAGTGATTAGGGACATCAAGCGTGTTTCGACACCTGGACGTAGGGTTTATCTTGGGGTCAAGAACATTCCTCAGGTTAGACAAGGGTTAGGTATATCGATTGTATCCACGCCTAAAGGAATAATGTCTGACGCGAGCGCTCGTGCCAATAATGTTGGCGGCGAAGTTCTTTGCACGGTATTTTAGGGGGATTTTTAGATGTCGCGTATAGGGAAAAAGCCAGTAGAACTTCCGGCAGGTGTAACCGCTGCAGTTTCAGGGCAGACCATAGAGGTGAAAGGACCAAAAGGGGTGAGAAGTTTTACCGCCTCCGATGACGTAACCCTCTTGGTCGACGAAGGAAAAGTATCAGTTAATCCTCGCGGGAAATCGAAGAGGGCTCGCCAGCAATGGGGCATGAGCCGCACGATGGTGGCAAATTGTGTCACTGGTGTTAGCGAAGGGTTTAAGAAGGAACTTGAAATTCAGGGGGTTGGATACCGTGCACAGATGCAGGGGAATGTACTCAAGCTAAACCTCGGCTTATCTCATGATGTGGACTATACGGCTCCGTCAGATGTCACTGTGACTTCACCAAAGCAAACCGAGATTATTGTTGAGGGCACAGATGCTCAAAGAGTAGGCCAGGTAGCAGCTAATATTAGAGATTGGAGAAAGCCGGAACCATACAAAGGTAAAGGTATTCGATACAAGGGTGAATATATCTTCCGTAAAGAAGGCAAGAAAAAGTAGGGCAAAAAATATGGCAAATTCCAAAAGACAACTTTTTCTTAAACGCCGTGTGCGCGTAAGGAACAAGTTACGAAAGGTTAACTCAGGTCGTGTGCGTCTCTCAGTGCACAGGAGTAGTAAGAACATCAGTGCTCAGTTAATTGATGACGTGAATGGAGTAACATTAGCCGCTGCGTCATCTATGGAAAAAAGTTTGGGTATAGTTGGAAAAAACAACGTGGACGCATCCTCAAAGGTTGGAAAAATGTTGGCAGATCGCGCCAAGAAAGCTGGAATTGTAGAGTGTTATTTTGATCGTGGTGGTTTTTTATTCCACGGTGGGGTCAAAGCTCTAGCAGATGCTGCCCGTGAGGGCGGCTTGAAATTTTAAGGAGACGTTGAGATATGGCAAGGGAAACCAATAATAAAGGTCGTCGTGATGAAGGTGCTCCAGAGTTCGCTGATCGTCTTGTTGCGATTAACCGTGTATCGAAAACAGTTAAAGGTGGCAAGCGGTTTGGCTTTGCAGCTCTAGTTGTTGTCGGCGATCAAAAAGGCCGAGTAGGATTTGGTAAAGGTAAGGCAAAAGAGGTGCCTGAGGCCATAAGAAAGGCAACTGAACAGGCAAAAAGAAGTATGATACGGGTACCGCTCCGAGAGGGCAGGACCTTGCATCACGACATGGAAGGTAGGCACGGTGCAGGGAAAGTAGTGATGCGTACCGCCCCAACTGGTACAGGTATTATTGCTGGTGGTCCGATGCGTGCTGTATTTGAAATGTTGGGCATACAGGATGTCGTGGCTAAATCGATTGGATCACAGAATCCGTATAATATGATACGAGCCACTATCGATGGTTTGAAAAAGGAGGCTTCTCCTAGAATGGTTGCTCAAAGGCGTGGTAAGAAGGTCGCAGATATTCTTCGTCGTGAAGAGGCTCCAGCGCCCGAAGCTGTAGAAGCATAAAGGAGATTTGAGATGGCTAAAACAATAATTGTAAAGCAAATTGGATCTCCAATTCGCCGTCCTGCTAAGCAACGTCAAACATTGGTAGGTTTAGGTCTTAACAAAATGCATAAAACTCGTGAGCTTGAGGATACACCTTCAGTGCGAGGTATGGTGAATAAGATTCCACATTTAGTGGAAATTGTTGAGGAAAGAAATTAAAGTTAGTGCAACGCAGGGGTATCTACGGCAAGGGTGAACTCTTGCATAATGGCATGTAATAACTTTAATCAATAGTAATTGAAGGCTGTGTTTACCTCTTTCGTCGCAACCGGGAGGTAATTCCGGCAAAAAGGAGAAGCGACATGAAACTCAATGAATTAAGAGATAACGAAGGCGCGAATAAGAAAAAGAAACGCGTCGCTAGAGGTGTAGGATCCGGCAAAGGAAAAACAGCTGGTAGAGGTATTAAAGGACAAAAATCTCGTTCGGGTGTTGCGATAAATGGTTACGAAGGGGGGCAGATGCCTCTTTACCAGAGACTCCCGAAGCGTGGATTTAATAAACCTAACAGAAAAAAATTCGCTATTGTGAACCTCGGGATAATAGAAAAATTTATTGAAGCTGGTAAGCTCGACGCGAAAATAGATATTACTGAAGATACTCTAGTGGCGTCTGGATTGGTGAGGCGCAAGTTGGATGGAGTTCGAATTTTGTCCAAGGGTGATATTAAATCGAAGGTTAATATAGCCGTTACTGGAGCATCCAAATCAGCTGTAGAAGCAGTAAAGAAGGCAGGCGGTAGCTTGACATTAACTTCGGAAACATCAAACTAGCTTAAGATTAATTGTTAGGTATTATACTGCCCTCAATTTTAAAGTGTTGCAGATAGTAGTTGGGATAACGTCTTATAACAGAGAGAAATAAATGGTATCTGCAGTAGAGCAAATGGCGTCAAATACAAGTTGGTCGGCTTTAGGAAAGGCCACTGAACTTCGTAGTCGCATATTATTTACACTGGGTTTATTAATTGTTTATCGCTTAGGAACCTTCATCCCTGTTCCAGGCATAGATGGCGTTGCACTAAGAGACTTCATGGAGCAGGCGCAGTCGGGTATCGGTGGCATGTTAACAATGTTTACCGGTGGTGCCCTTGGAAGGATGGGTATATTTGCTCTGGGAATTATGCCTTACATTTCTGCATCAATTATAGTTCAATTGCTGACTTCTATGGTGCCTTCTTTGGAGCAATTGAAAAAAGAGGGAGAGCAAGGCAGAAAGAAAATTAATCAATACACGCGCTATGGAACCGTCGCATTAGCTACTTTGCAGGCGTACGGACTTGCGGTTAGCTTGGAAAGTGGTGACCTGGTCACTGACCCTGGCCTATTTTTTAGAATGTCTTGCTTGATAACTTTGGTGGGTGGCACCATGTTCTTGATGTGGCTTGGAGAACAAATAACTGCTCGCGGAGTAGGTAACGGGATATCGTTGATTATTTTTGTTGGAATAATTGCTGAAGTTCCAGCTGCATTGGCTCAGTTCTTTGCTTCAGGCCGATCTGGAGCGCTAAGTCCTGCGGTTATCATTGGTGTAATCGTTATGGTGATTGCAACTATCGCTTTCGTTGTTTTTATGGAACGGGCATTGCGAAAGGTTTTAATTCAATACCCGAGACGGCAAGTCGGAATGAAAGTGATGGAAGGTCAGAACTCTCATTTACCCATCAAGGTAAATCCAGCTGGAGTGATACCTGCAATTTTTGCTAGCTCGTTGTTGTTACTTCCTACTACAGTTAGTACATTTTCTGGGTCCCAAACTGGACCTGTAATGTCCACCATACTTGCATATTTTGGGCCGGGTCAGCCGTTGTATTTGGCGTTTTTTACTCTAATGATCGTATTCTTCGCATATTTTTATACTTTTAATGTTTCCTTCAAACCCGATGATGTCGCTGAAAATCTTAAAAACCAAAATGGGTTTATTCCTGGCATACGGCCAGGTAAAAAAACATCGGAGCACTTGGAGTTTGTTCTTAATAGGGTACTAGTGCTTGGAGCGGCGTATCTTGGCGGAGTTTGTTTGCTACCAGAAATTCTAAGAGGTCAGTTCGCAATACCTTTCTATTTTGGAGGTACATCTGTTCTGATCGTAGTTTCGGTAACAATGGACACTATCCAACAAGTCCAAAGTCATTTACTTGCTCATCAATATGAAAGCTTGATCCAGAAGTCACAACTTAGGGGTAAATCTCGTAGTAAACGTCGCCGGGGAGCCGCGCGCAAATGAATATTATTCTCTTAGGAGCTCCTGGTGCTGGTAAGGGAACGCAGGCTCAATTTCTGGTAGAATCTCTCGGGATGGTTCAATTGTCGACTGGTGACATGCTTCGCGAAGCTAAAGACAGCGGAACTGAAATGGGAAAGCTTGTGGCGGACGTTATGTCAAGAGGTGACTTAGTCACTGACGAAATAGTAATAGGTTTAATTAAAGAAAAATTGGACGGGGAACAGGGTGCCGGCTTCATATTTGATGGGTTTCCTAGGACGCTCGCACAAGCAGATGCCCTAGGTAAGTTGCTGACAGAGTGTGATATAGATCTAGATAGAGTTATAGAAATCCAAGTTGATGACACTGCATTGATTAAAAGAATAGTGGGAAGATCAACCTGTGGTGGCTGTGGTCAAGTGTACCACGATGAAACGAAGCCCTGGCCACTGAATGGACAGTGTAGCATTTGCGGTAGTTCAGATGTGAAGCGTAGAGCTGATGATAATGAAGAAAGTTTGAAGCAGCGATTAATGGAGTATTATAAGAAAACATCTCCACTGCTCGGGTATTACTTCGCTAAAGGAAATTTGATTTCTATAAATGGTTTGTTAACAATGGACGAGGTTCGCAGTACTCTTAAAAAAGTACTGAGTCTAACCTGATATATTGCTCTTAATTCAGAATTTTTATACTTAAGCCTTGACGTCGGTCCTAAATGCACATACGCACCGATATTCCCAAGTGGAATCAGTGTTAACATACAGCAAATCCACTCTTCAAGTGGTAGCGTAAGCTTCTTAAATAGAAAAGAGTTTTCGCGTTGTGAAAAAAGGTTCTGGTTTTACGGAACCGCAACGAAAGGACAGAAATGGCACGGATCGCCGGCGTAAATATCCCAACGGGTAAGCGCGTACCTATAGCTCTTACTTACATTACTGGAATTGGCTCATCAATAGCTGAAGAAATTTGTGATGCTGTAAAAATCGATAAATCTAGACGAGTAAATGAACTTTCGGACTCTGAAGTTCTTGCAATGCGCGAGCACATTGATGCCAACTTTACAGTCGAAGGTGATCTGCGCCGCGAAGTGCAGATGAATATTAAAAGACTTATGGATTTGGGTTGTTATAGGGGTCTTCGTCATCGTCGGAACCTTCCTGTACGTGGTCAGCGCACGCACACTAATGCAAGAACTCGTAAAGGTCCTGCAAAAGCAATTGCTGGCAAGAAGAAATAGGAGGATCAACTTATGGCACGCGAAACACGTCGTGGGACTAAAAAGAAGGTCATTAAAAATATTGCTGCTGGGGTTGCCCACGTAAATTCTTCTTTCAATAACACAAAAATTTTAATCTCTGATGTTCAGGGAAACGCAATAGCTTGGTCATCGGCCGGAACGATGGGCTTCAAAGGTTCTCGTAAATCGACACCTTATGCAGCTCAAATGGCAGCCGAAGATGCGGGCCAAAAAGCTCAGGAGCATGGTGTAAAAACTCTAGAGGTCGAGGTGCAAGGGCCTGGATCGGGCAGAGAAAGTGCGCTTAGAGCATTGGCAGCAGTTGGTTTCAATATAACATCTATTAGGGATGTAACACCGATTGCGCACAACGGATGTCGACCGCCCAAAAGGCGTCGTGTTTAATTATAAATAGAATTGTTTGACGAGTTAATCTTCAATATTTTTAACCTCGGGCGCGTTTGATTTTACGGTCATGAAATTAACGCAAGAATGGAGGAACTAATGATCCACAAAAATTGGGCAGAGCTCATAAAACCAGCACAACTAGAAGTAAAACCTGGAAACGATCAGCTTAGACAAGCTACTATGATCGCAGAGCCCCTTGAAAGAGGGTTTGGCTTAACTCTAGGAAACGCACTTCGTCGTGTATTGATGAGCAGCCTCCAAGGAGCGGCAATAACCAGCGTACAAATAGATAATGTCCTACATGAATTTTCGTCTATAACTGGTGTCAGAGAAGATGTAACTGATATCGTTTTAAACCTTAAAGGCGTAGACCTAAGAATGGAGGTCGAAGGGCCTAAGCGTTTATCGGTTAGTGCAAAAGGCCCCGCAGTTGTCACTGCGGCCGATATATCTGAAAGTGCAGGTATTGATGTGTTAAATAAGGAACATGTAATCTGTCATTTGGATGATGGGGCAGATCTTTATATGGAACTAACAGTGAATACTGGAAAAGGTTATGTTCCGGCCGAGAAAAATAAGCCAGAGGATGCACCAATTGGTCTGATGCCAATCGATGCAATTTATTCTCCAGTAAAAAAAGTGTCATATGATGTTCAACCTACTAGAGAAGGTCAGGTATTAGACTACGACAAGCTCACCATGAAAATTGAAACTGATGGCTCTATTTCTGCTGATGATGCGCTCGCTTTTGCAGCACGTATCCTACAAGATCAACTTTCAATTTTTGTGAATTTTGAGGAGCCTGAGTCCGCAGATAGTGGCGATGATGATGATGGCCTCGAGTTTAACCCATTGCTTCTCAAGAAAGTCGATGAGCTAGAGTTATCTGTCCGATCAGCGAATTGCTTGAAAAACGATAATATCGTGTACATTGGCGATCTGATCCAAAAAACAGAGGCTGAGATGCTTAGAACGCCTAACTTTGGTAGAAAGTCTTTGAATGAGATTAAAGAAGTTTTGTCTGGAATGGGTCTGCATCTGGGTATGGATGTGGAAGATTGGCCGCCTGACAATATTGAGGAGCTTGCCAAAAAGTTTGAAGACAATTTTTGATTTATAAATGCCCATATGGATGGGGAAATTAAGGGCAGACGCCCCAAGGAGAGTGGCTGGCACGCACCAGCCATCAGACAAAGTATAAATAGCAGGAGATATAAATGCGTCATTCTAAAGGCTATCGCCGCTTAAATCGAACCCATGAGCATCGGAAAGCTCTATTTGCAAATATGGCTGGATCTTTAATAGAGCACGAGCAAATAAAAACTACACTGCCAAAGGCAAAAGAATTGCGGCCAATCGTTGAGAAATTAATCACTTTATCCAAGAGAGGCGATTTACACGCACGGCGTTTAGCATCGGCTCAGCTAAAAGAAGATAAGTATGTGACAAAACTTTTTGATGTGCTTGGACCACGTTATACTGAGCGTCAGGGTGGATACACCAGAGTATTGAGGGCTGGCTTCCGTTATGGTGATATGGCTCCAATGGCTATAATTGAATTTGTAGACCGTGATATTTCAGCAAAAGGAGCGGCCGACAAAGCAAGGGTTGCAGAGGAAGAGAGTGCTGAAGAAGCATAACCTCAAAATTATGTTTATTATTAGGATACCCCAGCCGAAAAGCTGGGGTTTTTTTTGGTAAATTTTTAACTATAATAAAGTAATTAAAACTTAAGAGTGGTATGTTGTGTATGCCATTTTAGTTTGAGTTTTATCGTGTGATCTAATTGAGAAAATAAATGGAACGCTTGTAATGACTTCCAAGTTAATTAATGAATTAACAGCTAGCGTTGCGCAGCCCACTCAATATCTGATCTCTCATGGCGGCGACAGAATGATAGTGCGTAACCAAATATGACAGATTTATTTGAAAGCGATTCAAAAGTTACTAAGGCTGAAATTTCTCAAAAAAATACTCCTTTAGCGGAGAAACTTCGACCAAAGTCTCTTAATGAAGTGGTAGGCCAGGACAGGATTCTCGCTGCTGATGGCCAGCTGACGTTAATGGTAAAAAGTGGCCAGTTGGCCTCAATAATTTTTTGGGGTCCACCGGGGGTTGGTAAAACTACCATAGCTCGCGCAATTGCAAACGAAGTTAGTGCCCACTATGAGGAAATAAGTGCAATTTTTTCTGGTGTTTCAGATTTAAAAAAATTATTAAACGCTGCCTCAGTTAGGTACTCTAACGGAACTAGAACTATTTTGTTCGTAGATGAAATTCATCGATTTAATAAATCTCAGCAGGATAGTTTTCTTCCTTACATGGAAAATGGCTCCATTATATTGATGGGAGCCACCACTGAAAATCCGTCATTCGAATTAAATTCGGCATTGCTGTCGCGGTCTCAAGTCTTAATTCTCGAGCGGCTAAACGCTGAAGACCTCCTGAAGATTTTCAATCGTGCAATTGGTTCTATGAAAAATGCGCCTATGTTTTCAGAAACTGCAATTTCTTTTATAATAGACATGTCAGATGGGGATGGAAGATCATTATTGAATTACATAGAGCAGGTTGGTTCTTGGGAAAGTAATAATACAGTCACTGAGCAAGATCTAAAAACTAGACTTTCTCGCAGGATTAAAAATTATGATAAAAAGGGCGATGAGCATTTCAATCTAATTTCAGCTCTACATAAATCTGTCAGGGGGTCTGATCCAGACGGGGCTTTGTATTGGCTAGCGAGGATGTTAGAGGGTGGTGAAGACCCAAATTACATATGCCGGCGTTTGGTCAGGATAGCAGCAGAGGATATTGGTCTTGCAGATTTGCATGCAGCATCAATATGTATTGAGACTTGGCAAGCCTATGAGAGGCTTGGAAGTCCAGAGGGAGACCTGTCTTTGGCAAGAGCTGTTTGCTATCTAGCGCTAGCTCCAAAATCAAATGCTGTATACAAGGCATTCAATTCGGCTAAAAAGTTAGCACAAGAAACTGGTTCAATGCCGCCGCCGCTAGACATTCTCAACGCACCAACGCAGCTGATGAAGGAAAATGGTTTTGGAGATGGGTACATATATGATCATGACAGCGAGAATGCGTTTGCTGGGCAAAATTTTTTTCCGAAAGAGTTATCTCGCGAAGTTTTCTTTAATCCGGTCGAAAGAGGCTTTGAACGTGAACTAAAAAAAAGAGTTACCTATTTTGAAAAGCTCAGATTGAAACGTGATAGAGATATGTGATATTGACATTAATTTCACATAAACTCAGAAAGACTGAGGACTATGACGTCAAAAATGTTCTGAGTATTTTAAGCTCAGTCAGGATAATGTTAATGAGTGTACAAATATTAGAAATTTCGGCATCAGACGATGATCAACGGCTAGATCGCTGGTTAAGGCGTAGTTTTCCACAGCTTACCCAAGGTCGAATTGAGAAAATGTGCAGAAAGGGTGAGGTGAGAATAAATGGTGCGCGATGTAAAGCCTCAAGCCGTATAAAGGTTGGACAGTCTCTAAGAATTCCACCACTTACTAACCCAGATCCGCAACATCAAAGACCTTATAACTCGATTACTGAGCAGGATGCTGACGCAATAATAAAAATGGTCATTTACCGTGATGCTCATATTATAGCTCTAAATAAGCCTGCAGGGTTAGCCACGCAAGGTGGTAGTAAACAAACAAAGCATATAGATGGTTTCACTGAAGCACTTAAATTTGAGATGGATGAGAAGCCAAGATTAGTACACCGCTTGGATAAAGAAACTTCTGGCGTATTGCTATTGGCTCGCACCAGGAAAGTTGCTCAGTATTTAGCTGATGCTTTCAAGCAAAAGAAGACACGTAAAATTTACTGGGCTGCAGTAGCAGGTGTACCGAGCCCGCAATCTGGAACAATTAATTACGGATTAGTAAAGTCAAGTTTCAGGGATTTTGAGAAAATGCGATGTGTCCACCCAAATGACATAAAAAAAGTGGATGGAGCTAAATATGCAGCAACTGACTATACTGTTTTGACGCAACTTGCTAAACGAGGTTCGTGGCTAGCAATGGCTCCTATTACTGGTCGAACACACCAACTTAGGGCCCATATTGCCGAATTAGGTCATCCTATCATTGGTGATAAAAAATATGGTAACATGAGCCAACAAAATTTGGGAGATGGATGGGGCGCTCAACTTGGTGGTGAGCTTAGTGACGACCTTCATTTACATGCACGTTATTTGAAACTTGAGCACCCAGTAACGAGAAAGCCCCTAGAAATAATAGCTGATTTGCCTGATCACATGGCGCGTACTTGGAAGACATTTGAGTGGAATGGTAGAGACTTTTCCAATGATCCATTTTTGGATTCCTTGGAATAATATCGATGGTAGGCATAGTGAATATTTATGCATATTTAAATATGTGACCTTTGTCGTGTTTGATTGGAAATGTAATGAGTGAATGGAAGATTAAACGTACGTGGGAAACAGTTGATGTGCAAAAAAATGACACTGGTTTTTTGGTAACCCTTGATAATCGGCCAATCGTAACCCCCGCCAAAAATACCTTGGTATTACCTTCAAGCGATCTAGCAAAAAAAGTAGCAGACGAGTGGAGAGAACAAAGTAATGAAATTATTCCTGGAGAAATGCCTTTTACTAGATTGTCGAATTCGGCCATAGACAAGGTTTCTTTGCAATTTCAGGAAGTTGCAGATATTTTGTCAGAATATGGCGAAACTGATCTGTTTTGTTACCGAGCCTCTAGTCCTACTGAACTTATCGAGCGGCAAACTACTGCCTGGGATCCATTTTTAGATTGGGCAAATGGCGCTTTGAAGGTAAGCATGAAGATATCTTCTGGAGTTATGTTTATAGAACAAGATGTTCATGAGATGCAGAAGTTGAAGGCTCCAATTTACAATATGACAGCTTTTCAATTAACAGCTTTTCATGAGCTTGTTACCATCTCGGGTAGCCTAATAGGCGCTTACGCCTTTGTTGAAAAAGCATTTACGGCTGATCAAATTTGGTTGGCATCTCAGGTCGATGAAGAATGGCAGATAGAGCAGTGGGGAAGTGATGAGGCGGCGGTCGCAAGTTCCAAAAATAAATATAGTGATTTTAAAATTGGATGCGAATTTTTTCAAATAGTGAGCTAAAGACTATTTTTTTAATAAAAATGGTAAAAAAATCCACAAAACGTTAATATATTAGCGTTTGTGACCTTGACCTTTTAGGTCCATTTGGGACACACTCCGTCCACTTAGTTGACGGGGGGCGAGCATTTTACGCTAACTTACCTGGTCGATTTTTTTAATGCCCGTATTTGGGCAAATTTAGGAAGAGGTAAAAATGAAAACTTCATTTATTCTTGGCGCAGTGACTGTAGCTGGGCTAACTGCTGGTGCTGCTTTTGCAGGCACACTAGATGACGTTAAGGCGCGTGGCAAATTGAATTGCGGCGTTTCCACTGGTGTTCCAGGTTTTGCAGAGCCGGATGCAAACGGTGTTTGGCAAGGTTTTGATGTAGCTGTATGTCGCGCAGTTGCAGCAGCAGTGCTCAGCGATTCTGATGCTATTGAGTTCGTTCCAACTACCGGTAAGACACGTTTTACAGCGTTGGCTTCTGGTGAAATTGACATGTTGGCACGAAATACAACTTGGACTTTCAGCCGTGATGTTGATCTTAAGTTCGAATTTGTTGGCGTAAACTACTATGATGGTCAAGGCTTCATGGCAAAAGCAGATCTGGGCGTTAGCTCAGCAACTGAATTAGACGGAGCAACTGTTTGTATCCAAACTGGTACTACAACTGAATTAAACTTGGCAGATTTTTTCCGCTCAAATAATATGAGCTACGAGGCTGTTCCAGTAGAAACAGGTGCAGAGGCTGTGACTAATTACATGGCTGGTGCGTGTGATGTTTTCACAACTGATAGATCTGCTCTCGCCGCACGACGAGCGAATATGGAAAACCCAAATGATCACGTTGTGCTTCCAGAAATCGTTTCCAAAGAACCATTAGGTCCTCTGGTGCGTCATGGAGATAATAACTGGGGCGACGTAGTACGTTGGACTTTGAACGCTCTTATTACGGCGGAAGAATTAGGCGTAACAGCTGGTAATGTAGCTGAGATGGCTAAAGGAACAAATAACCCTGAGATGAACCGTTTATTAGGTGCTGAAGGTAATTTGGGAGAGATGCTGGGCTTAGATGCTGATTGGGCTCATCGCGCAATTTCAGTTTCCGGTAACTATGGTGAGATTTTTGAAAATAATATCGGCGCAAGCACTATTATTGGGTTAGCACGTGGTGTTAACGCGAAATGGACAGACGGCGGTTTAATTTATTCACCACCTTTCCGTTAAATCTATCTAATATCCACAAAGGGCGCACAACGTGCGCCCTTTGCTTTTCAAGATTGCTCTAAAAATCTAGCTTGCCCAAATTTATTTTTGGCGTTTCAAGGTCCAGTGTTTTATGAATACTTCCCAAATATCACGGCGAGATAATTTTAAGTTCTCTATGCTGTTAAATGATAAGCGTTACAGGTCTTATACGTTTCAGTTTTTGGCCCTTCTAATTCTTATTTTTATCATGGCCTATTTGGGTAAAAATCTCTTAGAAAATTTAGCCTCAGCTGGACTTAATATTTCCTATAGCTTTTTGGGTGAAGCCTCTGGTTACGACATTAACCAACGTCTGATTGAGTATAATAGTCAATCTACCCATCTTAGGGCTGCATTTGTTGGTGTATTAAATACTCTGCTCGTAGCATTTTTAGGTTGTATCATGGCGACAGTTTTTGGTGTGACGGCTGGTATTTTGCGGTTGTCCAACAATTGGATCGTTGCCAAGTTAATGATGATCTATGTTGAGATATTCCGCAATGTACCTGTTCTTATCTGGATCCTCATAATTCACTCTGTTTTTCTCACAATACTGCCCCAACCGAAAGCATTTAGGGGTGAGAACCCTGAAGCTAGCATGCTTTGGGATGCGGTTGCTTTCACAGGACGTGGGATTTATCTCCCCAAGCCAATTTTTTATGACGGGTCTGCAGTAGTAATTGCTACGTTTATACTATCAATTATTGGAGTTTTTGCATTTCGATTTTATGCCCGTCAAAAGCTTTATAGTGCGGGTCAATTAATTGAAACTAGATGGACCAGTTTGGCTATTTTTTTCATACCAACCTTTCTTGTGTATTTCATAATGGGCAATCCGATTGGGCTCGAATATCCTGAGTTAAAAGGTTTCAACTTTAAGGGGGGTATTTACGCGCGCGGGTCTTTAATCTCTCTTTGGTTTGCTTTGTCCATTTATACGGGAGCGTTTATAGCAGAAGTCGTAAGAGCTGGAATTCAATCTGTAAATCAAGGTCAAACTGAGGCCGCCAGCGCGCTAGGTTTAAGATCTAATTTGGTTATGAATTTGGTGGTTTTACCGCAGGCCTTGCGAGTGATTGTGCCACCTTTAATCTCATTCTATCTAAATATTACCAAAAATAGTTCTTTAGCTCTCGCCGTTGGTTATATGGATGTCACAGGCACCCTGGGTGGTATAACACTCAACCAAACTGGTCGGGCAATTGAAGCTGTCTTGTTGCTGATGCTATTTTATCTGGTCATAAGCTTATCTATTTCTGCGATTATGAATGTCTATAACCGTAGCATTATGCTGAAGGAAAGGTGAGAATGTCTAATAATATTAAATCTTTTGTTCGGCATGAAATGCTTGAAGAGCGTGCTCCACCAGTTGGTGAAGGTGGAGTATTAAAGTGGGTACGTGAAAACCTATTTTCGTCTGTTTTTAATACAATTATGACAATTATTGCTGTGTGGGTAATTTATTCAATTACGGTTGGGGTTGCTCCCTGGTTTTTAAATGGTGTTTGGAATGCGGAGACTACTCGAGAGTGTTATGAAATTCTGGATGGCGTAAATGGTGCCTGTTTTGCCGTACTGCAGGAGCGGTTTCCACAACTGATTTATGGTTTTAAATACCCTTCCACAGAATATTGGCGACCCAATTTGGCTACGATTTTACTGTTAGTCGCTTTAGCTCCAGTACTATTTCGGCGTCTTCCAAAGCGGCTTTTAGTTTTTACAGTTATATACCCTTTTTTAGCATATTGGTTGATCTGGGGAGGATCTGTACTCATCCCGACAGTTGCGTTCATTGGTTGTTGTGTTGGTGGGGTTTGTTACAAGAGATTCTCATCTGGTGCATTTGCAACTGCCATAATACTTGGTTTGATCTCAGCTTACCTTTGTTGGTTTTTGGGTGGTTACCTTGTTTCCTGGAATGAGGCTTTTCTGTCTTTGAAAGTGGTTCCATCGCGAGATATGGGCGGCTTTATGCTTAACCTTCTATTAGGGACCATAGCAGTGAGCTTGTCTATTCCGCTTGGAATCGCATTAGCACTGGGTCGGCAATCAAATATGCCTATAATAAAATGGATCTGTGTAGTTTTTATTGAATTCATTCGCGGAGTTCCACTTATAACTCTACTATTTGTCGCTAACGTCATTCTGGCTTTTTTCTTTCCGCCAGAAACAAGCATAGATTTGATCTTACGCGTCATTATTATGATGACTTTTTTTAACTCAGCTTATATCGCGGAGGTTGTGCGTGGAGGGTTAGCGGCATTACCATCCGGGCAATATGAGGCCGCCAACAGCCTTGGTTTGGATTACAGCCAATCAATGCGTTTTATTATTTTACCGCAAGCATTAAAAATCTCAATTC
>CAXEVV010000035.1:0-17933 GCA_963999845.1 uncultured Rhodobacterales bacterium | reverse complement strand
CCTTTCACTAAATAGAACTCGGCCGTTCCTCTGGGAAGAGCTGAATGGAGTGCCTTGATATTGACTTTTGAGGGATCTTGAACGCCGATAGTAACTTTCAAATTCATTTCTTTGTGATCTATTTGCAATGTTTCAAAGAAGGGAATACTGGAACGCCGAATGGCGTTTGAAATTGCGCGTTTTGCGGCTTTAGTGTAGTCTTGGCCGTACTGATCATTGCCCATGCCTATTTCAAGTAAAAATCTACGATATGGCATCATTGTGATCCTATTTGACCTTCAAACGATAAGGAAATAGCAACGTTTGCTATCACAGCAGGTATATTGCTATCAGCCTGCCAGACATCTAATCCGCCCTTTGAAATAGAAAATCGGGGTTTTCCATAAGGGAAAGCATGTACTAATTTATCAACGTCAACCTTAGAAGGGCTTTGAACCGCTATTTCTACTTCCAAAATCATATCGCTTTTGCTTCTGCCCAAAATTTCTGCAAAATTGATTGAATTGCGCCACAATGCGTCTTTTATTCCTCGCAAAGCAGCTTCTGTATAATCTTGGTGCCTTAATGATGTCCCTATGCCAAATTCGCTGAATAGACGTGTCATAACTATATCCTGAGTATTTAAAACTCTATTCCTTTTTGCGCTTTTATTCCGTCCCGGAAAGGATGCTTTATTGCTTCCATGTCCGTAACCATATCGGCGGCTTCTATAAGTTCAGTCTTTGCATTACGCCCTGTTAAGCAAACATGTGTCATAGTGGGTTTTTCGAAAAGTAAAAAGTCTACTACTTCGTCTATGTTGATATAGTCGTAGCGTAATGCAATGTTAATCTCATCAAGAAGGACGAATCTAATGGAAGGATCAAGAATGAATGATTTGGCTTTTGCCCATCCTTCTTGGGCAGCCGCTATATCTCTATCTTTATCCTGCGTTTCCCAGGTGAAACCCTCGCCAGATGCTACAAACTGCACTTGATTTGGAAACATATCGGATAATAGTTTTCGTTCACCTGTCATCCAGCTACCTTTTATAAATTGAACAACAGCACTTTGCATGTCATGAGCAATACAGCGAAGAATCATACCAAAGCCTGAAGAAGATTTCCCTTTTCCTGTACCGGTATTTACAATTATTAGACCTTTTTCCTCAGTTTTGCTTTGCATCATTTTATCTCTAGCGGCTTTGATTTTACGCATTTTTTCGGTGTGGCGTTTTGCGTCGTCAGTAGAAGGCGAAGTTGCTTTCATTCTTAAGTCCAATTCAGTTGACAATTAAATAAGCTGGTGCAATACCAATTATGTTGGTGCCTGTTTTAATCCAGGTGAAAAGGGAATGCGAGAGTGCAAATTAAAAAAGCATAAATCGCAGCCGCCCTCGCGACCGTGACCAAATTGAAGTACTATTGCCACTGATTAATAATTGGGAAGGCTGTACTTCTGGGGATATCCCCAATTTGCAAGCCGGGAGACCTGCCAACTTAGGACCAACACGGGCGAGGTGACCTGATGTCGGATGAAAACCAGCGGTAATGAGGCTGGTAATCAGCCGCTGTTATCTTCCCTTCTATTAGGAAATGATAGTGGATAAACCATTTGTTGAATTACTCGTGTGCACCGCTTGCAAAAAAGGGCAGGGCGTTCCAGAAGGTTTAAGCAGGCCGGGCCAATTGTTATTTGAGAATTTAGTGAGCGCTGAAGTTCCAGATGGAGTGCGCATCACTTCAGTCGAATGTCTTTCTAATTGTTCTAACGGATGCTCTATCGTCCTTCGAAGCCATGGTTTCTGGTCATATGTATACGGAAATTTGGATGAGATAAACCATGTGGAAACTATCTTGGAGGGGGTTGCAAAATACCGTGATTCTGATGATGGACGTGTTCCTTGGAGGGAACGTCCAGAACATTTTCGTAAAAATTGTATAGCTCGTATACCACCACTGGAGGATTGAAAAAATGTCTCATTATGAAAAGTTACCGGTTACCGTAGTAACGGGGTTTCTGGGGTCAGGAAAAACTACGTTGATACGGCATTTAATGCAAAATCCAGGTGGTAAGCGTTTAGCCGTTGTGGTGAATGAGTTTGGTGACGTTGGGGTTGATGGAGAAATTTTGAAAAGTTGTGCAATTCCAGAGTGTCCTGCAGAAAATATTATGGAGTTAGCAAATGGTTGTATCTGCTGCACCGTTGCAGATGATTTTATACCGACAATTGAAGCTCTAATTAAGCTAGATCCTCAACCACAGCACATTATAATAGAAACATCCGGTTTGGCTCTTCCAAAGCCCTTGTTGAAGGCTTTCGATTGGCCCGAGATAAGATCTAAAATTACAGTTGACGGAGTGGTGGCTTTAGCTGACGCAGAAGCTGTCGCCAATGGAACGTTCGCTTCAGATGTTGCCGCTGTTGACGCACAACGGATGGCGGATGAAAGCATTGATCACGATACGCCGCTTTCTGAAGTTTTCGAAGACCAAATGTCGTGTGCTGATTTAGTCTTGCTCACCAAATGTGATTTGGCTGCTGATTACGATGTAAAAAAAGCAAAAAATTTCATCAAATCAACAGGGCCTCGCACTCTTCCTTTAATTGAAGTTGTCGAGGGCAAAGTTGACCCGCGCGTAGTTTTAGGTTTAGAGGCTGCGGCTGAAGATGACATAGACGCTAGGCCATCTCATCATGATGGGCCTCATGATCATGATCATGAGGATTTTGATAGTATTGTTGTTGATTTGCCTGAACTAGAAAAGCCAGAAGATCTTGCAGACAAAATTAAACGTATAGCGCTTGAACAAAATATACTTCGGGTCAAAGGATATGCTGCCGTTAGGGGAAAACCAATGCGTTTATTAGTGCAGGCCGTTGGGGCTAGAGTGCGCTGGCAATACGACCGTACTTGGGCCCCAAATGAGGATAAACAGGGACGTCTTGTTGTGATAGCTGAACATGATGATATTGTTCGATCGTCCATAGAGACTGTATTGTTAGGATAACAGATTATGCATGTCGTTTTCCGAGAAGCTCAGGGATTGGAAGAGACAGATGTACCTATGGATCTTGGCCAAAGCCCAGCTGATTTAGTCGTTCTGTCTTTTTCTGATAGCGACTTGGGTGCTTTCAGTGAGGGTTGGAAAAAAGAAAAAGAGGGCTTGCCATCGCTTCGGCTTGCGAACTTAGTAGCCTTAAAACACCCTTTATCGGTTGATACATATATTGAGCAAACGTTAGAGAAGGCAAAAGGGATTTTGATTAGATTAATTGGTGGTGTTCAGTATTGGGAATACGGTCTAAATCAGGTTTATAATTTGGCCCAAGAAAAAGGTATAGCGTTGGCTGTGCTTCCAGCAGATGGCCGTGAAGATGACAGGTTGGATGAGTTTTCAACTATTCCAAAATCTACTTTGCTCCGACTGAAAAACTTGACGGATACCGGCGGATCAAAGGCAGCTGCAGCAGCATTAGCGCAATTAGCAATATCCGCAGGTTTATATGCGGCTCCCATTATTGGGGACAAGGCTTTACCAGATGTGGGTTATTGGTTGCCCAAGGATGGGGTTGTTTCAGAATTTTCGATCCACAATAAATATCAACTAATTTGTATAACTTTTTATCGTTCCTTTTTAGCATCTGAAGATATGGCCGCAATAAGGCAACTTTCAGCTGCCTTTGATTTTTTAGGTTATCAAGTTGTTGGAATTTTTGCACCAACTCTTAAAAACCCTGAGTATGGATCCTGGATCCAGCAGGCAATAAAGACATTACAGCCTGTTGCAATAATTAATGCTACATCGTTTTCATCAAAAGGGTCCGATGGTTCGTCTCCGCTGGACGTTTCAAAAACCCCGATATTTCAAGTTGCATTGTCAACGTCAAATAAAAAGAACTGGGTTGATGCTTGCAGGGGTCTGTCTCCAACAGACTTGGCCATGCATGTAGTACTCCCAGAAGTAGATGGAAAGATATTTTCTGGAATTATCTCAACAAAAGAAGCAACTAAAAGGGATCCAAATTTGCAATATAGCCGGTTTGTTCATACGCCATTGAATGAACGTATAAAGCAGGTATCGGCTAAGGTAGATAAATGGATAAAACTACAGTCAAAATATAGAGAAAAAGTAGCACCGAAAGTAGCAATAGTACTGTCTACTTATCCTGGCAAAAAGTGGCAAATGGCTCATGCAGTAGGACTGGATGCACTTGCTTCGGCCGCTGCGGTCGCAGCCGATTGTTCGCTGACGAATAGTGATTTGGTTGATATTCCAACACGCTTGGAAAACGAACTAATCCTATGGCCTATTTCAAGTTATAAAGATGCCTTGAGAAACCTTCCTTACAACCTAAAAATTATGCTTGAAGAAGCATGGGGAGAGCCTGAAGATGATCCAGATGTAGTTGATGTTTGCTTTAAATTTCCCGCATTCTGGCAAGATTCGTCTCTTATAGTTTTACAGCCGGAAAGAGGACGACCAAACGTTAGGGATGAAGAATACCATGATTTGGGGCGCACACCAAGACACTCCTACGTTGCGTTTTATTTATGGCTGCAAAATGAGGGATTAGATGCCGTTATTCACATGGGCGCACATGGAACTTTGGAATGGTTGCCTGGGAAATCTGTTGCATTGTCAGATGAGTGTTGGCCGGATGCTTTAGCTGGTTCGATGCCATTTATTTATCCATTTATCGTTAATGATCCAGGAGAAGCAGCCACTGCAAAACGCCGATTAGGTGCAGTAACCTTGGGACATATTCCCCCACCATTGCGTGCAAGTGGGGTTCCTGAAAGGTATGCTGGCTTAGAGGCACTTCTAGATGAGTTTTCTAACGCAGATGGTTTAGATCCAAAGCGCCGTGAAAGACTTAAGCTAGATATTTATGAAGCAGCGCAATCGCTGGGTATTCAAGCAGATTTAGGGATAAGCGGTCAGATGTCTGAAGACGAGGTTTTAACACGTATTGATCGTTTTGTGTGCGATATAAAAGAAAGTCAGTTTGGTGAGGGCCTCCACATTTACGGTAGGTGCACAAATGAACAGATGGATTTAACTTGCGCAGAAAATGAAAGAACAGGTATTGTGTCAGCTTTGAGCGGGTTAAGAGTTGAAGCTGGCCCCGCTGGATCACCTTACCGGGGACGAACCGATGTTTTGCCCACAGGGCGAAATTTATTTGCATCAGATCCACTTTCAATACCAACCAAGGCGGCCTATTCTCAGGGCAAAATTTTAGCAGATGAGCTAATACGCAGAAATTTACAGGATAATGGGGATTGGCCAAAAGGATTACTAGTTGACTTATGGGGTTCTGCAACGATGCGAACTGCTGGAGAGGAATTTGCAATGGCACTCGCTTTAATGGGCGTAAAACCTTTATGGCGCGAAGGATCGGAGCGGGTGTCCGGTATCGAGATAGTTCCAATAGCAGAACTAGACCGGCCCAGGATTGATGTAACACTACGTATTTCTGGACTATTTAGAGATGTTTTTCCTACTTTATCACAACTTTTCAATCAAGCAGTTGGACTTCTGGGAAATCGTGAAGAATCAATAGATTGGAATCCATATGTGAGGCACAAGAATACTACTACTGCCCGTGTATATGGACCTGCGCCCGGTCAGTATGGTTTAGATATTGGGTTTTCCTCAGATGAATATTCTGCGTCGGCGAGAGTGAATGCTGGCGAAATGTGGATAAAAAATAGTTCTTGGGCAATAGACGGGGACAAAGCTTACCCTGATGAAAGCGGTATTAAGGACCGTGTCAAAAAAATTGATACCTTTGTGCACTTGCAAGACTTAGCTGAAACAGATGTCTTAATGGCTGCCGACTATGCTGCGCACGAAGGTGGCTTTGCAGCTGCTAAATCTAATGTTGGGGGAATGAAGGCATCTCTTTATCACATTGACGCGACAAACCCATCGGTCCCAAAGGCGCGCAAACTTAAGGAAGAAATTGCCAAAACTGTTATGGCGCGCGCTTCAAATACGAATTGGATAAATGGTATGCGCAGACATGGGTATAGAGGTGGTGCAGAAATAGCGGCCACGCTTGACCACATGGGCGCTTTTGCAAATCTTGCAAATTTAGTGGAGGGGCATCTTTTTGATGCATATTTTCTTTCGACGCTTGGAAACGACGAAGTTTTTAAATTCCTTGAAGAAGAGAATCCTGAGGCTTTGCAAGCCATGATTCAGCGTTTTAAAGCTTTACAAGAGAGTGGACTATGGGTCACTAGAAGGAATTCAATTCAAGCTCAGTTGTTGGCCTTTAGGAATGACACGCCTAATTTAGATAATCACTAATGACATCTAAAGTAAAAAATAATGTGAATAGAAAGGGCTGGTGCCCGTCAATTCTTAAGCCAATGGAAACGTCGGACGGCTTGCTCGTCCGTGTCAAACCGAAGTTTAGCTCGATAAGCACCCACCAACTTTTAGGCCTTTGTGATCTTAGCATAAAACACGGCAATGGTTTAATTGATCTTACAAACCGAGCTAATTTTCAACTTCGAGGTATAACAAACCGCTCGCACCTAGAATTGGTAGATGGGTTGGTTGAGCTTGGATTAGGTTCTCGGTCTCCAGAGGAAGATGAGGCACCACAAGTTCTGGTATCACCGATGTTATCCGAAGAATTTAGAGAGCTCAGCGACCGTCTTTTATTGCTAAGATTTAAAAAGCTACCACCAAAATTTGGTTTCGTAATGGATAATTTTGAGCAACCAGCTTGTTTACAGTATTCTGGTGATATCCGAATATATATAAAACCGAATGATGTTTTGATTGCTTTTGACAATGCGGATGCGGGAGTGAATGTCAGCTATAGCCAAATTGAGGGTCAAATTAAAAATATGATAGATTGGTATATGTCCAATCGCTTGGATGAATTTAGCCGTGTCTCCAGTGTTGTCTCCACGGTAGGCTGTCCCTCGTCATTCGCTTCGTCTCCCTTGCCTCAAGAGAAACAATTCAAAAAAATTGGGTTTATAGAGGGAGGAGTTTTCTTTGCTTTGAATTCTGGCCAGTTTCATGCATCGCAATTAGTAACAGTATTGGAGCGTGCTTCTTTTTCTGGTAATATTCGCGTAACACCTTGGCGTGCACTATACTTGCCAAATTGTGATTTATTCGATGTTGCTCCCTACCAAATTGATGAAGATAAATTTTTCGACGGAGTAAGCTTTTAAGATGTCTCACAAGTATGAAAAGAATGGTGCGGCCATTTATAAAAAATCCTTCAGCATTATTCGTTCTGAGAGCCAATTAAGTCAATTCAATGCAGATGAAGAGCAGGTTGCCGTCCGCATGATCCACGCGGCTGGTATGGTTGACTTGGCAAAATATATTTATTTCTCGAGTGGCTTTGTTCATTCGGCAAGGGCCGCCCTCTCAAATGGCGCGCCAATCTTTTGTGATGCTAAAATGGTTTCGGAGGGTATAACACGGCGCAGGTTGCCGGCGGATAATGATGTAATATGTACTCTTACCGCTCCAAATATCTATGAATTGGCTGCAAGTATGAATAACACTCGCTCGGCCGCGGCGTTGGAGCATTGGCGTGACCGTCTGACGGGAGCTGTGGTTGCGATAGGCAATGCGCCTACTGCATTATTTCATCTCTTAAATATGCTCCAAGATCCGGACTGTCCAAAGCCAGCTGCTATAATTGGTTGTCCCGTCGGTTTTGTCGGCGCGGTGGAAAGTAAAGATGCACTATGGAAAGAAGCCCCGGTGCCCTGTTGCATTGTAAAAGGCCGTTTGGGTGGAAGTGCGATTACAGTCGCGGCAATAAATGCTCTTGCGAGTCGTGAAGAATGAAAAAGATCGGCAAATTACATGGTGTCGGGTTAGGTCCAGGAGATCCTGATTTAATGTCAGTAAGAGCTGATCGGTTGGTTCGAGCTGCGAAGCACATAGCTTATTTTAGAAAAATGGGTCGAAAGGGTCATGCATGGACTATAGCGTCTCCTCTCTTTTCTGATGGTGTAAATGAAATCGCGATGGAGTATCCGGTAACGACTGAGATCAAATTAACAGACCCACGCTATAACGAAGTACTCTCTGAATTTTATGAGAATTGCAGCAATAAACTCAAAGGATACTTGAAAGAGGGTGATGAAGTAGTTGTTCTATGCGAGGGTGATCCATTTTTTTATGGTTCATTTATGCACTTGCACTCAAGGCTAAACGCTTTTGCTCAGATACAAGTAGTTCCTGCCACAACTGGTATGTCGGGAGCATGGACTGCAACTGGGCAGCCAATTACTTGGGGAGATGATGTTCTAACAGTTCTCACGGGAACGCTCTCTGAGGAAGAGCTCATTTTCCACATGAATAAAACGGATGCTCTTGTACTTATGAAAGTTGGAACGAACTATAAAAAAGTTGAGACTGCTTTGAAGAGAGCCAAATTATTCGATCGAGCTTGGGCGGTACACTATGCAACAATGGCAAACCAGAAAGTCATGAAACTTAGTGAAACTTCAGTGGAAGAAATGCCATACTTTGGGATTATACTAGTTCATGGCAAAGGGAGAAGGCCATGACCGAAATGAAACCTGATAGAGAAAATAAAAAGGGTAGTTTATTTGTAGTGGGTCTTGGCCCAGGTGACGAAGATATGATTTCGCCAAAAGTAGAAAAAGTAATTTCTATTGCGACAGATATTGTTGGATACGGCCCATATGTTGATAGGATTAAGCCGAGGTCAAATCTAACTATCCATCCAAGCGATAATCGGGTGGAATTGGATCGAGCTCGATCTGCCATTGACTTAGCTTTAAATGGAAAAACTGTTGTTGTAGTTTCATCGGGAGATCCAAGTGTTTTTGCAATGGCTTCAGCTGTTTTTGAGGTAATAGAAAGCGGTCCAACAGAATTTTATGAAATAGATGTCACCGTTTTGCCTGGAATAACTGCGATGCTTTCAGCTTCGGCTGCTGCTGGTGCATTTCTTGGTCACGATTTTTGCACTATAAACTTGAGTGATAATTTAAAGCCCTGGCATATAATTGAAAAAAGATTAAGGCTTGCAATTCAAGGTGACTTTGCGATTGCTCTTTACAACCCAAGATCAAAGTCGCGACCCGATGGATTCAAAAAAACTTTATCAATACTTATTGATGAAGGCGTTGGGGATCGCTTAATAGTTTTTGCTCGGGATGTAAGTTTACCGTCGCAAGAACTTTGCTCGATGCCAATTTCAGATGCTCGTCCTGAGATGGCAGATATGCGGACGGTCGTTCTAGTAGGCTCATCGCATACCAGAAAGATCAAGCGCAACGGCGTAAAAAAGTCTTATATATATACGCCAAGATATTATGGTGATGGTTAATGCTCCAGCCAGTGCATAATCTCTGCTGCCGCATGAAACGTTTTTCTTTTCGGAAGCTTTGGTCTATTTACCATTATCACCGGCAATTTAAGCCTGCGACCTGCAAGCAACTTCGAGACAGCACCAGCTCCTCCAGAGTTTTTACAAATGATAATATTTACTTTATTATCAACCATCAATTTTATATCGTCATCAACCTCAAAAGGCCCTCGGGATATAATAGTATGAGTTATTTTAAGAGGCAAAATACCTTCGTAAGGGTCAACGAGACGCAAAATATACTTATGCTGTTGAGCAATTTCAAATTCAGAAACTTGTATTCGGCCAATTGCAAGAAAAACTGTTGTTGGAGCATAATTTGTGAGTGCGTCCGCTGCTTGTTTCACGCTGTCAACGTATTTCCAATTATCTCCAGGCTCTTCCAGCCAAGGTGGCCGGGTCAAAGCTGCAAATGGTATTCTCAATTCCGAGCATGCTTTGAAAGTATTCCAGCTGATCTGTTCTGCAAATGGGTGCGTCGCGTCGATAACATGAGTAATGTTATTATTTATAATATAATCACGAAGACCTTCAGCACCACCAAAGCCTCCAACACGTTTTGGTATCGGTTGTGGTTTCGTACGTTCGACACGGCCGGCAAAGGAAAGGGTAGCTTTAATTTTGGCCAGCGCTATCAATTTGCTAAGCTGAGTGGCTTCAGATGTCCCACCGAGTATCAAAAGGTTTTGTGACATGAAAAATCCTTGGCTAACAATAATTGGTGTAGGTGAGAGCGGTTTACATTATCTTGCTGATGTGAGTCAAAAGCGACTTGAAAAAGCTGACATTATAATTGGACCACCAAGGCATTTACGCCTTTTAGAGCTGTCTGGTGGGAACATTTTAGAGTGGCCAGTACCGTTTAGTGAAGGATTAAATCAGCTCGATACGCACAAAGGAAAGAGAGTAGTTGCTTTAGTCTCTGGTGATCCGTTTTGGTATGGAGCTGGAGCCGCTATATTGCGAAAATTTCCTCTCAATGACATTGAGGTTCTACCTGGTCCATCGACATTTGGTTGGGCTGCAGCAAGGATGGGTTGGCCAATTGAGAGTGTTTCATGTGTCGGGTTACACGCAAAACCTGTGGAACATATTAGGTCATTAATTGCTTCGAAACGAAAAATAATAGCTCTAATGCGCGATGGAGATCAGGTGTCATCACTGGCTGATTACTTGACAAAAATAGGGTTTGGTAAAACCAAATTTCACGTTTTGGAAGCTTTGGGTGGTGAAAATGAAAAGATAAGGGAAGTAGTCGCCGAAAATTATAATTTGAGGAACGTATTACATCCAGTATGCGTGGCAATTGTCGTTGATGGTGATGGCTCAGCAGTTCCTTTATCCAATGGTATTGACGATAATTTCTTTGCTAATGATGGTCAAATAACAAAGAGTCCAATCAGAGCATTAACTCTTTCCGCGTTAGCTCCAAAATATGGCCAACATTTATGGGATTTGGGCGCAGGATCTGGTTCAGTAAGTATTGAGTGGCTTCTAAGTGATAAATCATTACGTGCCACGGCTGTTGAGCAAGACTCATCTCGATGTGCCATTATTGAGCAAAATGTGAAAGATTTAGGCTTAGATAGCCTATCGATTCTTAATGGGTCTAGTTTGGAACTAATTTCGACACTTAAGCCTCCAAATGCTGTATTTATAGGTGGAGGTTTGACCAAGGAATTAATGAAAAAGTTATGGATGATTATTCCAACAAAAACACGTGTAGTGGCCAATTCTGTCACTATCGAATCTGAAATGATATTGCAAAATGCTTTCAATGAATACGGAGGAAATCTAGTTCGTGTTGAGATTTCGACAGCCAGAGCAATCGGGTCAAAGAATTTATGGCAACCAACTTATCCTATAACCCAATGGAGCGTGCAAAAATGATTGCAGCTGGCTTTGGTTTTCGAACTTCGGCAACTTTTGAAAGTTTTAAGAGTGCTTTTGAAAAAACAATATCTGCAGACGAACTTCTCAAACTTGCAGTAATTGCGGTCCCACAGGATAAGGTTAACCACAAATCATTAATTTTTTTTGCAAAAGAAATCGGTTGTGAGATTTGGGGGGTTAAGCCGCTTGATATTGAAAGAATGCAGACAAAAACATATTCTTCCATCTCAAAGCGCTTCCGCAATACCGGTAGCGTATCAGAAGCTTGTGCTCTGGTTGCAGCAGGGTCTGAAGCAGAATTAGTCGTGTCACGTGAAATTTCGATTGACCGTCGTGCAACATGCTCATTAGCGAAAGGCAAATAAAAATGACCGTTCATTTCATAGGGGCAGGTCCTGGCGCACCGGATTTACTTACTCTTAGGGGTAGAGATTTAATAGCTAAATGTGATTTGTGCTTGTACGCTGGTTCTCTTGTTCCTGACGAAATTTTAGGACATTGTCCGCCTCATGCGCGAAAGATTAATACAGCGCCTCTTAGCTTAGAGGAAATAATTAAAGAAATTAAAGCCGGTATTAAAAATGAAGCTTCGATAGTTCGCCTTCATTCAGGTGACTTGTCAGTTTGGTCAGCGATGGGGGAGCAGCTCCGAAGACTAAGATTAGAAGATATTCCCTACACGATTACCCCGGGTGTTCCTAGTTTCGCTGCAGCAGCAGCTGCACTTGAAACAGAGCTTACTTTGCCAGGAGTGGCTCAATCTGTTGTGTTAACCAGAACGTCAGGCCGCGCCTCTAAAATGCCTAAGGAGGAAACACTTGCGAATTTTGCTAAAACTGGGGCAACTCTCGCGATACATTTATCCGTTCAGGTTTTGAAGGATGTCGTTGAGCAGGTCACGCCATATTATGGAGCTCAATGTCCATGCGCAGTTGTTTTCCGTGCAACATGGCCAGAGCAAAAGGTTTTTCGAGGTTGTCTTGAAACGATACTTGATGAAGTTGATCCAGAGATTGAACGGACCGCATTAATCTTGGTTGGTAATGCGCTAGAAACAGAAAACTTTGACGATAGCCGTCTATATGCCAAGGATTATGACCGACGTTATAGGCCGCAAAATGCGAGGAGTTTTATTGGTAATGAAAAAGAGTAGTGGATTATTGATATCTGCGCCGAGTTCTGGGACAGGAAAGACCACCGTAACTCTTGGCCTGTTGCGTGCTCTTCGCGATAGAGGTTTTAAGGTGCAACCTTTTAAAAGTGGTCCCGATTACATCGACCCCGCTTTTCACAGATTTGCCGCTGGAAGGTCTTCTTTTAATTTGGATACATGGGCAATGGGCTCAGGTTATCTAAAATCTATCGAGCAAAAGGCGCTTGGTTCTGATTTAATTATAGCAGAAGGCTCAATGGGACTTTATGATGGAGTTCTTAAAAAGGGTGTAACGGGATTCGGATCTAGTGCTGAGACGGCAGAATTTTTCGGATGGCCAGTCATACTAGTAATTGATGTTAGTGGACAAGCTCAGTCAGCTGCTGCAACGGCGTTGGGTTATTTACATTACAATAGTGGGGTATCACTGGCAGGGGTGATATTAAATCGTGTCGCCAGTCAGCGCCATGAACGTTACGTCCGACGTGGTATGGAGGTCGCGGGAATTAATGTTTTGGGCGCTTTACCGCGACGCGGTGATCTTGTTTTGCCCGAAAGGCATTTGGGATTGGTGCAAGCAGTAGAGCATGAGGATTTGGATAAAGCGATAGCTGACTACGCTAATTTTGTTGAAGACCACATCGATATACAGAAATTAGTAGAGTTAGCTAAGTCATCTCATTTGTCAGAATATGAAAGTGAATTCATACAACCACCAGGGCAAAGAATCGCTCTTGCGCAGGACGAAGCTTTTTCTTTTACCTACCCCCATTTAATAGAGGGATGGCATAATGCTGGGGCAGAAATCTTTCCGTTTTCCCCTCTTGAAAACCAAGTTCCAGACCAATCTGCGGATTTAGTATGGTTACCTGGTGGATACCCAGAATTACATGCAGCAAAAATAGCTGCTGCAGACAGATTTTTTGAAGGATTGAGGACCCATGCCAAGACAAAGGCCATTCATGGGGAATGTGGCGGTTATATGGTTCTAGGAAAGTGTTTGATAGATAAGGATGGAGTGAGCCATCGAATGGCTGACTTACTTGGCCTGGTTACAAGTTATGAAAAACGAAAGTTCAATTTAGGCTATCGTAAAGCACTTCCAAAAGCACCATTTCTAACATTCGATCGTTCTGACTGCTTGCGTGGTCATGAGTTTCATTATAGCTCTATTTTGGATCAGCCTGATCAACCTCTATTGGAGATAATGGACGCTGATGGAAATGTATTAACAGAGACAGGATCGCGTCGTGGTAATGTTTCAGGCACATTTTTCCATCTGATTTCAAAGGGAAATAAATGAGTGGTTTCGTTAGCTTCGTTGGCTCGGGTCCTGGAGACCCTGAGTTACTTACAGTTAAAGCTGTAAACCGTATTTCTAAGGCTGACGCCGTTTTATTTGATGATCTATCTGCAGGTCCTATTTTAGCACATGCGAAACCATCAGCCGACCTTGTAGGTGTTGGCAAGCGGGCGGGCCGTAAGTCACCGAAGCAAGACCATGTCAGTAAGTTATTAGTTGATTACGCAAAAACTGGGGCACATGTTGTCCGTTTAAAATCTGGGGATAGTGGTTTATTTGGTAGGCTTGAAGAGGAGCAATTAGCTCTCAGGGAGGCTGGCTTTCAATACGAAATAATCCCAGGTGTTTCTTCTGCATCTGCGGCAGCAGCCGCAGCAAATATCCCGTTAACACGAAGGTTTACTTCGCGCCGAGTTCAATTTGTAACTGGTCATGATACGTTGGGTGATTTGCCGGCAGATCTCAATTTTGCAGCTTTGGCAGATCCAGATACGACCACAGTTGTTTTCATGGGCAAACGCACTTTCGCACAATTGGTTGAAAAATTGGAGGATTATGGCTTAGCTTTAACCACTCCTGCTTTATTGGTGGAATCTGTTTCTACACCGGAGCAAAGTATTCAGCGAACAACAATTAAAGATCTAGCAGAGCTTTTAAGAAATAATATCGGGACAAAACCCGCCATCATTATGTATGGACCACTGGCAGATTTTACTGATGGTTGAGCTATCTTTAGTAGGCATTGGGACAGGTAACCCAGAACATCTTACATTACAGGCAGCGAAAGCTATAGCAGAAGCTGACGTTATTCTTATTCCATACAAGGGGGTTGAAAAGTCTGAACTGGTAGATGTGCGAGTTCAAATCTGTAAGGAAATTATTGGGGATAGAAAAGCTAAGATTGTTCAGTTCGATTTGCCTAAACGTGATCTGTCATATACCTACCAAGAAGGGGTTGAGAGATGGCACGATAGTGTCGCTGGTGTCTGGTCAAGCACCATTGAGAAGAACTGTTCAGAGGATAGTAAGGTTGCTTTTTTAATTTGGGGTGATCCGTCGCTTTATGATAGCTCACTACGCATAGCAGACCGTTTAAAGCCCAAGCCTAAAATAAGAGTATTTGCCGGAATAACTTCAATACAAGCTTTAACAGCAGCACATAAAATTCCAATTAATGATGTGGGCCAGCCTTTCACTGTCACGACTGGGCGAAAGTTACGTGAATGTGGTTTTCCGCTGGGGGTTAAAACTGCTGCAGTTATGCTGGATGGTGAATGCTCTTTTCGATCGCTTCAAGAGCCAAAACTCTACATTTATTGGGGAGCTTATCTTGGTATGGAAAATGAACTGATTTTAGAGGGTTGGGTCGAAGAAGTTTCAAAGAAGATAATCGAAATGCGAGCAAAAGCACGTAACTTAAACGGTTGGATAATGGATAGTTACATACTACAAAAATGTTGAAATCTTGTGAATATATCATCCAATTGATGTAACTTTACTTAAAAATGAGACCCATCAAAAAAAACAGAAAAATCAATATGATTATGACTTTATTAAATAACTTTAATGCTTCCCGAACAGATCTAGGTGTTGCGTCAGGTGCATCCGCATTAAGCCAAGCGTCAGTGCTTACCCTATTGTTGTATATTCTCGGCCCGGATAGTTTTACATTAAGTATGCGTGCAACAATTCCTTCGGGCCAACCTGCATTGGGCGATCTATGAAATTTTACTTCATGTCTTAGTCCCCAAAGTTTGGTGGGAGAAAACCCAACAAATGAATATAAAACTGCTGTTAATCTAGCAGGTATATAATTGGCAACGTCGTCAATTTTTGCGGCTACCAAACCATAATCTTTGAACCTTTCAGATTTATAGGCAATCATACTATCTGCTGTATTAATCACCTTGTACGCGACCAAACCCGGTAGACCTAAAGCAACACACCAAAATAATGGAGCAATAACTCCATCTGAAGTATTTTCTGCAAGACTTTCAATAGCACTTCGGCTGATCTCATTTTCGTCCAAAGTTCCTGTGCTTCGGCCTACTATCATTGATAATTCGTATCTTGCTTTCTCAATATCGCTATTTGAAAGAGGAACAAGAATATTGGAAATGTGTATATGCATCGATTTAATTGCTAGCCATGGCCAAGTTAAAATTGCCAATATAATCAATGTTATCCAACCGCTGGTATGGGTAACTATGTATAATTCGATGTAGTAGGCAAATAAATAAAAAAAAGCTATTAGCAATAAAGTTGAAAGCCCGCCGCATATAATTTTTTGTACTTTTGACCCAGAATTAAAATATTTTTCGAACCAAGAAATTGCTCTGCCAATAAAAATGACTGGATGGCCAATGAGATTGACAAATTTATTTGGCCATCCGACGATGTAATCAATACAGATTGCTAAACCGAGAGCATAAAACACTATAAGTTTCCCAATTCTATTTTGGTATATAACATCTCATCTCTCGTTATCATATCGTGAATGATCTATCCATTATCAAAGAGTTCACTGGCTCAGTTTATCGCTTTATAAAGATAAATGTAATTATATTATATAGTACCAAAAGCAGTCTCAGGCTATTGCATTATAATCGAAATATTTATATCCGATGCGGTGATCTTTTACGAAAAATTGAGGTATTAAAATGTTTGAAACTGTTAATGACTTTCAAGCTTCTTTGAGTAATCTAACAACAAAAAATGAAGCATGTTTTAAAGCAGCTTTTGAACATCAAAAACAACTTACGAAACCTCCGGGATCGTTAGGAAAATTGGAAGAATACGCATGCTTTATGGCAGCTTGGCAAGGTAATGAAAGACCAGAAATAAAACTTGCTCAAGCTCTGGTATTTGCTGGCAATCATGGCGTATGTAATCAAGGCGTGAACCCGTTTCCTCAAGAAGTCACAATGGCGATGGTTGAAAATTTTCGTAATGGGGGCGCTGCGATAAATCAGCTTGCTACGCATAGTAATGCTGACTTAAATATTGTTCTCTTATCGGAAGGGCAGGCAACTTCAGATATCACTGTTGGTCCCGCCATGACTGAGCAAGAATGTCTTGAGGCTATTAATAGTGGAGCTGCAGCAGTAAATTTGAAAACTGATATCTTGTTATTGGGTGAAATGGGTATCGGTAACTCCACAATTTCGTCAGCTCTCTGTTTAGGTACGTTTGGAGGTGTAGGTTCGGATTGGGTAGGGGCCGGTACTGGCAGTGATAGCGAAGGTATCATAAAGAAAGCAAAAGTTATAGAACGCGCTAGGGCTGTTAACCGGGAGGGATTGAATACTCCATTCCAAATTTTGATGTCCTTAGGAGGACGTGAGCAGGCTGCGATTTGTGGCGCTTTGATTGCTGCGAGGCTCAACAGCATACCTGTAATTATTGATGGCTTTATAGCGTCATCAGCAATAGCTCCTTTAATATCTGTACCGGAGATTTATGATCATGTTATATTTGCCCACCAGAGCGCTGAGGCTGGTCATGGCAGGCTACTAAATAAATTGGGTAAAGTACCAATGTTTGATTTAGGCATGCGTTTGGGAGAAGGGTCGGGTGCTGCTTTAGCCTTAAATATTATTAGAGCATCTTTGGCATGTCATAATGGAATGGCGACTTTTGCTGAGGCTGGTATCGGTACTTAATTATTTAGTCGGTAGCACTATCCTTTGGTAATCAATCGTCTTCGTTCAGTAATAGTATTCAGAATTATTCGAGAATTTTCGTAATAATTATGTTCAATATAATCCAATAGAAAAGGGCACAAACGGTCATCATCACGGCAATTGTTCCAAACAAGCTTTCTGGAAGAAGGGTAGTCATTAGAGAATCTTGGTAGTAAAAGAACCACTGCCCTTTGTCAGCAAAAAGTACTTCATGCAAAAGATGAAACACTTTTCGCGCGCCAATCACAAAGATGATACCAGTTATTAAACTCAAAGTGAAAACCATTGTAACGAACGAAAATAGAGTAGTAACTGGTTTCCAAAGATATCTGGAACGGCTTATCTTGTAATAGAAGGAAAATCCGTAAACCGCTATTAAAACGCTGGTAAGAATTAGAACTATTTGGGTAGACGATACAATTAATTCGCTGACATCTTTAAGATGAATGATTTCATCATTTGTTAAAAATTCATCAATTTTGTCACCAGAGGGATCAAAATAGCTTATCTCTGCCAATCCCTTACCATTAG
>CAXEVV010000034.1:0-17982 GCA_963999845.1 uncultured Rhodobacterales bacterium | reverse complement strand
GCTATTTCTCGAATTTCATCTTTCATTAACCCCATAATTTTATTGGCTGTTTCTTTGTCAGAAAATTTTGAAACTGTAAAAATCTCGGTTGGAGATTTTTCAAAAACTTCACCGGAAATTTGTCCCGCGGCTAAGTTGCGAGGCATCATAGTGGAGTCAATATAAGAAGTTATCATCTTTAACTGAATCTCACTGACTGCCTTTACATGAACTACACGGCAATACAAAACTTCATCTCACTCAATAAAAGCTCCATACTATTTACCAAACTCTTCAAGAAGTTTACAATATCCGACTTGGCTTTTCTTGAAACTAGAAAGTCTAAAGAATTCATTTGGTGCATGTATTTTTTCGTCATCTAGACCAAAAGCAAACATAGTCGCATGTATACCCAACTCTGATAACAAAGTTGACATAACTGGAATAGACCCTCCAACTCTGGTCTCCAACGGCTCCTTTCCATATAAATCATGCAAAACTCGGCCCACTATTTGACTGGAGTTATGACCTCTTGGAACCAAAAACGGATCAGCATCGCCAGCAAGCTTTTTGACTTCAACGTTAACACCCGGTGGTCGGTTATTTTCAACATGAAGTTTAATTAAATCATATATTCGCTCAGGCTTCTGGTTAGCGACAAGCCTACATGTTATTTTTGCATGAGCTTGAGACGGCAGCACTGTTTTAGAGCCACCACCTTGATATCCACCCCATATCCCATTCAGCTCTAAAGTTGGACGTGCCCACAGTCTTTCTTGAACAGTATAACCAATCTCTCCAAAGGTTTCTGGAACGCCTAGTTTTTCAACATAGTCCTTTTCATCAAATGGGAGCCCAGCAAACATTTCTTTTTCTTCATCAGATAATTCGATAACATCGTCATAAAACCCTCGTATTGTTATCCTTCCATCGAGATCTTTCATCGAAGCTAATAAATGTGACAGTGCATGGATTGGATTGGCTATACCACCTCCATGAGTTCCTGAATGTTGATCACCACTCGCTCCTGTTACTGTAATTTCACACCCTACCAGCCCACGTAAGGCATAAACTAAACTAGGTTGATCCTCAGACCACTGTCCACCATCAGATGAAAATATCATGTCAGCTTTCAGTAGCTCAATATTTTCTTTGATGAAGGGTCCGATCGTCGGAGATCCAATTTCTTCCTGCCCTTCATAGAAAAACTTCACATTTACAGGGAGCTTTTTATCGCTAGAAAGAAGAGCCTCAATTGCCAGAATAGGTGCTAACATATTACCCTTATCATCTGACGCACCACGCCCGAAAATTTTCCCGTCCTTAACAAGTGGTTCAAAAGGCGGGTTATCCCAAAGTTCATATGGATCTGCCGGCTGAACATCGAAATGCCCATAGATAAGTACAGTCGGCTTGTCATCTCCAGCATGTAGCCAATCTCCATACACAACTGGATGTGTTTCCGTTTTCATTAATCGAGCATTGCTTATGCCAATCGACTGCAACTTAGATGATACCCACTCTCCTGCCTTAACAACATCCTGAAAATGCTCATCTGATGCCGATACAGATGGAATTGATATGAAAGTTTTTAGCTCATCAATAAAACGGTTTTGGTTTTGCTCAATGTAAGTACTCCAGGCCATAAGAATTTTCCCTATTTTTTGATACGTTATCAGCAAGTAGCTTGAACTTAAAGACAACGACTGCACAAGCAGAATGCCAAACTGCTATGGGCACTCGATCAATTTTTGTTATTACTATAAAATACTGATTGATATTGTCATTTGGAGGAAGATATGGTCACAGAATTTTCATTAAAAAATATGAAAGTCATTATTTCTGCCGGTGGTTCCGGTATTGGCAAAGCCATATTGGGACATTTCCACTCACAGGGAGCAAAAATTGCAACATGTGATATTAACCCAGATTTCGTCAGTAGCCTAAACGATCAGTATCCCGGAATATATACAGAAATTCTGGACGTCTCCAATGAACATTCAGTTCAGTCATTCTGTTCTAATGCAATAGAAAATTTAGAAGGTCTTGACTGTTTGGTGAACAATGCAGGAATAGCGGGGCCAACCAGCAAAATTGAGGAAATTGACGCGTCAGACTGGTCAGAGTGTTTAAATATTTGCTTAACGAGCCAATTTTTGTTCATAAAAAATTGCGTGACAAAACTTCGGTTAAGTGAGAATCCTTCTATAGTCAACGTCTCCTCCGCTGCAGGAAAAATGGGCTTTGCCCTGCGATCACCTTATGCCGCTGCTAAATGGGGTGTTATTGGCTTAACAAAATCACTAGCTATTGAGTTGGGTAAAGACAATATACGGGTTAATGCTATTTTACCCGGTTTGGTAAAAGGCGAAAGACAAAAAAATGTCTTAATGGCAAAAGCACAGCGCTTAGGCAAAAGCTTTGCCGAAATCGAAAAAGAGGCATTCTCATTTACATCGATAAAGTCATATGTCTCCGCCGAGGACATAGCAAACCAGATCATGTTTTTAGCATCACCACTAGGGGCGAGAATTTCTGGACAGTCAATTGCCATTGATGGTGATACAAAGATGCTGGCCTGAGCCACAAGTTTTAGGAAATAATTAAAAATTATTTTTCTTTTTTCCCAACCGGTTTCAAATTTTCAAACTTTTTACCAGTCTTGTCTTCAAATTCCTTTTCATCCCAGAAACCAATTAATATACCTAACTCAGCTGCTTTTTTTTGAGACTCTAAGACATCCTCAGTTCCGGTAGTTCTACTATGATGGCGCATTGCCCAAGACTCAAGAGCTGACTCTAACCGAAACCTTGCCTCTTGGTCGATCGTATTCGTTGAGCTAGCAAGGTCTATAAGTTCATGTGGATCAGAAAGTAAATCAAATAGGATCGGTTCAAACCCTTCACATCTTATGTATTTCCATCGTCCATCAAATATCATTTTTGTGTGGGCTAAATCTTGTTGTTGATTGAGCTCTTTTGCCATTTCAGACCAATGATAATCATGTTCACTGATAACATAATTTCGAGAGAAACCTGCTGTCCCCTTTAAAAGGGGTGTTAAATCACGCCCCTCAATTATATGCGGCTTAGGAGCACATCCAAAAAAGCTTAGAATAGTTGGCGCCAAGTCAATCATCTCAACAAGTTCAGTTTTAATACTCCCCCGAGATTTATCTGAAACTTTTCTAGGATCATGGATTATGAGCGGCACCTTTACAGCCATTTCATGATAAAAGTCCTTATCTCCCATCCAGTGATCACCTAAATAATCGCCGTGGTCAGATGAAAAAATAATAACCGTGTTTTCGCTTAAATTAGACTTGTCCATCCATTGGAATAACCGGCCCAAATTGTCATCTAGCTGCTTTATTAATCCCATGTAAGCCGGTATCACATGATCTCGCACTTCATCTCTAGAGAAGCATCTTGAAACCCGCGCGTTTTGATATGCACGAAGTAGCGGATGATTGGTCCGCTTTTCTTTATCGGAACGAATTGGTTTATTGATATCCTCTTCTGAATACATTTTATGATAGGGAGACGGAACAATATATGGCCAATGAGGTTTAATATAGGATAAATGACAGAGCCAAGGTTGATCATTTTCACTAGCCTGTGACATGAAATCTATCGCTCTATTTGTCATATAAGCGGTCTCAGAATGCTCCTCAGGTATATTTGCCGGCAATCTTGAGTTTTTCAAAAGCCAACCAGATAACAAATCCCCATTTTCACTAAGCCCAGAATTAGCAAAGTCTCCCCAGGGATTATCTGAAGTATACCCATTTTCCGCTAAGTAATCATCATAAGAGGACCACCGCTGGCGCGCACTATTTGGATGCAATCCATCATCTCGCTCAAAAGGTACAAAACCACATTCAGAAACACGGACCCCAATTTCACTATTCGGATCAATGCCAAGCCAAGCCATTCCCTCAGCATCGGCAACCATGTGTGTTTTTCCAACTAAAACGGACTGTATACCATTTTTTTTAAGATGATCGCCAATAGTTCGCTCACCGACCCTTAATGGCATCCCATTCCAAGTAGAACCGTGACTTCTCACATATCTACCTGTGTAAGCGGACATTCTAGACGGTCCACAAACTGGAGATTGAACATAAGCATTATTAAATTGGACACCTCGCTTAGCAAGGGCATCTATATTGGGCGTATGTAATTTTGAGTGCCCATAACAACTTAGATAATCGAATCTTAACTGGTCAGCCATAATCCATAATACGTTAGGGGGAGAAGTCATAAGTTATTACCAGTAATAATCAATTTTTATGCCCGTTTGGCGATCTATAGGTTTCAGTAAGTGTTTTGTATAATCACTTAGAGGCCAAATATTCCCTAAGCAAAGTAATATCCACTTAAGTTCAACTTCTGAATTTTTTTAATCTGCCTATTTATTAAACTCTATAAATTATTTTAGACTAATTTTAATCCTGATAAAAGCGATGTGCTATATCAATTTAGCATTTTGATATTTTTCTTTAAAGTTTGATCTACGTTGATAGGGCTACGGAGTGATTTTTTAATTGTCCTTTACGATTAATCCGTAGCTAGAATTGAATGGTCTCCCGATTCAGTTTGTTTATTTTGGCAGGGTTGAGAACAGTGTTACAAAATCGTTTTGGCCCTGCACTTTTTTAGCTAATACTTAGAAAATGATCCAAAGTTAAAAAGCAAGCGTAACAACTATATTACAAAGGAGGTTGCTATGCTTAAACCGTGTTTAAAACCCTACCTAATTGGATACGTGAACGAACATTATGAAGATGTAGACGACCAGCTAGTATTTGCTTACGATGAGGCTCATGCAACTAAAATTGTGCTAGAGACTTATCAGGATGCTAAATTTGTTTTCCAATCTCGCCCAGCTGTAGAGCAATCTGCTGCGGCCTGATCTCAAACCAAACAGTAGCTTTCCATATAACAGATATTGATGTTTTGTATCAACGAATGTAAACTGCCTAAGCAGTTATACGGCAGTGTATCGTAGCATGTTTAAAAAAGTTTTTTTCACGTCCTTAGTATTACTTCTTAGTTCTTGTGGGACTACTAAAGGGGTTTTAGATGGAGCGGGGTCTATTCTTGAAGGATTAGCCTCTGACGTTCGAAGTGTTGGCGACTATTTGAATTAGGTTTCCAGCCAATATATCAAAAAAACTGGTTCAATTTGAAAACCTCACGTTTGGAAAATTTTGGAGATTAGATGTATCCATTCATAAGAATGGCGAAAGAGTTATTCGTTAACAGGTATGCACAAAACCTATCTGTTGGCGAAATTCATGAGTCATTTCATATTTGCTGGCCGTGGGATCTTGATTTCTGGTTTGAGCTAAATAATGGACGGGCACTCACATTGTACGATTTAGGTCGCATCCCATTTTCGGGCAAATCAGGTTTTAGTAGGGTCATTTTCAAGAATAAATGGTCAATGACGATGGCGGGTGCAAATGTACGATATAGAAAACGTATTAGGGCCTTTAATCGAATAAAAATGCAAACACGTACAGTTTGTTGGGACAGCAGATTCTTGTACATCGAACAATGTATGTGGAACTCAAAAAATGAGTGTGCTGGGCACATTGTTTATCGGGCAGCCTTTGTAGGAAAAGATGGAATTATTGATCCACAAAGAATTTTTGATGAAATTGAACTGAAGCAACAGTCACCTAAGATGCCAGATTGGTTGAGAGGCTGGGTTGAGTCAGAAAAGAAAAGACCTTGGCCTCCAATGCAAGAATAGCTTGCTTTAGTCTTTAGGAACTTGTTTTACTGCTTAAAGCAGCGGGAGACTAGTCTATGAATAATTCAAAAAAAACATGGGGTTGGTTTTTTTATGACTGGGCCTGTCAACCTTACAACACACTAATGGTTACATTTATCATAGGCCCATATTTCGCTACTGTGGCCGCCGAGTATTTCATCGCTAACGGACTAGACAGCGTGACTTCCCGAGCCAATGCTCAATATTACTGGTCTTTAACCATAACAATCGTTGGCTTGATAGTTGGCCTCACGGCACCATTTATCGGTGCGATTGCAGATACTTATGGCAATAGAATAAAATGGATTTATCTGTTTTCTACTTTATTGATTATTGGTGCTTTTAGTTCCTGGTTTGGCCTACCAGATGGCTCTAATTGGCATTGGCTATTGATCTCTTTTGGCATAGGGTTTGTAGGAGCCGAATTGGCTTACATTTTCAGTAACGCCCAACTACCATCACTGGGTGATAAATCTGAAACCGGTGCGATCTCTGGAAGTGGATTTGGGTTTGGATACGTAGGTGGCCTAGTATCTCTTGTAGTAGTCCTCACTTTATTTGTTGAACAGGAAAATGGAAAAACACTAATTGGCTTTGATCCAATTTTTGGCCTCAACGCTGAAGCTAAAGAGGGAACACGCTTCGTTGGCCCTTTTGTTGCTATGTGGTTTATCATTTTTTCCATACCTTACTTTATGTGGATTAATGATAAGTCCGAGCGGCGCATGGGCGCTAGCATAGGAAAGGGTCTGGGAGAACTTTGGAAAACTATAATTAGCTTGCGCAATAAAAAAAGTACAATCAGATATCTTATTTCAAATATGTTTTATCGCGATAGCTTGAATGGCCTTTATAGCTTTGGAGGGGTTTATGCTGCCTTAGTTCTTGACTGGTCGATTGTTCAAATTGGGACTTTTGGAATAGTTGCAGCACTTGCAGCAGCAGTTTGCAGTTGGCTCGGTGGTAAGTGGGATAGACGAGTGGGGCCAAAGCCAGTGATACTCATAAGTATACTTATCTTAACTGGTGTGTGTATAATAGTTGTTGGAATGTCCAGAGTATCTTTTTTTGGTATCCCATTGGCTGAAAACTCAAGTATTCCTGATAACATTTTTTATGGATGTGGAGTTTTAATTGGCGGCTTCGGAGGTACTCTCCAATCTGCCAGTCGAACCATGATGGTAAGACACACGAACACCTCTAATTCTACTCAGTATTTTGGCATATATGGATTGATTGGCAGAGCCACCGCCTTTCTTGCTCCAGCACTCATTGCATACGTTACAGCAGCGACCAACAGTAATAATCTTGGCATATCTCCGCTTATTTTACTTTTTTTGATTGGTTTATTTCTCATGCTTCGGGTAAATCCTGAAGGAGATGCAAGCTAAGCTAATTGTGATAGTTTATACTTGCAAAACTTTTGATCTGAATATAACGCTCATGCGTTAGTATTTACTTAACAAGTCACCGCTACCTTGGATAAAAAACGGGAATAAATTTTATGGAAAAACTTCTTATTGGCATTCTTGCCATGGCGTCAGTAGTAGTGGCGTCAAACATTCTAGTCCAATTCTTGTTGCTAGATGGTTTACTTACTTGGGGTGCATTCACCTACCCCATTGCATTCTTAATTACTGATCTGATGAACAAAAGCTACGGCCCCAGAGAAGCTCGGAAAATAGTGCTTGCGGGATTTATCACAGGCATTTTATGCTCTCTTATAGGAAGCAAAATTATGCTACAGGGTGACGGCTACGAATATCCAGCGGTTGCATTAAGAGTAGCATTTGCATCTGGTATCGCATTTATTATAGCTCAATTTTTTGATATAGCTGTTTTCAATAAATTACGCTCAGCTGCATGGTGGAAGGCTCCTCTGGTCTCGTCGCTTCTCGCTTCTTTGATTGATACCACTATTTTTTTTACAATTGCATTTTCTTCTCAAATACCGCTGTTCTCAGAGGCAGCAAATGGCGAAATTTCTTGGGCATGGGAAATAGTTCCATTTTTAACCATTGGCGCCGACTCGCCGTTATGGGTATCACTCGCAGTTGCTGATTTAATGGTAAAGTGGATCATTGGATTAATAGCATTAATCCCCTTTCGATTTTTCGTATCATTTTATTTACTAAAAGATAATAAAATATCTTGAAAAATTTCCATTCTATGGCACCATGGCATTAGAATGAAACAAACGAAAGGAGGTGGTCCAGTGTCTAAAAAGGTATTGGAGAGAGGTGTCGGAACAGTTTGGAGTAGTCGCATCTAGGGCAGTCCTGAAAATGCAAAACTTTTAATTGGTGAGCCACCTAACCGGCCCATCTCCGAAAAATCTTGGAAGGCCGCTCTACCTGAGCGGCCTTTTTTAATATTTTTTTAAAAGTAAAAAATGGTAAATACCAAAAATGCTAAAAATTGATGAAAAGGTAACAATAAAAAGTTGGGAATTAAGCGAGCAGTTTATAAAAGCTTCTGGACCTGGCGGACAACACGTCAATAAAACAAACAGCGCAGTGGAATTAAGATTTGAGGCCGAAAAATCACCATCATTATCTCAGATAGTAAAGATACGATTAAAAAAAATTGCAGGAAGTAAATGGACAAAAGATGGTGCAATTGTTCTTAAGTGCGATGATACAAGGCACCAAATTCGAAATCGAGAAATCGTGCTAAAACGCTTAAAGGATATGGTGAGAAAATCTTTAATCGCACCCAAAAAACGATTAGCCACGAAGCCAACATTAGCTAGTAAACGTAGGCGACTTGCTACGAAAAAAAATCGAGCTGATTTAAAATCTAATAGAGCGCGAATTTCAACAAAGGATATATCTTTTGATTAATGCAACCCCGAAATGGAATGTTTGGGCTATTTGTTATTAAAACTCACGATATTCATGATACCCCAATGTATTTCAATTCTTAAAACTTTTTTACGCCACTTTTTTCCAAAATTATGGGGATAAACTCCAATTTAAGCAAAAAAATCAAAAAAAAAATCATTTTATGCGAAATATTACACACTATTTGTTGTGTTATTACACAATATTCAGTTACAGTCACACCGTGAAGCCCAACTTATTGGGTATTTAATAAGGAGAAAAATATGTCAAAGCCAATGACGAAGACACAGCTTGTAGCGGCTCTGTCTGAAGAAATGGGTACAGATAAGAAATCTGCTAATGCAGCACTAGATGCAATTTGTGGGCTCATTACAAGAGAAGTTTCGGGCGGCGGAGCGATCACTTTACCAGGTGTTGGTAAAATCATGTGTCGCGCTCGACCAGAACGACTAGTGCGTAATCCTGCAACAGGAGAACAATTCACAAAAGCGGCTGACAAAGTTGTCAAAATGACAATCGCAAAAGCTTTAAAAGAAAGTGTGAATAGCTAATAACGATTAAAGTGGAATTCAAAAGGGGTCGCTTTAGGCGGCCCTTTGCTTTTTGGTAAATTGGCTTTAGATCCATTTTTTTTGGAGGAGATTTGAGTCTAAAAGCGTTAATTCTTGGCCTGATGTTTGCTTTTATTTGGTCCTCCGCCTTTACTTCTGCGCGCGTTATAGTGAGTCATGCTCCACCTCTTGGAGCACTTTCACTGAGATTTTTCTTATCGGGCATCATAGCGCTGATAATTGCTATTTGGCTCAGGCAGAACTTCAAGCTTACAAAAAACCAATTGCAGGCAACAATTATATTTGGGATTTGCCAAAATACAATTTATCTCGGTCTCAACTTTTTAGCGATGCAGTGGATTGAAGCATCTTTAGCAGCAATCATTGCTTCAAGTATGCCACTATTAGTAGCTTTGCTCGGGTGGCTGTTTTTAGGGCAACGATTATCTATCATTGGTGTTGTGGGGCTCGGGATTGGTTTCTTGGGTGTCACTATAATAATGGGATTTAGACTGAATACAGGCATAAGTGAGTTGGGTTTGATATATTGTGTCTTAGGGGCCGCAGCATTATCAATTGCAACACTTGCAGTACGAAATACTAATTCTGAAGGTAACCTGATGGTGATAGTTGGCTATCAGATGTTAATTGGTGGGGCTTCACTATCAATTTTTTCAATTATGTTAGAGACCTACATAATAGTATTTAATTGGGCACTTTTAGTTGCATTTGTTTATACAACTTTGGTCCCTGGCCTAATTGCCACAGTGATTTGGTTTTGGTTAGTGAATGAAATTGGCGCTGTAAAAGCAGCAACTTTTCATTTCTTAAATCCGTTCTTTGGAGTCACGATTGCAGCGGTAATGCTAGGTGAACCACTTGGTGTACCTGATTACTTTGGAGTTTCAATTGTGACTTTAGGAATATTGCTCGTACAAACTTCAAAGGAGAATAGCTAAGGTCTTGAGATCTAATAGTTACCTTAGCCGATTTGGCCGCCAGCGTACCCAATTTGCCCTCTATTTACAATAAAATGATCCAAAAGCACACATGCCATCATAGCCTCTGCCACAGGAACTGCCCGTATTCCAACACATGGATCGTGGCGGCCTTTTGTTACAACTTCAGTTGCTTGACCACTTTTAGTAATAGACTTACGTGCACTCAAAATGGACGACGTTGGTTTTACTGCAAATCTAGCCACAATATCTTGCCCTGTTGATATTCCGCCCAAAATACCACCAGCATGATTAGAAGTGTATTCTGGGTTACCATCATCCCCGATAAATATCTCATCAGCATTTTCTAAGCCAGTTAACTCTGCAGCTTGCATTCCTTCGCCGATCTCAACACCCTTTACTGCATTTATGGACATCATTGCAGAAGCTATATCCATATCCAATTTGCCATAAATTGGAGCGCCTAATCCAGCAGGCACTTTACTTGCTCGCACCTCAATTACTGCACCTGTAGAATTGTGCGATTTCCTAATCTCATCTAAATATTTAGCCCATCGTTCAGCGGCTTTCTTGTCTGGAGACCAAAAATCATTCTCACCTATTTCTTGCCAATCAAAATTACGTCTATCAATTTTGTATGGGCCTATTTGAGTTAGGTAAGCTCTTATTCGAATGTCTGGTATCAGTTGTGATAAAACTGCGCGAGCCACTCCTCCAGCAGCAACACGTGAGGCCGTTTCTCTTGCTGAAGACCTACCACCGCCACGATAATCTCGAATACCATATTTCTGCCAATAAGTTATATCGGCATGCCCTGGCCGAAAGGTATTTTCAATCTCACTATAATCTTTGGATCTTTGATCTGTGTTTTGAATGAGAAGCTGAATTGGTGTCCCAGTAGTCTTATTTTCAAAAATACCTGACAGGATTTCCACCAGATCTTTTTCACGTCTTTGCGTAGTATACTTACTTTGACCCGGTTTTCGCTTGTCCAGGTAATTTTGAAGGTCTTTTTGGGATATTTCTACACCTGGAGGACAGCCATCAATGGTTGCTCCGATAGCTTCCCCATGGCTCTCACCCCAGGTTGTTACGCGAAATAAATGTCCAAATGTATTGATACTCATTACAAGTCCCTGTGTCTACAGATGGTGTAAACCTTGATCAACTATTCCTCAAGTCAATTCCTCTTGATCATTATTAAATCTGTGTATATGAAAAAAGTACCTCGGGGTGCCTTTTGGCTGAGACATATGAATGAACCCGTTGAACCTGAACCGGTTAGAACCGGCGGAGGGAAGGTCTGGGCGTTGTCCTGAACTACTCTCCGCCAGCATAAGGAGAGAATAATGTTTAAACTTACTTTTGCGGCGGGATTATTGAGCACAAGCATGGCCTTAGCTCAAATACCCACTTTAACAGTATACGCACCAGATTATTTTACCTCTGAATGGGGTCCAGGCCCCTCTATAGAGAGTAAATTTGAGGAAACTTGTAATTGTGATTTAGTTTTTTCTGCAGGAGAACTATTACCAAGACTTGTACTTGAGGGTCAGACTACTAAGGCTGATATAGTAATTGGCCTAAATACAGATATCACAAAAAAGGCCAGAGATTTAGGAATATTCTCTCCTCACAAACAAGACAATAATCGTCTCAAGCTTCCTATTGATTGGGATGACGAAATATTTTTACCATTTGATTGGTCTTACGCCAGTTTTGTATTTGATACGACAAAAACAAAACCACCGAGTAGCTTCGAAGAGTTACTGAGTTTACCAAAAAATATTAAGATAGTGATCCAAGATCCCAGAAGTTCAATATCTGGTCTCGCACTGATTTTATGGGTTAAAAAAATATATGGGGAAAATGCTGGTGAATATTGGCAAAAACTCGCGCCAAAAATATTGACCGTTACTAAGGGGTGGTCGGAGGCCTATGGTCTTTTCACTGACGGAGAAGCAGCAGGGGTTCTTTCGTTCACAACATCCCCAGCATACCATATAGCGGTGGAGGAAGATATCACAAAGGAGGCGGCCATATTTAAGGAAGGACACTATCCTTTCTTTGAACTTGCAGCCAAAGTTAAATCGTCAAAAAACGAAGAACTTGCTTCAATGTTTATGAATTTCATTCTATCTGACGAATTTCAGGATTTAATACCTATGACAAATTGGTCTTATCCATCTGCACAAGACAAAGATGAATGGCCCTCGGTTTTCGCTGATCTACCGCAGCCAAAAGCAGCTGTTTATTTTTCAGAAAATGAAGCATCAGAAATAACTAAGCAGGCAATAGAAGAGTGGCGCAACGCACTTTCTCAATAATCGCAAATACCCTTCTGCTTTTTGTAGTTTTTGGTCCGTTAGTTGTTCTTCTATTTAATGCGGACCAGAACCTTACTTTTACAAAAGCTGATTGGGCAGCATTAAAATTTACGCTAAAGCAAGCTGCTTTATCCTCACTTCTGTCGGTATTAATGGCATGGCCGTTGGCCTTAGCGCTATCTCGAAGACACTTTATTGGCAGGCGGCTTTTAATAATTACTTTAAGCGTGCCCTTCATACTTCCCGTGATAGTTGCTGTGTTAGGGTTATTATCAATTTTTGGTAATTCAGGGCTTTTAAACTCTCTATTAAAAATTTTTGGTCTCCCAGTATTTTCAATATATGGCCTTACTGGCGTGTTATTGGCTCATATCTTTTTCAATATTCCTCTGGCAACCAGGGCGTTTTTACTCGCTATAGCTCGGAGGCCAGCAGAACTCGAGCGCGTCGCCGACGGTTTAAACCTAAAATTTTTAATGCGTTTTTGGATACTAGACTGGCCAATCCTACGCTTGGTCGGTCCACAAATATTCAGTCTCATTTTTGCACTTTGCCTGACAAGTTTTGCCGTTGTTTTAACTTTAGGAGGAGGGCCTAAAGCTACCACTCTTGAATTAGCGATATATCAAGCATTCCGGTTTGAGTTAGATTTTGGAAGAGCAGCATTTTTAGCTTTAATACAACTTTCTATCGCAGCTTTGGCATGCTGTTTTTCAATCATAATTTTTGGTCTGCCCACAAATTTTAATAAAGGCTTAGATCGACAGGTACATAAAAAATATTTGAGCATCGGATCTACAGTATGGGATTTTAGCGTTATAATGTTACTTGGCTTATTCTTAATTTTACCGTTAATTTCAGTTGTTGCAGAAGGTGTTCAGCATTTTTATTTATTAGAAAACACTATCTGGACTTCAATATTAAACTCTATCAAACTTGCTCTTTGCTCAGCGCTAATATCAACAATTTTGGCATTGGGTTTTATGAATAAATGGGGTGAAGTAGTTGGAACTTTAAGCGTCGCTGTTTCGCCACTAATTATAGGGGCAGGCCTATTTCTCATGGTCCGTAATTATATAAATCCCTTCGAGATTACCTTCTGGGTTACCCTTACTGTAAATTCCTTAATGGGTCTTCCATTCTCCATTCGGATTATGCGTCCTGCATCTGACGAAATAGTATCAAATTTTAAAAACCTTGCGAATGCAATTTCGATGGGACCGCTTGCTTGGTTTTACTGGGTATATATACCCAGATTAAAAGAAGCCTTGACCTACAGTATGGGGCTTGTGGCAGCGCTATCTATGGGTGATTTAGGTGTAATTGTTCTATTTGGAGGTGCAGATTTTGAAACACTTCCACTTATAATATATCAGTTAATGGGTGCCTACCGTACGGAGCAGGCAATGGCATCAGCTGTAATATTAGTTTCAATTTCAATAGGAATTTTCTTAATCTTTGACAAAATTGGAAAGATGAAAAATGCTTGAGCTTAATTTTTCTTTAGTCAAAAATCATTTAAGTCTCTCAGCTAATATATCCTTGGAAGCTGAGAAGATTTACGCTGTAGTGGGACCGTCTGGGGCCGGCAAATCAACCTTTTTAAATATTTTATCAGGTTTTACCGAGATTTCAAATGGGTCCATAGTATGGAATAAGCAAAAAATTAGTACGCTACCACCATCACAAAGAAACATGTCTATTTTATTTCAAGATAATAACTTGTTCCCACATTTGACCGTTTGGCGAAATTTAGCATTAGCTGTTACTCAACGGCCGAAATTATCTGATGATGATAGCTCCCAATTGAGATCTGCTATGTCCGAAGTTGGAATACTGGGGCTCGAAAATAGAAAGCCTTCGCAACTCTCAGGGGGACAACAAAGCCGGGCAGCATTAGCTAGAGTTTTATTGCAAAAAAATAGCATTTTGTTATTGGACGAGCCCTTCGTCGCTTTGGGTCCATCACTTAAAGATCAGATGCTAGAATTAATCAAAAAGATTGCTAAAAATAGAAAATTGCTCGTTTTGATGGTCACTCATGACCCAGCCGATGCAAAAAAAATCGCATCTCATACAATCGTTGTAAAGGAGAGTACAGTACATGCTCCAATAGACACAAAAGAAGCTCTGGAACCAAAAAAAGGACCTTTATCAGACTATTTAGGAAACAATTGAGCTATAAGACATATCTACTCAAATCAGCTGATTTTGATAGGTCACCTATATTGTTTTCAACAAACTCTGAATTTACTTCAATTGAAGTGCCTGACTTATCGGGAGCGATGAACGAAAGCTCCTCAAAAACCCGCTCTATTACGGTATATAATCTTCGCGCTCCAATATTTTCTACACTCTCATTTACGTCAGCTGCTATTTTTGCCAGTGCATTTATTCCTTCTGGAGAAAAACTTACCTCAACCCCTTCTGTTGCCATTAGAGCTGTGTATTGAAGGGTAAGCGCGTTGTCTGTTTCAGTTAAAATTCTGACAAAATCGTCTTCTGTCAAGGCACGTAATTCAACTCGAATGGGAAGACGGCCCTGAAGCTCTGGTAACAAATCTGATGGTTTTGCGACATGAAAAGCGCCTGAAGCTATAAATAGAATGTGATCAGTTTTTACTGTACCATGCTTTGTGGATACCGTTGTACCCTCGATCAAGGGCAGCAGATCTCTTTGAACGCCTTCTCGACTAACATCCCCACCTCTTGCATCAGATCTTGCACAAACTTTGTCAATTTCATCAAGAAATACGATGCCGTTCTGTTCTACTGAATCTATTGCAGCTCTGGTAACTGCCTCATCATCTAACAGCTTATCTGCCTCCTCGCTCATCAATACTTCGTGACTCTCTCCAACGGTCATTTTTCTTTTGACGGTTCTTCCACCCATTGCCTTGCCAAACAAATCAGATAAATTCATCATCCCCATTTGTGACCCCGACTGGCCGGGTATATCAAACATTGGAAGTGGGCTAGATGTGTCGCTCACATCCATCTCGATCTCTGTTGCGTCCAACTCTCCAGATCGTAATTTCTTTCGAAACATTTCCCTTGTAGCTTCTCTAGCATCTGCACCTGCAATAACATCTAGAACTCGTTCTTCTGCTGCATGCTCTGCATTCGCACGAACTTCATCTCTCATCCACTCTCGGGTCTGATTTATGGATGCTTCTACTAGGTCTCTAACGATTTGCTCAACATCTCGCCCAACATAACCTACTTCAGTAAATTTAGTAGCTTCAACTTTTATGAATGGAGCTTTAGCTAGCTTTGCTAAACGTCGACTTATTTCTGTCTTACCAACTCCGGTTGGACCTATCATCAAAATATTTTTTGGATAAACCTCATCCCTTAAATCATCACCAAGTTGTTTGCGACGCCACCTAGACCTTAATGCAACTGCTACTGCTCGCTTAGCATCTCGCTGTCCAATAATATAACGGTCAAGTTCTGATACAATCTCTCTTGGAGTAAGATCAGTCATTTTAATTCTCCAGTAAAAATCTAAAGTGTTTCAACTGTTAGTTTCCCATTGGTATAAACACAAATATCTGCCGCTATTGCCATCGCTTGGCGGGCTATATCTTCAGCATTCTTTTCACTATTCATCATACCCCTAGCAGCTGCCAGTGCATAATTTCCTCCTGAACCGATTGCCGCAACATCATGTTCTGGCTCTAAGACATCCCCAGCGCCGGTAATAACAAGCAATTGCTCTCCATCTGTTACTATTAGCATAGCCTCAAGTTTTTGAAGATACTTATCTGTCCGCCAATCTTTGGCCAGTTCTACAGATGCTCTTGCCAATTGACCGGGCATGGCGTCAAGTTTAGACTCCAAACGTTCCAGTAGTGTAAATGCGTCGGCCGTAGAGCCAGCAAAACCAGCAATCACATCATGCCCACCTGGAGACAACTTGCGAACCTTCTTTGCCGTTCCTTTAATGACCGTCTGACCCAGGCTTACTTGGCCATCACCAGCGATGACTACTTTTCCGCCCTTCTTAACGCCAATAATAGTGGTGCCGTGCCATGTACTAAATTCTTCTTGTGCCATCAGATCACTACTCCAACAAAATGTGCTCTAATTTGAGAAAAGCAAAATAAGCTACAGATTAAAACCGAATTTGAGGCCGGAGGCTATATGCTCTCTTCAATCCAACTTTGCAACGCTGCTTTTGGAGCGGCGCCGGCACGATTAGACACGACCTCACCATCTTTAAAAATAAACAATGCCGGAATTCCTCGAACACCCATTGAAGCAGCTGCGCTTGGGTTTGTATCAACGTCAACCTTTGCTATTTTGACTTTTCCTTGAAGCTCCACCGCCAACTCTTCCAATGCAGGTCCAATCTGTTTACAAGGACCACACCATTCTGCCCAAAAGTCTACGACTACCGGTAAATCCGAATTTTTAACTTCTGCATCAAATGTTGCATCTGTTACTGCTACTGTTGTCATGGAGTTCTCCTAAACTTTTCCTATCCGACATTTATGGTCGCGTCGTGGAAAGGTCAAGTCATTCAGATCGCGTCTATTGAACTTAGGGCCTTATTCACATCGATTTTCATCAGTTCGGCTGAGTGGGTCCAAATAATTCCTAACTCTATAATTTTTTTTGGAAATACTTTTTGCATTGAGACAGCATAAGCACCCATCTGTTTAAGTATTCCAAGGGGTATTTCGTCAACGCTTGTGGGAACCTCTTGATTGGTTTTGAAATCAATTATAAAAACTGAATTCTCTGATATTACAAGCCTATCAATTACTCCAAGAATTGGTAACACTCCAATAGATTTCACAATTGTTGAAAACTGAACCTCTGCTAAAGTATCTGGAGCAAATATAAATTCAAAGCTCTTCTTTTTTAATATTTTTTCTGCCTGTTTAAATGCTTTGGTCTGCATTTCTTCAGCGACAGTAATTTCTGCCCAGTTTAAAAGGTTAGGCAGTATATTCTGCCAATTATCTGGATTAGTTTTCGGCAATTTTTCCAAAAGTAGGTGCACTATTATCCCAAAAATTTTTGCAGCATCATTTGCATCATCATAGGTGTCCGCATCAAAACTTTTAATACTCTTAGCTCCGGTTAAGCTCGAAGGATTTATAAATTTCTCACATTTTAACGGTGTATTTACTTTTTCTGTAAAAATAGGTGGTAATTTTACTGTTTTTTCTTTTTTTGCCAGCTTACCTGAAGACTGGCTTAATAACCACTCACCATGTCTATAAAAAAGACCGTCACCATTAGAAAATGATGTTGTCTTTGCAGCTAAATCAACCAATCCCTTTTCAATTTTTTTGTACCAACTCTCCCCAATATCGGATACATTACCTGCTGCTGCTACTATCAACCAAACCTCGGCTCGAGTCAGTGCAACGTACAATAAGCGATCTCGCTCAGCGGAATTTTGGCACTTTTGATCTTCATAAATTTTAGCTGTCTTGTTACTGCGCTCGGTACTGGAAAATTTTTTGAATGCAGAATTTTCAGTGAAAAGTATTTCATCCGATAGCTCATTCTTAAAGTCATTAGTCTC
>CAXEVV010000033.1:0-18653 GCA_963999845.1 uncultured Rhodobacterales bacterium | reverse complement strand
GCTTGCCACTAAGGTAAATGACTTAGCGTAAATTTGGTGCAAGAACTTTCATTCTAAGAAAATGGTTGATAAACGAAGGAAGTTTATCGATATCTAACGGTCTATCGACTGGCTTGGCAAAGATTTTTTAGGAGTATTTAAAAGATGTCTACAGCGAACGCTTTAGGAGATTTACTATCGACCTTACTTCTTCGGCGACCGTTTCAAAGGGGTGGTAGTAAAGAAGGGTCAATATCGAAGTTATGTCTCTCTTTGCTATCAGAAGTAACTGAAGTGTCCGGCTTGCAACTGGCCGGTGTGATCCTCGAAAAATATCACGAACTCGACGAAAAAGGACGCCTGGACTTCTTTTCCTTTCTAAACAAAGACCTCGATATAGATCCTGATTTATTGGTGGATCTTGCGCAAAAATATCAAGAAACACAATCACCTGAAATATTTAAAAGGCTTTCAGAGGCGTCTGAACCAAGACGTAAGGAGTTATTTAGAAGACTCAATCATGCTCCAGGTGCAACAGCTGATTTGGTTAAAATGAGAGAGCAATTATTGTCCACGCTTAGGGAGAATCCATCTTACGCCCGTACAGATTTTGATTTTATTCACCTTCTTAGAAGCTGGTTCAACCGTGGGTTTTTGGTCTTGAGACAAATCACTTGGGATACGTCAGCATCAATCTTGGAAAAGATAGTTGAATACGAAGCTGTTCATGAAATAAAAAATTTGGAAGATCTTCGTCGCCGCCTTTTGCCAAAGGACCGCCGCTGCTTTGCTTTTTTTCACCCATCAATGCCTGACGATCCATTAATTTTTGTTGAAGTTGCATTGACTAACGGTGTGGCAACCTCGATTCAGAAGGTATTATCTGAGTCACGGGAGGAGATAGATCTTCAAGGTGCCAATTCTGCCATTTTCTACTCAATTTCTAATTGTCAGGAAGGCCTATCGGGTATCTCTTTTGGAAACTCACTTATTAAACAAGTAGCACAAGACCTATCTCGGGAAATGCCACATTTAAAAACGTTTGTAACCCTTTCCCCGATACCTGGTCTCACAAAGTGGATAAAAGACGAGGGGCTCGAAAAACTTGTAGAAGACCCAGGTATGTTAAAGCAAATTACTGCTTACTATCTAGTAGAGGTGAAAGGAAAAAATAGACGTCCTATTGACCCAGTTGCTAAGTTTCATCTTGGAAACGGTGCTATCATTCATCAGATTAATATAGATGCAGATCTCTCTGATAAGGGATTGCTACAGTCGAAAGGAGTGATGGTTAATTATCTTTATGACCTTTCAAAAATATCTCGAAATGTTGAGTTATTCTCTAAAGAAGGAGAAATTTCTGCAAACACTACTATTAAATCTTTATCCCGCCAAGCGGGACGTAATATTATGCAAAAAGGGAAAGCAAAAGAGTTAAGTCAGTAATCCCTGTAACAAAATCAACTTAAAGTATAATGTTCAACAAGTCGTGAAAACGACTTGACTATGTAATCACACTGAGGGACACCCTCTTCTTAAATGGAGCCCGAACGTCACCCATGGAAAGTACAAAAACCCTGTTGAATGACGTTTTTGGGTTTAATAATTTTCGACCTGGTCAAGGCGAAATTATTGATGCTGTGACAAGCGGTGAGAATGTCTTAGCAATCATGCCTACCGGAGGTGGGAAATCATTATGCTTTCAGTTACCTGCTCTTTTAAATGATGGCCTAACAGTCGTTATTTCTCCCCTTATTGCACTAATGCGTGACCAGGTACGTGGTTTACAAGCAGCTGGAGTGGCAGCTGGGGCAATTACCTCAGGAAATACGCAAGAAGAGACAGACAAGGTTTTTTCCCAGATTGTTACTGGCGATCTAAAGCTTCTCTACTTGGCTCCTGAACGTTTGAATTCTAGTAGGATACAAAATATTCTGAGAAAATCTAATGTTAATTCTATAGCTGTGGATGAGGCTCATTGTGTAAGTCAATGGGGGCACGACTTTAGACCAGATTATCTAAACATTGGTAAATTACGGCGTAGTTTAGGTGTTCCGTTAAGTGCATTTACTGCGACTGCAGATAACGATACCCAACAAGAAATAATTGAGCGGCTTTTTGACGGTGTTACACCAAAAACATTTTTGCGAGGTTTTGATAGGCCTAATATTTTCCTTAGCTTCGTACCTAAAGATAAACCTCGGCGCCAGATCATGGATTTTGTTCAACAGCGCAAGGGTCAATCGGGTATTGTTTACTGTGGTACCAGGGCCAAAACGGAAACGCTATCTCAAGCACTCAAAGATGCTGGATACATTTCATGTTACTATCATGGTGGCATGGCTTCGGATGATCGAAGAGTTGTTGAAAGCCGCTTTGCTATTGAAGAAAGTCTGATTGTTGTTGCAACTTTAGCGTTTGGTATGGGAGTGGATAAGCCTGATATAAGATGGGTCGTACATGCAGACTTACCTAAATCAATTGAAAGCTACTATCAGGAAATTGGACGAGCTGGAAGAGATGGTGGTCGAGCAGAAACTCTAACACTCTATGGAGCAGATGATATTCGTTTTCGGCGTAACCAGATAGATGAAGGTCTTGCCCCCGCTCCGCGAAAGTCCGCTGATCACGGTCGTCTTAATGCACTTTTAGGTTTAGCTGAAGCTCTAAAGTGCCGGCGCCTTAACCTTTTAGGGTACTTTGGTGAAAGTGATATAAAATGTGGAAATTGTGACTTGTGTGACAGTCCACCTGAAACATTCGATGGTACTCAGCCAGTTCGTAAAGCCTTATCCGCTATACTGCGCACTGACCAATATTTTGGTGCAGGACATTTAATTGATATTTTGCTAGGTAATTTCACTGAAAAGATTGGTAGTCATGGACATGAAAATTTACCTACCTTTGGGGTTGGAAAAGAATTAAGTCGAGTAAAATGGCAAGCTATTTTTAGACAAATGATGGGCCACGATCTTATCCGTCCCGACGCCGAAAGGTATGGTGCATTGAGAATGACTGAAAAAGCACTACCAATTTTACGTGGTGAGCAAAACATAACTTTGCGTTTGGATACAATCAATTCAGCAAAAGGGAACCCTTCTGTTAAAACATTAATAAGTGATGAGCATGCTCCAATGCTTACTGCGCTTAAAGCCAAGCGACGCGTATTAGCAGAGGCTGCAGGAGTGCCAGCTTATATTATATTCAACGATAAGACTCTAATCGATATGGCTCAAAGGCGCCCGCTGAACCTTGATGAAATGTCTCAAATTAATGGTGTTGGTACAAAAAAATTAGAGAATTTTGGGAATATTTTTTTAGCAGTTATCAATGGTGAAGTCGATCACATGCATCCAAGGCGGAGAAAACTTGCCGGCGCTCAGGAAGGGGCCTTGTATGACTCACTTGTGAAGGTTCAATCCAAGTTATCACGAGGAGCGATTGGCGTAGATAAACCGCTGAGTTGCTCAGCATCTCTACTTTCGAAAATTGCAAAGCTTAAACCCAGAAGTTTGAATGAGATGTCTAAGATAATTGGGCCCCAAAAGACAGATCGTTTTGGAGCGGCATTTTTGGATATTTTGGCAGATGTGACCTAGATTGTTAATTATTAAGAAAAAATTAGCAATTAATACCTTATAATGATTAGTCAGTTCTTATACTTAAGTAATGATGAAAAATTGACCAAAATAGATTTTATTCTGACGACTCTAGAACATTCTTGAAGAACTTATTTATTTAATAATAAGATTAAAATGAGATTTGGGAGTATTTGAAATGAAATCACAATACCGAGTGGTCGTTATAGGCGGTGGAGTGGTTGGTGCGTCTGTTTTGTACCATCTTGCTAAAATGGGTTGGAAAGATGTTGTCATGCTCGAGCGCCGAAGACTTGCTTCTGGGTCTAGTTGGCATGCTGCAGGAGGGGTTCATACACTTAATGCAGACCCGAACATGGCAGCTCTTCAAGCCTATACAATTGATCTTTTACCTAAGATTGAAAAAGAATCGGGTCAAAATGTTGGCTTTCACATGACTGGTGGTCTGACCTTGGCAGGAACACCAGAAAGGTGGGAGTGGCTTCAATCGAACTATCGCATTTTTCAGTCTATTGGTATCAATGACTGTGAATTGCTTACTCCAGAGGAAGCTAAAAAACGCTGCCCAATTATGTCTGTTGATGGCGTTTTGGGTGCAATGTGGGCCGATAGAGAAGGTTACATCGACACCACAGGAACGGTACAAGCGTATGCTACAGCTGCTAAAAAGCGGGGAGCCGAATATTATGAAGAAGTAAAAGTTGATAGTCTTCACCAAACATCAGATGGTTGGATAGTTAAGACAGAAAAAGGTGATATTAAGTGTGAGCATGTCGTAAATGCTGCTGGCCTTTGGGCGAAGCAAGTGGGGCGAATGGCGGGTGTTGAGCTCCCAGTTAGCCCCCTAAAGCACCATTACCTAATTACGGACAGTATTCCAGAAGTAGCAAGCAGTGATTTTGAGATGCCAATGACGGTTGACCTCGAAGGTTTCACTTATATGCGTCAAGATCAAAATGGGGTATTGGTTGGGATTTATGAAATTGATCATGAGCACTGGGCAATGGACGGTGCACCTTGGGATTACGGAGAAGAATTATTTCAAGAACAACTTCATAGAATTGAGAATGAATTAATGCTTGGGTTCCAACGTTATCCATCTATTGAGAATGTAGGAATAAAGACCTGGGTTAATGGGGCTTTTACCTTTTCCCCCGATGGCAATCCATTGGTGGGTCCAGTCCCCGGTAAGAAAGGTTATTGGTCAGCATGTGCTGTTATGGCAGGTTTTTTACAAGGGGGAGGTGTAGGAAAAACACTGGCTGAATGGATGATTGAGGGGGAGCCAGAGACTGATGCATGGTCGATGGATGTAGCTCGTTATGGAAAATATGCGGAAAATAAACGATACATTCGTGAGACAACTGGGCAGTTTTATTCTAGGCGTTTTGTGATGTCCTATCCGAATGAGCAGCTTCCAGCGGGACGTCAAATGAAGATGGCACCGGCTCATGATGCGATGACGCAGGCTGGATGTAGGTGGGGCGTTTCATGGGATTTGGAGGTGCCACTATATTTTGCACCATCTGACGAATTTGAAGAAAAATTAACGTTAAAGCGCTCTAACGCTCATGAGATTATTGCTGAAGAATGCAAGTCAATTCGAGAAGGTTTAGCATTATTAGATATTACAGGCTTTTCACGCTTCGAAGTGAAGGGTAAAAATGCAAAAGTTTGGTTAGATCAGATTTTTGCAACCAAATTACCCCAACCTGGCAGAGCTCGCCTTGCAGTTATGCTTTCGTTTTCTGGAAAGCTTAAAGGCGATTTGACATTACTGAACTGGGGCGATGGCACTTATTGGATTATGGGGAGCTATTATCTTAGAGCTTGGCATATGCGTTGGTTTAATGAGCATATGCAAGACGGTGTTAGTATTAGAGATCTCGGGGATGAAATATGTGGGTTTGCCTTAATTGGGCCAAACTCGCACTCTGTCTTACAAAGGGTTGCCGAGGAAGATGTTTCCGATATGAGGTTTATGGATTGTAAAAAACTGGATATTGGTTTGGTTCGCTCGCGTATTGCTAGGATGAGTGTTACCGGTGAAATGGGCTTTGAGATTAACTGTAAAATGGGTGATCATATTGCTCTGCGTAGAATATTGTTAGAAGCTGGAGCTGATCAAGATATTTGCGAAGTAGGGTTTAATGCAATGCTCTCAACACGCATTGAGAAAAGTTTTGGGATTTGGTCAGCTGAATTTACTCAAGACCGAACCCCGGCTATGACAGCAATGGACCGATGGATTGATTGGAACAAGCCAGACTTCATCGGAAAAGCAGCCTCAGTTGCTGACCGCGATGGAAATGGGCCTGAAAAAATTCAAGTGACATTGGAAATTTCGGACGGTGATGCAGATGCGTCTGGTTATGAGCCCATTTGGTCAGAAGCAGGCGACATGATTGGTTTTGTTACTTCAGGAGCGTATGGTCACACGGTAAAGAAATCTATCGCAATGGCCCTAATTGAGCCAGCCTTAGCCTCTGTAGGTACGGATGTAATTGTGCATATAGTGGGAGTGGAAAGAAGAGCAAAAGTAATTGCTCCTTCGCCATATGATCCAGATGGAGTCGCAATGCGCAGGTAGTATACGGTAATAAATTAAATTATTATGGCTTATTCCCTGTTTGAGGTTATCGAACATTAAGTTAAGATAGTAAAATGAAATTAATAATGAGGTTATGTTGCATAACTGTGTTGCCATAGTCCCATGTAGGGCTGGTTCTAAGGGTCTGCCTAATAAAAATTTTCTTATGTTAGGATCAGAGAAACTTTATAAGATAACCCTTGATCAAGCATTGCGTTCCATAAGTGAAGTTATAATTTCCAGCGATAAAAACCTAGAAAAAGAGCTCGAATGTTATAAGGTTAAGCAACATCAGCGCTCTCCAGAATTGTCAACAGATCAGTCTACTATGGCAGAGTTAATGTTAGAGTTGATAAGGCGGTATGAGTTGCAAAACTCTACGATAGTATTACTTCAGCCGACATCTCCCTTGAGACGGGATGAAGACATTTCAAAATGCATTGAAACTTTTAAGAAAAACAATTTTGATCTTGTATTTACAGTATCATCTCAAGACAGCGCTATGTTGAAATCGGGGTTCGTTCAAGGTAACAGATTTATACCCGTGGCGGAACCAGAGTTCACATTTATGAATAGACAGGACCTACCAAAGCTTTTCAGGCCCAACGGTGCAGTTTATGTTTTCAATGGTGGGTGGTTTGAAAAGAACAATGGATTTAATTCAAACAATGTTGGTGTAGTGGAAATGCCAAACGAGAATAGTTTAGATATAGATAATCAAGATGATTTTGATCGAGTGGCTCAAATCTATAAAAAGCATTCAAAGAACTAACTTTTATTTTGTAAAGGGCGAGGTGACCTCCATCGTTTATGTGTCCACAACCATTGTCCCATATTTTTTCTTATCTGTTTTTCTAATCTATCATTAAGTACTTGGGTCATCTCATTGGGTGTAGAGGGTTTTACTGGACTTTCAAATACTAAGTCAAAATTTATGCCGTCATCATTCCTCACTACGTAGAACGTGATAAGTAATGCATCGTGTCTTAGTGCTAATTTTGCAGCAGAAGTTGCCGTGTATGCTGTATGCCCCAAAAATTTTAAAGGTTCTCCGTGGCTCATGTACTGGTCAATCAAAAGAGCGACTACGTTGCCATCCTCAAGATACCGCATCATATTCCCCATGCCTGCGCGACCTCGGGGAAATAATGGTTCAGCAATTTGCTTTATACATCTTTCATAAAAAGTATTGAAATAGGGGTTATTCATCGGTTTATAAAGAGCACCTACTGAAATTTGGTTTGTGTTAAGCACTACGCGCACAACGTCATAGTTTCCGAAATGACCAGAAACTAGGATTACGGGTTTTTTTTGTTCCTGAGCATCCTTCAGTATTTTCAAACCAGGACCAGATACTTTGGCTGACTTTGCAATGTTGGAAAACGCATTTGGAGATAGCAATTCAAAAAGCGTGCGTCCAATATTATTAGGGACCTGGCTACAGAGCTCTTCTCGTTTTCTTTTTTCAAGATCAGGAAATATGAGGCTAAGGTTATCAATTATACGTTTACGGTTACCGGATAAAGGTGAAATAATTTTCTGATAAATTAAACCACCTAAAGCAATTTTCGTCCGATAAGGTAAAATTGATAAAATGCCTAGAAGAAACCTAACAAAGATATAGATGCTAAGATCAGAAGAAAATGATCTCTTTTTTCCTTCAATATCCAAGTTTTTATGTTTATCCGACAAGATTTTTTACCTAATTATTTTGCAGTAAACTTAGATTGGTTTTGAACTTAACAGTAATAAAATATCATTTGATAGGTCTTTTATAGCGGTCAATTTTTTTTGGAGAAGTAAACTTGCATTTTTAATTTGTTGGTCAAAATTTGTTTGTGTTATTAATTTTGCCATTTCGTCTGTTTCCAGTATCTCGGTGGAACTTTCAGAAGCCAAAAGGTCTTTAAAGTCCTCTGCAAAGTTAGCTGTCTTTGAGCCATGAAGTACTGCTGCTCCAAATTGGATGGGCTCCCACGGATTATGTCCATTAACATTGCAGTAAGTCCCACCGATTAGGGCAATGTTTGTCAAAGGTAACCATATGGCTGGAGCGCCGATTTGGTTTGAAACATAAACGTCAGAAATAGGCGTAATTTCATTAAGCTCTGAAAGGATTGTGCACTGTAAATCTGCTTTGGTACATTGGTCTCGTATAATCTCGGTGCGCTCGATATGCCTTGGGATTATCAATAAAATAGGACGTATTTCTTTTGGAATTTTCTTAAAAGAGTTTATTGCAAACTGTTCGTCTTCAAAATGCGAAGAAACTATAGTGAGAATTTTCCTACCCTCCATCAAAGCAGTAATTTGACTTGGTACGCTTTGTTTGGATTGCAATTTTGGAGCGGCTGGCTTTAATGATCCATCTACTCTAATGCGTTGCCTCAGATCAGGTTTAATTAGTTTTGAAATATTTTTTGCAGTTTTCCCGTCCTGTGCTGATATCATCTTAAAGTTGGCATAAAGATCTCCAAAAAATGGTTTGAGCCATTTCCTAGAATTATATGCCTCATCCCCCATCCTGGCATTCACCCAGACTTGTGGAATTTTGAGCTTGGTACAGTCATTTACAAAACCAGGCCAAATTTCTTGTTCTGACCAAATCACTAAATTTGGTTTCCACCGTGATAAGAAACTCTGTCTGAATTTGTGTACATCAAATGGTATGAATTGATGTGTTGTATTTGCGGGTAGATTTTGGGAAAAAAGTTCAGCAGATTGTACTGTACCTGACGTTACTAGAAAGTTAATATTAGGTTTGTTTTGTGAAATAATAGAAATTAGCCCCCTTAGGGCCATAACCTCTCCTAATCCCACAGCATGAAGCCAAATTAACTCACCTTGTGGTCTTATCCGATTGGTTTCCCCAAGTTTTTCTCTCCAACGCTCAGGATGCTCTTTTTGCATTCTTAGGCGTTTTTTCAGTATTTTTTTTGCTGAAATGCGAAGAGCAAATTGGAGTAGATAGTATAATGTTTTCCAAAATATTAATGCTGTTTTACTCAATTGTTCACTCATTAAATATTTTTTGAATATCATTTTCCCAAAACGCAGTAGAGTTCAGTATTTTTAGAAATTTATCAGCAGTTTTGCCGGAGCCAAAGCTTTCATCTCTCGGGAAGGAATTCCCCCATGAGTTTTTGAGGAAATTTAAGATTTTCTCGCTGTCGTGAGGTTGACTATTAGTTACGGAGGCTGCTGTACTTCGAGCTCTCTGTCTTGAACCTATGTCAAGCGATGGTATGCCAAGAAAAGGCGCTTCTCTGACACCTGCTGACGAATTACCGACAATTACTGATGAGTTTTTCATCAATTCAGAAAAATATGAGAAGCGCATTGATGGGATTATTCTAAATTGATTTTTAGGGAGTGTCTCGATAACCCGCCAAATTTCTTCAAAGCCAGGATCATTATTCGGTAAAATTGTGACGAACTTACGCCCAGAACACTTTAATGCTTCAAACAGAGCTGAGGCTTGTTCTCCCATTTCACTCGCTTCCGAAGTGACGGGGTGATAGGTGCAAATGCCATAATCATCAAACTTTATGTCATAGCGACTTTTAACTTCCTTTATGCTCACGCCAGAATTTTTTGCATGGAAATCAAGTTCTGGAGAACCAATGACGTGAATTCGTTTATCTTCTTCGCCCATTCTTAGTATGCGATTTCTTGCTGTTTCAGAGCTAACAAAATGGCAATGGGCTAATTTGGTATTACAATGTCTGAATATTTCATCGATAGTTCCTGAAATTTCTCCACCCTCAATATGTACTGATGGCAAATTGTTCGTCGCACACACCAATGAGCATGATAATGCTTCAATTCTGTCCCCGTGAATGAATACCAGATCTGGCTTTTGCCGAGCTATAAATTGTGAAAAGCCAATTACTGTATTTGCATGAATTTCATCCAAGGTGTCAGTTTCTTTTTGGTTTTTAAATTCGAATATACCTACGCCTTCGACACGTTGCACTTCTAACTTAGTGAGCCCATATTTATTCAACATATGCATTCCTGTGACCCAGAAACTCACTGAATACCCTGCATCTCTTGCTTTAATTGCTAAAGGTTCGACTTTACCGAAATCTGCGCGCGTTCCGGTAACAAAAAGCAGTGTTTTAGTCATATTAATTAGTTCCAATTAAATCTGAATCGAATGCAGCGTCAAATGACCAGTGCCGTCAACAGTTGCTAATGAAAATGAGACCATTTCAATTGATAATTTTTTTTAACATCGAATTTAAGTTTTTTGCCAACTATATCGTAATATTTAAATCCTGGGATTTCTCCAGATCCCGGTCTGCGAACCCAGATATCTTGCTCTTTTATGATATGGCCAGCTGACATGTCTGTGTCAGCAACAACCGATGCGCGTGCAAATTTATAAACGTCTTCTTCTGGTGCTGTACGCTGTTTTGGGTTTCTTGATGCTTTATGTATCTCAGCCGATTTATCAACCATGTGTCTTAATTCAGTGGGATCCATCGAACAACTAATGTCCGGTCCAGATCTGTACCGAGTATCAGTAAAATGTCTCTCAATTATGCAAGCACCAAGAGCTACGGAGGCTAATGCTATCTCGGGGCCAATTGAATGGTCTGAAAAGCCGACTGTGGCTTTTGGGAAAGCGTTTCTAAGGTCATTTATCCCCTGTAAGCTAACAATTTCCGGAGGAGAGGGGTATAGGTTAGTGCATTCTAGTAATGCGTACTCGACCCCGGCATCTTCTAAAATGGACACACTATTTTTTAGACTTTTGATCGATTGCATGCCGGTTGACATTATAATCGGCTTGCCCTTTTGAGCTATGTGATTAATTAACGGCAGGTTATCTGCTTCACCAGAACCAATCTTGAAAGCAGGTACGTCAATTTCATCTAAAAAGTCGGCGGCCATTCTTGAAAATGGGGTGGATATCCAAATCAATCCAAGGTTTTCAGCATACTTCTTTAATTCATGCTCTTCATCCAATGTTAGGGAACATTCTTTCATTACGTCCCAAATTGACTTATTGGCATTGGGAGGAAAAATCGACTTAGCTTCTTCAGTCATTTCGTCCTCAATGATGTGGGTTTGATGCTTTACGCACTCGCAGCCGGAGGTTGCAATCAATTCTACCATATTTTTCGCAACATTTAGATCACCACCATGGTTAATTCCAATTTCAGCAATAATTAATGGGGGTTCGTTGGGGCCAATGTTTCGATTGCTTATCTTCATTACTGCTTCCTTTTCCACTACTCTTCACTGTCAAAAATCAACGTCAGCGAACTTCGTTTGGAGCGACTCCCCAAATATCAGTCTTTTTTATCCATCCGTCATATTTACCAGCATCAATTTCGCACCAATCTTTAACGCATTCGCCTAAGTCTGCGATATAATTTTCTTCAATCCTAGCCAAAACCATAGAGTTTTTGTTCGATTTTCTGTGTAAGTTGGCCATTGAAGAAGTAACAACAATTGAACGTACACCCGAAAGTAGAGAATAGTGAATCCAGCCACCGGCACCTTCAGCGTCGCGAACTCGACGCCAATTATCGTATTCACCATATATTTCTAAAGGCATTCCTTTTTTTTTAAATATCCAATCTATTCTGTGTGAAAGGGAGGGACCTCGGCGAGCGTTAGCTTCAGTAGCTTTCAGTGACACATATCGAGGCATTAAAAGGTTAGTGACAGGACCACGCTCTGCCGCAATGTTCTGACTACCAATAGTCGACACTAAAATAGCGTAAAAAAAATGACGAGGCTTTAATTTCACAAAATTTCCAGTATTTTGGTTTGTGCAGTTAGTGTTGTTGAATTGATAGAACAACATCTTATTGCAGTCCAACATATAATATCTGGCGATATCGATGAAACGCTTTGGCTAATTCTATGTAATAGGGAAGATTTTATAATTTAGTGAGTAAGAAAATATGTTTGCAAAAGGAGGGTTGTTCCCTCCTTTTTTCGTTAAGTTCTTTTATTTATACAAAAAATTGAGCACCATTGGCTGAGATAGTTGATCCATTTATAAATCCCGCATCCTCTGACGCTAAAAAAGCAACGCATCTTGCTATTTCATCTGGTTCACCCAAGCGTCCAGCTGGTATTTGACCAATAACAGCTTCTAGTACTTTTTCAGGCATCGAGGCTACCATTTCTGTCGCAATGTAGCCTGGGCAGATGGCGTTGGCTGTTATTCCATTTCGTGCGCCTTCTTGTGCAAGGGATTTCACTATTCCTAAATCACCAGCTTTTGTTGCTGCATAATTTACCTGACCAAACTGACCTTTTTGACCGTTAATGGACGATATAACTATGACTCTTCCAAATTTCCGTTCTCTCATTCCCGGCCAGACTGGATGGACGGTATTAAAAACGCCTGTTAAATTAGTTGCGATCACTTCATTCCATTGTTCAGGGGTCATTTTGTGAAATGGGGCATCACGTAAAATTCCAGCATTGGCAACGACTACATCAATTGGACCCAGTTCTGATTCTACTTTTTCGATACCAGACTTGCTTTCATCATAATTAGCTACATTCCATTTAAAAGTTTTGATGCCAGTCTCAGCTGTGAAAGTAGATGCTGCTTCGTCATTTCCTGCATAAGTAGCTGCAACTGAGAAGCCATCTTGTTTTAACTTTTTTGATATGGACGCTCCAATACCTCGTGAGCCGCCCGTAACCAATGCAATTCGTGACATAATTTTCTCCTCAGTCAGGTTAGTTTTAAATTTCAGTTAACTATTAATCTCGTTCCAGGCACATTGCTACACCCATGCCTCCTCCGATGCACAAAGTGGCAAGTCCTTTTTTTGCTGATCTACGTTTCATTTCAAATAGCAAAGTATTCAAAATACGTGCTCCAGAGGCTCCGATTGGATGTCCTATAGCTATAGCTCCACCATTAACATTCACTATGCTGGGATCCCATCCCATATCTTTATTCACGGCACATGCTTGTGCAGCAAAAGCCTCATTTGCTTCAACAAGATCAAGATCTCCCACGGTCCAACCAGCTTTTTCGAGCGCTTTCTTACTGGCATATATTGGACCCACTCCCATGATTTTTGGGTCTAGTCCGGCTGTGGCGTATGAAGCAATTCTTGCCAGAGGTTCAATGCCTCTCTTGCTTGCGTCTTCTGCTGACATTACAAGTGCGGCTGCTGCGCCATCATTTATGCCCGAAGCATTTGCGGCGGTAACACTTCCTTCTTTTGAAAATGCTGGTCTAAGTTTCTGCATGTTTTCTATTATGGCACCGTGTCTGATGTATTCATCGTTCTCTACTAAAATATCGCCCTTCCGGGTTTTGACCGTAAATGGAACTATTTCGTCTGTAAATTTACCAGCAGTCTGCGCTGCTTCAGCTTTGTTTTGGGATAATAGTGCAAAGGCATCTTGCGTATCGCGAGATATTTGCCATTGCTCTGCAACATTCTCAGCAGTTTGTCCCATGTGATAGCCGTTAAACGCATCCCAAAGGCCATCTTTAATCATGCTATCAATATATTTAACATCACCCATTTTGTGACCTGCGCGGAGGTTCGCAACATGAGGGCTGAGACTCATATTTTCCTGGCCACCAGCGCAGACAATTGATGCATCACCGAGCTGTACGTGTTGTGCTGCAAGAGCTACTGCTCTTAACCCTGACCCACAGACTTGGTTAATACCCCAAGCGGAGGCTTCTACAGGAAGCCCCGCATTCACGTGAGCCTGACGTGCTGGGTTTTGGCCCTGGCCAGCAGTTAAAACTTGACCCATAATCGTTTCAGAAACTTCCGACTTGTCTATTCCTGCTCTAGAAACAACGGCTTCTAGAACAGTTGTACCTAGTTCATGCGCCGGAATATTGGCAAAAGAACCACTGAAACTTCCTACTGCAGTACGTGCTGCTGATGCTATAACGACGTCGGTCATATTGTATTTCCTATGCGAATTATCTCAATTACTACGATTCCACGTGCTGTTTATCGACTTTGCTGCATCGCGGCAAGAGCAATAATATTACAAATCAACCTTTTTTTTTGAAATGATAAATCTCTGCAGATTTTTTTGTTGGCGTTCAAAAGAATTATAAACTCTAAGCTTCTAACATGTACTGTAATTACTTCGAATGCGTTGACACTGCCATCAAACGATGTATAAGCCGCGTTTGAATTATTGGTGTTGGTGGCTCCTGCAAAGGAAACCCTGTCGTGCGTGAAGCAAAAGGACAACGCCCTTCGAAATCGCCTAGCGGCGCTAAACAAGGAAGGAGAACAGCAGATGACTAAAAGAACTGCTGCCAAGCATAAAATTGATAGACGAATGGGTGAAAATATTTGGGGTCGTCCCAAGTCACCCGTGAATAGAAGAGAATATGGTCCAGGTCAACATGGGCAGCGACGCAAGGCAAAGCTATCCGATTTTGGCCTACAGCTCAGAGCTAAACAAAAGCTGAAGGGTTATTATGGAGACCTTACCGAAAAGCAATTTCGAAGAATTTTTAGCGATGCTGAAAAAGTAAAAGGCGATACCGGTGAGAATTTAATAGGTCTTTTGGAGCAAAGGCTTGATGCCGTTGTATATAGGGCAAAATTCGTTGCAACAGTTTTTGCTGCTCGTCAGTTTGTTAATCACGGTCACATACTAGTTAACGGTAAGCGTGTTAATATTCCTTCTTATAGAATTAAAGAAGGAGACGTCGTTGAGGTCAGGGACAAATCAAAACAAATTGCGGTCGTATTAGAAGCTACCCAGTTACCTGAAAGAGATGTACCGGAGTATTTAGAAGTAGACCATTCCAAAATGACTGCGCGTTTCGTGCGCACGCCTGGATTGTCGGATGTACCATACCCGGTAATTATGGAACCTAATTTAGTTATCGAGTATTACGCACAGAACTAACTTGTGCAATCGACGGAATTATGCCGTAACGGTTTACCGTTGCGGCATTTTTTGTTTGTAGTGGCAATAATATTAGAATCTATGTAATCGTATGCCCGGAGATATTCTATGTTTAAAATTGAGCCAAAAAGTGGAATTTTAGATATCGCTTTATATGAAGCGGGCTCTGCACCAAAATCTGATGAGCAAAATGTTATAAAGTTAAGTTCAAACGAAAACCCGTACGGTCCAAGCAATAAATCCGTCGATGCGATTAAAAAACATGCTGCTAAAGTACATCTATATCCTTCCACTAATCACTTGGAGTTGCGTCAGTCAATTGCCACCTGTTTTGAGTTGAATTCAGATAACATAATCTGTGGGGTAGGGAGTGATGAAATAATTTCATTTCTATGTCAGGCTTTTGCAGGGCCAGGAGATGATGTTATTCACACCGAGCATGGTTTTGCGATGTATAAAATATCTGCATTGGCGGCAGGCGCACGACCTGTCGAAGTACCAGAAGATAAGCGCTATACAGATGTTGATGCAATTTTAGCCGCCTGTAACAAAAACACTAAATTGGTATTCATAGCCAATCCAAATAACCCGACGAGTACCATGATTGATGCTGCTTGCGTAAAAAGGTTAGCAGATGGTATACCAGAAACTTGCATATTGGTGCTTGACGGCGCATACGCCGAATACGTTCCAAATTTCGATGGTGGTGCGGGGTTAGTACACGATAGGGAAAATGTTTTTATGACACGAACCTTTTCCAAAATGTATGGACTTGGCGGATTGAGAATTGGCTGGGGGTATGGTTCTAAGCATGTAATAGATATTCTTAATCGTATACGTGGTCCTTTTAATTTATCTTCCCTTGCTCTCGCTGCGGCGACTTCTGCGCTGACAGATGTTGACTATGTGGATCGCTGCAGAAATGAAAATGCTAGATTGCGGCAGTTGTTAGCCAACGATTTGGGTAACTTGGGTATATTGTCTGATATCTCGCATGCTAATTTTATCCTCGCACGTTTCAGAAGCATAGGTGAAGCGGAAGCTTGCTATAAATTTATGTACGATGAAGGCCTGCTTGTTCGACAAGTAACCAATTACAATTTACCGCATTGTTTGAGAATTACAGTAGGGGATGAACCCGCCTGTGAGCGTGTCTATAAATCAATTCAAAGTTTTTTGGAGAATGTTAGATGACTGTCGTTTATAATCGGGTTGCGCTTATAGGACTTGGCTTGATTGCGTCATCTATGTTTTGGTCTATCCGAAGAGGAAACCTTGCGAAGGAGGTGGTTGGGTATGCTAAATCAGAAAAAAGTCGTGATATTGCGCGGTCCATAGGCCTTTGCGATCAAGTATGTGACAACCTTAAAGATACTGTAGAGAATGCAGATTTAGTGGTCTTGTGTATTCCCGTTGGTGTTATGAGCGAAGTAGTTGCTCAAATTGCACCAAATCTAAAAAAAGGCGCTACTCTTTCTGATGTTGGTTCAGTAAAGAGAGCGGTGATAGATGCTGTTATGCCTCTTGTTCCTGATCATGTACATTTTGTACCAGCTCACCCTCTTGCTGGCACTGAACATTCTGGGCCAGAGAGCGGCTTTGCCAGTTTGTTTGATAACCGTTGGTGCATTATAATACCAACACCGTCCAGCGATCCAAAAGCAATTGATCAACTTACGCGTTTATGGACTGGTATGGGCGCAATGGTTGATAAGATGGATGCTGCCCATCACGATTTGGTATTAGCAGTGACAAGTCATGCTCCGCATTTAATTGCATATACAATGGTTGGCGTCGCTGATGATTTAAGTAGAGTAACCGATACAGAAGTTATAAACTATTCCGCAGCTGGGTTTCGGGATTTTACCCGAATTGCGTCTAGTGATCCTACTATGTGGAGAGATGTTTTCTTATCAAATAAAGACGCTACCCTAGAAATACTTGGAAGATTTACCGAAGAGCTATTTGCGTTGCAACGCGCCATCAGAACTGAAGATGGTCAAATGCTATTTGATTATTTTTCAAGAACTCGAACAATTCGTCGAGGTATCCTCGAAGCTGGCCAAGACACAGAGGCCCCAGATTTTGGACGAAGTTTCACTGATAAAAATAAAGAGTAAATATTTGAAATTAGCAAAGTGAACTGTCAAAATTATTTGAGATAGCAAACTATTAAAGTCGTTTTATCTTAAAAATTGCCCAAGCAGCGTGTAATAAGCTGACAACAGAAAATCCTAACCCAATAAAAACAACTTCTATGCTCCCGGTTCCAATCACGCCTCTATAAGAAATTAAAAAAACGACTAACAGAATAATCAGTAAAGATAATAAAATTCTGATTTTGTACTCAGTTAATTTTTCAGGGTCAAACATCTTCAATCAAAGCCAATTCAGATTTTTGAACTTTAAACATAATTTGGTAAAAAAGCTAAGGCAATGCTCTATGCCTTTACTCTATACGGTACATAAACTTCAGCTGCTATAAATCATGAGGATCCTATTAGAACTCTGGCTCGCTTTCAAAAATCCATTTTGCAATTTTTTGACCGTCAATCGTGACTTTTTCGTCAGAATCTAACCAACCCATTCTTTTGGCATAAACTGCAGGTTTATAGCCCCAAGACCCAGCCATAACTTGCGCGTAGTAAAGGATAGCCTCTTTGGGAGCCGGATTATAAAATGACATTATAGCCTCAATAATTTGGTGGCTGCCCAAACAGCATACCATAGTATGCATTATATTTTTAAAAAAGCAAAATATTTTATAACCCATTGTCTCAGTTATTTATTACTAAGTAACATTTAGATTATTTTTAATTTTTGTGAGGCTTTCGGTTACATTTAAAAGCTTAGAGACTAAAATTGCTGCATCTGGATGATCTTGTTTAATATTTGCTCCAAATCGCTCAATTTCAGATGTTAAGTCATGCAAATGCTCAACTGCTTCCTTTATTTTTACAGATCTATGCACTGTTTCGAAGTTAGATGAGTCCAAACGTTTTTCTAATTTTCTGATCAATGCCTTTAAAAATAAATCTTTTTCTAGTTTTTGAAGTATTTGTTTCGGCGGAATTAACTTTGCTTTAAGACCTTTTGAACCTGCTATTACTGTCGTGGACCGTTTTGTTCCAAGTATGAATGAGGCCTCTCCAAATAATTCACCTTCGCCTACTTCGCCTAAATAGTGACCGTTTGGCGCTTTCACTTGCACATCTCCCTCAATTACAAGGTAATTGAATTCAGGCGGAGTTCCTGCTTTGTAAACAGTTTCGTTAGCAGGCCAAATACCAATATCATCAATCTTTTTCATACCTAACATTGCGTCATTACAAATGCTCGGTCAATGCTTGGTTGTAATTTGAAGTCCAGATGGAACTTCATATACTTAAGATATATCTTGGAGATTGCTATATCCTGAGCTGTAAGGTCGATATACGTTACATACAGTAAAACAAAAATTTTTGTCACGTAGTAGGCGGTTTCCTGATGATGATCTTGACTGTAACCTATTTATTTATCAAAATATATTGCTTTCTATGGGAATTAAGTGGTGCTGCTGGGGAGGATTGAACTCCCGACCTCACCCTTACCAAGGGTGCGCT
>CAXEVV010000032.1:0-20125 GCA_963999845.1 uncultured Rhodobacterales bacterium | reverse complement strand
GACTACCTAAGACATCTCCTGTGAAACATGCGGAATGTATTCTCACGAGGACAGGAAAATTTCGATCGATCTCTCCGTACTCCATAGCGTAGTGCTCAGGCCCGTTCAATTCAGGCCTGAACACATGAAGTTTGCCAGACTTTGCAGTTTCAGTTGGAAGTCTTGCAGAAATAACTTCACGCGAAACAAAATCTTTTTCAAAAAATGATATTAAATCGTCGATATGGATAGAAGTAAGGTCATCACTGTCAATCTTTGGGTCTTTCAAATTAATAGTTAAAATTGCCGGCAAAAGCTCTGCAGTTTTACTTAATAGAAGTCCTATATGTTCTACTCTGGTGTCGCCTCCCCTCATTTGATTAAAAGGACCTTTTATTCCATAGATTAGATCTTGCGATGGGTCAGCGACAGCTCGAAGCCATTCTAAATTGCGGTCACTCGGAACCTTGATGCGAGCCAAATCTTTATCATAAGATGACATCTTAAGGGTGTTTGCCCGTCTAGACGATATAACAAGTCTTAAATCTTCCAGATGTGACCTAATAACATTAAAACGTGTCTGATTTAAAGTTTCCACTGGTACAATTAGATACGACTCCTCTGCGTGGATAATTATTGGTATACCCACACGCAGATCGCTATATATCCTAGAAATCCGTTCTTCCAGTGTAATACTTATGCTACTAAATCTACTCATTACGCAAAGGTCTAACGCGTTTCTTAGGGTAGTGGAACGCAAATTTGAAATTTTCTGAAAGAATGTTCACGTAGATCTTTGGTTAAAATTTTGATAATAAAAAATCTAATTGGTTTTGTTGCTAGGTGAAAATTCCAATAATTTTAGGAAATATACTCGCTCATGATACAACGCAAAAAACTATTGCTGGTTGAAGATGACGAAATAATACTATCTACGCTATGCGAATTGCTCACTTTGAGTGATGAATTTTATCTAACTAAAGCAATGACCTGCAAAGAAGTTGACTTGCTCCTTCAAGATAAACATTTTGATTTAATGATCTTAAATCCTGGATTTTTAAAAGGTCGGATAAAAAATTACTTAGACACAATTAGTCAGACTGGGTTCTCTGGTCCTATTATATTTACTGGTGAAGTTAATGATATTTCTGCGCTGGAACTAAAAGACATGGAGCGCTTGTTAGTCTGTATCCAGAGACCATTTAAAATTGTGTCGCTGTTAGAGTGTATTAGACATTTGTTGTCAAAGTACGAGTTTTCTTCCGAAGTAATAATTAACTTAGGTGATAATCAGTTTTATCCGGGGTCTAAATTTATAATACTAGAGAACGGACAAAAAGTTGGCTTAACGGAAAAAGAGACAAATATATTGAAATTCTTATACCGATCAAAAGACCACCTAGTTTCTAAAGAGGTTTTACTGAACGAGGTTTGGAGCCACACTACAAATCTTACAACGCATACACTTGAAACCTATATATATCGACTTCGTAAGAAGATTGGTACCAATTTGAGTAACCAAAATATAATTATTACGAAAAAGGGTGGCTATCAGTTATTGGTTTAGCTAGCCTTTTAATAATTGATACATCTCAGTGATATTGGGGGTTACATGGTTTTAAAAGTTACAACATGGAATATCAATTCCTTCCGACTAAGGGAAAGTTTAATAGTAAAATATCTACAAGAATATTTACCCGATGTAATTTGCCTGCAAGAATGTAAATCGCCAGTTGAAAAAATGCCATTTGCAGCCTTTGAGGAACTTGGTTACTTATACTATGCTGCAAGAGGGCAAAAAGGTTACAACGGTGTAGCTATCCTATCTAAATTGCCAATCAGAAAAGAATTTTCAGAAGATTTTGCCAATCTTGGCCATGCTCGTCACGTAGCTGCAGTACTCGAGAACGGGATAACGATCCATAATTTTTATGTTCCAGCTGGTGGTGATGAACCTGATCCAAACACGAATGAAAAGTTTTCCCAAAAATTGAGTTATTTGACCCATATAGAACAGTATTTTGATAATATTGATGTCAAAAAGTCCATACTCGTTGGTGACCTAAATATTGCACCAAGACCAGATGATGTGTGGGATCACAAGAAACTTTCTGGGGTTGTCAGTCATACGCCAATTGAAATTGACTATCTCAAAAAAGTCCAAAATTCTGGTCGATGGGTTGACGTTGTAAGGCGGTGTATTCCTGATGGGTTGCTTTTTTCTTGGTGGTCCTATCGGGCAAAGGATTGGAGTGCTGCAGACAAGGGTAGGAGGCTTGATCACGTTTGGGCTACTCCTGATATTTCAGACCGTGCTAGGTCCGCAATAGTAGCGCGCGATGTGAGAGGTTGGGAACGGCCGAGTGATCATGCCCCAATTTTTGTAGTTTTTGATGTTTAATTTTGATCGTAAAAGCCCATATAAGAAGAATACAATTATTTAGAGGTCAAAAATGTTGGAAATAGGTGCGGATAACTCTAATCCCGGCGATTTAATTAAAGATGTTAACGAAGATACTTTCATGACGGATGTTGTTGAGGCCAGTCAGGAAGTGCCGGTGATAGTAGATTTTTGGGCTCCGTGGTGTGGTCCGTGTAAAACATTGGGACCAATGCTTGAAAAGGCTGTACTGGCTTCCAAAGGCGCTGTTAGAATGGTAAAAGTTAATATCGATGACAATCAAGCAATCGCTGCTCAACTGCGGGTACAGTCAATTCCAACTGTTTTTGCTTTTCACAAGGGCCAACCAATAGATGGTTTTCAGGGAGCCCTTCCAAATTCTGAAATAGATGCTTTTGTGGGCAAGGTTGTCGAGACTGGCGGTGTTGACGGTAGTGGAGGCCTTTCTGATGCACTTGATAGTGCAGAGGAAATGTTAGAAGAGGGCGCTGCTGGCGATGCGGCACAAGTTTTCTCTGCCATAATCGAAGAAGACAATCAAAATGTAAAAGCGTACAGTGGACTAGCAAGAGCCAAATTAAGTTTGGATGATATTGAAGGGGCTGAGGCCGTTTTGAATGGTGTGCCTGCAGAAATCTCTGAAAATTCAGAAATTGAAGCTGTATTTGCTAAAATCGCTTTAGCAAGACAGATGCTTGCTGTCGGTCCTCTGCTAGAGTTAGAAGCAGCAGTCACTTCAGATCCAGCAGATAACAAAGCGCGTTTTGAATATTCGCAGGCTTTATATGCTGCTGATAAGTTAACTGAAGCTGTGGCTCAATTACTTGAACTTTTTCGCAACGACCCAGATTGGAATGATGGCGCCGCGAAAATTCAATTGTTTACCATATTTGATGCTCTTGAGGCTAATGATCCAATAGTTTTAAACGGCAGGCGAAAATTAAGCAGTATGATATTTGCTTAAGCTTTAGATTGGGCTAAATAGCGGTTATGAATAAAAAATTAGAACTACCTGACATTATTCCGGTCTTCCCATTGCCGGGAGCTTTACTGTTGCCTAGAGCAAGATTGCCCTTACACATTTTTGAACCTAGGTATCTGGCCATGATTGATGATGTACTGAAGACGTCTCATCGGCTTCTTGGAATGATCCAACCTAGTGAATATGACGGTAAGGAGCGCTTGAGTGCAATAGGGTGTGCTGGTAAGCTAACTCAGTTCTCGGAGACAGAAGATGGCAGATATATGATAACCATAACTGGTGTCTCTCGATACAGGATTGGTGATGAAATAGAGGGCTTTCATCCATATAGAAAATTCAAAGCTGACTGGAATGGTTTTGATCAGGATCACGGTGCCACTGAAAAAGATCCAAAGTTGGATAGAAATGGTTTTTTCGACCTTTTGTCAAAATATTTGAAGAGGAGAGGCTTATCTACGGATTGGGAGTCTCTGCGAGATGCAGACGACGAATTGCTAATAAACGCATTATCTATGATGCTAGATTTTGAAATTGAGGAGAAGCAAGCATTATTAGAAGCCCCATCATTAATAACAAGGCGTGAAACTTTGGTAACCCTGCTTGAATATAACCTGAGAGGCGGAGCAAATGAGGAAACTCTTCAGTGAGCAAAGTTGATGTGGAAAAAGGTCTTGACCAAAAGTTTGCCTCGTCGATGCTTGAGGCGCTCGTTTGCCCAGTTACGCACTCCTTGTTAGAATACAACTCAGATACTGAGGAGTTAATATCCAGAATGGCTGGATTAGCTTTTCCAATTCGCGACGGCATACCTATTATGTTGGTCGATGCCGCTAGAAATATTAATAACGATTAGTGCATTAACCGAGGTAATTCCCCTGTTATACCTGCAGCCTCTTTTATAATATTCCTTTTTGCGGCTGGAATACTGTCTAATATTTTTATTCCTATATTACGTATCAGTTGCAGTGCTTCATTTTCATTTGAAAATAGTCTGTTGAAAAGGTCAGTACTGTATGCGAGTTGCACACTATCAAATCTGCGCCATTCCTCATAACGTTTTAGAACCCCTAAACTTCCAAAATCCTCCCCTCGCTGACATGAATCTTGAATTACATGGGCCAACACTGCTACGTCTTTAAAGCCTGCATTCAAACCTTGACCAGCGATGGGGTGTACGCTGTGAGCTGCATCACCAATTAATGCTAATCTATTGTCTATAAATCGATCTGCTACCCTTAATTCTAAAGGAAATGAGTGTCTACCACCTATGAGTTTAGATTTTCCAAGAAAACTTCCAAGACGTGAGTTAAGTATTTCCATATATTGATTGTCATCTAACAAGTTTATAGCATCTGCGGCTTTTGTTTTCTCAGTCCAAACTATAGATGAACGGTTACCGGTCATAGGTAAAATAGCGAGGGGTCCACTCGGCAAAAAATATTGCCAAGCTAACCCTTTATGATCAATTTCGTGTTCAATAGCACATACAAGTGCATTTTGCTTATATCGCCAGCCTGACTTTTTAATCTTTGCCCGTTTAGCTATGTCACTATTTCTTCCATCAGCCCCTACAACGAGCCTGGTTCTAAGTTTATGACCACTATCAAGACGAACGCTTATGTAGCTGCCTTGCCGGTAATGTTCTGTAACTTTAGAGTCGAATTTATAATCTATTCGGTTGGTTGCAAGAATCTGAGCAAAAAGAGTTTTTTGAATAAATCTATCTTCTATCATGTAGCCCATTGGGCCATCATGAATTTCATTATTGTCAAAATGCAAACTGAATTGCGATGGTCCTTGGACTAGTTTGCCATCTAAAATCTCAATGTCTAATATAGGCTGCGAACAATCTCTTATATCTTCAAAAATATCAAGATTCTTTAATAGACGAACTGAACTTGCAGCTAAGGCGTAGCTTCTACCGTCAAAACTATTTAATTCATCACTATGAGTTTCTTTAGAGTCTAACACTATTGTGGAAAAACCTATTTTTGCCGCAGCAATTGCAAGCAATGACCCATTTAGCCCTCCACCAACAATTATAATGTCACTATCTAATTCCATAATGCAATAATGACGTTTAGATTAGATTTGTCCATGAGGTCGATTGCCGCTAAATTGTATTGAAGGATATAAAGATGACTGACCCGTTAAAATTGAGTGCCGCTGAACTGGGACATACCTTTGAGATTAACCAAAATGATCCCGTCGAAGTAGTTGAGGCTTTTTTTGATAGTATACAAGATAGTACTTTGAAAAATCGCATTTATGTGACGCTAACTAAGGCACGAGCAGTTAGCGAGGCAGAAGATGCACGAAAGAGGCAAAGACAAAATTCACGATTGGGGCCATTGGATGGTGTCCCTGTTAGTTGGAAAGATTTGTTTGATTTAGCGGGTTATGAAACCAATGCTGGGTCTAATTTACTGAAGGGAAGGGTGTCAAAAAATGACTGCGCTGCTCTGAAAAATACATCAATGAACGGGTTGGTAACCCTCGGTAAGACTCATATGTCGGAACTGGCATTTTCAGGATTAGGCCTTAACCCAATAACTCAGACTCCCCCGTGTGTTAATGATTTAACTGCTGTGTCAGGTGGCTCTTCTTCTGGAGCGGCAGCCTCAGTAGCTTTTGGACTGGCGTCAGCCGCCATTGGTTCTGATACAGGTGGCTCTGTTAGAATTCCAGCTGCTTGGAATGATTTAGTCGGCTTAAAAACCACGTTGGGCAGAGTACCTATGCAGGGAGTGGTTCCTTTATGTAAAAGTTTTGATACCGTAGGGCCAATTACAAAAACAGTAGAGGATGCGGCGCTAATATTTTCAGTCATTACTGGAAATAAGCCAGTGGATTTGCAATATCGGTCAATAGTGGGTGGAAGGCTTGCTCTGCTCAAAGGTACGGCACTTGATGATTTACACCAAAAGCCAGCCATTGCTTTCGAACAAACTGTAAGCACATTATCAAAATTTGGCTTTGAGATAAAGGAAATTGATATCGAAGAAGTGGAAAGTGCGTTAGCTCTCTCTAGTGTTCTATACCCTTCCGAAGCTTATGCTGAATGGAAGGAAGAGATTGAGGCATCACCTGAACTTATGTACGATGAAATACTTCAAAGGTTTCGTGCCGGCAAAGATGTTTCGGCTACTGACTATTTAAATGCTAAGAGAGATTTAGAGGTTTTTAAAAAGAAGTTTTATGACAAAGTTTCGTCGTTTGATGGCGTTATTTTACCCACTTGTCCAATATTACCACCAAATTTAGAAAGATTGAAATCTGATAACGGCTACTACGTGGCACAAAACCTAATGGCCCTGAGAAATACTCGTATTGGCAATTTAATGGGCGTTTGTGCTCTTACTATTCCTACTAACCACAGTAGCTGCGGATTATCTATTATGTCTTTACCTAATACGGAGGAAAAACTCCTCAGAATTGGGCGAGTAGCCGAAAACGCAATCTTGAAGTGATTGAGCCTTTATCATCACAATTTTTGAATTTCATAGTAGTTTTTGTGGACGTATTCACCAGTCTTGGCTATCATACGAAAAGTAAAAGGGCGTAAGACCCAATAATTGAGGCAAAGTTTATATGTACCCCGAGCGGTTTTCACACCTCCCGGAATACGCATTTCCGCGTTTTCGTGCTCTGTTAGATGGGCATGATTTTGCTGGTCCGCAGTTTAATATGACGATTGGCGAACCGCAGCATCGTTATCCGGCTTGGATCAAGGATGTGCTTTTGGAGCAGATCGATGGATTTAATCGTTATCCAGCCAATGATGGTATTGAAAAACTTCAAGTATCTATAGTTAAATGGTTTTATCGACGTTTCGGCTTAGAGCTAACTTCAGATAAAAATATTGTACCTTTGAATGGTACCCGTGAGGGTCTGTATAATGTTAGCATGGCATTATGCCCAGAAAGCCTGAACGGCAAGACACCATTTGTCCTCATACCAAATCCTTTTTATCAAGTTTATATGATATCGGCTTTATCGGTGAATGCGGAGCCACTCTTCATTCCAACAGATGAAAATGGTGGACATTTACCAGATTATTTCAGTTTGACAGCAGATATACTGAACAATACTTCGGCAGCATATATTTGTTCACCATCAAATCCACAGGGTGCAGTAGCCACGGTGGAATACGTTACCGCATTAATAGAATTAGCTGAAAAATACGATTTTATAATTTTTGCAGATGAATGCTACAGTGAAATTTATCGAGATACTCCTCCTCCTGGATTCATGGAAATTTCAGATAAGGTGGGAGCTGACCCTAATAGGGTAGTCACATTTCATTCACTATCCAAGCGTTCCAACCTTCCGGGTTTAAGATCAGGCTTTGCGGCATCTGGCGAACAAAATATAAAGCGAATGAAACAATTAAGGGCTTATTCTGGATCACCCATTCCCGAACCCTTACAACATATTTCAGCATCTGTTTGGGACGATGAAGAGCATGTCATAGAAAATCGCAAGATTTATAAGAAAAAATATGACTTTGCGGATAAAATTTTTGCTGATTTTGATGGATATTTAAGCCCAGCTGCTGGATTTTTTCTTTGGTTAGATGTTGGTAGTGGGGAAAAAACTGCTCTACAGCTTTGGCAAAGTTGCGGAGTGCGGGTTCTTCCAGGTAGGTATTTATCTAAAGATTTTGACGGTCAAAGCCCGGGTGACCGATACATTAGAGTGGCGATGGTCGCAGAGCCGGAAGAAACCAAAAACGGATTAATAAAAATACGAGAATTTCTTCGTTAGATATGAAACAGGTAATATAAAATGGCATATAATCAGGCGCCTAGTCGCAGTCCCTTAATAGACAAAAGTATGAAAGAAGCCTTGGAAAGGCGTGGGGTGGAACTGCTGGGACTAATTCTTATTGTGATTGGGATAAGTATATTCTTGTTGCTTTGGTCTTATTCGCCTGACGATCGAAGTTTCTGGTCCATTAGCGATGAGCCTACGCAAAATATACTTGGTGTTATAGGCGCATCAATAGCTGCACCTCTCATACTCATTTTGGGTTGGGGAAGTTTTACCATTTCTCTTTTCCTGGTAATTTGGGGTTTTAGATTTTTATGCCATATCGGCGTAGAGCGTGCTATAACACGCATGATTTTTTTTCCAGTATCAACGGGTTTTTCCTCTGTTTTTTTTGCGACCTTAGTTCCCTATAATATGTGGGTTCACCAATTTGGTTTGGGCGGATTATTCGGTGAAACATCCGTGGGTATTATACTAAAAGCTATACCTGAGGTTTCTACAACATCAGTAAATACCATCACTTTATTAATGGTAACTGTTTCATTTTTGTCGCTTCTATTTGTATGTGGTTTTTCCCGAAGAGAAGTAAGTGGTGCTTCCAAATTTTTATTTACATGTACTATTTTGCTCTGTTCGCAGGTCTTTGCGTTACTTGCAAAGGCTACTATTTTGCTGATCTCAAGTATGGTTTCAAATGCGAATGGTCTTCCAAATCAGGATAACGTTTTAAGCCAACAGAAGTGGGGAGTTATCAGTAGGATCATTATTAGAATTATATTATTGTTTGGCAAAAATACGCCTCAATCAGTTAGGCAGGAGCCAAAAATTGATAACGAAGGTCACGATGAAGATAATCGTATAAGAAATAAAATAAGCTCAATAATAAGGGATCGCAATCCCCCACTGACAAGTAGAGTTGCAGATACTTCTGAAGTAAAAGGTAATGAAGAAGCATTTTTAACCTCCCTTCCTTCATTGGACCGCGCAGAGCCTTCAGTTTCTAGCGATAGTCAAATTTTTAATGCTGAGCTTAAACAAGATAAATTTAGTGAAGATGGCTATAACGAGCCAACGATTTTCGAGGAAAAATTTAATCCCGACCCGTCAATGCATGGTTATAATTTTCCAAAAGCCGAAGCCAAAAAGCTTGTGCATCCGCCAATTTCAAAAACATTCAAAAAATCAAAGCGTGCAATTGAAGAGGCGGAACCTCGACTAAATTTTGATGATGGAAAAGTAGATTTTGAATTCCCACCACTGAATTTATTAGCAACGCCTGTGGCTATTAAAAGAACATACCTATCTGACGAGTCTTTAGAAGAAAATGCACGGCTGCTTGAAGCGGTGCTTGATGATTATGGTATTAAAGGTGAAATAGTTAGTGTGCGTCCAGGGCCAGTTGTAACCATGTATGAGTTAGAGCCAGCTCCAGGATTAAAGGCGAGCCGGGTTATCGGGTTGGCAGACGATATAGCACGATCTATGTCGGCCCTTGCTGCAAGGGTCTCCACGGTGCCTGGTAGGACTGTGATTGGAATAGAATTACCCAACGAAGATCGAGAAAAAGTTGTTCTCCGTGAAATTTTTTCTAGTAGAGCCTTTGGTGATGGCAATCAAAAACTTCCTCTAGCATTAGGCAAGGACATTGGTGGTGAGCCAGTAGTAGCTAATCTAGCTAAGATGCCACATCTCTTGATTGCGGGGACAACAGGGTCTGGAAAATCGGTAGCAATAAATACTATGATCCTCTCTCTTCTTTACAAACTTACCCCCGACGAATGTAAGATGATAATGATTGACCCTAAAATGCTAGAATTGAGCGTTTATGACGGGATTCCTCATCTTCTAAGTCCCGTTGTCACTGATCCTAAAAAAGCGGTCGTAGCGCTTAAGTGGGTGGTAGGTGAAATGGAGGAGAGGTACCGAAGAATGTCAAAAATGGGCGTTCGAAATATTGATGGGTTCAATAGTAGAGTCTCAGACGCATTACTGAAAAACGAGAACTTTTCTCGCACAATACAGACGGGTTTTGATGATGAAACTGGTGATCCAATTTTCGAGACGGAAGAGTTTGAACCTGAGAAGATGCCCTACATAGTAGTTGTGGTAGATGAGATGGCTGATCTTATGATGGTTGCGGGTAAGGAAATAGAAGCTTGTATTCAGCGTTTAGCACAAATGGCACGAGCTTCTGGCATTCATATAATTATGGCCACACAGAGGCCGTCGGTTGATGTTATAACCGGTACAATAAAGGCTAATTTTCCAACACGTATTTCGTTTCAAGTTACTTCAAAGATCGACAGCCGAACAATTCTTGGTGAAATGGGCGCAGAGCAATTACTTGGAATGGGGGATATGCTTTATATGGCGGGAGGCTCAAAGATAATTCGTTGTCACGGTCCTTTTGTAAGTGATGAAGAAGTTGAGGAAGTAGTGAGGCATTTAAAAGCTTTCGGTCCACCAAACTATATGTCTGGCGTCATAGATGGTCCCGATGGAGAAAAATCTGATGGGATTGATATGGTGCTAGGTCTTGGTGGAAATACCGAGGGTGAAGATGCGGTCTATGACGAAGCAGTTTCAATCGTGCTTAGAGACCGTAAGTGTTCTACGAGCTACATACAGCGTAAACTTTCTATTGGTTATAACAAAGCTGCACGGCTTGTGGAACAAATGGAAGAGCAAGGTTTAGTTTCATCTGCTAATCATGTTGGTAAGAGAGAAATATTAGTACCGGAACAGTAAATTATTAAAAATTTTAGTATGGGGATACAAATAATTTCATGAAGTTAATTAGGTTTGTGGCAAGCTTTAGTTGCATCTGGTTTTTCGGGACAATACCTGTGCTTTCCGAAAGATTCTCTTTAGTTGAGCTATCTAACTACTTTAACCGATTGAATACGTTTCAAGCTAATTTCCGTCAATTTGCTGATGATGGTTCTGTAGCTAATGGTACTCTTTTTATAAAAAAGCCGGGAAGATTAAGAATAGATTATGATAAACCAGAAGATTTGCTGATACTTGCATCTGGCGGTCAGTTGGCTATTTTTGACCCAAAAGGAGATCCAGAGCCAACTTCTTTTCCTTTAAGAGTCACTCCATTGGCATTGCTTTTGGCGAAGCAGCTTAATCTGGTGGATTCTTCCAATATTCTTTCACACGAGTATACCCAAGGTGAGACGTCTCTCTCACTATTTGATCCTGAGCATCCAGAGCGTGGGCATATTGAGTTAATTTTTTCAGGCAATACTCCGTCTTTAGATCGCTGGGTTATGCATGATGAAAGTGGTAGCATTACTTTAATGAGTATTGAGCAATACAGAGAAAATATTTCTCTCAACGAGATGCAATTCAATATTCAATTAGAAATAGAGCGTCGAAGAAATTGATTTCTTTAGGTTCGGATGCAGCTTGCGAGCTGCCTTTTATAGTTTAAGCTACGATTTTGAACGTTATTGGCCTTCTTGATTAACCAATGTTTTCTTTTGTATGAACCTTTTTTGTATCCTACTTGACCCTCATGATACGCTAGGTATTGGTTTTTTGCATCACTGAGTGAAACCCCAGTTAATTTTCTAGTCTTTGTCATATACCAGCCCATAAAATCTGCGGAGTCCCTAATACTGCTTCTTCTTGCTATTGAGCGCCCAGTAGATTTTTTATAGTCAGCCCAGGTACCATCTAGTGCCTGTGCGTATCCGAATGCAGAACTCTCACGCCCAAGTGGTATTATGCCTAAAAAATATCTCATTGGTGTTTGGGCTCGGTTTTGAAAACTACTTTCATAATAAATTACTGCCATTTGCACGTGAATAGGCACTCCCCACTTTTGATTAGTATTTTTGAACGCCCTGTAATAATGCCTTTTACCAGCTAGAATTGAGCATGCATTGTCATAGTCTATTGGTTTCCTTAAACCGCCAAAGCTACAGGAAGATACAAAGCATATAATCAATAGAGTGCGAAGAATTGTGCCCATTGCCCCTCGCTTTTTTTATTACCTTCACACGATAAATAAAAACTTTTTAAATGTAAAAAACAAATTTAAATTAAATTTCTAAAATTGATAATAGGCTCATTTAATATTTGTTTTATGTAATCGTCCTTAATCAAAAGTTTACTAATTGATGTTTTTATCACATGAAAAAGCTCTTGAAAGCCAACAATTTCAGAGTTAGGGCTTATTATCATGTTTACTAAGTCAGCTAAATATCATCTTGGACAAGTGGTCCGCCATAAAAAGCATCCCTTTCGTGGGGTAGTATTTGATGTGGACTCAGAATTTAATAACTCGGATGAATGGTATGAAAATCTTCCAGAAGATGGTCGTCCTTCAAAGGAACAACCATTCTATCACTTGCTTGCTGAAAATGAGAATACGTTTTACGTAGCATATGTATCAGAGCAAAATTTAATTGAAGATCCATCTGGTGAGCCTGTTGAGCATCCCGATGTACAAGACCTGTTTGGTCCTTTTAAGGATGGTCATTATCCTCTATATTTCCACTTGAACTAAGTATGTAATCGTTTGAGATTACCTTATAATTATCCCAATAAGTTCCTTAAAATTAAAATGGGATGACATATTATTTTAAATTGCTTTCAAATCTAGCAGTTTCAAAGGCGAGAAGAGATTTTTTAATTGTGAGACCCCAATGATATCCTCCTAAACCCCCAGATTTTTGTATTACCCTGTGGCAGGGAATTAAAAAACTTATGGGATTACGTCCGATTGCAGTTCCAACAGCACGGGCAGAGGATGGTTGATCAATAGCTACTGCTATGTCTGAGTAAGTTGAAACTTGCCCATCTGGTATTTCAAACAAAGCCTTCCAGACCTTTATCTGAAATGATGAGCCTATTATGTGTAAGCGTATTCTACCCGAGAGACCGACTATTTGATCAGAAAAATCCAACAAACGTTCTTCATCATGTATAAACTTTGCTTTTGGCCAGCGCTGCGTCATATCCTTCAGAACTTCTTCACTCCCAAGTTCATCTGCAAACGCCATTCCACAAATACCTCGATCAGTACTCATAACCAAAGCACTTCCAAAGGGGCTTTCCGTCCAGCTATAATAAATTTGAAACTCGGATTTTATAGTTAACGAATCTTGCTCTAATAATTCGATTGTATGGTTTGTTTTTTGTATGAGCGTTCTTCTTCCATCATGGATATTTTGATTATATCTAAAAATTCAACCTTAACGGTGGAAACTTTAGCCCTCACCCTTGTTCTTTTAGATAAATAATTGCAAATGTAAATACATGAATAGTTGGCTCAATTTTTATATTAGAAAAGACGTTCTAGAGCGCTTTATGGAAGTTTATTTCAAAGCAAAAACATCTCTTTTTGATCGCTAAGTCATAAGAGCTTTATCTATGCTTGAGGAAAAATATTAATGAAAAAATATGACGTTGTGGGTATTGGAAATGCTGTTGTTGATATAATTTCTCCGTGTGACGATGTTTTCCTAGAAAAAATGGGTATTGAAAAAGGTATCATGCAGCTTATTGAAAAAAGCCGCGCTGAATTGTTGTATAATTCCATGGATGTCAGAACAAAGGCAGCTGGTGGTTCCGTAGCAAATACAATTGCTGGAATTGGTTCTTTAGGCCGTAAAACAGCTTTCGTTGGACGTGTTAGTGACGACGAGTTGGGTAGATATTATGCTGATGCCACCTCAGAGGGGGGTACAGATTTTCTCAACAAACCGGTACGTGATGCCAAACTACCGACATCAAGGTCAATGATTTTTAATTCTCAAGATGGCAATCGATCTATGAACACCTATCTGGGGATATCTGGTGATTTGAGCACCGATGATATACCGACTGATCTAGCTAATCTTGCAGCCATTGTATTTTTGGAGGGGTATCTTTTTGATAAGGATAAAGGAAAGCAGGCCTTTGAGACTCTCGCCAAAGAGACAAAACTCGCTGGTGGTAAAACGGGAATAGCTATATCTGATCCATTTTGTGTTGAACGGCATCGGGATGACTTTTTAACTTTGATAGAAAATGATCTTGATTTTGTTATTGGAAATGAAGATGAAATTAAGGCCTTGTTTGAAATGGAGGATCTGGAAAAAGCTTTAAAACAAATAGCTAAAATTTGTCCTTTGGTTGTTTGTACAAAAGCACATGAAGGCGTCACGGCAATCCAAGATTCTAACAGGGTGGATGTTGGGGTTAATCGAATTTCGGCTGTTGATACAACTGGTGCCGGAGATCAGTTCGCAGCGGGGTTTCTATATGGCTTAGCGTCTGGCTATGATCTAGAAACAAACTGTAAGATGGGTAATATTGCGGCAGGAGAAGTTATTGGGCATATTGGCCCAAGGCCAAAGGTTTCAGTCAAGAAGTTGTTCGTGCAATCTTCACTTATTTCGGATTTAACTGACTAAGAAATGTAAACTTGGAGCTGTCTGTTTACTATAAGAGATAATTGGAAAAAAATGCCATATATTTATGATAATCAAAATATTTTTGCAAAGATTCTACGTGGTGAGATCCCCTGTAGTAAGGTTCTAGAAACGAAATATAGTTTAGCTTTTCACGATATTAATCCGGCCGCCCCAAAGCATGTTTTGGTCATTCCAAAGGGTGCTTATGTGACATATGATCATTTCGCTCAGACCGCGACTGACGCTGAAATTATAGATTTTGTCAGAGCGATTGGTGAGGTGTGCAAAATCTTACAGGTGGCACCTGCACAGGATGGTGGTGGGTTTAGGGCCATCTCCAACGCTGGTGAGGCTGGCCTTCAGGAAGTACCACATTTGCATGTCCATATTCTTGGTGGGCGAAATTTAGGACCTATGTTATCAAAAAGCCAATAGTCGTTTAGTATAGGATTGTTTTGTGAGTTTGTATTTGAGTAGGATGAAAATATGGTAGTTGATGCACCAGAAACAAAAATAGTAGATACATTTCGCATAGCGTGTGACGGGGGTGGGGGAGCGCTTGGCCATCCGAAGGTTTGGCTGCAGATTCCAACGGATAGGGGATGGGTTGAGTGCCCTTATTGTGACTGTAAAATCATTCACCGAGACTTTGAGGCTAAATTGACCTGATAGAAATATGGGTTACTGAATTAAACTTGTATGGATTAAAAAAATGAAATTTAGTAAAGGTCATCATCTCCATTTAATTGATGGCTCTGCATTTATATTTCGTGCCTATCATGCACTACCACCACTCACGCGGTCTTCTGATGGACTACCCGTAGGCGCTGTTAGCGGATTTTGTAATATGCTGTTTCGCTACATTCAAAACAATACTGGTGTAGATGCTGCGACCCACGCTGCAGTGATTTTTGATCACTCTGGCAAAAGTTTTCGAAATGAAATTTACAAAGATTATAAGGCCAATAGGCCTCCGGCTCCCGAAGACCTAGTGCCGCAATTCCCCTTAACACGAGATGCAACAAAAGCATTCAACATTTCATGCAAAGAAGTAGTAGGTTTTGAGGCTGACGATATCATTGCCACGCTTGCTTGTAGAGCTCGGGAGGCTGGAGGTCGAGTAACAATCATTAGTTCTGATAAAGATTTGATGCAGCTAGTGGGTGATGGTGTTGAAATGTTTGACGCGATGAAAAATCGACGAATAAATCGTGACGCTGTAATTGAAAAGTTTGGAGTAAATCCTGAGCTAGTGGTCGACGTACAAGCATTAGCAGGTGACAGTGTGGACAACGTTCCAGGAGCACCCGGTATCGGCGTAAAAACAGCCGCAGAATTAATTAATGTATATGGGTCATTAGAGAACCTTCTGAATAAAGCACACGAGATAAAACAGCCAAAACGCCGAGAAACCTTAATTAATTTTGAAGAACAGATACGAGTTTCGAAGCAGTTAGTAGAACTGGATTGCTCAATGGAATTAGATTTTTCGATCGAAGAACTGGTAGTTTCTCCTCCACAAATGGATGAGCTTGTTGGATTTTTACAAAAAATGGAGTTCCGTACAATTCTCAAGAGAGTTTCAGAACAGTTCAATGTTGAATTGGCTAAACTCCTACCTCATGAACAGAATTTTCACGAAGATTCTGAAGAAAACAATTATGGTCCTGTAACGAGTAGTAACTACGAAACTGTGAGGACGATTGAAAGGTTTAAAGAATGGATCGAAAATATTCGTTCCTATGGATATGTCGCTTTTGATACTGAGACTACAGGTCTTGATGAAATGACAGCGGAATTAGTTGGAGTATCGCTTTGCGTTAAGCCTGGTAATGCTTGTTACGTTCCAATTGGGCATAAAGAAGGAGATCCGACAGATGGTTTATTTGGTTCAAGTAAACTGTGCGCTGATCAAATTCCAATAGATTTAGTCATAGAACTATTACGTCCTATTCTGGACGATCCGTCAATTCTCATAATTGGTCAAAATATAAAATACGATATTAAAGTCTTATCTAAATATGGTCTGGAGGTTAATGCAATTGATGATACGATGTTGATGTCCTATGCAATGCATGGTGGTCTTCATAGGCATGGTATGGACATGCTATCTGAAAAATATCTGCACCATGTGCCCGTTTCTATAAAATCTTTGATTGGAACTGGAAAATCGGCAATTACTTTTGACTTTGTTCCAATTGATGAAGCTTCTAATTATGCAGCGGAGGATGCTGACATAACTATGAGGTTATGGAAGTTATTCAAACCTAAGCTTCACTTGTCGAAAGTAACTAAAGTCTATGAGACACTGGAGCGTCCTTTGGTGCGAGTTCTATCCGATATGGAGCTTTTAGGGATTAAAATTGATAGAGATACGCTCGTTAGGATGTCAAACTCGTTTTCCCAAAAAATGGTGGTTTTAGAGGAAGAGATTTACAATCTTGCTGGGGAAAAGTTTAACGTAGGGAGCCCAAAACAGCTTGGGGAAATTCTTTTTGATAAACTTGGGTATACTGGTGGAATTAAAAGTAAAACTGGTGCCTATTCAACAGGTGCTGATGTTTTAGCTGATCTCGCTACAGAATATGATTTGCCTAGAAAGGTCTTAGACTGGCGACAGTTGAGCAAGTTGAAGTCAACCTATACTGACGCTTTGCAAGATCATATAAATCCATCTTCTGGTCGTGTTCATACATCTTATGTTATAGCTGGAGCAAACACAGGACGACTGGCATCAACTGATCCTAATTTACAAAATATACCAATTCGATCAGAGGAAGGCCGCCGCATTCGAGAAGCTTTTATAGCCGAACCTGGAAAAGTTCTTGTAAGTTTAGATTATAGTCAAATTGAGTTAAGAATATTGGCACATATTGCTTCCATAGAAAGTTTGAAGCAAGCATTTCGTGATGGACTAGATATTCATGCGATGACTGCTTCAGAAATGTTCCATGTACCTTTGGCTGAGATGACTCCCGAGATCAGAAGGCAGGCAAAAGCAATAAATTTTGGTGTAATTTATGGTATATCAGGATTTGGCTTGGCACGAAACTTACGAATTCCGCGTTCAGAGGCCCAGGCTTTTATAGATAGATATTTTGAGAGGTTCCCTGGAATAAAAGAATATATGGATGAAACTGTCCGTTTTGCTAGGGAAAAAAATTATGTTAAGACTCTGTTTGGGAGGGTTATCCATACTCCTGAAATAAATGCAAAGGGTCCAAACGCTGGCTTTGCTAAAAGAGCAGCAATAAATGCTCCCATCCAAGGAACGGCTGCTGATATTATTCGGCGTGCAATGATACGCATGCCGATTGCAATATCGCATCTTAATGCGAGGATGTTACTACAAGTTCATGACGAATTACTATTTGAAGTGGATGAAGGTGAGGTTGGGCAACTTGTAGTTCTAGCTAAGTCTATAATGGAAGAAGCCTCTAATCCTGCAGTTAAGCTCGATATTCCTCTTGTTGTTGATGCAGGACATGGTGACAGCTGGGCTCAAGCGCATTAAAAAAATTAGAAATCTATTTTAACTCAGAAGCAAGAATTATAGGAAAGAAATTTTTATTTGACCAAAGACCGAACCATTCTTCTTTGTTATTAGTATTAGTAGAACAAATTTCGATTAACCTGTAGAAACTCTTCCTATCAATCAGCGCCTCTAAACCAGATCTTACGTGTATATAGGGTTTTGGCTCTCCGCTATTTTTATCAATTAAAACGCGAAGAGAGTTTTCTTTATTTAGTTGAACTTTGTCCCCAACGTGGGTTTCAAATGTCAGCGTTTGGTTGCTACCTTTGCCGATAGTTACAAAATCCACGGCCACAAATGGAGCATCGTCAACTTTTATACCCACTTTTTCTGCAGGAGTTACCAAATAATATTTATCTTCATCTTTTCTTATGATTGAGGAAAATAGCTTTACAAGTTCAAATCGTCCGATAGGAGTGCCGAGGTAATACCAAGTCCCATCTCTTGCTATACGCATATCCAGGTCGCCACAAAATGGTGGATCCCATAAGTGAACAGGCGGGTGTCCTTTCTTCGTGAGCTGCCGAGCGACTGATGCAATGCCTTCAGCAGTTGGTGTATTATTCTGAGACTCTTTTTTAAGTGTCATTGTCAAACCTTATATAGTTTCCATGAAGAAGAAACCTTTGAAACTGAATTTGCACTAAACCATTATTTTGATAACCTGTGTATGAAAAATTAAAGTAAATGTTACTTGCCAGTTATATAGTTGGAATGTCTAATCTGTAAAATTGGTTATGAAAAGTAATCAGAAAAAGCTTGCCAATATCTACCCTTGAAAAGTCAAAATCATTTCCCATCTATAAGTCATGGCTGCCTATGCAGGGGCCTTAATTAATACACGCCAGACGACTGGGCGTTAACCAAGTTATTGCTTAAAAAGGATGACGACTATGCAACATTATGATTTATCACCGTTATACAGCGCCAGCATTGGATTTGATCAGGTCTCTGATTTGATAAACCGCGTTATAACCAACAATTCAACAACAGCTTCTTATCCTCCATATAATATAGAAAAGACTGCAGATGATTATTACAGAATTTCGATCGCAGTTGCTGGCTTTTCTGACGCTGATTTGAGTGTTGAAGTTAAAAATAAAACTTTGATCATCTCCGGTCAAAAGGATGATGATAAAAACGAAAGAAATTTCTTACACAAAGGAATAGCTACAAGGGCATTCAAAAGGAAATTTCAGTTGGCAGATTATGTTAAAGTAAAATCCGCCGACCATGCTGATGGTATGTTACATATCGATATCTTTAAAGAAGTGCCAGAGGAACTTAAGCCTAGGCAGATAGAGATTGCAGTTAAAGGCACAAAAACTCCGGTAATTGAACATTAACTTACGATATTTTTGTAGTGTGCTCAGTTTAATTATTTGAGTGCACTACCGCTACTATGGGCCCCATTGGCCAACCAAAGTCATGTCTATTTAGCTGTTTCGAATATAATCTAGAAATTTTTCCGTCCAAATATAAAGCATTTGGAACTTTTAGTTTTTCTTTAAATATGCGCGCGAATGTGTATAAATTTACGGTGTTTTCTGCTTTCACAAAGTATGCGTGTTGTTTGTCCGCACTAGTTCCCACACCATTCCGTATGAATTTTGATTTGCTATTTTTAAGAAACCGGGGATGTAAACTATCATTCCAAACGAGCATTGGGCCCGACTGTGTGGCGTAGATACATTTGGGGGCCTTATTTAAATAGTCCAAGGTTTCATATACATTAAACATATTAGAGCCAATACAAAAGATGCCATTAGGTAACATTCCGAAGTTTCCTGGGCCTGGGCCTGAGATGACGGTTTTCTTTTCACTAGACTCTTCTTTGTAATGTCCAACGGGGCTTAAATCAGGGTGGTACATACCTCCGTTCATAGCAAATAATAGCTCTTTTCCGTTGTCATTTAGATCTTGCTTTAAAGTGTAAAAGTTGCCGTAGGGCACCCCATGTTTATTCTCTAAATATAAACGTAGGTCATCGGTAAAAATAGAAGTCTTACAGATAGTTAACTTTATATTCTCGAATTTATCTTTCC
>CAXEVV010000031.1:0-20620 GCA_963999845.1 uncultured Rhodobacterales bacterium | reverse complement strand
TGGGAGATCTGCCGCAACATATATTGAAGACTATGGTAACCGCGTCACGAAAGAACTAAATAAAGCAAGTCTGACTTTCCTTAAATCCGACAGCCAAGGATTTTTAGCCAAGCGAGGATTGTTATTGCTTGGTAAACAAGGTGAAGAAACACAGTTTGAGACCGACGCTGAAGATTTAGGCTTAAAATGTATTTCGATTGACGAAGCTTTCCAACTCATCCCAGCTCTTAATAAAGAAGGTACAACACGACAAGCTTACAGACCTGATGTTTACGATATTGATACAAATAAACTCTACGAGTACTACAGAAAGAACGCCCTAGAACATGGGGCTCAAATACGAAAGAACACAAAGCTGATAGCTGCTCATAAAAAAGATAAGAAATGGGCTGTAGAAAGTTCAGATGGCGACATCACAGCAAGCATATTGATCAACGCAGCCGGTGCTTGGGCCGATCAGGTTGCAGAACTTTGCGGGGTCTCAACACTTAATATCAGACCATATAAACGCTCTATTGCTAGAATGCAGGCACCCAAAGGTATGGATGTTCAAAACTGGCCTATGATCGATGGTGTTGGAGAAACGTGGTATGCAAAACCTGATGCGGGGAGCCTAATAATATCACCTGCTGACAAAGAAATTGTGGATCCTCATGACGCATGGGCAGATGATGAAACTTTAGCAGTTGGAGTTGAGTCTTTTCAGGGCGTAATAAATGTTCCCATAGACCGTATGCTATCGAACTGGGCTGGATTAAGGAGCTTCGCTCCAGATGGAAATTTGGTAATAGGACCAGATAAAAATAACCCTTCTTTTTTCTGGTTTGCTGGTCAAGGTGGGTATGGTTTCCAAACGGCCGCAGCCGCAAGTCAACTATTGTCCGATTTATTTCTTGAGAGAACAGTTTCAGTTGAGCGCGAAATACTTGAGGCTCTTTTGCCGGGTAGGTTTTAATGCCACAGCGAGAAAAACTACCTACCACAGCAAGTCAAGCAACAGATATTGGTATGAAAAAATTATATTCTGACTCTGCTTCAAGAAATGCTCCATACATATCAGAAGTTCTCTCTGAGTATTTGCCAGACAAAGGAAAAGTATTGGAGATTGCCAGTGGTACAGGTCAGCATTGCATTTATTTTTCTGAGAAGTTTTCTAATCTAGAATGGCAACCAAGTGATATTGACAAAAAGCGCCTAGATAGCATTGAGGCTTATATACAAGAAATAACTCAAGCGAACATCAAACGGCCATTACTGATCGATGCCACAGTCGAAAATTGGGACCCAAAAATCAATAATTATGACGCAATAATTGCAATTAATATCCTCCATCTAATCAGCTTTAAAGAAATGAAAAATCTCATAAAAGGAAGTTCGTCCGCTCTTAAGAATAATGGCCATTTAATAGTTTATGGACCATTTATGAGAGGTAGTGAGCTTACAAGTGACGAAGATATTAAGTTTCACTCCTCACTTGTAGCATGCGACCCAGAGATCGGATACAAGGACGACTTTGATATACTGGATGAAATCGAAGCAAATAATCTTTGTCCAGAAGCTGTTATAGAAATGCCTGCAAATAATTTAATGTTTATAGCAAAAAAATAAGATCAAAATCGGGCTATAATTGTTGAAATCTAGAATATTATCGCACTACAGAATTGCTTACGACATAAGAAGCCTAGGACCTAACGTTTTCGATCGCACATGAATTTGATCCAACGATTATCACATTAGTTGATGAAAGACCTGATTAGAGATAGTCTCTCCGAATGCGTAATAATAGAGCAATAAGACGTTAGGACTGATATGATTAATAAACTAACATTCTCTATGGTACCGCTAAAAGACTCGAGTGCTGCAATCAATTTAGCTGAAGGGTTATATACAAAGTTTCACAAAGAAAACTTTAAATGATAATATCAGAAGTAGCGACAGAAACTGTTTTTAAGAACGCAAAGCAAGTTTGTCCAAGTTTTAAATTCATAGCAGTAAGCGAACGCTGTGTTATCCTAGTTACTAACTTATGCCCTCCAACTTTTATACTTATAAGAGCACCGGGTCCATTTCCCAGTACGATCTCATCTACCTCACCTTTAATTATGTTAAGAGCAGATATCTTTTCAGGCTTCTTGATTGCGAGAGTTACATCTTTTGCTAAAACTCTTAAATATATCTTGCTGCCTACTGGCACATCTATTTGTGGTAAAAATAATTTAGAACCCGAAAAGTCTAACTCCGTGATACCATCAGATGCATGCTTGGAAACACTTGCTTCGATGAACGAAGAAAGATCTCTTAAACCCAGCTTCTTAGCAACTCTGAAATTAGATAGTATTTGCAAAGTTTCACCCTGCTCAAGAATATTACCGTTCTCAAGAACTACTATTTTATCAGAAAGTCTGGCAACTTCAGATTGAGAATGGCTGATATACAAAATTGGTAATTTGGAATGATCACGTAAAAATTCTAAATAAGGAATTACTTCTGATCGCAATCCTTCATCAAGACCAGTAAGAGGTTCATCCAGTATTAATATTTTTGGGTTGCTTAATAGGGCACGACCGATCGCCACCCTTTGCTTTTCACCACCTGATAAATTTCCAGGTAACCTTTGCAAAATTTGTCCTAAATCTAGTATGTTCACAATTTCTGAGAAGGAGCTTAGACTACCCCTCCTACCAAATCTATATGAATACTTTAAATTTGCCTCAACCTTCATGTGTGGGAATAGCCTTGAATCTTGGAATACAAACCCAATCCCGCGCTTATGAACAGGAGCATTAATTTTTTGTTTGCTGTCAAAAACTACTTCATCAAATATTTTTATATGACCACTTTTTGGTTGCACAAGCCCCGCTATAAGATTTACCAGTGTCGATTTCCCAGCCCCAGAAGATCCAAAAATAGCAGTAATACCAATATCAGCATTAAATTTAGTTTTTAGACAGAAATCGCCCATAGTCTTTTCAATGTTTACATTTATACTCATTAGCTTCGCTCTCTCCTGCTCAACCTGCTGGCGAGAACCTCAGAAATATATAATGCGCCAATGGAAATAAGTAAGGAGAGACAAACTAATCTTACGGTCATAAAATTGTTACCTGGGATTTGCAAAAACTCAAAAATTGCCGAAGGTATTGTTTGGGTTTGTCCTGGTATATTCGACACAAAAGTAATTGTAGCTCCAAATTCTCCCATTGATTTTGCAAACCCCAACACTGCACCCGTGATTAAAGCTGGAATAATCAATGGCAAAGTTATCGTTAAAAAAATAATAAATCTATTTGCGCCCAATGAATGAGCAGCAACTTCTAGTTTTGGATCAACACTGTCGAAACCTAATCTAAAGGCGCGAACCATCAACGGGAAAGACATAATAGCGGCAGCCAATACTGCTCCAAACCAATGGAATGCAACTGTGACACCAAAATAGGTATCTAAAAAACGACCGATTACCCCTGCCCGACTAAATAGAATCAGCAAAAAATATCCTGTGACTACAGGTGGTAGTATTAGTGGGATATGAACAATAACATTAAGGGCCTGGCGGCCCCAGAATTTTTTCCGCGACAGAACGTATGCAATGTAGATTGCTGGTAAAAGACTAAAGATAACAGACCAAATTGATACCTTAAGTGATAACAAAACTGCGTCTATTTCCTGGGAGCTTAGTTCCAAAATCACTATCCATATTAATTAAGAGATTTTACCACGGAGCTAAAGTGACTGACAACTTCAAAATTGAACACTTGCAAATATAAAATATTATAATTATACGCGATCTAACAGCGGTGTGTTAGGCAGCTAACACTCCACCGATTTAACATAACGGGCCGCGGGCCCGTTTTTTTATTTGAGATGATGATTAATAACTTAATAGCAAAATCCTATATGGATAAAAAACTAGCAGAGCTCTTAAATCCAATTTTAGAAGATTTAGGGTTTGAAATGGTGCGTGTTAGATTATCCACTAGTGCCCATAGCACACTTCAGATTATGGCAGATGGTCGAGACTCGCCCATAGGAGTTGATCAATTAGCAGAAATTAATACTTCGATAAGCACAATATTAGATGTAGAGGACCCAATAGCGGAAAATTATACACTGGAGATCTCAAGTCCTGGCATTGACCGACCTCTTACAAGAAAAAAAGATTTTGAGTCTTACCAAGGTTTTGAAGCCAAGCTGGAAACAACAGAACTAATCGATGGGCGACGTAGATTTAGAGGTGTTTTAGCTGGAATTGACGATGATGAAGTACTTATCAACCTTGAAGAGGGCACAGTTGGTTTAAAATTTAGTTGGCTTTCCGAAGCAAGATTAGTTTTATCAGATGATTTGATCAAGCAAATGCTCCAGAAAAACACAAAAATACCTGTTTTAAACGAAGAAAATTTTGACGAAATCGATACCCAAATAGAACATAATGAGGAATAAAAAATGGCTATAACTTCTGCAAATCAGTTAGAATTATTACAAACAGCTGAGGCGGTAGCACGGGAAAAAATGATAGATCCCAGCCTAGTCCTGGAAGCTATGGAAGAGAGCTTATCCCGTGCCGCTAAATCACGTTATGGTTCTGAGATGGATATACAGGTTTCCATCGATCGAAAAACTGGCCAAGCTACTTTCACGCGGGTGCGTACAGTCGTGGAAGAAGAATTGTTAGAAAATTACCAAGCTGAAATGACAGTGGATCAGGCCAAACAATACATGGAAAATCCAGAAGTTGGTCAACAATTTATTGAAGAAATACCCCCAGTGGATATGGGACGAATAGCAGCCCAATCAGCCAAGCAAGTAATTTTACAAAAAGTGCGAGAAGCAGAGCGCGACCGACAATTTGAAGAATTTAAAGACCGTGCTGGTACTATAATTAATGGGGTAGTTAAACGCGAAGAATATGGCAACGTTATAGTTGATGTTGGCAGGGGTGAGGCAATGCTTCGCCGAAATGAGAAAATTGGTAGAGAAAGTTACCGCTCAGGTGATAGAATTCGTTGTTACATAAAAGACGTAAGAAGGGAGATGAGGGGCCCGCAAATCTTTTTATCCAGAACAGCACCGGAATTCATGGCAGAACTCTTTAAAATGGAAGTTCCCGAAATCTATGAAGGAATCATTGAGATAAAGTCTGTTGCAAGAGATCCAGGCTCGCGCGCAAAAATTTCTGTATTTACGAACGATGGTTCAATTGATCCAGTTGGAGCCTGTGTTGGGATGAGAGGCAGCAGGGTACAAGCAGTGGTTAATGAATTACAAGGTGAAAAAATCGATATTATTCCATGGAACGACGATCAACCAACATTTTTGGTAAATGCTTTGCAGCCAGCGGAGGTAACTAAAGTTGTCCTGGATGAGGAAGCTGGAAAAATTGAAGTGGTTGTTCCAGATGATCAACTATCTCTTGCAATTGGACGTAGAGGTCAAAATGTTCGCCTGGCCAGTCAATTAACCAATCTCGACATTGATATCTTAACTGAAGCTGAAGAATCAGTACGTCGTCAAAAAGAATTTGAGGAACGCACTAGTTTGTTCATGGAAACTCTGGATTTGGACGAGTTTTTTGCACAACTTCTTGTTTCTGAGGGATTCTCCAGTCTGGAAGAAGTAGCTTACGTGGAGTTAGATGAATTAATGGTGATCGACGGTGTAGACGAGGAGACCGCAAGCGAACTACAAACTCGAGCACGTGAATTTCTTGAAAAAGAAGCCCAAGAAGCACTAAAGAAACTGCGTGACCTTGGTGTAGAGGAAGCATTGCTTAACTTTGATGGTCTAACGCCAAAAATGTTACTCGCGCTAGCTGATGATGGGGTAAAATCGGTTGAAGAGTTTGCAAAGTGCGCAGACTGGGAACTAGCCGGGGGTTGGACAACCGTGGATGGTGAGAGAGTCAAAGATGATGGGCTTTTAGAAAGCCATGGGGTCAGCCTTGAGGAAGCACAAGACCTGATTATGACAGCTAGAGTAATTCTAGGATGGGTAAATCCAGATGATATTGCGCCTAAAGCTGCAGAGGAAAATGAACTAGAAAGCTGACATGAAAAATACTGTTCAGCATAAAAGTACACTTTGCAGTAAGAAAAGAAAGTGTATCGCAACGGGAGAGATAAGGGAGAAACATGAAATGTACCGTTTCGTAGTTGATCCTGAAAATCAAGTTCTGCCTGATCTGGCTGCCAAACTGCCTGGGAGAGGTCTGTGGATCAAGGCAGATAGGGTCTCTTTGCAATCGGCCATAGAAAAAAAGCTCTTTGATAAAACAACCAGACAAAATTTGAAAATCAAAGAAAGTTTACTTATTGAGCTGGAAACTCTTCAATCAAGAAGGTTGCTAGATTTAATACGATTGGCGCGCAAAGCCGGACAAGCAGTATGTGGTTATGAAAAAGTCAAGGAATTGCTATCGAAAGATAAAGTTGCACTTCTAATACAAGCTTTTGATGGCTCTGGTCGCGGAAAATCAAAACTAAGTACTCCAGATAAAGCAAAATTCATTGGATGCCTTAGTGCTTTAGAGCTAGGCGAGGCATTTGGGAGACAAAATGCAATTCATTGTGCAGTTACACCTGGCGGTTTAGCCAAACGTATAGTAGACGAAGCTCACAGATTAAAGGGTCTTCGACGGAACTTTGGTGAAAAATCACCTGAAAGGAAAAGACAACTAAATGAGCGATAGTGATGGCAAAAAAACTCTAGGATTACGGGGCGGACCTCGTGCAGGTAATGTCAAACAAAGCTTTAGCCACGGACGTAGCAAGAGTGTTGTTGTCGAAACCAAGCGTAAACGCGTCGTGGTCCCAAAATCGGGCACTATAAAACCTTTGGATGGTGCGCAGGTAACGGGAAAAACAACAAAAGCAAGGCCCTCAGGTGTTACAGACGCAGAGATGGAGCGTCGAATGAAAGCTTTACAGGCTGCAAAAGCTCGTGAAGCAGAGGAAAAATCTGAACGGATAGCTGAAGAACAGTCACGACAAGAAGAGCGCGATAGAAGAAGAGCCGAACAGGAAGCTAAAGAAAAAGAACAAAGAGATGCAGAGAGCCGTGCTCGCAAAAAAGCAGACGAAGAGAACGCAAGGATAGAAGTCGAAGAATTAGCCAAACAAGCAGCGCTCAGTGCACCCGTGCCCAAAGGTGATCCAGAGACTGTGTTAAAAGAGCAAAAATCTCCTCAGCCTGCTCAAAAAAAGAAACCTCGAGAAGATGAGCCCAGCGAAAAAAGAAACATCAAAGGTCGAGAAGGGTTTGGGCGTCGTTCTGGAAAATTAACGATTAGCCAAGCACTCGAGGGTGAGGGCGGTCGCCAAAAATCAATGGCGGCAATGAAGCGTAAACAGGAAAGAGCGCGCCAAAAAGCCATGGGGCAAATGCAGGAGCGCGAAAAAGTTGTTCGAGACGTCCAAATTCCTGAGGCTATAGTAGTTTCAGAATTGGCTAATAGAATGGCTGAGCGTGTAGCTGAAGTTGTAAAATCGCTGATGAAAATGGGTATGATGGTGACGCAAAATGAAGTCATTGATGCTGATACCGCAGAGTTAATTGTAGAAGAGTTTGGGCACAAGGTTGTGAGAGTTTCTGATGCGGACGTTGAAGATGTAATCAACGAGATCAAAGACTCTGAAGATGATTTAAAATCCCGACCAGCTGTAGTTACAATTATGGGCCATGTAGATCACGGTAAAACATCCTTACTGGATGCAATTAGAAATACCAAAGTAACAGCTGGCGAAGCTGGTGGAATCACTCAGCATATTGGGGCTTATCAGGTTGAAACTAAGAGAGGCGATATAATAAGTTTTCTTGATACTCCGGGACACGCTGCGTTCACCTCGATGCGCTCTAGAGGCGCTCAGGTAACCGATATTGTCGTATTGGTTGTGGCTGCAGACGACGCAGTGATGCCACAAACTATCGAAGCAATTAACCACGCGAAGGCCGCTAATGTGCCAATGATTATAGCGATCAATAAAATTGACCGTGCAGAGGCAAATCCGGACAAAGTAAGAACCGATTTGCTTCAACATGAAGTAATCGTAGAAAAGCTATCTGGCGAAGTTCAAGACGTTGAAGTCTCCGCCATAAATGGAACTGGATTAGATGAGTTATTAGAAGCTATAGCACTCCAGGCAGAAATCTTGGAGCTTAATGCAAATCCAGATAGGGCGGCTCAAGGCGCAGTTATTGAAGCTCAACTGGATGTTGGCCGTGGGCCTGTAGCAACAGTACTGGTCCAACGCGGTACGTTACGACGGGGCGATATTTTTGTTGTCGGTGAACAGTGGGGTAAAGTGAGGGCCCTTATTAATGACCAGGGCAAGCGCGTGGATATAGCTGGACCTTCAGTTCCCGTCGAAGTTCTTGGCTTAAATGGAACTCCGGAGGCTGGTGATGTCTTAAATGTTGTTGAAACTGAGGCTCAGGCAAGAGAGATTGCAGATTATCGAATTGAAGTCGCAAAAGAGAAGCGAGCGACCGCAGGTGCATCCACATTAGAACAAATGATGGCTAAAGCCAAAGAAGATGAAAATGTATCAGAACTCCAAATATTAGTTAAAGCCGATGTGCAAGGATCTGCCGAAGCTATCGTGCAAGCAATGGAAAAAATTGGTAATGATGAAGTGCGCGTGCGTGTATTACACTATGGCGTTGGAGCTATTACAAACACAGATGTGAGCCTAGCCGAAGCGTCTGGTGCACCGGTAATTGGATTCAATGTTCGAGCGAACACCTCTGCTCGTCAGGTTGCTAATCAAAAGGGTGTTGAAGTTAGGTACTACTCCGTAATCTATGACTTAGTTGATGATGTGAAAGCTGCTGCAAGTGGTCTGCTTTCAGCAGAAATCCGCGAAAATTTTATCGGCTATGCTCAAATCAAAGAAGTTTTCAAGGTGTCTGGTGTAGGAAAAGTTGCAGGGTGCATTGTAACTGAAGGAGTTGCAAGACGCAGTGCTGGGGTCCGCTTACTTCGTGACGATATTGTTATCCATGAAGGAACACTCAAAACCCTTAAACGGTTCAAAGATGAGGTTCCCGAAGTACAGTCGGGGCAAGAATGTGGGATGGCTTTTGAAAACTACGACGATATCAGAAATAATGATGTTATTGAAATTTTTGAGCGGCAAGAAATTGAGCGAAATCTAGATTAAAAGTTATAGCCAATCTCGAAGAATGGCTATTAACGGAATATCTGCTGCAGGCATTGGGAAATCTTTAAGCTTGTTAACATACACCCATTTTAAGTTTTGACCTTCTTTTGATTTGGGTATTCCATCCCACTTTCGGCATACAAAAAGTGGCATCAGCAAATGAAACTCGTTATACCTATGACTGGCAAAAGTGAGTGGGGCTAGACAGCTTGACCAAGTTTCAATACCTAATTCTTCATATAGTTCTCTAATCAAAGCTTGCTCTGGGGTCTCTCCACCCTCAATTTTTCCACCAGGAAATTCCCATAGACCTGCCATGCTTTTTCCCTCAGGCCTTTGAGCAATTAAAACTCTTCCGTCTCGATCAATAAGCGCAACTGCTGATACTAAAATCATTTTCATGATCTGTAATCTGCATTTATTTCTATGTAACTATGAGTCAGATCACAGGTCCACACCTTTGCCTGGCCTGTACCTATCCCCAAGTCAACATTCACTGCTAAATGTTGCTGTTTCATATATTCTGCTCCATCGGACTCTTTGTAGGAGGGGCATATCCAACCATTTTCCGCTACCAAAATATCCCCCAACCTTATTGACAACTTATCTCTATCAGCTGATGCACCCGATTTACCGATCGCCATAACAATCCTACCCCAGTTTGGATCTTCTCCAGCTATGGCAGTTTTAACTAAAGGGGAGTTAGCAATAGACATGGCATGCACTTTAGCTTCTTGTTGATCAGCAGCGCCGCTAACACAGACTTCAACAAACTTACTCGCCCCTTCTCCATCGCATACAACTTGATGAGCTAGGTCGAGCATTACTTTGCGTAAACCTTCTCGAAATTCTAAATCGTTCTTATTGACTTCAATACCACTTTTGCCAGTGGCACCAACTAATAAAGTATCAGAAGTAGAGGTATCACTATCAACAGTGATACAATTGAAAGTTTCTTCATTCAAATCCGCAACAACTGACTGTAGATCTTTCTTATCAATTAACGCATCTGTAAATATATATACCAGCATAGTGCCCATATTTGGAGCGATCATACCTGACCCTTTTGCAATGCCCGAAATTGTAATTTCGGTTCCCTTAAAGTCAAATTTGATACTACTGCCTTTGGGAAAGGTGTCTGTGGTCATTATAGCTCTCGCTGCATCACCTATTTTAGACACCTCAACAGAATCGACAAGACTGTTGAGAACAGCGATTATTTTTTCATATTCTAACAACTCACCAATAACTCCAGTCGATGACGAAAAAATTCGTTGGACCGGTAAATCGGCTATGGTTGAGAGTGAGTCAACGATTTCTCTAACCGCATTCTCACCTTGCCGGCCAGTAAAAGCATTTGCATTACCCGAATTTATAATTATTGCCGCCCCTTTACCGTGAACCTCAATTCCAATTTTACTCTGACAATCAATTACGGGTGCAGACCGCATCAACGAGCTTGTAAATAAACCAGCAATTTCTGTAGCAGGGTCCAAAATAATGAGAGTTACATCATCACCATCTCCTGATTTTATACCAGCGTTAGCAGTAGAAAATCTTACTCCTGAAACAGGAAGCATAATGGGAAAGTTTTTAGGAGCCAAAGGTGAAACTTTTGAAATAATCGACATTGCATGACCCCGTTTTGGTAGTTAGACGTGGTTTAAAAACTTTCTAAAATAAGCAAGTTCCACCAAACTCTTCTTAATCCACAAATACAATAGGGTCTATATTGATTATAGGTAGATTTGCTATGTAAATTTTTGCTAATTTCTGCACAGCGTTTCAGAAATATAATCCGTTTTCACAAAATCTGTTTCCAATCAAAATTTTATGAAGACACATCAGTTTTTTTTGAACTATCTTCCAAGGTATGGTTAGATTTAAAATACTAAAGTATAAGCGTCAGTATTAAATACAAATAGTATAGATCATGTTAAAATTATTGAGAACGTTGACACTTTTTATGCATCCCCTTAAATCGCATAGTGTGTTTATACTAAAGTGCTTATGACTTTTATGTATACAGATAATACAAGCACGGGTAGTCAAATTTAAAACCTCTGTGGGTTAGGAATATAATGTTAGGTCTTGGAAAAATTGCAAAGAAAGTATTTGGCACTCCAAATGATCGACGGCTGCGAGAGGCTCAAACTGCAGTTGATAGTATAAATTCATTAGAGGAAAAATTTAGTCTTCTTTCTGACGATGAAATAAGCGCAAAAACGAATGAGTTCAAGAAGCGTCTAGGAGAAGGGGAAGCAATAGATGCGTTGCTTCCAGAGGCTTTTGCAAATTGCCGCGAAGCCGCAAAGCGGGCTCTAGGGCTGCGAGCTTTTGATGTACAGCTTCTTGGTGGTATTTTTCTTCATCGCGGAAACATATCTGAAATGAAAACTGGTGAAGGAAAAACTTTGGTTGCTACTTTTCCTGCATATTTAAACGCACTTGTTGGCAAGGGTGTACACATCGTTACAGTAAATGATTATCTTGCAAAAAGAGATGCAGAATGGATGTCGAAAGTCTACACCGCTTTAGGAATGACGACGGGAGTAGTTTACCCGCAGCAGGAAGATGAAGAAAAACTCAACGCGTATTCTTGTGATATTACATATGCGACAAACAATGAACTAGGTTTCGATTATCTACGCGATAATATGAAATCTAGTATAGATCAAATTGCTCAGAAACATCATTATTTTGCCATTGTAGACGAAGTTGACAGCATTTTAGTTGACGAGGCAAGGACTCCACTAATTATTTCAGGTCCCGCGCAAGATCGGTCAGAGCTTTATATAGAGATTGATAAACTCATACCAATACTAAAAGACCATCATTTTACCATTGATGAAAAATCTAGAAATGTGACTTTTACAGATGAAGGAAATGATTTTTTAGAGTTAGAACTTAAGGAAAGAAGCCTACTCCCAGAAAATCAATCGCTTTACGACCCAGAAAGCACAACAGTAGTCCACCATGTGAACCAAGGATTAAGAGCCCATAAACTTTTCACAAAAGATAAGGATTATATAGTACGCGACAAGCAGGTTGTCCTGATAGATGAATTTACTGGAAGGATGATGTCTGGGAGACGACTTTCTGAAGGCCTTCATCAAGCAATTGAGGCAAAGGAAAGGTGCGATATTCAGCCAGAAAACGTCACTTTGGCTAGTGTAACTTTTCAAAACTATTTCAGATTGTATGATAAATTATCCGGTATGACAGGAACCGCTGCGACTGAAGCAGACGAATTTATGGAGATTTACAAGCTTGGTGTATTAGAAATTCCAACAAACAAACCTATCGCAAGATCGGACGAGGATGACAGGGTCTACAGAACAACCAAAGAGAAATACGAAGCCATAGTTGGAGAAGTTAAAGAAGCCAATTCAAAAGGCCAACCGATTCTATTGGGCACAACATCAATTGAAAAGTCTGAGCTATTATCGAATTTACTTAAAAAATCTGGTGTAAAACATAATGTTTTAAATGCACGACAACATGAACAAGAAGCCAATATAGTTGCTAATGCCGGAAAATTTGGTGCTGTAACAATTGCAACAAACATGGCGGGCCGCGGAACCGACATACAGTTAGGCGGCAATATGGAAATGGAAATTCTAGAGGCTTTGGAAAAAAAACCAAAGTCGAATCCAGACCTGATACGTGAAACTATTTCAGAAAAGCATTTCAACGAAAAAGAGCGGGTTATTGAGGCTGGTGGCCTATTCGTACTCGCATCTGAGCGTCATGAGAGCCGTAGAATTGATAACCAATTAAGGGGCCGCTCAGGCAGACAAGGTGATCCAGGTAAGACATGTTTTTTTCTAAGTTTAGAAGATGATCTAATGCGCATCTTTGGTTCAGAGCGTCTTGATAAAGTGCTGTCAACCTTGGGTATGGAAGAAGGAGAGGCGATTATACACCCATGGGTAAATAAATCTCTGGAACGTGCCCAGTCTAAAGTTGAAGCTCGGAATTTCGATATTCGAAAACAACTATTGAAATTTGACGATGTGATGAACGATCAGCGAATTGCTATATTTGAGCAGCGCCTTGATATAATGCGAGCTGAGGATCAAACCGAAATAGTTGAGGATATGCGTAATGACGTAATTGACGATCTCGTTAATATCCACATTCCACCTAAAACCTATCCAGACCAGTGGGATCTAGATGGTCTCAAGAAGGCATTAAAAGAAGGTATCAACCTGGACTTACCTGTTAATGATTGGGCAAATGAAGAAGGTGTAGACGATGAGTTATTAACTGAACGTATCGAAAATGCGGCAAACTCTGTAATGGCTGACAAAACAAAAGCCTTTGGCAAAGAAGCAATGCAACAAGTAGAAAAGCAACTTTTACTTCAGACCATTGACACCAAATGGCGAGAGCATCTTATTACTCTAGAACATTTGAGATCCGTTGTAGGTTTCAGAGGGTATGCTCAAAGAGATCCACTTAATGAATATAAAAATGAAGCTTTCCAATTATTTGAACGTCTTCTTAATGGTCTGCGCTATGATGTAACTAAGCAGCTAGGCATGGTCAGACCTCTTACCGACGAAGAACGAAAAGCAATGATAGCCAAGTTTTTGGATGAGCAAAAGCAAGCCCAGGGAATTCCTAAAACTGACAATAAAACAGTTAATAATTCAAAATCTACATTGCCATTAGGGGCAAAAACTCCACCTGAACAAATGCCTGATGGGTGGCAATCGACAGGCCGAAATAATGTGTGTCCGTGCGGCTCTGGAAAGAAATTTAAACACTGCCATGGACGGCTATAAGAAATAATTTCATAAACTAAGTTTACCTAGCGTGAGTTTGTGGTAGGCTCAGCCTGCTAAAGACGTTTTCTTTGAGGAGAGAAAAATGAAAAAGGTAGTCGCCGTACTAATATTTTGGAGTTTTTTTATACCATCAGCTTTTGCTGCAGACATAAAAGTTGGGTTTGTTACTACATTAACAACTCCAGCGGCTGTTATAGGTAACGATATGAAAAATGCGGTCAACTTGGCCTTAAAACACTTGGGCGGCAAAGCTGGCGCACATAATATTGAAGTAGTTTTCGGTGATGATGGATTTGCACCAGATACTGGAAAACAAGTAACAGACCGTCTCTTAAAACAAGATAAGGTTGACATTATAGCAGGATATATATGGAGCCACGTCCTGTTAGCATCACGTAAATCAGTATTAGATGCGGGGAAAATATTGATTTCCTCAAACGCCGGTCCATCACAAATGGCTGGTAAATTGTGTCATGAGAATTTTTTCTCCGCTTCGTGGCAAAATAACCAAACACCCATGGCAATGGGCGAGGTTTTTAATAGAGAAGGTATCAAGTCGCTTTATATAATGGCCCCTAATTATGCTGCCGGAAAAGATATGGTAGCGGGAATAGAGCGGACATTTAATGGGCAAGTAATCGGTAAGGATCTAACGAAATGGGGTGCTGATGCCCAGTTAGATTTCTCCGCTGAACTTGCCAAAGCAAAGGTATCGGGAGCTGATGGATTGTTTGTATTCTATCCTGGAGCTGCATCTGGGGCCTTTACAAAGCAATATCATCAAGCAGGGCTAAAAGATTTGTTACCTTTATATTCAGTATTCACTATCGATGGTATTTCATTACCAAAATTACAGGCTGCAAATTTCTCAGGAATAGTGGGATCAAAAGTAACGCAACAGTGGGATCCTTCCTTGAATAATCAAGCAAATAAAAAGTTTGTTACAGATTTTAAAGAACAGTTTGGAAAGTACCCCTCATTTTACGCTGCACAGTCCTATGACACTATTAATATGATAGCGTCTGCAATAATGGCAGTAGATGGAAATATGAATGATATGGCTGGTCTTCGATCTGCACTAAAAAGTGCTAATTATAATTCTTTACGAGGTAAATATTCTTATGGTAACAACAATTTTCCAATTCAGAATTTTTACCTGAGAGAGGTTGTTGAAGACTCAGATGGCAATTGGACCACAGAGGTAGTTGATACAGTCTTTAAAAATCATCAGGACCCATTTGCTGCCGAGTGTAAGTTAAAATAATTAATAGTCCCGCAATTATAAAACTTTGATAATTAGCTCATAGAGATCTGGGGGCAGTATTGGACTATACTCTGCTTTTAATACAGGTATTAAACGGACTTCAATTGGGAGTTCTTTTATTCCTAGTAGCCTCAGGCCTTACCTTAGTTTTTGGGATTTTAGATTTCGTAAACCTTGCACATGGTTCAATTTACATGTTGGGCGCATTCATATGTGCATCACTAACATACATATTAGAGAGTTACTTACTTGCAGTCGTATTATCATTACCCATTATTGGGATAATTGGATACGTTTTTGAACTTTTCTTGGCCCGCCCACTCTACACGAGGGATCATTTGGATCACGTACTTGGAACCTTCGGCGCAATTTTGGTAATTGATACGGCTGCTCATTTAATTTGGGGTCCAGCAGGAATTGCTATTCCCCTACCAGACTACTTAGATGGACAAATCTCTATAGCAGAAAATATTGAAATTCCCACGTTTAGGCTTTTAATAATTGTGGTGGGGCTCACAGCCGCTTTCGGACTACTTTGGCTTGTGAACTTTACTCGTTTAGGAATGCTAATCCGAGCAGGCGCATCTAATAGAACAATGGTGGCAGCACTAGGCATTAATATAAGAAGTCTGTTTGCAATCGTCTTTGCCTTAGGAGCAACTCTTGCTGGGCTTGCTGGCATGCTGATCGCACCTATAACAGAAGCTTCGCTGGGTATGGGAAATAATATAATTATTACAGCTTTTGTAGTAATTATAGTAGGCGGAATTGGTTCTGTAAAAGGCGCATTTGTAGCTGCCCTGCTAATTGGACTAATTGACACCCTAGGACGCGCTTTTCTCGACGATCTTTTCAAAATTTTCATGAGCACAACAGCTGCCGAAAATTCAGCCCCAGCTATTTCCTCAATGTCAATCTACCTAATCATGGCATTGATACTATCATTTAAACCCAAGGGTCTTTTCCCTCCAAGATTACGGTAAATATAAGCTTATGCAATTTATCAGATCATTTAAGTTTCTCGTTTTAGTTTTTTTATTAGTCTTGCCGATTATTTTTAATCAAATTGGAATGTCATTCTATCTAGATTTGGCCACTCGTTTATGTATTTTGGCCATAGCTGCAGTCGGTTTGAACCTTATCCTCGGATATGGCGGTATGATTTCCTTTGGCCATGCCGCATATTTAGGAATTGGTGCCTATGCTGTTGGAATACCAGCGCACCATTGGCTTTATGGCGGATTAGATTTTCTGGCAACAACAAATGGGTTTATGCATATCACGATTGCCATAGTAATTAGCGGCTTGTTTGCATTGTTAACAGGACTGATATGTTTGAAGACGAAGGGCGTTTATTTTATAATGATAACGATGGCATTTTCCCAAATGGCCTACTATCTATTTGTTTCAATTGAGGAATATGGCGGTGATGACGGTTTGGTTATTAATACGAGATCCGAAATACCGCTCATAAGCCTTGATGATCCGATCCAAATGTTTTTTGTATCATTTTTGAGTTTGATCTTTTTTATGTGGCTTATTCATCTAATTACAAAGTCCAATTTTGGACTGATATTAAAAGGGATTAAAGATAACGAGGCTCGCATGATTTCACTGGGCTACAATGTTTACTTGCACAAATTGATAGCTTTTGTATTTTCTGGAATTATTTGTGGTTTCGCAGGGGTACTTTTAGGAAATTTTATGACGTTCATATCTCCCGAAATGATCGATTGGTCCAGGTCTGGAGAATTGATGTTTATGGTAATACTGGGAGGGGTCGCGACGGTCATGGGCCCTCTTTTCGGTGCAATAGTATTCGTCATTTTGGAAGAAATTCTGTCTTCAATTACAATTTATTGGCACCTCCCATTTGGGCTTCTTTTAATCGCGGTGGTACTATTTTTTAAGGGTGGCTTGTCCTCACTCTTATCAAAGTAAGGTGCAAATTGTGCATGATATATTAAAATTAAAGAACCTTAATAAAAAATTTGGTGGTGTGATAGCAACAAAAAATCTTACTCTATCCATATTAAATGGAGAATTACATGCTATAATTGGCCCAAACGGAGCTGGGAAAACTACATTAGTTTCACAAATATTCGGACAGATATTTCCAGATAGTGGTCAAATTTTTTTTCAAGATATCAATGTTACGCAAGTTTCAGAATACAAAAAATCTCGGCTTGGGATAAATCGGACTTTTCAAATTACATCGGTTATGAAATCACTGACAGTTTCTGAAAATATACAATTGGCAACCAACACAGTCCAAGACAATTGGTTTAATTTTTTTAAAGTATCCAATAATCAAGATTATATTTTAAAAAAAATTGACTTTTGTCTAAATCAGGTTGGACTAGAAAAGGCTATTAATCAACCAGTTGCAAATTTGAGCCATGGGGATTGTCGCAAACTAGAGATTGCTATGGCATTGGCCTCAGATGCACAGCTTTTACTACTTGATGAACCAATGGCTGGCCTTGGCCCTACTGAAACAAAAGAAATGATCGCTCTACTGAACAAACTTAAAGGTAAACAAACTATATTATTAATAGAACATGATATGGATGCAGTCTTTGCATTGGCAGACCGAATATCTGTCTTAGTTTCGGGAGAAATCATTGCAACCGGAGATCCAGACAAGATAAGACGCGATTCTGCAGTCCAGAGTGCCTACTTAGGGGAAATGTAATGTTAACATTAACTAATGTTGAAACACATTATGGAGCGAGCCAGGCGTTATTTGGTGTGTCCCTCAATATTAAGTCAGCCGGCGTGACAACACTTCTAGGGCGAAATGGAATGGGTAAAACGACAACCATAAGCTCAATAATGAATATAAAACCTATAACGAGTGGGTCCATTGTATTTAACAAAGAAGATATAACTAATTTACCCAGTTTTAAAATCGCTAAATTAGGTATTGGCTTGGTGCCAGAAGGCCGTCAAATCTTTCCTAACTTAACGACACATGAAAACCTTATTGCCACTGCAAACATTACTGAAAAAGAAAATCTGACCTGGACTTTGGAGCGTGTTTACGAACTTTTTCCAGACCTGAAATCACGGGCTAAATTCATGGGCAATTTGCTCTCAGGAGGTGAGCAGCAAATGCTGGCAATTGGAAGAGCTCTACTCACGAACCCCAAGCTTTTGATATTGGATGAGGCGACTGAGGGACTGGCACCCATTATTCGGGAAAAGATCTGGGAAGCTCTAAAAGACATACGTGATAGCGGAATATCAATTTTAATTATAGACAAAAATTTGAACGATTTGTTGAAGATTGCAGATAATCACAACATTATTCATAGCGGTAAGATCGTTTGGTCGGGAACATCTGCTCAATTAAGATCTTCCAAAGAAATGACTAAGGAATTCCTTGGCATCTAAGGAACAGATGCTGTTAGTTATTTTTTTTGAAACCAATATGAGTCGTAGATGACCTCGCTCTCTCTAGGTCTCAAAATCGAGTGCCTCAAAGTCAGAGCTGCTGTGTCGTTCAAGCAAATACTGATTTGGAATTTTTGATTTTCGATTGATACGTTCACCACGCATCACAGCTGGCCTTAAGCTTAAATTTTTTGCCCACCTCACTACATTGTGATAATCACTTACCTGTAAAAAATCGGCGGCGCCGTATTGTTGGCCTAAAACCAAACGACCGTACCAGGGCCATATTGATATGTCGGCAATGGTATAATCGTCACCAATTATAAACTCTTTTTTCGATAACTCTCGATCAAGAACATCAAGCTGACGTTTAACTTCCATCGAATAACGATCAATTACATATTGTATTTTTTCTGGTGCATAGACATAAAAATGACCAAACCCGCCTCCAAGGTAAGGCGCACTAGACATCTGCCAAAAAAGCCAATTGAGAACTTCTGTACGCCTACTGCCTTGGGTTGGCAAAAAGGAATTAAACTTTTCAGCAAGATATAAAAGTATAGCCCCCGATTCAAAAATCCTTTGAGGCTTGTCCCCAGAACAATCTAAAAGTGCTGGAATTTTTGAATTTGGATTAATATTTACAAAATCTGACCCAAACTGCTCCCCTTTACCGATACTAACCAACCATGCATCATACTCTGCACCGCTATGACCCATTTCTAAAAGTTCCTCAAACATAACAGTAACTTTTATACCGTTTGGAGTTCCTTGAGAGTACAATTGAAAGGGATGTTGGCCAATAGGTAAGGCTTTCTCATGTGTTAAACCCGCTATTGGACGGTTAATCGATGCAAAAGCTCCACCGTTCTCATTTTCCCATTTCCAAATTTTTGGTGGAACATAATCTAGAGGATAATTCATATCAGATCCTTACTTTAGAAATTAGTTTTCCATAAAAATTATAAATTTTTCATTCTAATAGACCTAAATTTTAGGTAGAAGTTCATCAATTATTGAATTCATTGTTGGAGATGGTCGCATAATTTTTGCTACCTTTTCTCTATCTGGATGATAGTATCCGCCTAAATCAACTTCGACACCCTGAGTACTGTCTAGCTCATCCAGAATTTTAGACTCATGATCCTTTAACAAGTTATAAACGGAGGTAAATATTACGGCCAAATCTTGGTCTTCTTGTTGCTCAGCAAGTGCTTGAGCCCAATAGATGGCAAAAAAGAAGTGACTATGCCGGTTATCCATTTCACCGACCTTTCGACTAGGAGACTTATTGTTATCCAATATTCCTTGCGTCGCTCTTTCAATAGCCAATCCAAGTGTCGCGGCTCTTTTCTTTTCAGAATTAGCCGCCAGGAAATTAAAACTCTCTCCTAAGGCACAAAACTCGCCTAAGCTATCCCATCTTAAATGATTTTCTTGTTGTAATTGCTGAACATGTTTTGGGGCAGAGCCACCAGCTCCAGTTTCAAAAAGACCCCCTCCATTCATCAGTTTTACAATAGACAGCATTTTTGCTGAAGTACCTAGCTCCAAAATTGGAAATAGATCAGTTAGGTAATCACGAAGGACATTACCAGTAATAGCAATACTGTCTTCCCCTTTAGTAATTTTCTCCAGTGTGGCTCTTGTCGCTTCTCTTGGCGGCATTATCAGAAATTTGTTATCAAGGCCTTTTTTATTTAAGACCTTCTTAATAATAGGAATTAGCTGCGCATCATGAGCTCTATTTTGATCGAGCCAAAATATTGCGTGTGTATCCGTAGCCACCTGACGCTCTATCGCAAGAGAAATCCAATCCATTATGGGAGCTTTATTTACTGAACATGACCGCCAAATATCACCAGTTTCAACCTCGTGCTCATGCAAAATACTGTCATTTTCTAGGATATACCGAACAGTTCCATCCCTCGGAATTTCAAATGTAGTGGGGTGGCTTCCATATTCCTCAGCCTTTTGTGCCATCAGTCCCACATTGGCAACAGTGCCTGAAC
>CAXEVV010000030.1:0-20858 GCA_963999845.1 uncultured Rhodobacterales bacterium | reverse complement strand
CCCCTCTGGTTTATCGCAAAAAGCTACACGTTTCACATAAGCTTCTCCTTCAAGCGGCATATTGATTGACCAGGGATCACGATGATCGTGATTAGCCATTACTCTAAGACCAAGTTCTAGATCCTCGATCGATCTTGCAAGTGGACCAGAGACGGCCATGAGTTGGGCTCCTATGAAGCGATCAGGACCTGAAAAATTGTGAGCCGCTACCCGCCCAAGTGACGGCCTTAGGCCATGGATCCCACAAGCATATGCGGGGTAGCGAATTGAGCCAGCTATATCAGTACCGTGACCAATTGCTCCAATTCCTGATGCCACAGCGGCCGCAGCACCTCCCGACGACCCTCCGGGGGTAACCAATGGATTAAGTGGGTTTTTTGTGTGTCCGTGAATAACATTGCGTGTAAACCATCGAAGTGAAAATGCTGGAGTATTAGTTCGGCCAATAATTATGGCTCCAGCCTTTCGTAAGTTATTGACAACAGGATTATCTTTTTGGGCTACGAGGTCCTTTTGTAGTTGAAGCCCATTAGTGGTCGCATAACCCTCCTGATCAACATTAACTTTGACTGTTACCGGTACACCGGCTAAGGGACCTAGCTGAAGTCCCTTTCGAAGATTTGCGTCAACTTGTTCTGCTTCCCTAAGTGCTTCGCCCTGACAGCCTTCTACAACCGCGTTAATTTTTTGATTTGCTTCATTCATGCGCGAAAGGTGGCTTTGAGTTGCATCAACTGCAGATATTTCACCTTTTGAAATTGAACTTGCTAACTCTGTAGCTGTAAGTTGCCATATCTCCAAACTTATCTCCCAAGATTAATAATTCGATTATCAGGCTAAATCTTGGATTTACAATAACAGAAATTTCTTTGATCAAAAATTATAATGATCTACGCTTTGCATTAGAAATGAAAACTGCAGAGCAATTTAGAAAGTATAAAAGGGATTTAAATGGATTTATCTGGTAAGAAAGCAGTAGTTTTTGGTGGGACATCTGGCATTGGGTTGGCGGCAGCTTTGCTTTTGGCACAAAATGGGGTGGAAGTTACGGCCGTTAGTCGTAAACCTGATAAAGCCGGAATTTTACCCTCAGGGGTGAGCCTGCGAGCCTGCGATGTTTTGGATCGAAGTGCTGTTGAAACAGTTTTTAATGAATTATCACCCATAGATATTTTGGTTACGGCTGCGACAGGAGGTAAACGTGCGTTTGGCCCTTTTCTTGAAATGGACATGGATGGCTATAAGGGTTCGTTTGATAAACTCTGGGGTTATGCAAATGTAGTTCGGTATGGCGCAAAGCATGTAACTGATGGGGGATCGATTACTCTAGTATCTGGTGCGCCAGCGCGGAACTGCCAGCCTGGACAGATTGCTTTATCTTCGGTTGGCAACGCTATTGAAGCTATGATGCGAGCAGTCGCTCGCGAAGTGGCACCGCGCATTCGGATTAATGCTGTATCTCCTGGAACAATAGACACTCCGATGGTCACTGCGCAAGGTGTGGAGCGGGAGGACCTATATAATAAAATGACAAAAAATAATTTGATACCAAGAGCTGGAACAGCTGATGAAGTTGCTCAAGGTATTTTATTTGTAATAAAAAATAATTTCGTGACTGGTACAACGGTAGATGTCGATGGGGGTTGGCTCTTACAAGAGTTGTAATTGTCAAATTCTCTAACTTGTACGATGTTTCCGAACGTAACTATTGACTAGCCCATTTTCATTTGTGTTAATTTTCTAAACAAAAGGAGAATAAAATGTCATTATATGAAAAAATACGTAAAACATCAGAGGATAAAGATATAAAAGCATATCTTGATCTCTTGCATGATGATTTTGTTTTTGTGAGGCATCAAACTGGTAATGAGGTAACAAAATCAGAATGGGAACCAACTCTAACCGCTATGATGGAAAGTGACTCCTTAGAGACAACCGATGTAAGATGCCTGTATGAAAATAATGAAATTTTAGTAATGCATCAAATGATGAATTTTCCAGATGGAACTTCTGAAGCAGTGATGATCGTAAATAACCTTAAAGATGGTAAAATCATAAGGGCTGAAACTGGAGCAACTCCAATTAAAAACTGAGTGTTTTTTAATACGCAATTATTTAGTCAAAAAAGCCAAGGTGGGTTTGAATTATATGGTCGGTAAAGAAAAGGCATTACCAACAGTTGCTGATTTGCTTTCTCACAAGGGGCAAAAACAACTCACTATGATGAAATTTTTTACTTTAGAAGAAGCTGCTGCTGCAGAAGTCGCTGGAATAGATATAGCCTCTGTTCCAGCAGATGTATTATTTCATCCAGAATATCGCAGTGTTGCGCCGACTATTTTTTCAATGGCAGGGCAAACCCATACTGAATGTGGGTCACCTTTAGCATATTTAGGATGGTGTAATAGTGCATTAGAAAAGGGAGCCGATGCCTTATATTGTTCTGGATCATTCTCTACAGTTGAGATGCTTGCGAAGGAATATATCCCTGTTGTTGGACATGTTGGCCTTGTTCCTGCTCGTGCAACTTGGACAGGCGGATTTAAAGCAGTTGGCAAGACCGCGAAAGATGCTATCGAGCTTTTGAGACAAGTTAAGTCTTATGAGCAGGCTGGAGCAATAGGCGTTGAATTAGAGGTAGTGCCTGTTGAGGTCGCAGATGAGATATCCAAACGAACGAGCATATTAGTTTGGTCCATGGGGGCGGGTGCAGGTTGCGATGCGCAATATTTATTTTCAAATGATATTTTAGGTTATACGGAAGGTCATATTCCTCGACATGCAAAAGTTTACCGCGATTTCAAGGGTGAATTCGAACGTCTACAGAATGAGCGTGTTGGTGCATTTAAAGAATTTGTGGACGATGTAAATAATGGTAAATTTCCAGAGGAACCACACTTAGTGAGGATGCAACCGGATGAGCTTTCAAAATTTAGGGAGCAATTGGATAAAATTTGAAAGCCACTATTCTGTATATTTAGTGAAAAAACTTGTTATTCTGCTGACGCTTTTTTTTATGTGATTTTAGCCAATCTTTTGAAGCGTAGTATCTATGAATTAATGGCAAGAACCAAGGGCTTCCATCGTAGAATGGTAGTTTAGTTGGAGGAGCTCCATAAAACATACTGGGCTGATTACTAATTCCCAAGGCTAATTCTGCAGCTTTTTTACCAAGCCAGCGCGCCCAAACAGTGCCTGACCCTGCGAACCCAGCGGCATAATATATATTATCATGTTCAAAAATTGAGGGTAATTGAGATCTGGTAAAACAAACATTGCCAAGCCAGCAGTAGTCAATTTTACAAGCGCCTAATTCTGGAAAAATATTTACTAATTTTTTCTTGAGATAAATTACTGATCTCTTTGATGGTTCATGCCTGTCAAAACTCCGAGAGCCCAGTAGGATTCGATCTTGGTCTGGTGTAGGTCGGAAATAGCTATACAGATTTTCAGTGTTTCCGTGCATCCTTAGCTTGGGCATAAGTCTTTTTACTTCATGAACCCCCAGTTTTTCGGTAACTATAATACAGCTTTGTGTTGGTATAAGCCGTTGTCTAAGAAATTTTGTAAAATTATAATTTCGGTTAGTATAGGCATTCGTCGCGATAATGACCTTACCAGTTTTTACGCTACCCATGCTGGTAACCACACATTTCCCGCTGGGCATACGGTCCAATATTTCTGTAACCTTGTTGTTAAAACTTACTCGAACACCGGCCTTTTCTGCTGCCCGCAATACGCCAGAGAAAAATTTACCTGGATGAAAACCGCCAATCTCTTCTCGTACCATTCCACCATAAAATAGGTTTGTGTTTATTTCATTTCTTTGATCTTTTTTACTAACCATATATGCTTTATGACCAGTAATTTCATTCAGATGGTCAACTTCGCGGCATTGGTTTTCATAATCTGATTGTCCCATTGCTCCAGTAAATCTTCCGGTCATCTGCAATTGGCAGTCTATTTTTTCGTCTTCACAAAATTTAATAAGATCATATCTTGCATCTACGCCTTCGGAATAAACAGCCTCCGCAAAACTGGCACCGAATTTTGCTTTGAGAGTTCCAATTGACGGTCGTATCTGCCCACTGCAAATTCCACCATTTCTGGTGGAAGCTCCAAAGCCTGGCATTCCACTATCAATTACTAATACAGATTGCCCTTGCCTTGCTATTGTTAAGGCGGCTGATAACCCTGCGTAGCCGGCTCCAACCACTACAAAATCGGTACTGTCTGGAAAAGTATTCAGCTCCATTGCTGGCTTTAGATCATCTCCAATTTCCCACCAGTATGCTTTGTTTTGAAACTGCAATTGTTGATCCTACTATCTGAGTAAATTAGGCAGCCAAGTTGCGGCTGAAGGTAAAAATACCATCAAAATACCGTACATTATTCCGACACCTACAAATAAAGGCACTTCTTTAAATGCTTTTGCAGGATCTTCTTTTATGACGCCTGCGGCTGTGTAAACTCCTACACACACTGGAGGCGTGATCATTCCAATACCTGCAAATGCGACAAAAACTACATATAAATGTAAGAGGTTTTGGTTAAGCGAGGTGATGATTGCAGCGAATATGGGTACTGTAAGATAAAAGACTGGGACAATCTCAATGAAGGTGCCCAAAATTAGGCATATTACTGCTAAAGCAAGCCAGAAGAGATATATGCCAGCTCCAAGTTCAGTGAAATATGTTATAATCTTTTGTGGTAACTGGGTATACGTTAGAACTACACTTAGAAAGGTTGCCGTCGCAATAATAGCAAATATTACAGCTGTTATCGATGCTGTTTCTTTTAAACAAGCGATCAAACCTGAGATTGTAAGCTCTCTGTAAATGATAAATCCCATGACCATAGCCCAAACACCTGCGATTGCTGCGGACTCTGATGGTGTGAGCAGACCGGCATAAATACCACCCAAAATAATACCTGGTGTAATCAGGGCTGGAATGGCATTTCTACCAGCAATTAATTTTTCTTGCGTAGTGCTCTTTTCAGCACTTTTTATATAACGGCACTTAAACAAAACTACACCAATCATAAATACTAGTAGGATCAAACCAGGAACTATTCCTGCCGCGAATGTTTGTGAAACTGGAACGTTTGTAAGAGCACTAAACAAAATTGCTGCGTTAGATGGCGGGATTAAAGCCTCCAATAAAGCTGCTGAAGCTGCAAGCACGACAACAAAAGGTTTTGGATATCCTTGCTCAATCATCTTTGGCATCATTATAGTTCCAACAGCGGTGATTGCAGCTAAAATTGATCCACAAAATGCAGCAAAGAAGCCCATTGAGATTACCATTGCAATGCCCAGACCTCCCGGCCAATGCCCAACTAATTTTGTTGCGAACTCAACCAGCCGACTGGCGGCACCACCACGCAACATAACCATTCCGGCAAATATAAAAAGAGGCACAGCGATCAAGACGTGCTTTGTCAGGGCCCCGAAAGATACTTGGATCAGGACAGACCAAGGAAGATTGAGACCTAAAATGGCAGCCATAGAGCTGCCTATTCCAAAAACTAAAAATATTGGAACAGAAAAACACAATAAGAAAAATGAAACCACGAACGCCAATAAGTACATTAAGCGTCCTTCGCTTTATTGTGATTTAAGTCTAAAATAGATTGGGTTGTCAGTTCGAGTGAAAATAGAGCTAGAATTATAAATCCAACTGGAAATGATAAATACATCCACCATATCGGTATGTCTATTTCTAGTTCCATCATTTGACCCAAGTTGAAATATAATATTGTTGCCTCCATCCCGGCTTTAAAAAATATCAAAGAAGCAATGAATGCAGTCAAATTCATCATAATTTTAAGATACTTAGCCTGTTTGGTAGATATTATTGATGTTAAAAAGTCGACTTGGATATGGTTTCCCTCCCTCAATAAAGGGCCAAGAAGAGGGAATACTAGCCAACAAATTAACACAGGTGGCAACTCAATTAACCAATCGTAACCAGTGCCTGAGACGTATCTAGTTATGGCACTTAAGCTCAGTGCCATAACCATTATTGCCACAATGATGATGCCCACTAGATATGATGCTTTGGCCAAAAAATTATTTAACTTTGTTAAAATCATCATGGCCAAACCCTCAACCTAATGAGTGCATTATTGCTTAGCGTATTCTTCTGCTGCCATAAGCACGTCTTTATCGAACATGTCTGCCATGGCTGGCATTACCTTTTCTGCCATCATTGCATCAAATTTGGCTTTTTCAGCACCGCTTAGGGTAGTCACTTTACCACCTCGGTCAACGAATTTTGTTAAAGTGCTTTCACCGGCATCTAGAATTGTGTTGGTTGCTAATTCACCAACTTCTGCTCCAACTTCCATTACCAAATTCTGCAGATCTGCTGGCAAGGAGTCGAACCAATCTTTATTAGCCATGATGTACGCATCAGCAAAATATTGGTACGGTTTTTGGGCATAATTTAAATATTCCCACCAGCTGTACGCTTCGATGCTACCAGGAGGGCTATTAATAGTATCGATCATACCAGTTTGAAGAGCAGTATAAACTTCTCCAGTCGGAAGAGATACCGTATTTGCCTCATATGCATCCCACATAGGTCGCTCGCTTTTTAATAGAGCTCTTGCTTTTAGGCCTTTCATAACATCTACTCCAGTAAGCTCGCGCGCACTGGAAAAGGTCATCACTGGACCAACGGGGTTATACATTATCAATTTTGAATTGCTTTTTTTTGTTAAATCACCCCAAATTTTACTCCCAGCATCAGATTCCTTGAAAAAATTCCGCTGCTGTTCATATGATGAGAAAAGACCCGGGTAAGAAGCAACATTAAAGTTCTTATTTATTGGTGGAAAGCTTACCACCCCAACAACACCTCCCAATTCTACTGCACCAGAAGTAATTGCTCCCATTACCTCTCTGATGCCAAATAGCTGTTTAGATGGAAAAAACTGTATCGTAAGACGTCCATTGGATCGCTTGGTTACTTCATCTGCAAATATTTGTGAATGAATCGCACTTTGGTGCTTTGGGCTCCAGTGCCCAGACATTCTGGCAATTAGGTTTTCCGCTGCTACTGAGTGAGCAGAAGCAAAGATAAGCGAAGAGATTACAGTAATTAGCTTAGTAATAAAGCGTAACCTTATCGAATTATTTCTGAAAATTATATTCAACTTTTAATCCTCCCAAATTATTTTCCAAGACTTCTGGTTTGAAGTTTTGAACAAAAAAAGTGAAGCATACGGGAGAGAATTTACCAAACTGTTTTTGATTTATCCTTACGTTACTTTACGATCTAAGTTCATTTTAATGAATTGTGACTGATTGGTTTTCCACGTTCATTTCAAAATTGACCCAAGACGGGAAGCAGTCTGTCTTCCATTCTGCAATGGAAAACATTTTGAAAAACACGTCTATTATATTTTGGAGCAATAGTTTGTCTCCTTCTAAATGAAGTGCATGCTTCTCGTTATCTTTAAAAATTATTCTCAAGCCAGTTTCTAAATTCTCAAAATCAATACTCCTTATAAGCCAAACGCTATTTGCCTTATCAGTTATGCTGACTGGCTCTGTTATTTTGTCTGGGCTTGTTTTCTGCTCTTGTGTTGCATCTTTTGGAGTATCGGTATTGGAGAGTGTTTCAATCTTTTTTATAAGCTCAGATATAAAAAGTCTTCCCAACCGTTGTGTAAAAAAAATCTGAGCTTGTTTCTCTATGTGTAAATCACAATCAAGTCTGATCCTGTCCTCTTCAGGATCAAAATTTGCTGTAAATGTTTTTAATAAGTGGCTTTGCAAAGAAGTGTTATCCATAGTTTTTAAATTTTAATTTTGGTTTTGAGTTAGTGGTCCAGCATTCGCATTGCTGCAGTTTGCATCATTCCATCGATTGGAACTTCCCGACCAATGTACTGAGTCATTACGCAGCCAGTAACGTCTAGGGCAGGGTCAACCCAGAAATAGGTTGCCGCTGCTCCACTCCAACCGAATTCCCCAAGGGATGTTGTATATTGAGCTTTGCCAACATTTTCCATCACTCGACCCACCAGGTTCCATCCATAGCCACAAAATGGTTCATCGTTAATTCGAAATGTGTTGTTAGAAAAGCTTACTCGTGTCTGATGCATTAGATACCACATTCTTTCTGAAAGAATAATTCGGCCATCTTCAGTTTTCCCATTTCGAAGCATATTTGCGAATTTCATATAATCCGAAATTGTTGAAAATAGACCATACCCACCTCTTCGGAAATTCTGATGGTCCAATGGGTGTGATCGACCCAAATCTGCTGGTTTTGACAAATCATGTGGCAACCGCTTAAGAACGGGAAGTTCCGATAACGAGCGAACACCATATACTTGCATAATGCGCTTCTGGTCATTTACACCAACAGTGAAGGCTGTTTCAGTCATTTCAAGTGGATCAAAGATGTGTTCTTTTAATAATTCTGAAATTGTTTTGCGGGTTATGGTTTCTAGAACATGAGCAAGAACATCCGTTGCAACGCTGTATCGCCAGTTTGATCCAGGATTAAACACCAACGGAAGATCAGAAAGAATTTCAATTATATCGCCTAGATCCCTGTATCCATTTTCCATTAGCTCTGCTTGTCTGTAGTAAGGCGCAACTGCGCAACCTATGCTAAAATCATAGGAAAAACCTGCTCGATGGGTAAGTAGATGATCCACTGTAATTAACGCGTCTGCAGGGGCCAAATGTCCATCTGAATTTAATACTGACATATTTAAAAAACGGTTATCAATTTCTGCTAAAGTAGTAGTTAACTGAAGCTGCCCGTCCTCAATTAGCTTTAGTGCTAATACTGAAATTATTGGTTTGGTCATTGAGTAAATTCTGTATAAAGCGTTCACAGGAATTTCCGTACCATCAGCCAGGTCTTGAAACCCAGACTTGCCGCTAAAAATACCTTTTCCGCCTTTGCTCACTTGCCATTCAATACCTGCGAATAATCCGCTTTTAATAAGATCATCTGCTGTCTGTTTTAGATAGTCCAATAAATTAGTCCTTATTGCGATATTCGACTTTTATGGTTTATTTTGTTTTTGCATTTAGATTAGGAACTTTTATCATTAACCGTAATTCAAATAAACGCTTAAATGAGTGAGTAGGGGTGCTGCGATAAGTACAGATTTTACACTTTATCTATGAGCTATATTAAGTATTATATGCTTCCTAAATTATATGATGCGTTGCAGACTAGATTTTTACAGGAATAATTATGCAAAGGTACCATCATTTAGATTTTTTAAGAGCCTTCGCAATGCTGATGGGTTTAGTCATTCATGCGCCTATGTTATTTTGGGTGCCAGATTTTGCAAAAGTATTTGGAATCGATAATATAGCACCAGCCGAAGAATGGGTTAATGTAATCGGCCGTTTCATCAGTAGCTGGAGAATGCCTGTATTTTTTTTACTATCAGGTTTTTTCGCAATTCTCGTTATCGAAAGAAATGGCACCTCACAATTCCTGCGAGATCGTGTGATAAGAGTGGGTTTGACATGCTTAGTATTCTCATCGTTATATGATATCTCAGACGGAAGCTTCGATTATACTATATTACATCTGTGGTTTCTTTACGAGTTAATGATCTTCGTTTTGTTCTTTTCTCTTTTATACAGGCTCAAGATCATTAAGGATTTACTCTGTATTAAGATGCCGCCAAAAATAGGTTTTATTGTTGTATTATGGTTAATTTTGACAGTGCCTTTAGCATATATTTTGAATAATTCGTGGCACCCATCAGCACTAAAGGTGCCCACAACCTACTTTGATTTGAAAATCGGGAACTTAGTCTATCACTTTTCTTATTTTTTGGTAGGAGTAATACTCTATTCAAATCAAAATATTTTCATTAAAATTAAAAAAACCAAAGCCATTTTGTTCTTAGGTGTTCTATCTATTTCAGCATTTTTCTTACGCCTTTATTCAGATCATCTTACCATCGGACAAGTGGAAAATTTAAGTGAAGTTGCACAAACGCAGTTTGATCCAATGCTGGTATTTTTTAATTCGGTTATGATTGGAATAAACTCTACCTTCTGGTGTTTGTTTTTCATTGGATTAGCCTCAAAATTTATCCAATCAGACAGTGCAGTTATTAGATGGTTGGTGGAGCTTTCCTACCCCATATACATTATACACATAATCCCTGTTACAATGATGAGTGCCGTATTTTACCATGCTGGGCTAAGCCAGTTAACTATATTGCCACTCGCAGTCATTACTGGTTTTTTTGTTTGTGTCATTTTATATTATATTTTTATCAAATTTACGCCTCTGAATTGGTTGATAAATGGCTATTCTAAATCACCATTAAAAATAAAATTTTTGGGAGCCTAAAAAAGTGATTAATCAAAAGCATCCAAGCAACTCCAATAAACGCCTTATTGAGTGAGGAGGGGTAGTTAGAGTTAGGACGGGAAGCTGAAGGGAAACATTCCACTCTGTCAATTGACCAATAGTGGTGTGATAAGAGCAAACAATTCTGCTTGAGATGATATATTGCATTTTTTATACAACTGTTTTCGAAAAACTTTTACAGTTTGTGGGGAAATGCCTAAGCGTAGCCCAATTGATGAGGAAGAATGACCTTGAAGAACTAAAAGTGCCACTTCAGCCTGTCGATTAGTTAAACTTATGCTGTGCGTTTCAGCGACCGAGCGAACCATTCGTTGAAGTACATTTTCTCCGTGATCTTCGCTGCTAAACCGCAAATTCTTCCAATGCTCACATACAAGTGAGTCAACTATAGGAAGTACTTGTTTCATGGAAGACAGTTCGCGTATGGAAAATCGACGCCCTGATTGTTTATCGCGTCCTAAACAGACATGGACGCTCATCTGAGGCGTTGGCCAGCAGATGAAAGCACATTCGTCAATTATAGTAGTTCGTTGATAATATTTTAAATAATATTGGTTTCTACCGAATTGATCTGGCGCAATGTCCGACATCCGGTAAAGATTAGCGTCAGAGCGAGAATTGTGGAGTTCGTAAAATGGATCCAGCAAGTAGGCTCCATTAAGATAGACATTTGTCATGTTTTGATGCACTTCCACCGTTTCCGAATCTGTTGATAGCAGTTTGGGAGTTTCATCGCGGAAAAAAGCCAAGATTGTTGTGTTGTCATGGTTAGCTAAAGCACGAAGCCAGAGGTTCAAATTATGAGAAAAATCACTATTTTTCAGTGACTTGATTGTTTCTGCTAGCAATGTCTCGGTACTTTTAGAACACCTCATTTTTACCTCTTTAGGGGTATATACCCCTTAAATTGCCTCATGTACTGTCTAAGGTCAATATTTAGGGGTATAGCCAGTTTTAGGTTTTATGGGATGTCTATAGACAATAATATTGCAATTGATATTCAGAATGTAACCAAAATGTTTGGTGAGTTTACCGCCTTAAAGGATGTGAGCTTAGACATTAGGGACAATGAATTTTTTACGTTACTGGGGCCTTCTGGTTGCGGAAAGACAACTCTGCTTCGGTTGATCGCAGGTTTTGAAGCAGTTTCACAGGGTGCGATTATGCTTTATGGGCAAAACATTGCAGACCTCATGCCTAACAAACGGCCAATCAATACAGTTTTCCAGAATTATGCCTTATTCCCACATATGAATGTCACTGATAATGTAATGTTTGGCTTGTTGCGGCTCGGCCAAGAAAAGACAAATGCTAAAAGGCGAGTTAGTGAGGTTCTTGAACTTGTTCGGCTTTCGGATTTTGCAGACAGGATGCCAAACCAATTATCCGGTGGACAGCAACAACGGGTCGCTCTCGCAAGAGCGCTTGCACCGAGCCCAAGGGTGCTACTTCTTGATGAACCGCTGTCAGCGCTTGATCTCAAGCTTCGACAAGCGGTTCGTCTTGAACTGCAACAAATCCAAATTCAAACAGGGATCACGTTTATTTTTGTCACCCACGATCAGGAAGAAGCTCTGACTATGTCTGACCGTATTGCTGTTATTGACGGTGGACGCGTGCAACAAGTGGGATCTGCGCGTGAAATTTATGAGGCGCCTGAAAATAAATTTGTCGCTGATTTTATCGGTGAAACCAACTTAATCGATGTAAACGTTTCGAACCTTGAAGCCGGTAAAGGTTCATGCATTCTCCCCAGTGGAGAAAAGATCACATGCTCTGCCGCAAAAGGCGCTCGCGCTGGGCCGGGACATCTATCCGTACGCCCTGAACGCATTAAAATAAGCGTGTCTGGCAAAAGTCTGCTCGAGGGTACCGCGGTCCGCCACATTTATCTTGGTACCGATCTCCACATTGAGGTGAAATTAAGTACTGGCGGTAATGTAACGATAAGAATGCAAAACTCGACTCAAATTCAAATTCCTGATGTGGGGCAATCGGTAGGGCTTGATTTTGATCCAAGCTCTGCGCGATTGCTGGTGGACTGATGGCTAATCTACCGAAAACAACGTCAAAAGGCTCGGCCAATACTTACGATGGCTTCGGTATACCATTAATTTTACCTGCATGGATCATTATTGGATTCTTTCTAGTTATCCCTGTTGCTATGATGTTGGTATATTCTTTTTTAACCAAAGAGTTTCGTGGTGGTGTTATCTGGGAGTTTTCGATTGGCGCCTATGATCAATTCTTTTTTTATCGCGGACTTTTTGGCGATAGTCCGCCAACAATCGAGTGGACCTATATCAGTATTTTTTGGCGTTCAATCTGGCAAGCTGGGCTGGCTACCTTTTTTTGCCTTATAATAGGTTTTCCTACAGCATGGTTCATCGCCACTAGAACTGGGCGAAATAAGCCAATTTGGCTGTTCTTGATAACAATACCTTATTGGGTCAACTTACTGATCCGTACAATTTCTATGAAGTTTCTGATCCGCGATAATGGCCCCTTAAATGAATTCTTTTTATCTTTGGGACTAATCTCGGAACCCTTTCACATCATAAACACAAATTTTGCAGTACAATTAGGACTTTTCTATTCGTATTTGCCCTTCATGGTGCTTCCCATCTACGCTGCGGTTGAACGCTATAATTTTGCACTCAGCGAGGCTGCTGCTGACCTATATGCGTCGCGGACTGTGACAATTACGAAAGTTATTTTGCCCACTGTAAAACCTGGAATAGTAGCGGGATGTATACTCGTCTTTGTTCCCAGTTTAGGTGCCTTTCTGGCGCCTGACTTATTAGGAGGAGCAAAGAATTTTATGATAGGTTCATTGATAGAGGAGCAATTTAAAGGTGCTGCAGGAAACTGGCCGTTTGGAGCCGCTGCATCCATGATACTATTGTCCCTTGTATTAATTGTCCTGACATTTTATGCGCGCAGCCAAATAAAGGATCAGGTTTGATGGCTTCAAGCTCTCTTGATCTCCGCCACTTTACCGGCTTCAAGTCGCTGACACTTTTGTGCCTTTTTCTGCTATATGCTCCTTTAATTATTGTTATGATTTATTCCTTTAATGATAGTAATTCTATCACTCGATGGGATACGGTTTCGTTGCGATGGTACTATGATTTATTTTATGGAGTAGATGCTCCCAAATTTAAAACTGCAGCAATAAATTCAGTATCCATTGCTATTATGGCGGCAACATCCGCAACGATTATTGCTACAATGGCGGCCACCGCAATGCTGCGTGCTGGAAGGTTTCGAGGCAAATCTGTAAGTTTTGCATTGATAAATTTGCCTTTGATGGTACCCGAAATCGTTACCGCGGTTGCTACACTAATCTTTTTTTCAGCAATCGGATTTACAACAGGGTACCTCACAATACTAATCGCCCACATTGTATTTTGTATTCCTTTTGCTTATTTGCCAATTGCTGCTCGTATGCAGGGTATTGAGGATGTCTATGAGCAGGCCGCACAAGATCTCTATGCTACACGTTTTCAGGCCTTCCGCCTAATCCTTTTACCATTGATGGTCCCCGGAATCATGTCAGGATTTTTGCTAGCTTTTATTATTTCGCTAGACGACTTTATAATAACAAACTTTGTAAAGGGTGCAGGTGTAGAAACACTACCTACCGTAATATTTGGTGCTGTTAAGCAAGGTATCAAACCCAATATAATGGCAATTTCCACACTCCTATTGGTGGTATCTGTGGGATTTGTCGCCCTATCCTATTTTGTCGGGCGGATAGGTGAAAAAGCAAACCCGACTACAACAAAAAATGGAGATTAGAATGAAAAACCTAATTAAACTAAGCGTTGCGGCGCTGACCCTCTCAATGGCGGCAAATGTCGCCAGTGCTGACGGCAAACTTTCCATCTACCACTGGTTTGAATACATTCCACAAGAGTTGTTAGATAAATTCTCAGCAGAGCATGATGTCGAAGTTACGATGGACACTTTTGACTCCAATGAGGCAATGCTTGCATCTCTAAAGGCAGGAAAAATTGGTACTTACGATGTAGCTGTTCCTGGCGACTATATGGTAGAAATCATGGCAGGTGACGGTATGCTGGATACTTTTGCAAAGTCTGAACTACCAAATCACGGTAACATTATGGATCAATGGGTTAATGTAGGCTTTGACATGGGGCGCAAGTCGTCGATCCCGTATCAATGGGGTTCCACGAGCTTTTCTGTCAACCGTGATGACTATAAAGGGGACATCAATACTCTTGCTATAGTTTTTGATCCACCTACTGAATTACAAGGTAAAATCAATGTGTTAGATAGCCAAGGCGAACTTTTAGCTCTTGCCTCTATGTACCTCGGAATTCCGCAATGTACCAGTGATCGAGATCAGCTTAAGGCGCTGAATGAACTTCTACAGAATGCTAAACCTCATTGGGCGAGTTTTGGTTCTGATATAGCGAAAGACGTGCTCGTTTCTGGCGATGCGTCAGTTGGTATGATTTGGTCTGGTTTCGGCGCCAAAGCTCGAGAAGAGGGCGCTAATATAGAATACGCATTTCCAAAAGAAGGGTATGTTGTTTGGATGGACAACGTTGTCTTACTTAAGGATGCCCCAAATCGCGACAACGCACTTAAGTTTATGAACTTTCTATTGGAGCCAGAGAACGCAGCTGCTGTAACTAACTATGCTGCGTACACCGCTGGCGTTAAAGGCACGGAGCCTCACCTCTCTGACGCAGTAGCAAACTCACCTGAATCAAATCCGCCAGCGTCACCTGTAGGTGAATTTGTGCAAGCGTGTTCTCAGGAAGTTCAAACGGTCTATGACACTATTTGGACCAATTTGAAGAAGTAAATAATTTTAACGTCTTCTTAGAAAGGAGGAGCTATGATTGTTGCAGCATACCAAGGCTTCTCGCCTGAGGGGAACATAAAAAGCGCCTTGGCCACAGTTGATGATACACTGGCCAAGGCGGCTAACAAAAATGTAGAAATGGTCGTATTTCCAGAGTTATATTTTCCTGGTTATAATCAAATGAAAAGTCATAAGAATGTAGCCCAAGAGCAAGGGGGCAGTTGGGAAAATCAGTTTGCTGCTCTGGCGAAAAAGAATCGGTGTGGTCTAACAATTGGTTGGGCTGAGCGGGAAGGTGAAAGAATCTACAATAGTGCTTCTGCATTTGACCAAACCGGAAAAAAGTTAGCCCATTTTCGAAAAATCCAACTCTGGGGTCCGACAGAGCAAGCAATATTTGAATTTGGGGATCGTTACGTAACCTTTATATTAGACGGGATAAAAATTGGACTGCTGATTTGTTATGACGTCGAATTTCCCCAACACGTTCGAGCACTCGCCCAAATGGGGGTTAAGCTTATTTTAATCCCGACGGCTAATCCGGAAAAATTTTCCGTTGTATGTAATACGCTTGTACCTGCCCGAGCCTCAGAATGTGCTCTGACAATTGTATATGCAAATTATTGCGGTAGCGATAATGATCTATCATTTTGTGGCCAATCAACCATTGTTGGTCCCGATGCCAAGCCGCTTGCATCTGCTTCTCATGATACAGAAAATCTGATCATTGCCGACCTTACTTCCATCAATGGTATCAACACATCTCTGCTATCAACGCAACTCGCTGACTTTAGAAAGGTTTAATCAAATGACATTAGACATTCCAACCACTACTGATGATATTCTTACCTCCGACACCCATTTGATCCAATCCTTTGCGGATCTGAATGCGCTTAAGCAAAACGATGCGCGAACTGTGATAGTTGGCGCCGAAGGTGCATATGTCACTGACAGTGATGGTAACAAACTGATTGACGGTATTGGTGGTCTTTGGTGCGTAAACGCGGGGCATCGCAGAAAAGAAATTATCAACGCAATTGCCGAACAGTTGAATACTCTCGATTATTACTCGACTTTCTATAATTTTACGCATCCAACTGCAGCTACGTTGGCAGCAAAAGTCGCATCACTTGCACCGGGTCACTTAAACTCTGTCCATTTTGGAAACTCTGGCTCCGTGGCTAACGATAGCGCAATCCGAATGCTTCACCATTATTATAATCGATTGGGTAAACCGAATAAAAAACTCGTTCTCAGTAGAGAGGGCGCATACCACGGGTCTACTCACCTCGCAATGGCTATGACGACACCAGCCTATTCGGATGGGTGGGACACGGCTGATGGCTTGGTGCATCATCTTAAATGTCCACATTTTTGGCGTTATGGCGATGGTATGACAGAGGAAGCGTATCTGGATTTTCTACTCGAAGATGCAAAATCTAGTATCGAGACCCTGGGTAGCGAAAACATTGCTTGTTTTATTGCTGAGCCGATACAAGGTGCTGGTGGCCTTATAGTCCCACCGGAAGGCTATCACACCAAAATGGGTGAACTTTGCAAGGTGTATGATATCAAATATGTTACTGACGAGGTTGTGACTGCTTTTGGTCGTTTAGGCCATTTCTTTGCCTCAAAAGATGTCTTTGGGGTGCAGCCCGATATTATAACAACCGCCAAAGGCCTTACGTCTGGCTATCAGCCGCTATCTGCCACGATTATAAGCGACGAAATTCATGAGGTGATTTCTGGTGAAGGCGCCATGTTTCTGCATGGTATGACCTATTCAGGCCACCCTGCCGCGTCGGCCGCTGCGTTAGCGAATATTGCATTGATGGAGGAAGAGGGTATTCCGGAGCGAGTACAAGTTACGGGTAAACGTTTCGAGAAAAACCTTCATAAGTTGGCAGGTTTGGAATTGGTTGGTGAAGTCCGTGGTAGTCATTTCATGATGGGTATTGAATTTGTAAAAGACAAAGATACGAAATCTCCCTTCGAACCGGAAGACAAAATTGGTTTAAAAATTGCGCGTGCGGCCCAGCGACGTGGTTTGATTGTGAGGCCTCTGGGCAATATAGCCATTCTATCACCTACATTGATTATGGACGAAGACATGATCGATGATGTCGCAGCCATCATGAGTGATGCCATCATAGAAGTTCAAAGTGAGCTGTGACAATAACAGGGACTGACCAAGTGTTACATGAAAAAACGGATGTAGTTGTTGTTGGTGGAGGTCAAGCAGGTATTGCTGCAAGCGAACACCTCACAAAAATTGACATGAAACATATCGTTCTAGAAAGGGCAAGAACTGCAGAACATTGGAGAACGATGCGGTGGGACTCGCTTGTTGCAAACGGTCCCGCATGGCATGATCGTTTTCCGAATATGGAGTTTAAAGATCGGCATCAAGACGCCTTTGTTCCAAAGGAAGAAGTAGCTGATTATCTTGTTGATTATGCGAAAATGTTTAATGCGCCAATCCGTGAAGGGATCGATGTTCGAGCCGTAACACGTAAGGCCAATAGCGCTGGATTTTTGGTAAACACTTCAGAAGGAGTGATTGAAACATCTTATGTGATTTCTGCCACTGGGGCATTTCAGAGACCAATGGTGCCACCAATTGTTCCAGATATAGCTGGGATAAAACAAATACATTCGACGGCTTATCGCAATTCGTCAGAGTTACCAAGCGGCAACGTTCTTATCGTTGGCGCTGGGTCGTCCGGTGCTCAGATTTCTATGGATTTGATGAAAACGAGTCGAAAGATCTTCTTGTCAGTAGGAGCTCATGATCGGCCACCACGCCGATATCGTAACCGTGATTTCTGCTGGTGGCTGGGTGTCCTCAATCTATGGGATGCTGAGGCAAACCCGTCGTCAACTCATACCACAATTGCGGTTTCTGGTGCCGATGGTGGTTCAACGGTTGACTTCAGGAAGTTGGCAAATCAAGGATTGACACTTTTGGGTCTTACGGAGGCGTTCCAGGATGGTGTCCTCACCTTTGCAAATAATCTTAGTGAAAATATTCGGGAGGGAGACAAAAACTATCTTTCGATTCTTGATCTTGCTGACGCTTATGCAGAAAAGAATGGATTGGATTTACCACTTGATCTCGAAGCACGCAAAATTGGTCCAGACCCACAATGCATCGCGAGCCCCATACGCTCTGTTGACCTTCGTGCGGAAAATATCAGCACGATTATCTGGGCAACTGGATTTTCAAACGACTATTCTTGGCTCCAAGTTGATGCTTTTGAGGCGACCAATGCTCCTTCGCACAAAAGGGGTATTTCTAGTGAACCGGGCGTCTATTTCTTGGGTCTACCTTGGCAATCACGCCGTGGATCATCTTTTATTTGGGGGGTTTGGCACGATGCTAAATTTATTGTTGACCACATCCAGAAACAACAAGGCTATCTTGCCTATAAGGGCAGTGCAGAGCGCCTTCAAGTCGAGTGGAGCAAAAAATGACACATATTCGAATTCGTAAATTTAACACCGCACAGAGCTATCCTGAGCAGAATCTAGACAACGACCTGTGCCAAGCGGTAGTTGCCCGTGGCGCAACTGTTTTCCTTCGCGGCCAATGCCCACAAGATCTAGATACAGCAGAAAATATTGACAGCCATGATCCAGTCAAACAAACTCATAAAGTGATGCAAAATATCCAGCAGTTAATAAGCGAAGCTGGAGGAAAGATGGAAGACTTGTGCAAAGTGGTCGTGTACATCACAGATACCCAAAACCGTGAAGCCGTTTATAAAACTATGGGTAAATATTTAAAAGGTATATACCCAGTTTCCACGGGCCTTTGTGTGACAGCTTTGGCACGCCCGGAGTGGCTTGTCGAAATAGACGCAACTTTTGTTATTCCAGATTAAAAAAAGGGACTTTGGATGACTTTTTCTATCGTAGCAAAATGTGCTGATACGGGACAGTTTGGACTGGCGATTTCTTCGTCCTCACCAGCCGTGGCCGCACGTTGTGCCTTTGCTAAAGCGGGTATAGGAGCAGTCGCTACGCAAAATGTCACTAACCCTTCTTTGGGCCCTATGGTACTTCACCATTTTGAGTCAGGGCTCACAGCTCCTGAGGCAGTTAAAACTTCGATTGCTGACGACTCTTTCCCGGATTTTCGTCAGCTCTTGGCGATTGACAAAGATGGTAATACATCCATTCATTCTGGGGAAAAATCTCTTGGTATATGGACTGCTATACAAGGTTTTTACTGTGCTGCTGGCGGTAATCTTTTGGCTAATTTAGGAGTACCAAAGGCTCTGATTGAGGGGTTTCAAAATACAACAGGATCTTTGGGCGACCGTTTAATAGCTGCGATGCAGAGCGGCTTAGATGCGGGAGGTGAGGCGGGACCTTTGCGCTCTGCTGGTTTGCTAATTGTTGATACACAAGATTGGCCATACGCAGAGCTACGCTGCGATTGGACGGATGACTGCCCAATAATGATGATTTCTAAAGCTTGGGAGGTTTATAAACCTCAAGCACAAGACTATGTAATGCGTGCTTTAAATCCAACTGATGCACCATCTTATGGCGTGCCAGGCGATGAATAAAATTTGACGAAAGGTATCTTAAATGCAGAGCTTTGAATATTATGCCTCCCAAGCTGACGCCATAGATTTTCGAACTGAGTGCTGGATTGATGGACAATTCGTTCCCTCTAGAAGTGGTGAGACCTTCGAGAATTTCAATCCAGCTACAGGCAAAAAGTTGTGTGATGTCGCGCGAGGAAACGGTCATGATGTCAATGCTGCAGTGAAAGCTGGTCGAGCTGCGTTTGAGGATGGTCGTTGGTCTCGAAAAACGCCGGGTGAGCGCAAAGAAGTTCTTCTTAATCTTGCGAACCTCATTCGCGAAAATACTACGGAAATGGCGTTGCTTGACACATTGGACATGGGCAAGCCGATTTCGGAAACCATCAATGTGGACGCACCCGGCGCTGCTTTCTTCTTCCAATGGCACGCTGAAGCAGTTGATAAAATATATGATGAAATCGCGCCGACTGGTGGTCGAGACATCGCTATGATTCGCCGCACTCCACTGGGAGTAATTGGCGCCGTAGTGCCTTGGAACTTTCCATTAGACATGGCTACATGGAAATTGGCACCGGCTTTGGCAACTGGAAACTCCGTAGTACTAAAGCCTGCAGAACAATCACCACTTTCGGCACTACGTCTTGCTGAGCTTGCTAAGGAAGCTGGGCTTCCAGACGGTGTACTTAATGTCGTTCCTGGATTTGGGGAAGATGCAGGACAAGCTTTAGGGCGTCACATGGATGTGGACTGTTTGGTCTTTACTGGTTCAACTGCCGTCGGCAAACTCTTCCAGAGATACGCCGGTGAGAGTAATATGAAACAGGTATGGCTGGAAACAGGCGGAAAAAGCCCAAATATAATTTTTCCAGATGCAGATTTAGAAAAAGCCGCAGACATGGCTGCATTTGGAATATTCTTTAATCAAGGAGAAGTTTGTTCAGCTAATTCACGCCTTTTGGTACACGCAAGCATCAAAGATGAGATGATTGAAAAGCTAAAGGAACGTGCCGAACAGATCAAGCAGGGAGATCCACTTGACCCAGCAACCAAAATGGGAGCGATGGTAGATAATAACCATGCTTCAACAGTTGAAGC
>CAXEVV010000029.1:0-20957 GCA_963999845.1 uncultured Rhodobacterales bacterium | reverse complement strand
TGAATTTTAGCACAACATTTAGAGGAAATTAATTCACTGCCGTTTTAAATTTTTGTATCTCAGCGCTGAATTAACACTGTGAAATAAATTTTAAAACACGATAGTCAAACCGTCACTACTAACCTGATAATTATCTTTACATAACTAATTCCTATAAAAGAGTTATGCCCTACTCAAAAAAATATCTGGACATAAAATGGCAGATGTAGCTCTTTAAATTTGTTAAATAAGTATTAATTCAATGATTATTCGATTAAAGGAGGTAATAATCAGCTCTAAAAGAGGTTATTGTCGAAATTAAAAATTGTAAAAAATTGAACAGCGATTTTAAGAACTATAACAGTCGTATTTCTATACCTAACAATACAAATTAGAAGTTCACATTAATGAAAATACTTCAAGTTTATAATGAGGCCAGTGGTTGAAAAAGAAAAATGTAGATATTTTTATATCTGGAGCCGGACCTGCTGGCTTACTTGCGTCTTTATCTTTTGCCTCGCTCGGTTACTCAGTTTTTTGTGTAGACCCCAAGAAGCCAGTCACTCAAGTTAATGACGTTGGTGCCGATCTGCGAACAACTGCATTCCTTCAACCAGCAAAAAGCTTTATGGAGTCACTTGGTTTGTGGGAAAAACTAGAGCCACATGCTATACCGATGGATGTTATGCGAATTATTGATGCCGAGGGTGACAAATGGCCTCCTAGGGAAATAATAACGAAAGATTTTCTAGCCTCAGATATCTCTGAACTACCCTTCGGATGGAACATACCTAATTGGCTATTACGTCGAACTCTGATGGAAAAAGCAAATAACTACAACAATCTTGAATTAGGGTTTGGTTTAACAACATCATCATTTATCAGGCGTGATGATGCAGCATTCGTATATCTGGATGATGGAAGTCAGATAAAATCTAAACTTGTTATTGGAGCAGACGGAAGAGATTCATTAATACGTAGCAAATCTCAAATACAAGTTTCAAAAACAGAGTTTTCTCAGAATGCTTTAACGTTTATTGTTACCCATGAAAGACCTCACCAAAATGCATCAATCGAAATACATCGGTCCGGTGGTCCTTTTACTTTCGTTCCAATGGCAGACTTTGAGGGGAAGCCTTGCTCGTCAGTAGTATGGATGGAAAGTAAAAAGAATGTAGAACGGCTTCTATCACTAGAAGTAGAACAATTCGAGGAAGAGATTTACGATCGCTCGTGTTCACACTTGGGAAAACTTAAGATTATAAGTCACATAACTGATTGGCCCATCATCTCACAAATTGCAAAGCAACTAACAGCAAAAAGAACGGCCTTAATAGCAGAAGCGGCTCACGTTTTACCGCCTATCGGAGCACAAGGTTTAAATATGAGCGTCGCTGACATAAATGCATTGTACGAATTGGCAAAAGATACTCCACGACTAAGTGAAGTCCAAGAAATATTGGATAAATATGATAGATCAAGACGGATGGATGTTAACGCACGAGTTTTGGGAATAAACACTCTGAATGAAGTATCAAAAAGTTCACTACCACTTGCTCAAAAATCTAGAGCTTTGGGAATAAACTTTTTACATTCATCACCCAAAATACGCCATGGAATTATGAAACTGGGACTTGGTCTGAAAGAAAGAAATTTGGAAAGATCGCAGGCTATAGAACCTGATCTATAACACGTCTCAAACGATCTATGGTTCCACTAACATCATAAAGTTTATCAAGCCCAAATAAGCCCAACCTAAACGTCATAAAATTTTCTGGTTCGTCACAGGCTAACGGAACACCAGCGGCTATTTGCATACCCAAATTAGTAAACTTCGAACCGTTTTGTATTGAAGGATCTTCGGTGTAGCTCACTACCACGCCGGGAGCACCAAAACCATCTGGAGCCACAGAAATCATTCCTTTTTCTTTAAGCAAGCCTCTAACTTTATTTCCTAAATCCCACTGAGCAACGCATAGTTTATCAAAACCGTATTCCTTTGTTTCAAGCATAGTGTCTCTGAATGCTCGCAACGAATCCGTTGGCATAGTAGCATGGTAAGCATGCCCTCCACTCTCATAAGCCTGCATAATTGAGTGCCATTTCTTCAGATCAATTGCGAAGCTGTCTGAAGTAGAATTTTCCATACGCTCAACTGCTAACTTCGATAACATCACCAAACCTGCAGATGGTGAGGCTGACCATCCTTTCTGTGGCGCAGAAATCAAAACATCTACCCCTAACTTATTCATATCAATCCAAGCACAACCCGATGCAATACAATCAAGAACCATGATTGCTCCCACTTCATGAGCCGCCTCCGCCATTTGCCTTATATAATTATCAGGCAAAATTATTCCCGCTGAAGTTTCCACATGAGGGGCAAAGACAATGTCAGGCGAATAGGACTTTATTTTTTTTACCAATTGATCTATTGGCACTGGATGGAAAGGAGATTGCTCCGAGTTTTTTTCTCTCCTTGCTTTCATAACTTCAACCGATTGAGCCAAATTGTTACATTCAAATATTTGGCTCCAACGATATGAAAACCATCCATTACGAGCAACTAGGACTTTTGCATCACGACCAAACTGCCGAGCTACAGCTTCCATGCCAAAGGTCCCACCCCCTGGTATAATTACAACAGCATCAGAACTGTAGACTTCTTTTAACATACTTGAGATATCGTTCATAACTTCCTGAAAAGAAGCCGACATATGGTTAAGCGAACGATCAGTGAACACTACGGAAAATTCTTCCAGACCATTCGGATCGATTGTATCTAGCAAAGCACCCATTCTTGTCCCCTTGTTAACGGCTATTTGAGATAATAAGACAACTCAAGTCAAAATCAATCGGTTCCATAAACTATTTCGACAACTATAAATATCTAAAACAAAATAGTTATAACGGTCCCTGCCTTTTCTCTTCACTTAAAAGCACATTAGACTCAATTTCGCCAGCCCCAGGAAGTGTCATTATTCTACGTCTTAAAATTCGTTCAAAATCAGGGATATCTCGAGCAACAATTCTTATCCTGTAATCGTAGACTCCCAAAACATGTTCTACAGTTTGCACCTCTGGTATCGCAGTAACAGCTCGCTCAAAATCTTCTAAGCTAACTAGCCCCTTTCTGGCTAGTTTAATACCTAAAAAAACGGTTACGCTAAAACCTAATTTTTCAGTATCCAAAACTAAGCGTTTACCAGAAATTATGCCCTCGTTATATAAACGTTTTGTACGGCGCCAGATGGCAGGTTGCGACAAGCCTAATTGATCTACAAAAGAACTAGCAGATCTAGTACAATCTCTCTGCAGTTCTTTAAGTAGCTGCTGATCAACTTCATCAAGTTCCATCAAACAGGTAAAACCTCGTTATTTTGTACCCGGGCAATATGCATCAACGGCTCAATTTCCATAATATGTGGCAAATGAAGTATTTTTTCTCTGTAAACTTTTTGATAGTCATCCATATTTTTAGCAATCAAAAGTAGCCTGACATCCACTTTTCCCAAAAATGTTTGAATTTCAATAATCTCCTGTATCTTTCGAGCATCATTTATAAAATTGTCAAAAGCCAACTGATGGGTCTTATCTAAAGTTATCCGTAGAGACACTTCAACTTTATAGCCTAAAATCTGCCAATTGATTATCGCCTCCTTAGCAACAATTTGTCCATTTAGTCTCAGCCGAGCCAATCTACGGGACAAAACAGCTAATGTTGTACCAGCTTTTGACGCCAACTCAGCCATCGGAACATCTGGAGCTGATTGGTAAATTCTTAAAATTCTTGCATCTAATTCTGTAAGCATATTTTTTATTGTTTTTAACAAAATCGTTTATTTAAATCATCATTTAGGCATATCAAATTGAAAAAAAGAAAACAATATGCAAATATAATCATGTAAATAATAATCTTAATTAATTTAAAGAGGGAATTATGCGAGTTTATTATGATAGAGATTGTGATGTTAATCTCATAAAGGAAAAAAAAGTAGCAATTTTGGGTTATGGATCTCAAGGTCATGCTCATGCACTTAATCTACGAGATAGTGGAGCAAAAAATTTAGTAGTAGCGTTGCGCGAAGGCTCACCATCTGCGAAAAAAGCCCAAGGCGAAGGCTTAGAGGTCATGGGTATTGCCGAAGCCGCTGCTTGGTGTGATGTTCTAATGTTTACAATGCCGGATGAGCTACAAGCACAAACCTACAAACTTTATGTACATGACAATATTAAAAAAGGTGCAGCCATAGCATTTGCTCATGGCTTAAATGTTCATTTTGGACTGATTGAGCCCAAAGAGGGCGTAGACGTAATAATGATGGCGCCCAAGGGACCAGGGCATACCGTCAGAGGAGAATATACCAAAGGCGGTGGCGTGCCATGCCTTGTTGCAGTAGATAATGACGCAAGTGGAAAGGCGTTAGAGATTGGTCTATCTTACTGCTCTGCGATTGGTGGTGGCCGATCAGGTATAATTGAGACTAACTTTAGGGAAGAATGTGAAACAGATCTCTTTGGAGAACAGGCTGTTTTATGTGGCGGCTTAGTCGAGCTAATCAGAATGGGTTTTGAGACTCTAGTAGAAGCCGGGTATGCGCCTGAGATGGCATACTTTGAGTGTCTTCATGAAGTAAAGTTGATTGTTGACCTTATTTACGAGGGCGGAATAGCAAATATGAATTATTCAATTTCGAACACAGCCGAATATGGTGAGTACGTTTCCGGACCTCGAATACTCCCATATGATGAAACTAAGGCTAAGATGCAAGCTGTATTGAAAGATATACAAACAGGAAAATTTGTAAGAGACTTCATGCAGGAAAATGCAGTGGGCCAGCCATATTTCAAGGCAACACGCCGTTTGAATGATAAGCATGAAATTGAAAAAGTTGGCGAAAAATTACGGGGTATGATGCCATGGATTTCAGCCGGCAAAATGGTTGATAAAGATCGTAATTAAAATTAATTAATGAAAGGCAGTTAATTAAATAGCTGCCTTTTTACCTTTACTTGTGTCAATCAAAAGATTGTCGGTTAGATTACAATTATATATATGAATCATAGCGTTACTAAAAAAAGCTGGCTTCTGTTAACCGTTTTAGGATTAATTTGGGGCAGCACCTTTATGATCATCGAATTGGCCTTGAAGGGAGTTACCCCATTTTGGCTTGCAGCCGCCCGTATATCGATAGCGGCCGTTATTACAAATATCATTTGGTTTTTTTCTAAAAAGGAGCTCTTTCAAACACAGTCAAAGGACTGGCCAACCCTTATATTTTCTGGCGTGTTTGCGACAGCTGCTCCTTTTATCGCGCTAAGCTGGGGGCAGCAATATGTGACTTCTGCTTTTGCCGGTATTTCAATGGCATCAGTTGCTCTATTAGTATTACCGCTTTCATATCTTTTTGTTACAAGTGAAAAAATTACAACTACTACGGTCTTAGGTATCTTCTGTGGTTTTTGTGGTGTGTTTATTCTCTTGGGACCTGAAGTTTTTATGGCCTCAAATGATGCTAGAGAAAAATATGGTCGGCTAGCTTGTCTATTTGCAACTTTTTGTTATGCAACAAGTGCAGTACTTACTAGACGCCTACCCCCTATAGATCCAATTGGTCTGGCAGCAGTTTCGTTAACTTCTGGTGCAATTTTTGTTATACCAGCCGCCTGGTTAATCGAAGGAGGGCCACCGTTTGTATCCAAGCAAACACTTTTTTACTTATTTATTCTAGGTATTTTTCCAACAGCTGCGGCAACTTTTTTAAGAATTGTAATAATTCGTACTGCCGGTCCTGTATTTATGACACTCACAAATTTTCAGGTTCCAGTTTGGTCTGTTTTTTTTAGTATTTTAATACTTAACGAACCATTTAAGATTTCAATGCTTGTAGCTTTAGCATTAATTTTGAGCGGGCTGTTGATAAACCAAACTTCAGGAATAAAAGAGATTATTAAAACAAAACTTAGAAATAATAATTTATAGTCCCTTTATGGTTGAAGTGATAGAAGCCATCGTAGCATCTAAAATTGAGATATCTTCAGCCTCAACCATAACTCTGATAAGTTTCTCCGTTCCAGATTTTCTGACTAATAAACGTCCAAGTCCTGAAAGCTTTTTTTCTGACTCTAAAATTATTTTTATCACAGATGGATCGTTTAGAGGATTCTTTTCTGCAGAATAAGTAATGTTCTCTGTCCTTTGTGGAGCAAGATCAAATGGACGCCCAACCACGCTAGCTGGCTCACCCTTGCGGATCATTTCTGCTAAAAATTGTAAGCCAGCCATTAATCCGTCACCGGTAGTGGAATAATCCATCATCACCACATGTCCTGATTTCTCTCCCCCTAGATTAAAGCCATTCAACCTCATGCGCTCCACTACATATCGATCTCCAACTGACGTTCGAACTAGAGTTATTCCCTCCTGGTTCAGAAAAGTTTCTAATCGCATATTTGACATAACGGTGGATACTAAAGTTTCATTTGCTAATTTACCTTCTTTGAACCATCGCGCTCCAATCATCCCTAAGAACTGATCGCCGTCAATTGGGCTGCCTTTTTCGTCAATCACTAATACTCTATCAGCGTCGCCATCCAAACAAATCGCCACATCGGCTCCATGTGCTACCACTGTCTCAGCGGCGATTCTTGGACTGGTAGAACCACAATTCAAATTGATATTTCTTCCATCAGGAGAAACACCAATGGGAATAACTTCAGCTCCAAGCTCCCACAAAACCTCTGGTGCTGCTCGATAACCAGCTCCATTAGCGCAATCTATTACAACTTTAAGGCCATCTAACCTCATCTGATTTGGAAAACTCGATTTCACTCGCTCTATATATCGATACCTGCCATCATCAATACGCTTAGCCCTGCCAATATGCTCTGGGAATACGCAATCTACACCTTCAGAAATTAAAGATTCTATTTCGAATTCTGCCTCGTCTGATAATTTATAACCATCAGGACCAAAAAATTTTATACCGTTATCATTATGTTCATTATGGCTAGCAGAGATCATAATGCCTAAATCTGCTCTCATTGAATTTGTCAAAAGCCCAACAGCAGGCGTTGGAACGGGTCCAAGTAATAATACATTCATCCCAGAAGACGTTAAACCTGCTGTTAATGCATTTTCAAACATGTATCCCGATAAACGCGTATCTTTCCCAATAACAACGCGATGCGATTGATTACTATCTCGCCGAAAGTAAGAGCCTGCTGCCGCACCAAGTTTTAGACAAAAATCTGCAGTCATGGGGTAAGAGTTAGCCCTACCACGCACTCCATCAGTACCAAAAAATTTACGAGGCATTGAAATCTCCTGGTGAATAAGAGGACATACTATGCCATAATTTCATAGCCTGAACAGTTTCTTTTACATCATGAACCCTGAAGATTTGTACACCCTGAGATCTAGCGAATAATGCGAGAGCAATTGAGCCCGGCACTCTATCTTCATTTTCCTTAAGTCCAGCAACAGTCTTTATGAATTTTTTTCTTGAAACACCAATAAGTATTGGCACCCCTAATCCATGAAAAAGGCTTATTCCTTTTAATAAATCAAAGTTATGCGTCAAGGTCTTTCCGAATCCGATACCAGGATCAACTATTATATTACTTCTTTGCATACCAGAATCTATCATTTTTTCTATTTGCTCATTTAGGAAATCATAGATATCCAAGCATACGTTTTTATATTTAGGCGCATTTTGCATCGTTTCCGGAATACCTTGTGAATGCATTATACAGACAGGTAAATTTTGATTTATGCAGTATTCTGCCATTTGGCTGTCAAATGTTAATCCAGAAACATCATTAACAATTACGGCGCCAGAAGAAATTGCTAATTCTGCGACTTCCGATTTTCTAGTATCTATAGAGATTGGCACTTGAATTTCTTTTGCTACCTTATCTAGCACGGGTATTACTCTCGATATTTCTTGCGCCGCGTCCAACTCTGCTGCACCGGGTCGAGTACTCTCCCCTCCTATATCAATTATATCTGCACCAGCAGAAACCATAGACATGCAATGTTCTGTGGCAGCATTCAAAGTTGAATATTTACCCCCATCAGAAAAGCTGTCAGGAGTTACATTTAAGATACCCATGATCGTCGGAGTATCAAAAGATATTCGACAAATTTTGGGTCTCCTCTTTGTAATCTTATCCAAAATGTGGTTAGGTATTTTTTTAGCCAATACTATCTCTGACTCAGAATTTCTCGAAAGCTTTACAGCATGCGTGAACCAAAAAGCGGTGCCTCGCATTATTTGTGCGTTACTTGGAATCTCACGCTCAGATCTGATTATAGGACGAAAATATTCACTCATATTTATTTAAGTAGCTAGTAACAGTTCAGAAAATACATTCTTTTAAAGGCAGTGTTGCGATCATCTTATCGTGATCGTGCGAGATAGGTTTAACACCTATAATGCTTAGTTTTTTCCCATTAAGGATGTTCATAAGCCAATAAGCCAATTTGTAGGTATTAGCAGCGTCTACATCGGGAGGGTTTATAGCATCCAGGATCATTTTTGATGGAGCCCAAACTGAAATTCGACCCTGCTTTATTGCATAATCCAACTCTGTTTTTGTCGAAACTACCACACACTTTGAATTTTTGCCGGCTAATATCCAAGCATTTTGCTCTATAGAAAGCAAATCCAGCCTACGCCAAATTGAAGACTTCTGGTTGATTGCCTGCATTGGGTTTTCAGGAATACCAACACATAAAACGACTGGGTCTTTCAACTCGTGAAGCTGACTTATCCATCCGCCGAGATACTCAGAATTAATTGCCGTATTACTCAAATACACGACATGAGGTCTAATCGCTAGCTCATCGTTATTTAAGCCTAATTGATTATTAGCACTGATGTCGTCCTCTGTCCTCACAATTTCCACACCTAAGGCGCCTGGACCTCTATCAAGTTTTTCAATTCTCACAAAAATCCGATAAGCCTGCGGTTCAGTTAGTACTCTATCTGCGATACGCTGCGCTAAAGTTTCTAGTAGGTTAACTCGTTCAGCGCAAACTTCATCCGAAATCGCCTCAGTGACTTTATCATATGATAATATCTTATCGACGTCATCGTCTATTACTTGATGGAGCGGCTTTACCTCGACAACAACGTTGAAGCAAATTCTCTGAGTCAGTCCACGCTCCGACTGAAATGCTCCAATTTCCACTTCAACTATGTGATCTCGCAGTGAAATTCTATCAAGTTCAATGTCAGAAATATTGCTTATAGATCTCTCAACAGGATGACTGAAAGCCAGCTTAATTTCATTTTTCATTCTCTTATCCTTGCGCTATTATAGCTTTGCACAAATGTCCCCTATAGACCATCATTAGTTTAGTTCGTGACTGGAGTATTATTTACATTACACCCCCAGGAAACTAATCAACCAGCGCTTTATCAGAGTAAAATTTATGATCACCAATTGTTCCTGTTTTTACCAACTTTTTAGCCCAACTTGGATTGACTGAATTAGCATGGTAATACAGTGCTCCTTTTGTCAGATTAATATTTACTTCCCATAAAGTCATACGCGCTATTTTACCCGCTCTCGAAAAACTAATTTTGTCATCAACACGCTCGTACAAACCATCACACATGTAAGTAAACTGGCATCTATAGCGGCTTTTATTTGCACCCTGGTTCACTACCCCACAAATAGTATTTGGGAACCTACTACTATTTGCCCTATTAATTATCACCTCAGCAACGGCGAACTGGCCGATCACCGACTCCCCCCTAGCCTCAAAATAAAGAGCTTCAGCCAAACATTTCCATTCCTTGCCACCAACATAATTAGGCAGTCCATCGATATAATGTTGATCAATGATTGATTCAACACGTCTTTTAGAAGTATCAACTAACATATCCATTACGAATTCTGGCAAGCTGTCATGATGCTCTTTCTGTATTGTAAGAAGCCTTGAAAGATTACTGCCAATAGCCTCAGAAGAATACGAAATAGAAAGTGCGACCAAAATGAAGGGTGCAATTTTATTGTAATATTTACAAATCATTTTAAAAATATTACTCGACTTCATCAATTTTAAAAGCGCTGACCATTTAGCTGACTATGGTCGAAATAGCAACCTGAGCAGCTGCAAGTTTTGCTACCGGAACCCGATATGGAGAACAAGACACGTAATGGAACCCTAATTTATGACAAAAAGCTATAGACTCTGGGTTTCCACCGTGCTCTCCACATATTGAAAGAGTAATATTAGACTTTATGGATCTGGCTCTATCGGCACCCAATCTCACAAGTTCACCAACACCCTCAAAGTCTAAAATATGAAAAGGGTCCTCGTGGAAAACACCCTGTTGTACGTATTGCGACATAAACCGCCCGGCATCATCTCTGGACAGACCATAAGCCATTTGAGTTAAGTCATTTGTTCCAAAGCTCAAAAATTCAGAATTCATAGCAATATCGCTTGCTCGAAGTGCTGCGCGTGGGGTTTCTACCATCACACCTAATTTATAATTAACGTCTTCCGATGTTTCCAATCTTACTTGGGAAGCTATAGATGCAACTCTTTTTTTGACAAGTTCTACCTCACGTTTGGCACTGACCAAAGGTATCATTATCTCCGGTATTACTGAAATACCTTTTTTAGAAACATGAACTATAGCTTCAAAAATTGCTCTCGCTTGCATTTCGTAGATTTCGGGCACAGTAATCCCCAATCGCACCCCTCGCATGCCCAACATCGGGTTGTATTCACCCATTGCTTCAACTCTTCGAATTACGTCTGACAGGGGTAAGTCTAAAGCCTCTGCTAAATCATGCATACCATCTCTATCCGTAGGAAGAAATTCATGAAGAGGTGGATCAAAAAGCCTAATACATACTGGTAGATCTTTCATAATTTCAAATAATTCTATAAAATCCTTACGCTGCATCGGCAATAATCTCTCTAGGACTAAACGCCGATCCTCAGCTGATTTTGCAAAGATCATTTCCCGCATCACCGTAAGGCGGTCACTTTCAAAGAACATATGTTCTGTCCTGCACAGACCAATCCCCTGAGCATTAAATTTCTTGGCAGTTAAAGCGTCCTGAGCAGTATCAGCATTAGCGCGAACTTTCATTTCGGACACTTCATCAGTCCACCCAAGAAGAGTTTGAAAAGCATCATCCAATGCTGCCTCAACCATTTTTGGAGCACCAAACAATATGTCACCACTTGTTCCATCAACAGTTATTTCATCTCCCTCTCCTAATTGACGGCCATCTCTACAAATTAAAGTTTTTCTCTTCATTTGAAATCGAATATCCGTCGCACCAACTACACAAGGCAACCCTATGCCTCTTCCTATAACTGCAGCGTGACTAGTTATCCCACCTCTCTCAGTCAAAACCGCAGCAGCTGCGTGCATTCCTCTTACATCCTCAGGGGAAGTTTCTCTGCGGACCAAAATGCAATTAACTCCCCTCGATGCATATGATTGAGCAGCCTCTGCTGAGAAAACAATTTTTCCAGTTGCAGCGCCCGGACTAGCAGCCACCCCAACACCCAAGATATCTCGTTCAGCTTCAGGATCAATTTGTCTGTGAAGAAGCTCACTTATTGCTCTTGGCTCAATCCTCATCATAGCTTCGCTACGAGAAATAATTCCTTCTTCAGCAAGCGTTACCGCCACCCTAACGGCTGCCTGTGACTTTCTGGGAGTTTTGATACCATCCAATATGTGTAGAATTCCATTTTGAATGCTGAATTCAATTTGCATTTCTTCACGCAACTTGATGCGCATCAGAGTGGCAAAATCCACTAATTGTCTAAAAATTTTTTCATTGTTATCTTCTAGTGACAAACCTCTCACATCTTTAGTCAAATAAAGTGTGCCGTCACTAGACGATTTTGGTCTTATTTGCGATTGTTGTGTGTATCGTCCCTTAATTTTGGGTCTGCCGTTGTTTTCATCAATAAGTTGCAAGACCCCAGTTCCACTTTCCCCTTCGCCCAGACCAAAAGCCATCTCTTGCACAACCAAGCCCAGCCCTGCATCTATCGGAGCCCCTTTTGCTTGTCTCAACAATCTCGCTGTGGTGCTTTCCCAGGTTCGTGCCATCGACCTAAGAATTTCAGAGAGTTGAACAGTAATGTTCTGCGGAAATTCTTGCTCTGCCTCACTTTCATATATTTCTAATACGTGCGGCAACGCATCGCTACTTCCATGGTCAACTTGATTGAAAATATCAGGGTCTAATCTCGCCACATGCAGCGAATAGGCTTGTATAAATTCTATATAGATTGATGAAGCCATATCTGCGCCCAGCTTTTGTTTTAACTCATCATAACGCACATCATTCATGCCAATGTTCATGATTGCACTGGGGCCACCCCAATCAGGGCTTTCAGATGATGGCCGCACACATAAAAGATCGTCATTATTAAAGTTATCTAAAAGATCTAAGAGTTCCTCAAAATGCCCTGCCGCAATTGAGTGTACGCCGGAAAAAGAAATTGCAACCGTTCTGGGGACCGGTAGATCTAATCGGAGCAATCGTTGCAAACACTTTGCTCTGCCCCCATGAGTAGTAGCTGCTATTCTAGCGGATGGCGTAATTAGCTCATAATCTAATTCAAGCCGTTCCATATCATTTTCCATATAAAAAACCATTTTGCATCTGAATTAGGTAATCATCATATTGCGAAAATTGCACTAAGAAACTTAAGAAAAAATTAAAAACTGCTAACTCGACTGACCTTCAATTTTGCTTAGATCGGCTACTAAATTGCAAGTCTTTCGAATTTGACCGAGCAAATTTAATCGGTTCCGCCTAACAATGTCATTCTCAGAGTTGACCTGAATAGAGTTAAAAAAAAAGTCTATTGGCTTTCTCAGATCAGATATGGCCAAAATTGCCTTTTGAAAATCTTCACCAGATACCGCAGTCTTTACGGTTGAGTGCTGCATAGTCAAAGCATCAAGTAATTCCCTTTCGGAAACATCTTCCATATATTTGACGTCTGCTCCGAATGAATACTCTACACCATCCTTTTGCTCTGCTTTTGCCAAAATGTTATTTGCACGTTTGAAACCTTGCAAAAAGTCCTCAGCGTCCTCACTCTGAAAGAGATTTGTAAGAGCATTAATTCGTTTTTGGATCAGACTAAGGTTTCCTATCTTTCCAACATCAAGACATGCATCAATCACATCGTAACGAATATTTTTATCACGTAGATAAATTTTAAACCTATCGCGAATAAAATTCATTAAGTCAGGTACTGCATCTCTATCAGAACCAAAAATAGATACATTTTCTAGGTGATTATAAAGTAAGTCTGCTAGATCTAATTCCAGATCATTTTCCAGAATTATTCTTATAACACCTAGCGCAGATCGCCTTAATGCAAATGGATCTTTTGAGCTTGAGGGCTTTTCATTGATAATCCAAAAGCTTAGCAATGTATCTAATTTATCAGCAAGCGACACCACTATTGAAGTCAACGTCGACGGAACTGGGTCATTAGGACCTCTGGGAGCGTAGTGTTGTTCACAAATTTTAGCCACATTTTCAGGATACCCAGCGCTAGAAGCGTAATATCTACCCATAACACCCTGCAGCTCTGGAAATTCATAAACCATTTCAGAAGCTAAGTCGCACTTGCATATCTCTGCACCTATTCTTGCAGTCTCGACATCGCATTCTAACCGCTTTGCCAGTTTCTGACTCAAAGCAGAGATACGTAAAACTTTATCCCCCTGGCTACCAAGCTTATTATGAAACATAACGTTTTTAAGCTTTTCTGACCAAGCACTGAGTCCATCTTTTTGAATTAGTCGTAAATCATTTTCCCAAAAGAATTTTGCATCTGATAATCTCGCGTATAATACTTTTTGATTTCCCTCCAGGATCGTCGCGCCATTATCTGCAGTTTCAATGTTGGCAACGGTAATAAACTTTTCAATTTTTCCAGTTTTTGGATTTTTTAGAGAGAAAAATTTTTGGTGTTCTTTCATTGAGGCCTGAAGAACTTCCGCAGGCAACTCGAAAAAGGCAGTATCCACGTCACCTAATAAGACTACAGGCCATTCGACCAAACCCGATACCTCTGCCAAAAGGGCAGGATCGTCTATCAAATCTAATCCATTTGCAAAAGCCAAGTTATTTGCATCGTTCAATATTATTTCTGACCGTTCACTATGATCAAGGATTACAAAAGCATCTCGTAATTTTCTTTTATAATCCTCAAAATCTTTGACGTTAAAATATTTAGGAGCCATAAACCTGTGACCTGTGGTGACAGATTTAGACTTTATTCCCTCTATCTCAAAATCAATAAGCCGTTGCTCATCATCTTTTGTAAGAATACACAGGATTCCTTGAAGAGGTCTAACCCATCTTAATGATGAAGAACCCCAACGCATAGACTTCGGCCAAGGAAAAGTTTTGATTGTTTTCTCTAAAGCTTTCTCAATAATTTCTTCTGATGCACGGCCAGAGGTTTCTATCAATGCAAAATATTTGTCGACCTTACCGTCGTTTCTTATTTGTAACTGATCTAGTTCTAAATCAACACTTCTTAGAAAACCGTCTATGGCCTTTTGGGGTGCATCTATTCTGGGACCTTTGCGTTCTTCTCTGGTATCGGGGCTTTTTTCAGGAATACCATTCACGAAAAGTGTAAGACGCCGTGGAGTTGAAAACGCAGTTGCACTAATTTCAGACAGACCTTCCTCAGCGAGATAAAGAACCATTTTATTCTTTAGCTGTTGAGCAGCAATTTCCTGCATTCTTGCTGGAATTTCCTCTGAAAATAGTTCTATTAACAAATCTGACATGACTAATCTTTCTCGGGGCACTCATTTGAAACTGGGGAACCATCATATAACTTATCTCCGCATTCATTTATTTCATGCCAGACGTAACCATTCCCATTTGCCAAAATTGCAACAACTCTGTCAATTCCGTACACGATATTTTTCTTGGATAGAAATACTTCACCATAGTCCCTATCTTTCAGGGCCAAACCTAATTCCTTAGCGTCAAAACAGTCGAACCAATATGGAGCAATTTTAGGCACTGCATCTTCATATACCAGATAATTTTCGCGTAAAACATCAAGATCTTCTGATGTTTCAAAACAAGCCCGATATCTTATAGGTGAGCTTTCTGAACTTATAGCCCTAAAGTTTGAATAATTAATAACCTCTGGAAGCTCATTTTTTTTCTGCAATATAGATACATCTGTTTTACCATCAGGAACGATCTCTTCATAGAAGCTAAAAATTTGCAAATAATAAAGAGCTGCTCCCGCAAAAATTGCTGGAAAAACTAGCAAAGCAACGATCACTTTTCCGTTCAATTTTTTTGTCCCCCTGCGACTGTCTGTAAAAAAGCATCTGCGCATTTCTTCGCTAAATTTCTGACCCGGGCAATATATGCTTGTCTCTCTGTTACAGATATTACCCCCCGTGCATCTAAGAGATTGAAAAAATGACTGGCTTTGATACAAAAATCGTAGGCAGGGTGCACCATAATTATTTTTTTACCTGTTTTTGGATCTAATTCATCATGAGACAAAATACGCTCACATTCTTTTTCTGCTTCGTCAAAATTTCTTAAAAGAATATCTGTATTCGCGACATCAAAGTTCCATCTGGCGTATTCCTGCTCCGTCTGCAGAAAAATATCTCCATACTTTAATGGCACAGGCGCATCAGGAGAATTAAATGGCATATCCATTACATGGTTCACGCCTAAAACATACATTGCCAGCCGTTCCAACCCATAAGTCAATTCGCCCGAAACCGGTTTACAATCATGACCACCAACCTGTTGAAAATATGTGAACTGACTCACCTCCATGCCGTCACACCACACCTCCCAACCTAACCCCCAAGCACCCAAAGTTGGGCTCTCCCAATCATCTTCAACAAATCGGATATCATGAATACTCATTGATAATCCAATCGCCTCTAAAGATCCCAAATATAGATCCTGGAAGTTTTCTGGACTGGGTTTCATTATCACCTGGTACTGGTAGTAATGCTGAAGTCGATTTGGGTTCTCGCCATATCTGCCGTCACTTGGTCGTCTCGATGGTTGAACATAAGCGGCAGCCCAATTGTTTTCACCAAGAGATCGAAGTGTAGTAGCAGGATGAAAGGTCCCTGCTCCCACCTCCATATCGTAAGGTTGAAGAATAGCACAACCATTTTCTGACCAATAGTTTTGCAGCCTCAAAATAATTTCCTGAAATGATTTTGGATTTGCAACATTCATTATTTTTACCATGTGTTTTCATATACCTGCTTGCCACCTACTTATGCAATGCTATTACTAGGGTCAATCAGCAACAGATTATTGATTTCAAATGATTTCAAAAAATTTTTATTGTGGATATTTTGTAGCATGATCACTAGATAGCCTTAAATGTCCAATAGTCGGAAACACTATGATTAAAAAAATCTTCATAATATATCTTTTGATCAGTACTTTTGCATCTGCAAACGACAGCCGTTGGATACAAGTTGAGACGCTGCCAAGCATAATTAGGGCTGAAGAATCAACAAAGCAGTTTTCAAAAATTTTGAGCGAAAAAATTAATATTTTCTCCTTAGATGACGGTTGGTATGCTGTATCCCTCGGACCATATAATGCGGAACAAGCATTCGAAGTTTTAAACACTAAGTTGGAAACTAGATTGATTTCGCCAGATAGCTTTATAACCGACGGTGCAAACTATGGTAGAAAAATATGGACAACTGGATCGTTTGCAATGGAGGACCTTGAAAACCTCTCTAATAACGAAAGCGCCGAATATGATCAAAATTATGAATTTGATTTAAACAGCAGCCAGTTGCTTACTTCAGAAAGTAAGGACCTGGTATTTTCAAATCTAGAAGAGCTAGAATCTCTCGAAAGAGCAAAGTTTTTCGACTCCCAATTAAGTGATTTTTATAAAAAAGCAGTACAGGCTGCTTTGGTTTCAGAGGGCTTCTACGACTCTGTAATCGATGGACAATATGGCCCTGGGACTCGAAAAGCAATTACTGAATGGCAAATTGATAATAACTTTGAGGCAACGGGATATATGACAATCCCTCAACAATCTAAACTTATAAAAGGTTATTTAGAACCATTATTTGAAAGTGGACTCAGAACAGAAAGAAATATTTTAGCAGGAATTAAAATTCCTCTACCGATTTCATTCACAAAACCAACCGAAATTTCACCGCCTTTTATAACTTACGAAGCTACATCTTCATCGAAAATAAAAATTTTCCTAATATCGCAGCATGGTGATGAATATGATTTAAAAATACTTTTTAAAGCAATGGAAGATTTGGAAATAATTCCTATCGAAGCAAAAAGAGTATTGCTAAAAAACTCATTTGAATTTTCAGGTAAAAATAATGAGTTTGAGAGCTTTTTCACAGCAGTCAGTACGAATGACCACGTCAAAGGCTTTGGCATTGTATGGCCAGTTGAAGAAGATTCCACCGCAAAGAGATTATTGGTAAAAATGAGATTAGAATTTGAAAGTATTCCAGGAGCTCTCAGGAAAGAAATAGATTCAAATGAGGATCAAAATCTTACTGAGAGGCTTGGATTCAAAATACGTCGTCCCAAATATTCACGATCTGGTCTTTTTATTGATAACGAAGCAAAAATAATAACGCAATCAAGTGGATTGTCGGAATGTTCCCGCTTAACTGTAAACGGCATTTATGACTATAGCATATTTTTGGAAAACAACGATTTGGACGTTGCAATACTGATACCCAAAAAGGTTTTGAAACCACTAAGCATAATTCAATATTCGAGCACTAAGCCGAGGGTTGGTGAAAAGATTTCACTGGTAAGCTTCCCATATCAAGGAAAATTAAAAAGACCTACCTTAAGGGAAGGAGTTTTTAAAGAAACGGTAGACCTAAAAGGAAATAAAAATAAATTCCGCTTTTCACTTCCCATTCAACCGGGTGATAGCGGTGGAGGAATATTTGATTCGTCAGGAAATTTTATTGGCCTACACTTAGCTGATACAAACGGAGAGAAGAATTCGGACGCTCAAATCGCAATTAAAGCGCAGGCAATAAATAATTTTTTACTTGAATTAAATGCTTCAAAACTTGCACGCTCTTACAGGATGGAACCTCTAGACCTTGGAAAGATTGAGTCTATTGCTAACAAAGTAACTGCCCTAGTTAGTTGCTGGGAGAAATAGTAAACTTCAGTTAATTTCTCCAAAATTTTCGTGTAAATAATATGTAAACTGCCATTAGTTCCAAACGTCCAACCAGCATTCCTATTATTAAAAACCACTTTGCTGCATCGTTTAATCCCATAAAATTACTAGATGGCCCTATTTTGTCTCCTAAACCAGGACCTATATTGCCTAATGCTGTGACCGCTCCTGAAACGGAGGTAATTAAATCTAATCCCGTCATAGATAGTAATATAGCCAGGACCCCAAGGCTCAAAAAAAACACAACAAAAAACGTCATAACAGAGTGGAGTACATCTTCTGCCACAGGGCGACCATCATACTTCAATACTAGTACTCTGTGGGGATAGCGAATTTTTCTAAGCTGTAACAGAATAGCAGAAGCAACCAACTGATATCGGAAGACTTTTACCGAACAAGTTGTGGAACCAGCACAACCTCCAATCAGCCCAATAAAAAAAATCACAGAAACAAGCATGCCACCCCATGCCATATAATTGTCACTAGAATAACCTGTTCCAGAAATGATCGAGGTAATATTAAAGAGAGATTTGCGTAGAGCACTCTCCCAATCGCCTGGGAAGAGATTATTTAAGACAAAAAATACAAAAGTGGCAACTAAGAAGGTAGTAATTAAAAATGTTTTAATCTGTGTGTCGCTAAAAATTGCTCGACTATTCCCATTAACTAGTTGCACGTAACGAACAAACGGTAGGGCCGCCATTATCATAAAGATTATAGCTACATATTCTACTGCCCCGGAAAAATGACCGAAACTTGAATCATAGTTAGAGAAGCCGCCAGTTGAAACCGTAGTGAATGCGTGAACTATCGCATCAAAAGCTGTCAGGCCAACCGCAACATATGATAAAGCGCACATAACCGTTATACCTAGATATATTACAAATATCTGCAGCGAAATAGTAGTTGCTCGTGGCAGTATTTTCCCCATTGTATCAAAGGCTTCCGCTCTGAAAATTTGCATGCCACCTACTCTCAGTTCAGGCAGGAAAACCATGGCTACTACTATTATACCAATCCCACCCAACCATTGTAAAATACCTCTCCATAAAAGGATGCCTTTCGGTAAATCTTGGAGACCCGACAAAACCGTCGAACCAGTAGTCGTTACACCAGAGACAGCCTCAAAAAGTGCATCAACAAAAGAAAGTTGGGTACTTCCTATAATAAATGGAATAGAACCAAATAACGGAAGAGCAATCCATACGCCTGTCGTCAGAAGGATTGTTTTTTGAATATCAAGGCCTTCAGCCTTTCCATTCGAACAGGCAATTGCAAGAAAACTTCCTGTTAATACTGTAATCAGAGCACTTTCAGCAAAGACGCCTACAAACCCTCGACCTTCTAAAAAATCAACAAACATAGGAACTAACATGGCAATACCTAGCAAGGTCAGAAGAATTCCTATGACATAACCTATGGGACGTAGATCTAACTGCATATCCTACGCTTGGACCGAGATAAGCTCCCTGTCAAGCTTGAGTTACTACTAACCTACATGAATGAGACTGGAGAACATTTTGGGATCGTAAGTGTTCTGGTCAAAAGTAGGTCCTTCACACATAATGGAAATCGCATCATGACTGTGCAAGCTTTCTTGATGGCTAGCAATAACGCGAAAATCCCCAATTCGATCATCAGTTTTTAATGCTTTACAAAAAAGCCGAACGGCATCTTCTACAAAAATGGGATTTGCTGCATTCATTTCTGCAAACGCCTGCTCATCCTCCCTTTTCACCATTACCTGTGTTTCCGTTGGCACTGCACTCCTACAAATGTCAATTAAATCTTCGAACCATAGCATGGGACCATCTAGGATTTCGACAGAAACCCTAGCCACAGAACGCTGGGAATGTGGCGTCGCCAGTTGGTTGCGTTCTTTTCTTGCGTGCTCTGACAATTCAAGTGAACACGGGCATGTAGAGCTGTAAACATAATCTAAATGCAGGTAACGAGATCGAACGTTATTTTTATCCACAACTTCCACGCCAATATCATAGTATTGAAAACCTTTCAGATTTGACCGTAGACTGCTTATGGACTGGGGAAACGATAGACGAAGCATAATTCTTGCATCAAAGGTATCTAAATTTTCTCTGTAATCCTCTAACGCAGACTCAATAACCTCGAAACTGAATGTTGTTTCAGAATATTTATAAAAGCTACGCATAATTCGGGACATATTTATGCCCTTTTTGTCTGCGTCTAAGCTGACTGAGCCAGTTACAGAGGTTTCAAGGGTCATTTCACCACCATCTTTTTTCTTAAACTTAAGCGGCAGTCTGAAATTAGAAATACCAACATGCTGGATGGATTGGTGTGCGCCTTTAATCATTGCAGCAGGCCCATTTTGTAGGTCTGGCATTCTTGAAGCATAATCTTTACTAACTTCAAAATCATGCGGATATTCTGTCTTAAAGACCGGATACGTTTCTGCTTTTGGTATAAGAAATTCTATAGCCTCTAACTCTTCATCAGTAAGCTGGCGCCTTGCACCGTCGGACAGCCATTGTCGTAGATTATCTAGACTATCTGATCTCTGAGGAGTTTCCACAGTATTTTTGTTGTTGGAGGCATGAACATTCATGATTTATTCCAGTGCTTAAACAGATTTAAATTACATGTTAACTTTAAAATACGAACAATAACAACTTATAGATCAATCAAAGCAGTATTTTTTTGTTAGGTAATAAAGCTCAAAGCTAATTATGGATAAGCCAAATAATTTGAGAGTTTTAATTGGAGTTGGCTA